>NZ_JBIRPV010000005.1:0-899499 GCF_044332865.1 Streptomyces sp. NPDC021225 | reverse complement strand
CTGCACAACCTGAAACTGGAGATCAACAGCTGACCACGAACCGGCAACTGTCCACAGGAAAACACGCCTGACCTGGCATTACGGGATATCTCTTATAGGCACTCGAGCGAATGGGGACCGCGAGCTCACCTCACCCGCCCCGTGGCGCGAGCGATGGGCTCATTCCGGCGGCAGCGGCGAGCCGATGTCGCGCACCAGCTCGGCGAGAGGCACCTCGAGGACCTCGGCGATCCGGATGAGGGTGTCGAGTCCCGGCGACTGGTAACCCAGCTCGATCCCGTTCACGGCCAGCCGGTCCATGCCGGCGCGGTCTGCGAGCTCCTCCTGGGTGAGGTTGCGCCACCGTCGCAGCTCGCGGATGCGGTCGCCGACGGCCCGGCGGCGAGCGAGGATCCAGTCAGGCGGCGGGGCGGATGGCACTCGTCCACGCTGGACGGATCATGATCGGTTGTCTGTATCGCCAACCGTACATTTTTTGATCTTGAGCAACGGGTACTGGCCGGTAGTCGCAGACGTGGTTGTTGCGTCGCGGTCATGATCTATCCGCCGGGCGCAGAGGCACCGCTTAAGGTGCTCCCGGACTCCGCCCCTCGCCGGGAAGGCTGTCTGTACGGCGAGTACAAGGAGCCCCTGTACGCCCCGCCGCCGCTGCTGCTGCGCATGGTCGACGCGGGCCGGCTGGGCCGCAAGACGGGATCGGGCTTCTACGAGTACACCTGCCCCGCACTCTCGTCGGCCAGGATGCGTTCCAGGGATCGTCGGCCCATCCGGCTCATAGCCGGGTTGCTTTCGACGTAGTACCAGACCAACCCCATCGCCTGGATGAAGGCCCAGGCCTTGCCTCGCTCCCACTCAAGGTCGTCGCAACCCAGGTGGTCGCGGAGCATCTGCCGCGGCCCGGCCTCGAGCAAATGCCACGCGCTCACGAGATCCAGAGAAGGGCAAGCCGCGCCGAAGCCGCCAACGTCGAGAATCCCCGCAAGCCGGCCGGTGGACACGAGCAGGTTGCCAGGAATCAGATCGCCATGGGCCATGACGTCCTCAGCCGCACCTCGCGGCAGATCACGCAGAGTTGCCCAGATGCGTCGAAGCCGAGGAACATCCAGGAGTTGCTCACTGTGCGTGAAACAGGTCTCCATCCAAGCGTCATGGGATTGAAGCTCGCCCCCTCGACCCGTGCCGGCGAATGTGCGGCCACACGTGTCGATCGCGCGTAGGTCGCCGATGAGATCGGCCAAGTCGCGGGCAAACGGCACCGATTCGGCTGGATCCTCGTCGGCGGCCACGATCCCGGGCAGCCACGTCTGCACCGACCACGGAAGCGGGTAGCCCGCCCCGGGTTCACCGAGCGCGACCGGCTCGGGCGTGGGGAAACGCGTGCGACCCACCAGCTCGCGAGCCGCTTCCGCTTCGGACTTCAGCCAGCGCCGCGTCGCGTCGACATCCGCGGCGGACTCGAGAGGGAATCGAGCCGTGAACTGATCGCCGATGCGGAAAATGGCGTTGACCGTACCCTGCGCGGCGATGATTTTGACCGGCAGGCTCCGCCACTCGGGAAACTGCTGGTCTACCAACGTGCGCACCGTCTCGGGCGACACCGTCAGCTGGTTGGCATGCATCTTCACGGTGGAAGCATCGGCGCCACGATCTTCAACCGCAACCCGTTTCTGGTTCCGTAGAGCGGGTGATGGTGGTCAGGGCCCGGAGGAGGGTGGAGTCGTTCGGTGGGCGCTCGCGCCAGCGGGCGCCGATGTGGCCGTCGGGGCGGATGAGCAGCGCTCCGTGTGTGCCGAGGTCGCAGAGGTCTGCGTGCTGGCCGGGAAGGGGCTCGATGCGCAGCGGCCATGCCGCGGTGAGGTGTCGCTCCCAGTGGGCGGGGTCGGGGGTGAGCAGGGTGAACCACTCGCCGACGGCGTCGAGCGTGGAGCGGTCGGGGGTGAGCCAGAGGTGCGGCATGCGATGGCCGGGCTTCGCGGTGGGGACATAGTCCGTGCCCGTGTCCGACGGCTCGGGCGGGGCGGTGTGGTCGGTGAGGACGGCGTCGGAGTGGTAGGTGGTGCCGAGCACGAGCCCGAGTTGCGCGAAGTACCGGTCCGACCAGGGCAGTTCGACCCGGGCCGACGCCGCTTCGCCGGTCCGGAGCTGCTCGCGGCGCCGGTTCTGTACGTCGAGCATGAGCCGGGTGTTGGCAACCGCCTGGCGGAGCGTCCGGTGGGCGACGGGGTGCCGTTCCGTCTCGTAGGTGTCCAGCAGGCCCGGTTCGGCCCACCCGTGGAGAACACCCGCCAGCTTCCAGCACAGGTTGTGCACATCGGCGATGCCGGTGTTCATGCCCAGGCCGCCGACGATGGGCACCGCGTGTGCGGCATCGCCGGTCAGCAGGATCCGGCCGTGGCGGAACCGTTCGGCGACGAACGCGTTCATCACCCAGTGCTGGACCCGCGACACCTCCGCTCGTACGGGAGCGCCGGGGCCGAGGGCGCGCTGGACGAGGCCGGACCAGTCGGCGCGCGCGGCGTCTTCGGGGGTGGGCACGAACCAGGCCCACCCCCGCTCGGGGTAGAGCGGGGCGAACATGCCGTGCGCCGTGAAGTAGACCCCGGCGGGCTGGTGGGCGCACCAGCGGCTGAGGTCGGCGTCGAACAGGACGGTGGTGAAGTCCCCCATCGCCCCGGGGCCGGTGGTGTCGATGCCCAGCCGTTGCCGAGCGGTGGAGTTCGCGCCGTCGGCGGCGAGTACGTAGCGGGCGCGGACGCGAGTCTCCGCACCGCGTCGGTGGTCGACGAGCAGGGCCACGACGCTCTCGGCCTCCTCGGCCAGGTCGATCAGCTCGACCCCGAACCGCACCGGCGCGTCCGCCGCGGCCAGCAGGGTGGGCTCCAGCCGATCCTGCGAGGTGACCACGCCGATCGCGGGGCTCTCGGGTACCGGCGCGTTGACCCCGGCCATCGGCGCGGTGGCGAAGTCGCGGTCGTGCAGGGTGTCGCGGAAGCGGATGCGGCCGTACTCCGGTGCGAACGCGTCGGCCGTGATCGTGTCGGCGAGCCCGAGCCGGCGGTAGATCTCCATCGAGCGCACATTGACCAGCCGGGCCCGGGGAAAGGGCGACAGCCCGCCGTGTTTCTCGACCAGCGACGCCCGCACACCCCAGCGCTCCAGCAGCGCCCGGGCGGTGAGCCCGACCGGCCCACCGCCGACGATCAATACCGCCACCTCGGCGTTCACCGCGGGCATCTTGGCCTCCCGGACCGTGGATCGGTCGGACGGGATGAGAACGCCTCGGGGATCGCGCGGTTACGTCACCGGCGCGCGGAGCACTCCAAGGGGGGAGATGCCCTGGCTACGGGGCCGGTCACGAGTGGGCGGGTTCGGGGCTGCCCCGGTGGGCCGGGCTCGCGGGGCGGGTTGCGGAGGGACGGGGCGGGGTGGCGGCCTGGAGGCGGACGACCGCGTCGAGGCCGCCGTCGGGGGCGGGGCGCAGGGCGGCGTCGCCGCCGCTGGCGTGGGTGAGCCGCTGGACGAGGGAGAGGCCCAGGCCCGTGCCGCCCTTGGGCGCGTCGGGGGCGCGCCAGAAGCGGTCGAAGGCGCGGTGGCGCTGTTCGGCGGTCATGCCGGGGCCCTGGTCGATGACGTGCAGCTCGACCCAGGTGGGGCGCGGTGCGCGGTGGTGGCGGCGGTCGGCGGGGGCGGCGCGGATCTCGAGGACGACGGTGCCGGCCACGGGCGAGGCGCGCAGGGCGTTGGAGAGCAGGTTGTCCACGATCTGCTCGATGGCCCCGGGCACCGCGAACACCTGGCCGGCGAACTCGCCGTGCCGCACCAGCCGGACGCCGTGCTGCTCGAACAGCGGGGCCCAGGCGCGTGTCCGCTCGGCGCACACCCGGTCCAGGCCGACGGGTTCGCGGGTGCCCGCGCTCTCCTCCATACGGGCCATCGCCAGCAGTCCCTCGACCATGCGGGCCAGCCGGTCGGTCTCGGTCATGGCGGCGGTGAGGCTGTCGCGGGCGTGGCCGGCGATGTCGGGCTCCAGGTTGTCCAGGCGCAGCCGGAGCGCGGCGAGGGGGGTCTTGAGCTGGTGGGAGGCCTCTCCGGCGAAGGCGCGCTGGGAGGCCAGGAGGTGTTCCAGGCGGGCCGCGGTCTGGTTGAAGGTGGCGGCGAGGCTGCGTATCTCGGGTGGTCCCTCGGTGGTGGGGACGGGGGTGGCCAGGCTGCCCTCGGCCAGGCGGCGGGCGGCCCGTTCGACCTGGAGGATGGGGCGGCTGATCCAGCGGGCGAGCCCGAAGGCCACCGCGGCGAGGGCGGTGAGGACGGCGAGCCCGGCGAGGGCCAGCAGCAGCCAGATGCGGTGGATGCGCGCGGACACCGCCTCCGTGGGCACGATGATGCGTACGGCGCCCTGGAGTTCGGCGCCGTGGGTGACGGGGGCCGCGACGGACAGGGATCGCACTCCGCCGATGGTGGAGGTGCGTACGTCGGCGGTGGACCGGCCGCCCAGCGCGGCAGCGATCTCGGGGCGCGACGCGAGTTCCCGGGCCTCCTGGGCGGACAGGTCGTGGGAGGTGGCGAGCGGGCGGCCGAGGCCGTCGACGACGAGCACCTTTCCGCCGATGCGCTCGGCGCACATGAGCACACGGGGGCGCAGTTCGCGTTCCGCGCGCCCGGCCGAGATGGACAGCGAGGCGTACGCGGACACCGAGTCGGCCTCCTCCTTGGCGGCGGTGACCACGCGCTCGCGCTCGCCCCGGCTGTAGACGAACCCCAGCGGGATCTCCAGGCACAGCAGGACCAGCGCGGCGAGGCTCAGATAGCTGAGCAGCAGTCGGCGCCTCATGGGCGGGCGGGCTCGAACGAGTGGTGGGCGGGGGTGAACCAGGACTCGGTTTCCGGCGCCGGAAACGGCGCCGGTTCCGGCCGGCGCTCCGGGGTGCGTACGGCCAGCCGGAACCCCACCCCGCGCAGCGTCTGGATCCACGCCGGGTCGCCCAGCTTGCGGCGCAGCGCCGCGATATGCACGTCGAGGGTCTTGGTCGGGCCGTGGAAGTGGGGGTCCCACACCTGGTCGAGGATCTGCTGGCGGGAGTAGACCGCGCCGGGGTCCTCGGTGAGCAGGGCGAGCAGTTCGAACTCCTTGGGGGTGAGCGAGAGGAGCGTCTCGCCCACCCACACCTGCCGGGTGCGCCGGTCCACGACCAGGGGCGGGGCGGGCGGCGGGCCGTCCACGGAGGGCCGGGGGAAGTGGGGGAAGGCCGGTGGCTCGGGAGCGGAAGCGGAAGCAGGAACGGAAGCGGAAACGGAAGCGGGGCGGTCGGCCGGCGGCGGTTCGGCCCGCCCCCCGGTGCGGCGGGTCACGGCCCGGATCCGGGCGATCAGCTCCCGGATGGAGAAGGGCTTCGCCAGGTAGTCGTCCGCGCCGAGTTCCAGGCCGAGCACCCGGTCGGCCTCCTCGCCGCGCGCGGTGAGCATGATGATCGGTACGTCGGAGACCTGCCGGATGCCCCGGCAGACGTCGATGCCGTCCATGTCCGGCAGCCCGAGGTCGAGCAGGACGATGTCGTCGTAAGGACCCGCCAGTCCGGCCGCGCCGGTCCTTACGTGATGGACCGTCAGCCCATAGCGCGCCAGCCCTTCGGCAAGCGGTTCGGCGATCGTCTCGTCGTCCTCGATGAGCAGCGCTCGTACGGTCATGGGTCCTGTCTCTTCCGTGAATACGGACAACACGAATCCCCCGGTCGGAGCCGACACGCTACAAGAGGCTCATTGGGCGGGCCCTGATTTTGTGATGTTGCGAGCAAAAACCGGACTTGGACGAGTTCTGGCCCCCCGCTGGCCTTCGCTTAACCTTCCGCTGGCACGTGCCTGCCTACGGTGCATGACACCTGGTCCAGCCAGCTGTCAGGAGGCACCGTGAAAGCCTTGGTCGAACACGCCCGCTCTTTTCGGTACCGCGCCGATTTCGCGAGCGACGAGTACCGGAAACTGGCCGAAGGACAATTCCCCGAAGCGCTGTTCATTACCTGTTCGGACTCCCGGGTGATACCGGCCCACATCACCGGCGCCCGCCCCGGGGAGATTTTCGAGCTGCGCAACGCGGGCAACATAGTTCCGCCGCATGGAATGCATCTGGTCTCCGGTGAGGCCGCCACGATCGAATACGCCCTGGAGGTGCTCGGGGTGCGGGACGTCGTCGTCTGCGGCCATTCCCACTGCGGCGCCATGGGCGCGCTGGAGTCCGGCGCGGATCTGTCGACGCTGCCCGGGGTGAGCGCCTGGCTCGAACTCGCCCGGCCGGGGCTGGTCCCGGAGATCACCGGCGGCTGCCAGGACCCGTCTCTGAGGGGCATGGCGCAGCTCAATGTGCGCAACCAGCTGTCCGCGCTGCGCGACTACCCCGCGGCCCGCCGGCGGCTGGAGGAGGGCGGGCTGCGGCTGCACGGCTGGTTCTACCAGGTCGACACCGGCGAGCTCTGGGAGCTCGACGAGGACGGCCGCTTCCGGGAGCATCCGTGCTGACCGGGCACAGCACCCCCCGGCGCGCCCGGGGCCGCCATGCGGCGGGCCCGCCGATCACGTACGGGAACGGTGCCCCGGTGTACGGGAACGCCGCGCCCGGCTACGGGGGCGCCGACGCGCCGTACGGGAGCGCCGACCTGGCGTACGGGGGCGCCGAGGCGTCGTACGGAGCCGCCGCCACCCCTCCGTACGGGACCGCCGCGCCGCCCTACGGAGCCGCTCCGCCGGCCGCGCCGACCGCGCCGCCGCCACAGCCCGCCGCGCCGCCGCCAAGGCCGGCCGGGCGCGGCGCCCGGGGCGGGGGCGGGGGCGGCAAGCCCCGCTCGGGCGCCGGGCGCTCAGGCGGCATCGACCTGGGGACCGAGATCACCGCCTCGTTCGTGGTCTTCCTCGTCGCCCTCCCCCTGTGCATCGGCGTCGCCGTCGCCTCCGGCACCCCGGCCGAGCTGGGCATCATCTCCGGCGTCGTCGGGGGGCTCGTGGTGGGGGCGGCCCGGGGCAGCGCACTCCAGGTCAGCGGGCCAGCGGCGGGGCTGACCGCGCTGGTCCTGGAGACGGTGACGGAACACGGCCTGGCCATGCTCGGGGTGATCGTGCTGGCCTCCGGGGTGCTCCAGATCGTGCTGGGGCTGATCCGCCTCGGCCGGCTGTTCCAGGCCATCTCGGTCGCCGTGGTCCAGGGCATGCTCGCCGGGATCGGCCTGCCGCTGATGTTCAGCCAGTCGTATCCGCTGTCCGACGCCCGCGCCCCGGGCACCCCCCTGGAGAACATCGCGGGGTTCCCCGGGCTGGTCGCCGACACCCTGCGGGACCCGCAGACGACGATCGCGGCCGGGCTGGGCATCGCCACGGTCGTCCTCAGCTTCCTGTGGAAGAAGGTGCCGGGGCCCGTCGGCAAGATGCCCGCCGCGCTGGTGGCGGTGGGCATCGGCATCGCGGTCGCCGCGCTGCCCGGCGTCGAGGTGAAGACGCTGGAGGTGGGCAATCTGTTCGCCTCCGTCCAGGTGCCGGGGCCCGCGGAGTTCGCGGGGCTGGCCGACGTGGCGGTCCTGGGCGCGGTGCTCACCTTCACCGTCATCGCCTCGGCGGAGAGCCTGTTCACCGCCGCCGCGGTCGACCGCATGCACGACGGCGCGCGCACCCGCTACAACTCCGAACTGATCGCGCAGGGCGTCGGGAACACGGTGTGCGGGTTCCTCGGCGCGCTTCCGGTGACCGCGGTCGTGGCCCGCAGCTCGGCGAACGTCCAGGCGGGCGCCAAGACCCGGGTCTCCCGTACGCTGCACGGCCTGTGGCTGCTGGGGTTCGCGCTGCTCCTGCCGAATGTGCTCGCCCTGATCCCGATCTCGGTCCTCGCGGGCGTCCTGGTGCACAGCGGCTGGAAACTGCTCGCGCCGCAGGAGTTCCCCAAGATGTGGCGCCAGGACCGCGGCGAGTTCGTCGTCATGACCCTCACCACGGTCGCCATCGTGGCCACCGCGCTGCTCGAGGGCGTGCTGATCGGGCTGGCGGCCGGGGTGGTGCTGGCCGCGCTGCGCATGTCGCGCACGCAGGTCAGGGAGCACACCGACGGCGACACGGCCCATCTCACCATGGCCGGCAACGCCACCTTTCTGCGCCTCCCCCAGGTGATCGAGGCGCTGGAGGCCATCGCCGCGTCCGGCAAGCCGCGGATCCGCCTGGATCTGACCGCGGTGACCCATCTGGATCACGCCTGCCGCAGCCAGATCGAGGAGTTCGCCGCCCAGCAGCGCGCGTCGGGCTCGGTGCGGGTGGAGCTGCTGATGCCCGGGGCCGAGGCGCCGCCGGGCTCGGACCCCGGCGCGGGTCCGGCTCCGGCTCCGGCTCCGGGCCCGACGGCGGAGTGGTTCTACCTGGACACGCGCCCGATCGAGGAGATCCCGGCGGCCGACGTAGCCTTCGCCCGGAGCGTCCCGTACTGACGCAGCGTGACCACTCCGGGCCCCCGACCGACCCGCCCGCACAGTTCGGTCACACGGTTTTCACACGGGGTGTGCGGCGGTGACCCGTGCTTGTCCTGCGCACACTCTCCCGCGACACCGTCGAAGGCGGTTGACTCGGGTTGTGAGAAGTGCACAGAAGCGCATTTTGGAAGGGGAACAGCCCGTGACCACCGAGCCCGAGCACGCCGCGTTAGCCGTGGAGCTCGCGGAAATCCGCCGCAGGGTCGATGTCAGCCTGGCCCGTGTCGACGGACAACTCGCCCTGCTCGACCACCGCGGGGAACAGTCCGAGGAGGATGTGGAGCAACTGGCCGCGCGCGTACGCCATCTGGAGCACGGGCGCTGGCCGTTGCGGTCCATCGCCGCGCTGACCGGCGTATGCGCGCTGGCTCTGGCGCTGTGGCAGGCCGCCGGCCGCTGACGCCCGGCCGAGGGGGGGACGCGGTCGGCAGGCCGCCGGCGGGGGCGACGCCGGCGGTCGGCCGAAGCGCATGCTGGGCCGAAGCGGAGGGCTCAGCCGAAGCGGATGTGGTGGAGCAGCAGCAGCGCGGCCGCCATGTTCGCGGCGGGCACCTCGCCCCGCGCCACCATGTCCGGGACGGCCTTGAGCGGCACCCAGGCGCGGTGGTCGGATTCGAAGTCGTCCTCCGGGGGCCCGACGTACGCGGCCTCCTCGGCCCAGTAGATGTGGTGCCGCGCGTCGGTGAGTCCGTTGGACGGCTCGACGGAGAGCAGATGGCGCAGCGGGCCGGGGCGCCAGCCGGTCTCCTCCTCCATCTCGCGGGCCGCGGCGTCCTCGATGTCCTCGCCGTCCTCGACGACTCCGGCGGCCAGCTCCCAGCCCCAGGCGTCGGTGATGAAGCGGTGCCGCCACAGCAGGAGCACCTCATTGGCCGCGTTGACCACGGTGGCCACGGCCACGGGGCGCAGCCGGATCAGATAGTGGTCCAGGTGGCGGCCGTCGGGCAGTCTGACATCGGCGAGGTTCACCGAGAACCACCGGTTCTCGTACACGGTCCGCTCCCGCAGGTTCTTCCATCGCACTGTCAGCCACCTTCCGCCGCACAGTTGGCAAGGCTGTCGACGAGGGCGCGGACCGGACTCAGAGGGGCACGCGCAGCGCCCCGTCGATGAGTTCGGCGGCTTCGGCAGTCGCCGCGCTCCCGCTCTCGGCGAGGTGTTCCCGCACCGCCCGGAGCCGGTCGCGTAAGCGCCGGGACTCCATGCCGCGGGCCCGCTCGGTCATTTCCACCGCCGTGGCCCCCGCCCGGTCGGCGTCGCCCTGTCTCAGCGCGATATGGGTGAGCATCGCGAGCCGGTGCACCCGGCCCCGGTCGTGTGCGGGGGTGCCGACCGCGGCGGCGGCGTTCTCCCGCGCGCCGCCGAGGTCGCCGAGGCTCAGCAGCGCCTCCGCGACCTGGACGTTGACCAGTCCGGGCTGGACGTAGCCGGTCTCGTCGGGCTCCTGACCCGGGCGGATCCGGTCGGCGGCGGTCTCGGCGCTCCGGATGCAGGACAGCGCCCCGGCCCCGTCGCCCAGCCTCGCGTACGCCTTGGCCTGCATCGCGTACAGGTCGGCGGCGAGCGCCGGGGTGATGTCCGAGCCGGACGCGCGCAGCGCGGACTCGGCGAAGGCGACCGCCTGCCGGTACTCCTTCATGAACAGGGACTGGTTGACCAGCAGCGCGATGACATAGGCGCCGAGCCCGCGGTCCCCGCTCGCCTTGGCCAGCCGCAGCGCCTGGTGGAAGTAGCGCTGGGCCAGGCCGTGGGCGTCCGAGTCGTAGGCGCAGATGCCGGCGATGGCGACCAGGCCGCCGGTCGCCCGGTGCAGCTGGCGGCCGGTGGCGTCGGGGTAGCCGCCGCGCAGCAGCGGCGCGGCCTCGGCGTTGAGGAAGCCCACGACGCGGGCTCTGGTGGCCACTCCGCCGGCCTTGCGGTACAGCTGCTCGTAGTGGGCGCGGGCGGCGCGCAGCATGTCGATGTCGGACATGCTGACGCGGGTGAGGCCGCTGCGGGAGACGTCCGAGTCCTCCGGCGGGTTCTCCCACTCCCACACCGGGATGACGGCGGGGGTGCCGGTGACCGCGGGGGCGGTGACGACATGGGGCCGCTGCTGCTCGTCGGAGCGCCACAGGGCGGTGGCCCGCTCGACGAAGCCGGTCAGCGGGGTGGCGGGGGCACGCGGGGAGCCGGGGGTGCCGAAGCCGATGTCGTCGAGGGTGAGCGCGCGGTGCAGCCGCCCGCCGAGCACCTCGCAGATCAGGTCGGGCACTTGGCCGCGCGGGCGCTGGCCCTTCAGCCAGCGGGCGACCGCGGTGTGTTCGTACCGCAGCCTCATGCCGCGGGCCCGGCCGGCCTCGTTGATGTGCGCGGCGAGCCCGGCGTGGGAGATCCCGGCCTCGTCGAGCAGGGAGTCGAGCAGTGTGTTGGGCTCCATGGCCCCCTCCTGATGCGCGTGCCCAGCCGCATGCCCCCGGTGTGGCCAGCGTAGTGGAGGTCCGTTCGCACGGGGTGTGAAGTGACCCGGGCTCAGCCGGCCTTGGTCTCGTTGCGCAGCGCCAGCAGGGCGACGTCGTCGGCGAGCCTGCCGCCGGTGTGGCGCAGCACCGCCGACCGCACGCCCTCGATGACCGCCGCCGGGTCGATGGGGCCGGTGCCCGCGGCCCTGGCCAGGGCGGGGCCGAGGTCGAAGAAGGTCCCGTGTGCGTCGCGCGCGTCCTCGGCCCCGTCGGTGTGCAGGACCAGCGCGTCGCCGGGCTGGAGCGGGGCGCAGCGGGCGGCGGGAAGTTCGTCGGGCAGCGGGAAGGGGCCGAGCGGGGGCAGCACCTCGGCGGGGTCGAGCCGGCGGACCCGCGCCGCGCCCGTCGCGCTCTCGGACAGCAGATACGGCCAGGGGTGGCCGCAGTTGAGCGCGGTCAGCTCGCCGTCGGGCGCCACCTCGAGCAGCAGCACGGTGACGAACTCCTCGGCGACCGGGGTCCCGGGTTCCTCGCCCACGTGGGGCTCGCCCAGGGCGCGCTCCCGCAGATGGCGCTGGAGGGCGCGGTCCAGGCGGCGCAGTACGTCGGCGAGTTCGGGCTCGTCGTGGGCGGCCTCGCGGAAGCTGCCGAGGACGGCGGCGACGGTTCTGATGGCGCCGAGGCCGTGGCCGCGCGCGTCCCCGATGATCACGCGGACGCCGTGCGCGGTGGCCAGCACCTCGTACAGATCGCCGCCGACCACGGCGCCGCGGCTGGCCGACAGATAGCCGCTCGCCACCTCGATGCCCTCCAGGCGGGCCGGGAGCGGCCGCAGCACCGCGTCCTGCGCGGCGGCCGCCACCGCTCGCATCTGCTCCAGCTCGCGGACCAGCCGCAGCCTGCGGCCGTTGGTGAGATAGCTGGCGGCGACCACGGCGAGGATGGCGCAGCAGCTGACCAGGCTCGCGTGTGGCTCCTCCGAGTCGCCGTCGGGCTCCAGGGCGGTCGGCGGGGCGAGGGCGAACAGCAGGCTCGCGCCGCCGAGCAGCAGGATGCATCTGCGGCGGCCGCTGCTCGCGCAGGCGATGGCGGGCGCGGCGGCGAGGAGCGGGACGACCTCGGTGTCATGCGGAGTGAGCAGCTCCCAGCAGATGACGCCGAGCACCCACAGACAGGGCACCACCTGGGTGAAGGCCCGCAGAACCCGGCCTCCCCGTACGAACGCGCCGCCGACTTCCCATGTCCCGATCATGTCGCCCCCCAACGCCGGCCAATGAGGCGGTCGGCCGGACCCCGGATGGTCGGTTCTGCGCGGGCCAGTGCGACCGTGACGATTCTCGCGACAGCCCCTGTCGAAATGAGTAGCCGGACTCCGATTCTCACCTGATCGGGTGAGTTGTCTATCGCTGTGTTGTCGAACATCGCGCCGGGGAGGGGGATGACGGTGCGTCAACGCGTTGGGGGCGCACCCCGCGTACGGGATGCGCCCCCACCAGATCGGGCCGTTACGACATCAGGCGCCGCGCAGGGCCGCGCCGGTGCGCTCGACCGCCGCCGCGACCGCCGCGTCACGGGCCGCCGAGGCCTCCTCGGCGGTCAGCGTGCGGTCGGGGGCGCGGAAGCGCAGGGCGTAGGCCAGGGACTTCCTGCCCTCCCCCAGCTGTTCGCCGGTGAACACGTCGAACAGCCGCAGCGACTCGAGGAGTTCACCCGCCCCGGCCCGCAGCGCCGCCTCCACGTCGGCCGCGGCGACCGACGCGTCGACGACGAGCGCCACGTCCTGGGTGGCCACCGGGAAGGAGGACACATGCGGGGCCTGGACGGGGCCCAGGGCCGCCCGCTCCAGGCGGTCGAGATCGATCTCCATCGCGCAGGTGCGCTCGGCCACGCCGAGGGCCTTGGTGACCCGGGGGTGCAGCTCGCCCGCGTTCCCGACGAGGATCTCCTGGCCGTCGACGACCGCGAGCAGCGCGGCGCACCGGCCGGGGTGCCAGGGGTCCTGCTGGTCCTGGCGGACGGTCAGCTCCACACCCGCCGCACGCGCCACGATCCGGCCCGCCTCGACCGCGTCGGCCCAGCTCACCGGGGTGCCCTTGCCCCACCAGCCGGCCTGCTCACGGGCGCCGGACAGCACGACCGCGGCACGCCGCGGCTGGCTGGGCAGCGCGGCGTTCAGCTCGGCGATCTCCTCGTCCGACGGACGGTGGTCGACGGGCAGGACCGCCGCCGGCGGCTCGTCGCCGGTGGCGCGGAACACCAGACCCGTCTCGAACAGCGCGAGGTCGTGCGCCCCGCGGCCGTCGTTGCGCCGCAGCGCGGCCAGCAGGCCCGGCAGCAGGGTGGTGCGCAGCGCCGGCTCGGCGTCGGAGAGCGGGTTGACCAGGCGGACCGTGTCCCGCCGCGGGTCGTCCGCGGCCAGACCCAGCTGGTCGAGCACCTCGTCGCCAATGAACGGGTAGTTCAGGGCCTCGACATAGCCGGCGCCGGCCAGCGCACGGCCGACCCTGCGGTGCAGCCGCTGGCGCTCGGTAAGCCCGCGGCCGGCGGGCGGCCGGGGCAGCGTCGAGGGGAGGTTCTCGTACCCCTCCAGCCGGATGACCTCCTCGGCGAGGTCGTTGGGGTCCCGCAGGTCGGGCCGCCAGCTGGGGACGGTCACGGTGAGGGTGTCGGCGCCGTAGACGTCGCAGCCGACCTGCTGGAGCCGGCGCACCACGGTCTCGCGGCCGTAGGTGACGCCCGCGACCCGGTCCGGGTGGTCGGCGGGCACGGTGATCGTACGGGGCGCGCTGGGCGCGATGATCTCGGTGACGCCCGCCTCGGCGGTGCCGCCCGCCAGCAGCACCAGCAGATCGACGGTGCGCTGCGCGGCCGCCGAGGCGGCCGCGGGGTCGACGCCGCGCTCGAAGCGCCGGGAGGCCTCCGAGGACAGCTTGTGGCGGCGCGCGGTGCGGGCGATGGAGACCGCGTCGAAGTGCGCGGCCTCGATGACCACCTCGGTGGTGCCGCGGACGGCGCCGGTCCCGGGGTCGGGCACGGCGTCGGCGATCTCGGTGTTCGCGCCGCCCATGACCCCGGCGAGCCCGATCGGGCCGTTGTCGTCGGTGATCACCAGGTCCTCGGCGTCCAGGACGCGCTTGGTGCCGTCGAGGGTGGTGAACTTCTCGCCCGGCTCGGCGCGGCGCACCCCGATCGTCCCGCTGACGCGCGACCGGTCGTACGCGTGCAGCGGCTGCCCCAGCTCCAGCATCACGTAGTTGGTGATGTCGACGGCGAGCGAGACCGGCCGCATCCCGGCCTTCTGGAGCCTGCGCTGGAGCCAGATCGGGGAGTGCGCCTCGGGGTCGAGCCCGGTGACGGTCCGCGCGGTGAAGCGGTCGCAGCCGATCCGGTCGGCGACCTGGACCGGGTAGCCGTGCGCATTGGGCGCGGGCACGTCCAGCAGGGCCGGGTCGCGCAGCGGCAGCCCGTACGCGGTCGCGACCTCGCGGGCGATGCCGCGCAGCGACAGGCAGTAGCCGCGGTCCGGGGTGACGGCGATGTCCAGGACCTCGTCGACCAGCTCCAGCAGCTCGATCGCGTCGGAGCCGGCCTCGTGCTCCGGGGGCAGCACGATGATGCCCTTGTGGTCGTCGGACATGTCGAGCTCGGCGGCCGAGCAGATCATGCCCTCGGACACCCTGCCGTACGTCTTGCGCGCCGAGATCGCGAAGCCGCCGGGCAGCACCGCGCCGGGCAGCGAGACGACGACCTTGTCGCCGACCGCGAAGTTGGTCGCGCCGCAGATGACGTTCTGCGGCTCGCCCGTCCCGTTCGCCTGGCCGACGTCGACCTGGCAGTAGCGGATGGGCTTCTTGAAGCCCTCCAGCGTCTCGATCGCCAGCACCCGGCCGACGACCAGGGGGCCCTTGAGCCCGGCGCCGAGCTGCTCGACGGTCTCGACCTCGAGCCCGGCCGAGACGAGTTTGGCCTGCACGTCGCGGCCGGTCTCACCGGCCGGCAGGTCGACGTACTCCCGCAGCCAAGAAAGCGGGACCCTCATCAGATCTCCATCCCGAAGGGCCGGGTGAAGCGCACATCACCCTCGACCATGTCTCGCATGTCTTCCACGTTGTGCCGGAACATCAGCATCCGCTCGATGCCGAAGCCGAAGGCGAACCCGCTGTACTTCTCCGGGTCGATGCCACAGGCGATCAGCACCCGCGGGTTGACCATGCCGCAGCCGCCCAGCTCGATCCAGCCCTCGCTGGAGCAGGTGCGGCAGGGCCGGTCGGGGTTGCCGACCGAGGCGCCCCGGCACACGTAGCACTGCATGTCCATCTCGGCGGACGGCTCGGTGAACGGGAAGAAGTTCGGCCGCAGCCGGGTGGACATGCCCTCCCCGAACAGCGCCGAGACCATGTGGTCCAGGGTGCCCTTGAGGTCGGCCATGGTCAGGCCCTCGTCGACGGCCAGCAGCTCGACCTGGTTGAAGACGGGGGTGTGGGTGGCGTCCAGCTCGTCCGTGCGGAACGTCCGGCCGGGGCAGATCACATAGATCGGCGGCTTCCGGTCGAGCATCGACCGGATCTGCACGGGCGAGGTGTGGGTGCGCAGCACCACCCCGGACGCGGCGCCCGGCTGCCCCTTCGCGCCCTGCACGAAGAAGGTGTCCTGCATCTCACGGGCCGGGTGGTCCGGCGGGAAGTTGAGCGCGTCGAAGTTGAACCACTCCGCCTCGACCTCGGGCCCCTCGGCGACCTCGTAGCCCATGGCCACGAAGACGTCCTCGATGCGCTCCGAGAGCGTGGTGATGGGGTGGCGGGCGCCGGCCGGGATCCGGTCGTACGGCAGCGTGACGTCCACCGCCTCCTCGACCAGCACCCGGGCGTCCCGCTCCGCCTCCAGCTCCGCCTGGCGGGCCGCCAGCGCCTTGTTCACCGCCCCGCGCGCCTGGCCGACGCGCTTGCCCGCGTCCGCCTTCGCGTGCGGCGGCAGCGCGCCGATCTCGCGGTTGGCCAGCGCCAGCGGCGAGCGGTCGCCGGTGTGCGCGACCTTCACCTCGCGCAGCGCCTCGAGGTCGCCCGCGGTGGCGACGGCGGCGAGCGCCTCGTCCCGCATCCGCTCGACCTCTTCTGGTTTCAATGCCTCGACCTCGACAGGGTCGTACGACTTATTCGGTGCCGACATCTCTTCCCGTGCTTCCGATTGGCTGGCTGCGCGACCCGCCTCGACCACTGGTGCGCCAAAGGTGCCAAAAGCCGAGTCTAAGGGGCGTGGGACCGCGCTGTTCCGGGGGACGCCCCGGGCCCCGGGTGAGGTGTGGGCCCGTGGGCTCCTCAGGCCAGGTAGGCCGGGGTACCCACAGGCAGGGTAAATCGGAACTCCGCGCCCCCGCCGTGGGCCCGGCCGACGGTGATCGTCCCGCCGTGTGCCTCGACGATGCCCTTGACGATGTACAGGCCCAGGCCGGTGCCGCCGCGCTTGCTGCCCCGCCAGAAGCGGGTGAAGACGCGGCTCATCGACTCCTCCGGGATACCGGGGCCCTCGTCGCTCACGGTGACGGCGGTCCTTTCGACTGCGGGGCCTTCCGCGGCGGGCTTCGCCTGCTCGGGGGCCACCTCAATGGTGACGGTTCCCTCGCCGTGGCGCACCGCGTTTTCCAGCAGGTTCCCCAGCACCTGGTCGACCTTGTCCGGGTCGGCCCACAGGCCCGGCAGCGGCTCCCTGACCTTGATCAGAAAGCGCTCGGAGGAGTGCCCCGCGGCGGTCAGCGCCTGGACATGGCGCCGGACCGCGGCCGCGATGTCGACGGGCTGGCGGCGCAGCTCGAGACGGCCGGAGTCGATCCGCGATATGTCGAGCAGCTCCGCGATCAGGCGGGTGACGCGGTTGGCGTCGGCGTCGACGGTCTCCAGCATCAGCCGCTTCTGGTCGTCGGTGAAGCGCTCCCATTTCGCCAGCAGCGTCGCCGTGAACCCCTTCACCGAGGTCAGCGGGGAGCGCAGCTCATGGGCGACGGTGGCGATCAGCTCGGCGTGGCTGCGCTCGGTGCGCCGGCGCGCCTCGGTGCCGCGCAGCGAGACCACGACGCGGCGCACCGGTCCCGTCGGCCGCTCGCGCACATACCGGGCGGAGACCAGCACCTCACGGCCGCCGGGCAGCAGCAGATTCCGCTCGGGCTGGCCGACGCGGGTGGCCAGCCCCCCGTACGGGTCGGTCAGCGCCCACCAGCGACGGCCTTCCAGGTCCTCTAACGGGAGCGCGCGCTCCAGCTTGCGCCCGAGGGCGTCGGCCTGGCGGGTCGCGGTGATCCGGGCCGCCGCGGCGTTGAAGCAGGTGACCCGGCCGGTCTCATCGGCGATGACCAGGCCGTCGGGCAGGTCGTCCGGGTGCACGCCGAGGCCCGCCGTCACCTCGTCCGGCTCCCACCGCGCATACCCTCCGGGTAGGCGCGCTCCGGGCGCACAGGCGTCACTCGACCTGGCGCCGGAGGTCCTGACGTCCATCCCCGCACCCCCTCCGCTCGCGGCCGGACGCCCCCTTTGACGACAGACCCTGGGCCCCCAGAGGGGGCAACCCTACTAGGTCGATGTGACGGAGCGGCACCCTCCGGGAGCGCGCTGCGCACGAGCGGAGGCATAGAGGCACACAGCGGCGGCCGTGGCGAGGTTGAGGCTCTCGGCTCTGCCGTGGATCGGAACGCGCACCACCTCGTCGGCGAGTGCGCGGGTAGCCTCCGGCAGCCCCCACGCCTCGTTGCCGAAGATCCAGGCGGTGGGAGCGCCGAGAACCCCCTCGTCGAGCTCGGTGTCCAGGTCCCGCTCCCCCGCCCCGTCGGCGGCCACCACCCGCGCCCCGGCCTCCCGCAGGCCGCTCACGGCCCGCTCGACGGGCACGCCGACGGCGACGGGCAGATGGAACAGGGAGCCCACGGAGGCGCGCACCGACTTGGGGTTGTACAGGTCGACGGAGGCGTCGGTGAGCACCACGGCGTCCGCCCCGGCGGCGTCCGCGCAGCGCAGCACGGTGCCGGCGTTGCCGGGGTCGCGGACGTGCGCGAGGACCGCGACCAGCCGGGGGCGGGCGCGCAGTATCTCCTCGAACGGCGTGTCCAGGAAGCGGCACAGCCCGACGATGCCCTGCGGGGTGACGGTGTCCGACATCTCGGCGACGACCTCGTCGGTCGCGGTGAGCACGGGGGCGCCCGCGGCGCGGGCGGCGTCGACGATGTCCGCGTGGCGGGCGGCCGCCTCCGGGGTCACGTACACCTCCACGAGGTGCGCCATCGCCTCACGGACGGCCTGCGGACCCTCCACGAGGAATCGGCGCTCCTTCCCGCGGAAGCTGCGCTTGGCGAGCCGTCTCGCCGCGGTCACGCGCGGCGATCGAAGGGAGGTCAGCTCGGGGGTCGCCATGGGGTGTGCTCTCGATTCGAAGTTGTGGGCAATCGTCCCGCCGGGGGCGCCCCCAGCTACCGCTGGGAGGTACCCCCGCCCAGCGGTAGCCGGGGGAGGGACGGGTGGGCACAACCCGACCACCGGGCCGCACCCTTGCTACGCGCCCCAGCCACCAACACGCACGGACCCGCAGGTGAGCGATTCACCTGCGGGTCCGTAGCAGTTACAGCTCAGCGCAGCGCTTACGCGGCCTTCGGCGCGTTGACGTCGCTCGGCAGCGCCTTCTGCGCGGCCTCGACCAGCGCGGCGAAGGCGTTCGCGTCGTTGACCGCCAGGTCGGCCAGGATCTTGCGGTCCACCTCGATGTTGGCGGCCTTCAGACCCTGGATGAAGCGGTTGTACGTGATGCCGTTGGCGCGGGCAGCGGCGTTGATGCGCTGGATCCACAGCTGGCGGAAGTCGCCCTTGCGCTTCTTGCGGTCGTTGTAGTTGTAGACCAGGGAGTGGGTGACCTGCTCCTTGGCCTTGCGGTACAGGCGGGAGCGCTGGCCCCGGTAGCCGCTGGCCTGCTCGAGGATCGCCCGGCGCTTCTTGTGGGCGTTGACTGCCCGCTTGACGCGTGCCACTTGTTTAACTCCTTGTACGGGGCCGCGGCTGACTCACACGGCCCGGAAACGAATAGGTCCCGGTCGGCTCGACGCGCGCCCCGCCCGAGCGGGGCGGGGCGTCACTTGCCGAGAAGCTTCTTGATCTTCTTGGCGTCGGCCGGGGCCATCTCGGTCTTGCCGGCCAGGCGGCGCGTCAACGTGGACGGCTTGTGCTCGAGAAGGTGGCGGCGACCGGCGCGCTGGCGCATCACCTTGCCGGAGCCGGTGAGCTTGAAGCGCTTGCTGGCACCACTGTGCGTCTTGTTCTTCGGCATGTCGCCGTTCTCTCCTCGTCGGGACGCCGGCCGCACAAGGGCAGCGATAAGCGTCGGGATGTTTCGGTTTGTGTCCGGGGCGCGCGGCCCCGGGGTGAGGCTCGCGCCTCGAATCACGCCTCGGCGGGCTCCTCGGCGGGCTCCTCCGCGGGGCTGTGGCCCTGCTGACGCTCCGCCTTGCGGGCGGCCTGCGCCTCGCGGGCTTCGGCCATCGCCTCGGTCTTCTTCTTGTGCGGACCGAGAACCATGATCATGTTTCGGCCGTCCTGCTTCGGGTTGGACTCGACGAAGCCCAGGTCCTGGACGTCCTCCGCCAGCCGCTGAAGCAGTCGGTAGCCGAGTTCCGGCCGGGACTGCTCACGGCCACGGAACATGATCGTGATCTTGACCTTGTCGCCCTGCTTGAGGAACCGGACGACGTGACCCTTCTTGGTGTCATAGTCGTGCGGGTCGATCTTCGGCCGGAGCTTCATCTCCTTGATGACCGTGTGCGCCTGGTTCTTGCGCGCCTCACGGGCCTTCATAGCCGACTCGTACTTGAACTTTCCGTAGTCCATGAGCTTGCAGACCGGCGGACGAGCGTTCGCCGCCACCTCGACGAGGTCGAGGTCGTACTCCTGCGCAAGCTCCAGGGCTTTGGCAAGCGGCACGATGCCGACCTGCTCGCCACTGGGACCGACGAGTCGCACCTCGGGGACGCGAATCCGGTCGTTGATGCGGGGCTCGGCGCTGATGGGGCCTCCTCGGTTGCACCACGCGACCGCCTGGCGGACGACCGCGTAACGTCTGTTCTGGTCGGACCACCGCGCCGTGACGTGAGAAACGCCCCGGACGGTACACAGGCGGGGCTCCTCATAGACCGGGAGCACCGCCGCGATATCACCGCGGGGCGCAGCCTGACCGATGACCTGCCGACCCGGGGGTCGGTTCAGGTGGGAGTTCGGAGCCTCCACTTGCGGGCCGGGCACACGGGTGACCGGCCGGTCGTTTCCCACGATACCAGGACTGGCCGAGAATGCTCACCAGGCGGCCCCGCGCCCCGCGGCGGGGGCCCGGACCGCGCGCGCCTAGGCTGGGTCGCACCATCCACCAGGAAGTGAGCCTCCAGCACCATGAGCGACGCCAACGCCGGGCAGCCCGCACCCGCCCCCGACTTCGAACAGATGACCCGCGACATCGCGGATGTGCCCGCGGTCGAGGTGATCACGACGGTCGCGGTGCACCTGATGAGCGCGGCGGCGGTCAATCTGGGGCTGGCCGAGGAGGGCCCCCAGCACAAGGACCTGGACGAGGCGCGGAAGCTGATCAACGCCCTGGCCGGGCTGGTCACGGCCAGCGCCACGGAGATCAGCTCCTTCCACGCCGCGCCGCTGCGCGACGGGCTGAAGTCACTCCAGCTCGCCTTCCGCGAGGCGTCGGTGGTGCCGGACGAGCCGGGTCAGGGGCCGGGCGAGAAGTTCACCGGGCCGGTCTTCGGGCGCTGAGTGGCCGGGCACTGAGTGGCCGGGCGCTGAGCGGCCCGGTGCCGAGCGGCTGACGCCCGGCGGGCGGCCGGGGCGGCACGGTCGTACGGGGCCCCCGGGGCGGTGCGCTCAGGCGGCCTCCGGCCCCTTGGTCTCCGGTCCGCCGGCCTCGGGCCCGGCCGCCGCGGGGCCCCTGCCGCCGGGCCGCCTGCCCCAGAGCGTGTGCGGATGCGGCCCCACCGCCTCTTCCTCTTCCTCCGCGGCGACCGGGTGCCCGGGGTGGGTGACCATGTGCAGCCCCGCCGCCAGCACTCCGCCGACCAACGGCGCGACCAGGAACAGCCACAGCTGTGACAGCGCCCCGCCGCCCGCGAACAGCGCCGGGCCCAGGCTGCGCGCCGGGTTCACGGAGGTCCAGGTCAGCGGGATGCCGACCAGGTTGACCGCCGTGAGGGCCACGCCCACCGCAAGGGGCCCCACGCCGACCAGCGCGATCCTGCTGGTCACCGTGAGGAAGACGAAGACCAGCAGGAAGGTGAGCAGGACCTCGGCGAGAAAGGCCCCGCCGCCGCCGATGCCCACGGGCGACCGGCCCCCGTAGCCATTGCTGCCGAACGCGTCGCTCGTCACCAGCCTCGGCACCTGCTTGGCCAGCAGGAAGAGCACGGCCGCGCCCACGATCCCGCCGACCAGCTGCGCCACCCAGTACTCGACGGCCGTACGGACGTCGATGCGCTTGGCCAGCAGCACGCCCAGGGTGATCGCCGGGTTGACGTGGCAGCCGGAGATCCGGCCGAACGCGTAGGCGATCGCGATCAGGGTGAAGCCGAAGGCGAACGAGATGCCGACGGCGTTGATGTAGTCGCCCGCGAGAACGAGGGAACCGACCCCGAAGAAGACCAGCATCGCGGTTCCGACGAACTCGGATACGACCGTTCTCGTCTCTATCGTTCTCGTCTCCGCCGTGCTCGTATCCATCGGCGCTCTCCTCGATCGGATCGCCAGTTGTCGTCCTAGCATTGTGGGACGAAAGAGGAGATTCCGCCTGTCGGCCCCGCAGTTCAGCGGCTGAACAGCGGCTCCCCGGGGACCTGCGTCCCGGGCGGCAGCAGCGCCAGGTCAAGACCGCGCACCAGCCGGGCGCGCAGCGTCTCGTCGGCGGCCAGGGCCTCCGCGATCCGCCGCACCGTCTCCGGCGCGGGAGCGCCCGGCTCCAGGGCGAGCGCGAGCATCCCGTCCGCGTCCGCGGCGGACGTCAGATGGGCGCGGAGCACACCGGGCTCGGCGGCCAGCACGGTGCGCAGCGCCGCCCCGACCGCCGGGTCGGCGAGCGGATCGGCGCTGGTGCGGCCCTCGGCGAGGGCGAGCAGGGCGGGCCCGGTCAGCTGGTACGGCACCGGCCCGGCCAGGTCGAGCACCACGGTGTCCGCCTTCTCGTGGGCGGCGGCCTCCAGGGCCTGGCGCAGCGGTACGGCCACCGGCCGGGCGTCCGCGCGCCAGCGGGCCAGCGTCTCCAGGGAGGTGAAGGCGGGCAGGGCGCGCCGGCCGTCGGGCGCCTGGAGCGTGGGCACCGCCATGTCGCTGGTCTTCTCCCGGCGCAGACCGCCCGCCCGTCGCCCGCCACCACCCTCAACGGACGCTTCGCGCCCCTTGTATTCCACCTCCTCGACCTCGCCGAGGATCGCGACCACCGGCACCAGCAACCGCGCCCCGGTGAGCGCGCCGAGCACCTCGGGCTCGGTGGAGGGGTCGTCGGCCCAGGCGGCGAGCGCCGCGGTCAGGCGGGGGTCGGCGGAGCCGTCGTCGCCGGAGAAGCCAGGGTCGGGAATGTTCTTGAGCGCCACCCGACGAGGGTATCGGGGGCGGCCGGAGCGATTTCTCACGGGTTCTTAACCTGCCTCTTAACCAGGAAGCAGTTCCTCCGCTTAGCGTCGCCCGTCATGGAATCCGGTACTCCGGGGGGAATAGGCAAGGGCGGCGCGCACCGTGGCACACACCGCCCGGCCACCCGCCGCCCCGCTCTGTACGCGACCGCCGCGGCACTGGCACTGTTGATCGGTGCGGTCGCCGTCGGCGCCCAGGTCCGGGCTCACGACCGGCCGCGCAGCGCCGCCGCGCGCTCCTCGGCCGCCGCCTCGCCGTCGGCCACCGCGAGCGGTGGCCAGGCCACTGGAGGGAGCGGCATGGAGCGCGTGGGCAGGGAGAAGAGCGGGGCGACGGCGTCGGCGACGCCGTCCGCCACCGCGTTGACCACGGCGCTGACCGACGCGCTGGACGCCGTGGCGGACGGCACCGACGCCCGGTTCTCGGCCGCCGTCCTGGACACCGGCTCGGCCGCGAGCGCGGTGTACGGCGGGGACGCGTACGACACCGCGAGCATCGTCAAGGTGGACATCCTCGCCGCGCTGCTGCTGCGGGCCCAGGACGCCGGGCGGCAGCTCACGGCCCAGGAGCGCTCGTACGCCGGCGTGATGATCCAGCAGAGCGACAACGACGCGGCGACCGCGCTGTGGCAGGAGATCGGCGGCGCGACGGGCCTGGACGCCGCCAACAAGCGGCTGGGCCTGACGGAGACCCATGGCGGCCAGGCGGGGCGGTGGGGGCTCACCCGGACCACCGCCGCCGATCAGCTGAGGCTGCTGCGGGAGATCTTCGCGACCGGAGATGCCGGCCTCGGCCACAAGGCGGCGCTCAGCGAACGGTCCCGCGACTACATCCAGCAGCTCATGGGGCAGATAGCGGCGGACCAGGCCTGGGGCGTCTCGGCCGCCGCCGACGACACGACCGGCACCCGGCTCAAGAACGGCTGGCTGCCGCGCAGCGCCACCGGCCTGTGGGACGTCAACAGCATCGGCCGGGTCACGGCGGGGGGCCGCACGTATCTGGTGGCCGTGCTCTCCGACGGACACCAGGACATGGACACCGGCGTCACGGTCGTGGAGACCGCGGCGCGCGCCGCGGTGCACGCCGCCGCCACGGCGTGAACCTCCTTGTCGGGGCCTAGAGCCCGCTCCGGGACCAGCGGCGGGCGAACTCCGGGCGGCGCAGCGGCCCCACCCCGCGCCACAGCGCCACCGCGGCGGCCAGCAGCCCGGCCCCGGCGGCGCCGGCGGTGAGCGCCAGCTCGTTCGGGCCGCCGTCGTCGGCGTCCTCATGGGCGCGCCCCGGGCCCGAGCCGAAGTAGCGGCTCGCATGGGCCCCCACGGCCGGACGCTGCGCCTGGGGCTTCAGCTTCGCCCCCGCCTTGATCGCCGCCGCCGGGTCCACCAGGCCCGCGCCGAGCTCGTCGCTGCGGCCGCCCGATGGGCGGTCCTGGGCGGTCTCGATGAGCAGCTGCCTGATCTGCCGGGGGCTCAGCTCGGGGTGGGCGGCGCGGACGAGCGCGGCCGCGCCCGAGACGAACGCGGCGGCGGCGCTGGTCCCCCACCCCACGTAGTAGCGCCGGTCGGGGTCGGCGATGACCACGTCGACGCCGGGCCCGCAGACCGCGGCGTACCAGCGGCGGGTGGAGAAGCCGGCGCGCGAGCCGAAGCGGTCCACGGCGGTCACGGCGATCACCCCGGGGTACGCGGCCGGGTACGAGGTCCGGTCGCCCTCCTCGCCGCCGTTGCCCGCCGAGGCCACCACGACCACGCCCTTGCGCAGCGCGTACTGCACGGCGGCGTCCTCGGCGGGCTCCGGGTGCGCGGACTTGCTGTCGTCGCCCAGCGACAGGTTGATCACATCGGCGCCGTGGTCGGCGGCCCAGCGGATCCCGTTCGCCAGCGCACCGCCGCGCTGTGCGCGGGCCTTCTTGCGCGCCGGGTCGTCCTCTTCGAGGATCACGCGCACCGGCAGGATCTTCGCCTCGGGGGCCACGCCCATCACCCCGTCGCCGCCCGCGGCGCCGTGGCCGTGGCCCGCGATGATCCCCGCCATCGCGGTCCCGTGCCCGGCCCACGCGCTGTCGCCGCGCCCGGCGCCGAAGCCGATCAGGTCCTTGCCCGTGAGGACCTGGCCCGCGAGGTCGGGGTGGCTGTCGTCCACGCCGGTGTCGAGCACGGCGACCGTCACGCCCGCGCCCTTGGTGGTCTTCCAGGCGTCGCGCGCGTGGATGGCGTCCAGCGCCCACTCCTGCGCCTGTATCTCGTCCGCCCGCACGGGCGCGGCGGGCAGCAGCGCCAGCCCGGCCGCGGCCAGCCCCGCGCCCACGGCGCGCCGCAGCCGCCGCCAACGTCGCCACCGGGTCGTCACGGGGCCTCCGTCCTGGACACTGCGCGGTGGAAGGCGCGCTCGATCTCGTCGGCGATGCCGCGCGCGTCGTGGCCGAGGCCCGCCTCGGCCGGGGCCGTCGTCGCACCGTTTCGGGTCGCCTCGCCGGCGGGCTGGGGGTCGGTAACCTTCCGGCCGTCGGCGAAGCCGGAGACGGTGTAGACGACGACCGGGGCGTCGGTCAGGACGCGGATCCGCCAACTGGCGCGCTGGGCGTCGCCGAAGTCGGCGGCGGCCGTGCCCTTGGCCGCGTACGGGCGGGGTATCAGGTCGGTGCGCTCGTCCAGCCCCTCGTCGGCGAACCGCTCGCCGAGCTTGCCCATGGCCTCCGGCCCGGCCTTGGTGAACAGCAGGCCGACGGTGGTCACGCCGGTGCTGGTGGCGTCCGTGTAGGTGGCGCGCAGCAGCCGCGCGCAGCCGACCGGGGAGAGGGCCTTGTCGAGCAGCGGGTCGAAGGCACCGCCGCAGCTGCTGTCCGGGGCGACCGCGATCCGGGTCCAGGTGCGTTCGGCGCCACCGGGTCCCTCGCCGCGCAGGGTGCGGGGGAAGAGGTCGTCGACGGGGACGCTGTGCCAGGCGCCGCGCGCCCGGAGGTAGCCGTCACCGGCCACCGGCCGGGGCCCGGAGTCGCCGGTGAGCCAGCTACCGGCCGCCGCGCCGCTGAGCAGCCCGAGGCCGAGGACCAGGCTCGCGGCGGCGGCCGCGACCCTGCCGGGGGTGCGGCGGCCCGCCGTGCCGCCCGGGGCGGCATCGTCGTACGGGCTGTCGGGCGCGGAGCGGCCGGGGCGGCGCCATGGGCCGAACCCGGCGGGCTGGGGGGCGAGCGGGGGCGCGCCGGCCGAGGGGGCGGCTGCGGGGCGGGGCGGGAGGCCGGTGTGACGCGGCCGGGATATGCCCGTGCCGTCGCCCGCGCCCGAGGGCGCGGCCCAGTGCGCGTCCGCGGTCCGGTTCGTGCCCGGGTGCGGGGTCCGGTTCGTGCCCGGTTTCGTTCGGGGGATCCGCAGCGGCACGCCCAGGATCGGGGTGTCCGGATCACCCAGCGGACCGGATCCGGGGGCGGCGCCCGGCGGTGCCGTGGGGCGCGGCGGGGGCGCGGTGTGCGGGGGGTGGGCGGGGCGGGGCGGAGGGACACGCGGGGTGCGCGTCTGTTCCGCTTCGGTGCTCACCTGCACCCCCTCGCACCCTCGAAGACGTGTTCACCTGGTCGCACCCGGCCGCCGTACGCACCCGACGGCCTTGCGACCAAAGTCAGGCAGGTGGGCCCGTATACGGACATCACGCCGCTCACCTGCCGGTCGTGGTGTGCGCGACACTCTACGGTGCGCCGGGCGCCATCCGCACCGGCTGCCCTCTACCCGGTGGTAATGGCCGTCTGGCAAGCTTCGCCCATGTCCGTGCTTTCAGCTGGTCTCCCCACTGATCTCCCTGCCGATCGCGCCCGTTACGACCGGGCCACCGCCCATCTCGAGGCACCGCTGGCGATCGTCGATCTACGGGCCTTCGACGACAACGCCCGCGATCTGGTGCGGCGGGCGCAGGGCAAGCCGATCCGCGTGGCGAGCAAGTCGGTGCGGTGCCGGGCGCTGCTGGACCGGGCGCTGGCCAAGGACGGCTTCGCGGGCATCATGAGCTTCACGCTCGCGGAGTCGCTGTGGCTGGCGCGCGAGGGGTACGAGGACGTGCTGCTGGCCTATCCGTCCGCCGACCGGGACGGGTTCGCCGCGCTGACCGGCGATCCGAAGCTCGCGGCCGCCGTGACGGTGATGGTGGACGACATGAGCCAGCTCGATCTGATCGAGAGTGTGCGCGCCGGGACCGAAGAGGTCCGGGTCTGCCTGGAGTTGGACACCTCGCTGCGGCTGTTCGGCGGGCGGGTGCGGATCGGGGCGCTGCGCTCGCCGCTGCGCGACCCGGCCCGGCTGGCGGAGCTGGCGGAGGCGATCGGGCGCCGGCCGGGCTTCCGCGTGGTCGGGCTGATGGGCTACGAGGGGCATGTGGCGGGCGTGGGCGACGCGGTGGCCGGGCAGCCGCTGCGGTCCCGCGCGATCCGGCTGATGCAGTCCGCCGCGCGGCGTGAGCTGGCCGAGCGCCGCGCGGCGGCGGTGCGGGCCGTCCGGGCGGTGGCGGACCTGGAGTTCGTGAACGGGGGCGGCACGGGCAGTGTGCAGCACACCGCCACCGAGGGCGCGGTGACGGAGATCGCTGCCGGGTCCGGGCTCTACCAGCCCCGGCTGTTCGACAACTACACCTCCTTCCGCGGCCGTCCGGCCGCCCTCTTCGCCCAGCCGGTGGTGCGCCGCCCGGGCGTGGGCGTGGTCACGGTGCTGGGCGGCGGCTACCCGGCCTCGGGCGCGGCGGGCCGGGACCGGCTGCCGGTGCCGTATCTGCCGGAGGGCCTGGCCTACGACCCGATGGAGGGGCCGGGCGAGGTGCAGACACCGCTGCTGGGGACGCCCGCCGACGACCTGCTGATCGGCGACAAGGTGTGGTTCCGGCACGCCAAGGCCGGGGAGCTGTGCGAGCGCTTCGCGGTGCTGCACCTGATCGACGGGGACCGGGTGGTGGACTCGGTGCCCACGTACCGGGGCGAGGGCCACACCTGTCTATGACGGCTCTGTGACGGCGGGCGCCCCGGGCGCGGGGTCAGACCGACTGCCCGTCCCCGTTGTCGCCCAGCGCCTTGATGCCCTTGACGATCTTGTCCATGTCGGACAGCGGCGGCGCCTTGTCGCTGACGTCGAATCCGAAGCGCACCAGGACCATCGTGTCGCGCAGGAGGGGCGACGGGAAGGCGACGGTCTGGACGTAGCCGTCCTCGCCCTTCTTCGTGATCACCTTCCAGCGCACCAGATAGCCCTTCTGCCCGGCGACCGTGACCGCTTCGGACTTGAGCTGCTTGTGCGAGGTGATCCCGCCGTACGACTCCTTGCCGTTCTCCTGGTTCTTGCCGTAGGAGCTCTCGGCCGCCTGCTCGATGTCCTCCTTGGCGATGCCCTCCGCGGACTTGGCCTTGAAGCCCGTGGCCGGCATGGAGAACACACCGCCGCGCAGACACTGGCTGGCGGCGTCGTTGGGGCAGGGGTAGCGGGCCTCGGTGGTGACACCGGCGCCGCCCGCGCTGCTGCGGCTCTCCTGCCAGCCGTCCAGGACCGGCAGACCGATGCCGTTCAGGGCGTCCTCGGAGACGTTCGGGTCGTCGCTGGGCTGGGGGACGGCGCTTTCGGAGGGGTCGCCCGGACCCCTGTCGCCGTCGCCGCCGGAGACGCCCCCGTCACCGCCGTCATCGCTCCCGCCACTGCTCCTGTCCGGGGCCGGCGCGGTGGCGGTCGGCCCGGGCCCGGCCCGGTCACCGCCGTCGTCGGACCCGCCGTCGTCGCCCAGCAGCGCGATGCCGCCCGCGATGGCGGCGGCCACCACGGCCACCACCACGACCGCCGCCGCGATCTTCGGGCCGCGGCCCCGCGCCGGCGCCCCGACCTCCCCGGGCGGGTACACGGGCACGGGCGGGCCGAACGTCTGGCTCGTCGGTCCCGGGGCCTCGCGGGTGTGCTCGGTCCAGGCGAACCCGTCCCACCAGCGTTCGGGGGCGGAGCCGGGGCCTGTGTAGCCGGGGTCCGGGTACCAGCCCGGGGGTGTCGTCATGCTCACGACGTCACCTTATGGGCACACGTCGGCTCAGTACACAGGCCCCACCCGTCCCAACCCTCGACCGCTCACACCGGGGTGACATACGCCCCCGCGATGCCGCCGTCGACGAGGAACTCCGCGGCGTTGACGAACGAGGAGTCGTCGCTGGCCAGGAAGGCCACCGCGGCCGCGATCTCCTCCGGCTCGGCGAAGCGCCCCACCGGGATGTGCACCAGCCGGCGGGCGGCGCGCTCCGGGTCCTTGGCGAACAGCTCCTTCAGCAGGGGGGTGTTGACCGGCCCGGGGCACAGCGCGTTGACCCGGATGCCCTCGCGGGCGAACTGCACGCCCAGCTCGCGCGACATCGCCAGCACCCCGCCCTTGGAGGCCGTATAGCTGATCTGCGAGGTGGCGGCGCCCATGACGGCCACGAAGGAGGCCGTGTTGATGATCGAGCCCCTGCCCTGCTCGCGCATATAGGGGAGCGCGGCCTTGCAGCACAGGTAGACGGAGGTGAGGTTGACCTCCTGGACCCGCTTCCAGGCGTCCAGGCCGGTGGTGAGGATCGAGTCGTCGTCGGGCGGCGAGATGCCCGCGTTGTTGAAGGCGACGTCGACCGAGCCATAGGTGTCGTACGCGGTCTTGAACAGCGCCTCGACCTGCTCCGGGTCGGTGACGTCCACCCGGACGTACAACCCGCCGACCTCGTCGGCCGCGGCCTTGCCCGCGCTCTCGTCGATGTCGGCGCACACGACATGCGCGCCCTCGGAGGCCAGGCGGCGCGCGGTGGCCAGGCCGATACCGCTGCCCGCCCCGGTGACGACGGCCGTGCGGCCCACCAGGCGGCGGCACACCGGGGGCTCGGGGGGCTCGGGGGTGTTCGGGTTGTCGGTCACGTCACTGCTCCTCGGTGCTGATGAAGACGTTCTTGGTCTCGGTGAAGGCGGCCAGCGCGCCCGGCCCCAGCTCCCGTCCGAGGCCGGACTGCTTGTAGCCGCCGAACGGGGTCCAGTAGCGCACGCTGCTGTGCGAGTTGACGGAGAGGTTGCCGGCGGCCACGGCCCGCGAGACGCGCACGGCGCGGCCCACGTCGCGGGTCCAGACGGACCCCGACAGGCCGTAGTCGGTGGCGTTGGCCAGCCGTACGGCGTCGGCCTCGTCCTCGAAGGGCAGCACCACGGCGACCGGCCCGAAGATCTCCTCGACGGCGGCGCGGTGCCCGGGCCCGGTGCCCTCCAGGACGGTGGCCGGGTACCAGAAGCCCTTGCCCTCGGGGGCCTCGCCGCGGATCGCGACGCGCGCGTCCCCGGTGACGTCCTCGGTGGCGCCCTCGGTGACGTAGGACCGCACGCGCTCGCGCTGGGCGGCGGAGATCAGCGGGCCCATGGCGGTGCCGGGCTCGGCCGGGTCGCCCACCACGACGGAGCGCACGGCGGGCTCCAGCAGCTCCATGAACCGGTCGTAGACGCCGCGCTGGACCAGGATGCGGCTGCGGGCGCAGCAGTCCTGGCCGGTGTTGTCCAGGAACGAGCCGGGGGCCGAGCGCGCGGCCCGCTCGATGTCCGCGTCGGCGAACACGATGTTGGGGCTCTTGCCGCCGAGTTCGAGGGTCACGCGCTTCACGCCCGCCGCGCACTTGGCCATGATCCGCTTGCCGACGGCCGTCGACCCGGTGAAGACGACCTTGGCGACGCGGGGGTGCTCGACCAGCGCCTCGCCCGCGACCGGCCCGGCGCCGGGCAGCACCTGGAAGAGCCCGTCGGGGAGCCCGGCCTCGGTGGCGAGTTCGGCCAGCCGGAGCGCGGTGAGGGGGGTGGTCTCGGCGGGCTTGAGGAGGACGGCGTTGCCGGCCGCGAGGGCGGGGGCGGTGCCCCAGGCGGCGATCGGCATGGGGAAGTTCCATGGCGCGATGACGGCGACGACGCCGAGGGGCTCCTGGAAGGTGATGTTCAGGCCGCCCGGCACGGGGATCTGGCTCCCGGTGAGCCGCTCCACTCCCCCGGCCGCGTACTCCAGCAGGTCGCGGACGTTGCCCGCCTCCCAGCGGGCGCCCGCGATGGGGTGTCCGGCCTCGCGGACCTCCAGTTGGGCCAGCTCCTCGAGGTGGTCGTCGACGGCGGCGGCGAAGCGGCGCAGCAGCCGCGCCCGGTCGCCGGGCGCCAGGGCCGCCCAGCCCGGCTGGGCCCGGGCGGCCCGGGTGACGGCGGCGTCCACGTCGGCCGGGCCGGCGGCGGGGACGGTGGCGATGACCTCCTCGGTGGCGGGGTTGAGTACCTGGTGTTCGTGCGGGTGCTCGTTGCTCACGCGGTGGTTCCTCACATGCGCTCGAAGGACCGGAAGCGCTCCCAGTCCGTGACGGCGGTGTCGTAGGCCTCCTGTTCGACACGCGCCATGTTGAGGTAGTGCTCGACGACCTCCTCGCCGAAGGCGGCCCGCGCTATGGGGGATTCCCGCCACAGCTCGGCGGCGTCGCGCAGGGTGGCCGGGACGTGCTGGGCGTCGCCGTTGTAGGCGTTGCCGGTGCACACCTCGGGGAGCTCCAGCTCCTCCTCGATCCCGTACAGCCCGGCCGCGACCATGCCCGCGACGGCGAGGTAGGGGTTGACGTCGCCGCCGGGGAGGCGGTTCTCCAGGCGGTGGGAGGGGCCGTGGCCGATGACGCGCAGCGCGCAGGTGCGGTTGTCCGGGCCCCAGGCGACGGCGGTGGGGGCGAAGGAGCCGGGGCGGAAGCGCTTGTAGGAGTTGATGTTCGGCGCGTAGAGGAGGGTGAAGTCGCGCATCGCGGCCAGCTGTCCGGCGAGGAAGTGGCGCATCGTCCGGGACATGCCGTACGGGCCGTCGCCGTCGGCGAGCACGGGCGCCCCCGACTCGTCGCGCAGCGAGAGGTGGATATGGCAGGAGTTGCCCTCGCGCTCGTCGTACTTGGCCATGAAGGTCAGCGCCATGCCCTCCTGGGCGGCGATCTCCTTGGCGCCGGTCTTGTAGACGGCGTGCTGGTCGCAGGTGGTCAGGGCGTCGTCGTAGCGGAAGGCGATCTCGTGCTGGCCGAGGTTGCACTCGCCCTTGGCCGACTCGACGGTCATCCCGGCCGCGCCCATCTCGTTGCGGATGCGGCGCAGCAGGGGCTCGACGCGGCCGGTGCCGAGGACGGAGTAGTCGACGTTGTACTGGTTGGCGGGGGTCAGCCCGCGATAGCCGGTGCCCCACGCCTGCTCGTAGGTGTCCTTGAAGACCATGAACTCCAGCTCGGTGCCCGCGTACGCGGTCCAGCCGCGCTCGGCGAGCCGGTCCAGCTGGCGGCGCAGGATCTGGCGCGGGGAGGCGAGCACGGGCGAGCCGTCGTGCCAGGCCAGGTCGGCGGTGATGAGGGCGGTGCCGGGGTTCCAGGGGGTGCGGCGCAGGGTGGCGGTGTCGCCGTGCATGGCGAAGTCGCCGTAGCCGCGCTCCCAGGAGGACATGGCGTAGCCGTCGACGGTGTTCATGTCGGCGTCGACGGCGAGGAGGTAGTTGCATCCCTCGGTGCCGTGGTCCAGGACCTCGTCGAGGAAGAACCGGGCGGCGAACCGCTTGCCCTGGAGCCTGCCCTGCATATCGGTGAAGGCGAGGACGACGGTGTCGATCTCCCCGGTGTCGACGAGTCCGGTCAGTTCGTCGACGGAGAGCGGGGGCGTGCGGTCTGCCACGGTGTTGCCTCCTGTCGGGTACGACTCGGTGCCACAGGAGCCATAAGGTATTCGGGTAGACCATTGATTGGGAAGTAGGTGCGGAAGGTTCCATGGACGGCGGCGGAGGCGGCGCGGCGGCCGCGGGTGGCGGCGCGGGCGGCGGCGCGGACGACCGGCTGGCGCCGGTGCTGCGGCCGGTGCGGGCCGGCAACGGCTTCGAGGAGGCGCTGGAGCAGATACTCCGGGTCCTGCGGCTCGGTCTGGTCCCCGAGGGCGAGCGGCTGCCCGCCGAACGGGAGCTGGCCGAGCGGCTGCGGATCAGCCGGGTGACGCTGCGCGAGGTGCTGAAGGTGCTGACGGACCAGGGGCTGGTGGAGAGCCGGCGCGGCCGCTACGGCGGCACCTTCGTACGGGCCCGGCCGGAGCCGGCCGACGGCGGCGAGGACGAACTGCGGCGCCGGATCCGGGAGGTGGACGTCGAGGACACCCTGCGGTTCCGGGAGGTCCTTGAGGTGGGCGCGGCCGGGCTGTGCGCGGCGCACGGGCTGTCCGGCGAGCGGGCGGACCGGCTGCGCGCCGCCCTCGGCGCGACGCGGGAGGCGCCGCTCGCCGACTACCGCCGGCTGGACACGCTGCTCCATCTGACGCTCGCCGAGCTGGCGGGCTCGCCCTCGCTCGCCGCCCAGTACGCGGCCGTCCGCGCCACCGTGAACGACCTGCTGGACCGCATCCCGCTGCTGGTGCGCAACCTGGAGCACTCGCAGGCCCAGCACACGGCGCTGGTCGAGGCGGTGCTGGACGGGGACGCGGACGGGGCGCGCGAGGTGATGCGGGAGCACTGCGAGGGCACGGCGGCGCTGCTGCGCGGCTTTCTGGTCGACAACACCCCCGCCGATAACGGGCAGGGTTAACGGGCGTTTTACGCAGAGGTCTTGCGCAGGCGCGCCGGACGGGGCAAAGGTATGCCTCCAAACCATTGCCCGCGCCTCTCGTGTGGACCAGGAGCATCCATGGCCGACGGAACCGAGTCCCCGCGCACCTCCCTCAGCCCGCCCGGCGGCACCGCACCGGACGCCGGCACCGCGCCCGCCGAGGACGCCTATCTGGAACGCCGCACCCTGCGCCGCGGCAGCGCGGGCCCGCTGCTGCTGACCGGTCTCGGCGTCGCCTATGTCGTCTCCGGCGACTTCTCCGGCTGGAACTTCGGCCTGGCGGAGGGCGGCTTCGGCGGCCTGGCCATCGCCGCCGTGCTGATGGGCCTGATGTACACCTGCATGGTCTTCGCCCTCGCCGAACTGGCGGCGATCCTGCCCACGGCGGGCGGCGGCTACGGCTTCGCGCGGCGCGCCCTCGGCACCTGGGGCGGCTTTCTCACCGGCACCGCGATCCTCATCGAATACGTCCTCGCGCCCGCCGCGATCGCCATCTTCATCGGCGACTACGTCGAGTCGCTCGGGCTCTTCGGCCTGGAGTCCGGCTGGCCCGTCTACCTCGCCTGCTTCGTCATCTTCATCGGCATCCACCTGTGGGGCGTGGGCGAGGCCCTGCGCTTCAGCCTGATCGTCACCGCCGTCGCCGTCGCCGCGCTGCTGATCTTCGCGGTCGGCGCCTTCACCGACTTCGACTCCGGCTCCCTCAATGACATCCCGGTGGACGACTCGGCCCTCGGCGCGAACTCCTGGCTGCCGTTCGGGCTGCTCGGCATCTGGTCGGCGTTCCCCTTCGGCATGTGGTTCTTCCTGGGCGTGGAGGGCGTGCCGCTCGCGGCCGAGGAGACCCGCGACCCGGCGCGCACCCTGCCCAGGGCCATGGCCTGGTCGGTGGGCATCCTGCTGGTGCTGGCCCTGCTCACCTTCCTCGCCGCGACCGGGGCGCGCGGCGCGGACGCGGTCCAGGACGCGGGCAACCCCCTCGTCGAGGCGCTACAGCCGGACGGCGAGGCCACCACGCTGTCCCGCATCGTCAACTACGCGGGCCTGGCCGGCCTCGTCGCCTCCTTCTTCTCCCTCATCTACGCCGGCTCACGACAGCTGTTCGCCCTCTCCCGCGCCGGCTACCTCCCCCGCTTCCTCTCCCTGACCAGCCGCCGCAAGGCCCCCTACCTGGGCCTGCTGGTCCCCGGCGCCCTCGGCTTCGCGCTCGCGGCGGCGACCGGCGACGGCGCCCGGATGCTCAACGTCGCGGTCTTCGGCGCCACCATCTCGTACGCGCTGATGTCGCTCTCCCACATCGTCCTGCGCCGCCGCGAGCCGGGGCTGCACCGGCCGTACCGGACCCCGGGCGGGGTGGTGACCTCGTCCGTCGCGTTCGTGCTGGCCTGCTCGGCACTCGTGGCCACCTTCCTGGTGGACAAGGACGCCGCCTTCATCGCGCTCGGCGTCTACGCCGTGGCCCTCGCCTATTTCGCCTTCTACAGCCGGCACCGGCTGGTGGCGGCGGCTCCGGAGGAGGAGTTCGCGGCGCTGGCGGAGGCGGAGGCGGAGCTGTCCCGCGACTGAGAGATTGGACCCTGCGTTGTCAAAGCCCCTTATCGGCATCAGCACCTACCTGGAGTCGGCGGTCAGCTGGGGCGTCTGGCACCTGCCCGCGGCCCTGCTCCCGGCCGGGTACCACCGCCTCGTCCAGCGCGCGGGCGGCCTCGCCGTCATGCTGCCGCCGGACGACGCCCCGGCGTCGGCCGCGTCCGTGGTCTCCCGCCTGGACGCCCTGGTCATCTCGGGCGGCCCCGACGTCGAGCCCGTACGCTACGGCGCCCAGCCCCACGAACGCACCGGCCCGCCCGCGCGGGAGCGGGACGCGTGGGAACTGGCCCTGATCGAGGCGGCGCTGGCGGACGGTGTGCCGCTGCTGGGCATCTGCCGCGGCATGCAACTGCTGAACGTCGCGCGCGGCGGCACGCTGATCCAGCACCTGGACGGCCATGTGGGCCCGCCGGGCGTCTTCGACCGGCACGAGGTCGAGCCGGTGCCGGGCACGCTGCTGGCCCGGATCGCGCCGGAGGCGGTGTCCGTGCCGACGTACCACCACCAGGCCGTGGACCGGCTGGGCGAGGGGCTGACGGTCTCGGCGCGTGCGACAAGGGACGGGACGCTGGAGGCGGTGGAGGTGCCGGGGGACACGGGCTTTGTGCTCGGGGTGCAGTGGCATCCCGAAGCAGGGGAAGATGTGCGGGTCATGCGTGCGCTGGTCGACGCGGCGGCCGCGGCAAGGGACTGAACGTCCAGCGCCTCGCCGATCCCCGGCCATGGGCGATCGGGCCCGCCGGAGCTGCTCCGGCGGGCCCGATCAGAAGAGAAGAGAGGACGCCGACTACGCCCAGAACACGGCCGAGTCTTCGTACTCGTAGGGGTGGCCGGACTTACTGAGGTAGATCTTGACGGAGTAGCCCGCGCCCTCCGTCAAGTCGTGGCCATTCGAGGCACTGTGAGTGACGCAGTTTCCGTTTCCGCCCACGGAAAACTCGTCGTAATAGTGGTAGCCACTGACCTCCAGGTTGACCTTCCAACCGTCGGCCTCGATGTCGCACAGCTCCATGACGTCGCCGTTCGCCCTGAAGCGAACCCGACCGCCCGGGTCGCCGTCGTTGGTGTGCAGCTGATTGTCCCAGGTAGCGGTGGTGGCCGCCCCGGCGGTGGGTGCGCCGAGCAAGGGCACAGCCGCCGCGGCAACGGCCACGGCAAACGCGCTGAGGGTCCTGCGGAACTTCATGTCACTCCCCAAGAGGAAACAAAGCGAAGCAGTGTGCCCGGGGATGTGCACTTTCAACACCCTGGCCATACGCCAGAGTTGAGTGCGGCACATCTGCCTGCTGAGTGGTTGCCGCGAGGAATATAAGAGGCTGGAACAACCATGGTCAACTCCTGTATTCCATGGTTGCGAGCACGGCCGGCCTCAGCGCTCCCCGTCCACCTCGGCGCCGGAGATCCGGGCGGTCGTGGTCGTACCGCCGGGACCGGTCATCGTCGGCTGGAGGGTGAGGAAGATGCGCTGGGTCTCGCTGGTCGAGTACTTGCCGTTGCCGCCGGCCTCGACGACCCAGAAGCGGACCTTGCCGTTCGCGCCGCCCTCTTTGGTGACGGCCACGGTGACCTCGATCTCGATCGGACCGACGTCGAATTTCAGCGCCTCGTGCGCACCCGCGGCGGCCGCGACGGTCAGCTGTGTACGCAACTCGCGGATCATCTCCGACAGTTCGACCATCTCCGCCACGGGCTCCCCCTCGTCACTCGTCCCGAGAGAGGAAATCCTACAAGGGCGCACCGACAGGAAAGGCGAACCAAAAGCGGTCGGCCCGCCGGAAGGGGATCCGGCGGGCCGATCGGGAGAGACGGGGAACTCCGGGCTACGCGACCCAGTCCGCCGAGTCGTCGTAGTCCAGCGGGGTGCCGGACTTGCTGAGGTAGATCTGGAAGTAGTAGTGCTGGTTCTCCGTCAGGTCGTGGCCGTTCGCGGCAGTGTGGGTGACACAGCTGCCGTTGCCGCCCACGGACATGCGGTCGACCACGTTGCCGGTGTAGCCGTGGACGATCGTCAGGTTGACCTTCCAGCCGTCGGCCTCGATGTCGCACAGCTCCACTTTGTCGCCGTCCGCCTTGAAGCGGACGCGACCGCCCGGGTCGCTGTCGTTGGTGTGCATCTGCTCGTCCCACCAGTTGGCCGTGGCGGCGGCACTGGCGGTGGGCGCGGTGAGCAGGGGCGCCCCTGCCGCGGCGATGGCCACCGCGAACGCGGCGAGGCTCTTGCGGTACTTCATGTCACTTCCCAAGAACAGCAAAGAGGATTGATCAACAACGGTCCATTATGAACGGGCCGTTGACCGGCAGGGGCCCGGGCTCCCCTGCGGCAGGGAAGGACGGTCAGGAGTTGATCTCGAACGGGTCGCCGTACACCTTCCACTTCAGCGGGGGTTCGAGGCCGAGGTTGCCCTCGTTGAGGAACTTGCGCTGCTCGGTGTCCACCCGGCTGGTGTCGCTGTGCGCCTCTTCGCTCTGCATGGCCTTCTTGCGGGCGTCCAGGAAGGCGTTGAGGTAGGTCTTCTCGTCGCCGCCCTGCGCCGGGGTCTTGGCCTTGGACATGGCGGTCTTGCGGATGCCGCCGAAGCTGTACTTGCTGTCGCCGGGGCCGTGCATGACGATCGCGTCGTAGTAGATGAACTGGCCCAGCGTGCCGATCCCGTCGGACTTGCCCTGGCTGACGGACGGGTTGAAGTAGACGCGGTCGCGCTCGTGTTCCTGCGCGTCCTGGAACGCCTTGTCCTCGGCGGCCTTCTTCCAGTCCTTGGTGAAGTTGGGGTCGAGGCCGTCGTGGGAGTCGCTGCCGTCGACCTCGCGCAGCGCGGGCAGGTACTTGGCCAGCACGTTGCCGGGCTTGACCTGTGTGTAGTACTCGACGAGTTCGAGCATGTCGCCGGTGCCCGAGCAGAAGCCTATGATCCCGGCGGTGTAGCCGCGCCCGTCGTCTATGTCCTCGATGTACTTGAACTGGGCACGCCAGTCCAGCGAGGAGTTCTCCGCGCTGGAGACCAGCTTCATGGCGATCTCCTTCTTCGCGGGATCGTCCAGATTCTTCACCGCGGCCGTCCGGGGCGCCGCCTCTCCGGCCGGAGCGGACGCCGACGGGGGCGTGTGCTCGGCGGCCTGGCCGATTCCGACACTGGTGAGGACGAGCGCCGCCGGGACGGCTACGGCGGCTGCCACGAGGCCGATCCTCTTGGACATCTGGATCTCCGTTCCTTGTCGACTGTGGGGGAAGCACGCACGGGTCGTCGCGGAAAGACGCTCCCAACGATCCGTTAGGAACCTTTCCTAACCATTCAAGCGAGCGTGCCATGCTCGCGACAAGGGTTATGAAGAAAGAAGCGAAGACGGCGGCCGCGACCGCGCGGCCGCGACCAGGTCGCCCGCTACGCCTGGGGAACCGCTACGCCTGGAGCCCCGCTACGCCTGGGGAAGGGGGACCGCTGCGCCGGGGCCGCCGGTCTGGTCTCCGGGGCCGCCGTCGGATGCCGCGGCGCCGCGCCCCGGGCCCTGCGGCGAGACCGCCGCGGCGGTCAGCGCGCCCGGCGCCGGCCGCGCCGCGATCGCCCGCCACCACGGGTCCAGCGGCAGCCCGGCCACCGGCTCGAACGGCTCTCCGGGCCGGGGCACGGCCACCCGCGCGCCAACCGCCGTCGCCGCGGTCAGCGTGCCCTCGGCCGGCTCCTCCCACGGGTGCGGGGCGAGATTGAAGGTGCCCCAGTGGATCGGGAGCATGATCCCCCGGTCCGGCTCGCCGCCCTGGAGATCCACATGCGCCCGCATCCCCTCCTCCGGGGTCATATGGATGTCGGGCCAGAAGTCGCTGTACGCGCCGATCTGGATCATGGTGGCGTCGAATGGCCCGTGCTCCTCCCCGATCTCGGCGAAGCCGGGGAAGTAGCCGGTGTCCCCGCTGTGGTAGACCCGGTGCTCGGGACCGGCCACCACCCAGGAGGCCCACAGGGTGTGCTGGGTGTTGCGCAGCGCGCGACCGCAGAAGTGGCGCGCCGGGGTGGCGGTGAACCGCAGACCGGCCGCCTCCGTGGACTCTCGCCAGTCCAGCTCGGTCATCCGCTTCGCGGGCACCCCCCAGTGCTCGAGGTGCGCGCCGACGCCCAGCGGCACCACGAAATGCGCCTCCGAGCGCACCAGGGCTCGGATGGTCGGCATGTCGAGGTGGTCGTAGTGGTCGTGGGAGATCACCACCACGTCCACCGGCCCCAGCTCGCGCAGCGGCACCGGCACCGGGTGGACCCGCTTCGGCCCCGCGAAGGAGAGGGGCGAGCAGCGCTCGCCCCACACCGGGTCGAACAGCACCCGCCGCCCGTCGATCTCCGCGAGCACGGTCGAGTGCCCCATCCAGGTCAGCCGCAGCCCGGAGGCGGGCGGCGTGGCCAGGTCGGCGAGGGTGGTCGGGTGCACCGGCACGGGCCCGGCCGGGGCCCGGCGGACGCGCTCCTCCTTGCGGAAATACGTGGGCAGGAACTTCAGCATGGAGCCGGACGGGGCGGTGCGGGCGCTCACCGGGTTCACGAAGACGCCGTTCGCGAAGTTCGGCGACCGACGGATGCGCTCCATCCGCTCCCCCGCCGGGTCGGCCCCGAAGGCGGCGGGGCGCAGGGCGGCGGCGAGCCGGGCACGTTTCTGGCTGGAGCCGGTCACGGCACCTCCTGGATGAGGGGGTGATCACCCCCGTACGGTCTGCGGTGTGGCAGCGCGGCGGCGACCGCCGCGCTGCTTGGACAACTCGCGAGACCACCGACCTTGTTCCGGCGATCAGCAGCCGAGGTTGGATCCGGGGGTGGTGCCCAGTATCTGGACAAACCTCTGATACGAGTCGATCCGGCTCTGCACCTGGCCGGGGTTTCCGCCGTTGCACTCGATGCTGCCGTTGATGCTGCGGATCGTCTCGCCGAAGCCGCGCTGGTTGACCATCGCGTTGTGCGGGGTCATGGTGCCCGGCCCGGTCTGGGTGTTCCAGTACCACAGGGCGGTCTTCCAGGAGACCGCCGCGTCCCGCTCGACCAGGTACGGGTTGTTCAGCAGGTCGATGCCCAGCGCGTCACCGGCCGCCTTGTAGTTGAAGTTCCAGCTGAGCTGGATCGGCCCGCGCCCGTAGTACGCGGCCTGGCCCGCGGGGCAGCCGTAGGGCTGGTTCCAGTCGCAGTAGTGCGGATAGTTGGCCTGATTCTGCTCCACGATGTAGACGAGGCCGCCGGTCTCGTGGCTGACGTTGGCCAGGAAGGCGGCCGCTTCCTGCTTCTTGACGGTGTCGCTGCCGGTGTTCGCGAAGCCGGGGTACGCGCTCAGGGCGGCGGTCAGGCCCTGGTAGGTGTAGAACGAATTCCGGTTCGGGAACATCTGGTTGAACTGGGCCTCGCTCACCACGAACCCGGCCGGGTTCTGGCCCCCGGAGCCGCAGTCGTACGGGTCCCAGTACCAGGTGCTGATGGTCGGGTCATAGCCCGGGTTGTCGTGTTCGGCGCGGTAGTACTTGCCGTCGGTGTACCTCACGATGTCGCCGGCCACGTACCACTTGCCCGCGACCCAGTCCGGGTAGGTGCAGGCCGCGCGGGGGGTGGTGTCCGTGGGGGCCGCGGAGGCGGAGGCCATGGGCATGACAAACAGCAGGGCACAGACGGCCGCCGCGGCGGCGAGAGCGGCCCGGATGCGCTTTCCGGTCAAGGCTCCTCCTTCAGGGGGGACTTGACACCACTGAAGCGGACTTGGTCTATACCAGTCAAGGTATAGACCAAGTCGATGTGGGTCGGGCCGCCGGGCCCGGCGGGTCAGGTCTGGCGCTCCGGGGCGTATCCCTCGGCGTCCAGCCCGAAGGTCCAGGCAACGCCCTCACGGGCCGTTCGGGTGCTCGGCGGCACCCGCAGCCAGTACGTGCGGCTCGTACCGTCCGGCTCCGGGGTGGAGTTGACCACCTCGACCATGGTCACCGGCTCGTCCCCGGTCATGTCGATGCGCCACAGCACGCCGGTCTCGTCGCGGTGCACCGGCCGCGCCCCGGACTCCGTGAGGTAGCGGTCGTAGCCGTAGTACTCGAGCATGACGCGGCGCAGCTCCGCGTTCTCCTCGGCCCGGATGCGCTCGGCGGTCAGCTCGGACAGCTGCTCCAGGAAGGCGGCGGGCACCGGCATGCCCCGCCACGCGTACAGCGCGAAGCCGTCGGGGTACTCCAGCGCCGGCCCGTCGCCGCGGTCGAGACGGCCCGCCTCGTCGCGGTGCAGCGCGACCGGCCGCTCGGCGACGACCACGGCCTTCTCGTACGGCCACCACCACCCGGCGGACCGCGCCACCGCGGCCGGGCCGGCCAGCTCGCCGCTGTCCGCGCCCGCGTCCGCGCCCGCCTCCGGGCCGGCAGCGCCCTCCTCGGTCACCGCCGCGAGCCACGGCGCGTCGTGCTGGCCGAACACCGCGTCCAGCATGGCCAGCCGGACGGCGGACTGCCGGGCCCCGTCCGGCTCCGCTGCCAGGGTCTCGACCACCCCGGTGCGGACGCGCTCGGTGAGGGTGCGGGTGATGTCCCACAGCGCCGCGCCCGTCAGGGCCCATCGCTCGGCCCAGCCCGTGCTGCCCAGCGCGCCGTGCAGCCGCTTCCGCGCGGCCGCCCACGGAAGCGTGCGCACCGCCTCCCGCACAGAGGGGCCCGCCGCGCCCGCCACCGGCTCGACCCCCGCCGCGCGCAGCGCTCCGGTGGCCCGGTCGGCGATCTCCCGCGGCAGCTCGCCGCCCTGGCCGGTCAGCAGCATGGCCGCCGCCGTGCCCTCCAGCGGGGAGCCGACCCATACGATCCGCTCCGGCGCCGCCAGTCCGGCCGCGGCATAGGCCGTGCGCACACCCGCCTCGGCGGCCCCGCGGTCGGCCGGGCCCGTGGCCGCGGCCACCGCCCGCCACCACTCGACCCGGCTCGGCGTATGCGCGCTGTGCGACGCCGTCGTCATGATGCTCATCGTTTTCGTCCCCCGCTCTCAGTCCGCCACGACGCGCACGGCGCCCGGCACGTACTCCCGCTGTCGCACCACGCGGTACCACCCCTTGGGCAGCGGTATCGCCGCGTGTTCCTCGTGCACCACCCGCCCGCCGTCCGGCAGATGGAGATACGAGACGCCGAACGGCCCCGACTCGCGCACCAGCGTGCCCGGCCCGACCACCGCGTGGGCGTGTCCGGTCACCTCGCCCAGCGCCAGCACCAGCCGCCCCCGCGCGTCCCGCGGCTGCCGCGGCAGCGCTTCGGTGTTCGGTGGCAGTGCCTCCTCGGCCACCGGCACGATCAGGACGTCTCCCTGTCGGTACATGCGCTTCTCCCTTTCCACCGCACAGCGGCGCCGGGGCCCACCGCTCATGCGGCGCCCGTCGATGTTCACGACGTTAGGCGTGGGGTCTGACAACGCGGAGGGTCTGACAACGCATCGACAACGCCCGCCGACCCCGCTGTCGGTGGCGCTTGGTAGAACTCTTCGCACGCCCTTAGGAGCAGGGCACGCCCTCTCGAAGCCTCAGGAGATATCCCGTCATGGACCACGCCGCCCACCTCATGAAACTGCACGGCCTGCCGGGCTGCGAGTTCCCGTCGCCCACCAGCAAGCGGGAACTCCCCGAGCCGGAGAACGTGGCCTGGCGGATCTCCTGCAACCCGTACGACAGGGATGGGGAAGAGGGCTTCGCCGGCCGCTTCCAGCGCTTCCTGGACACGGTGGACACCACCCGCGTACGGGCGCTGATCTTCGGCATCTGGGGCGAGGCCTACGGGAACGCCTCCAGCGCGGTCATCGAGCCGCTCGTCGCCGCCAAGGACCGGCTGCCCGCCCTCGAGGCGGTCTTCATCGGCGACATCGAAGCGGAGGAGGCCGAGATCTCCTGGATCGAGCAGTCCGATGTCACCCCGGTCCTCGACGCCTTCCCGCGGCTGCGGGAGTTGGGGGTCCGCGGTGGCTCGAACCTGTCCTTCCCCGCCGTCAAACACGAGCACCTGCGCACGCTCCGGTTCGAGACCGGCGGGCTGCCCGGCGCGGTGGTGCGCGGCGTCTGCGACAGCGAACTGCCCGCGCTGGAGCGGCTGGAGATGTGGCTGGGAGTGGAGGAGTACGGGGGCGACGCGACCGTCGCGGACCTCGGCGGGCTCCTCTCGGGGGGCCGCTTCCCGCAGCTGCGCCATCTGGGCCTCCAGAACAGCGAGATCCAGGACGAGATAGCCGCCGCCGTCGCCGCCGCCCCCGTCGTCGCCCAGCTCGCCTCCCTGGACCTGTCCATGGGCATCCTGACCGACGCGGGCGCCGAGGCCCTGCTCGAAGGCCAGCCGCTGACCCACCTCACGTCGCTGGACCTGCACCACAACTTCTTCTCCGAGGCGATGGAGCAGCGGCTGAGCGACGCCCTGGAGCCCTCCGGCGTGCAGCTCGACCTCTCCGAGAAGGGCGACGAGGACGACGACGGAGAGGGCGAGGTGTGGCGTTACACCGCGGTCTCCGAGTGACGCCCCCCGGCCCGAAGGCCTGGACAGCCGCACACCACGACGACCGAAAGGACCGCACCGCCTCATGATCAGCGCATATCTGGAGACCTTCGCGGGCCTCCCCGTGACCGACTTCGCCACGTCCGGGACCGACGCCTGTGACCTGCCGCCCGCCGATGCCGTGGCCTGGCGGCTGGCCTGCGGCTGGGACGACGACCTCCCCTTCGACAAGCTGTGGCGGAACTTCCTGGAGACCGTTCCGGCGGACCGGGTCCGCGCGATCGTCATCGGCAGTTGGTGGGGCGAGGGAGGGTACGAATCCGTGCAGCCGGTGATCGACCGGCTGACGGAGTCCGCCGAGCGCCTGCCGGCGCTGCGGTCGATCTTTCTCGGCGATGTGACGGCCGAGGAGTGCGAGCTGTCCTGGCTGGAGATGACCGATGTGACGCCGGTGGTCGAGGCGTACCCGCTGCTCGAGGAGTTCGTGGCGCGCGGCTGCGGCTACGGGGCACCCGATGAGGCGCTGGCCTTCCGCCCCGTGCGCCATGAGCGGCTGCGGACGCTGCGGTTCGAGTCCGGCGGTCTGCCCGCGAGTATCGTACGGGCCGTCTGCGACAGCGAGCTGCCCCGCCTCGAACACCTCGCGCTGTGGCTGGGGATCGACCAGTACGGCGGCGACGCCACCGTCGCCGACCTCGCGCCGCTGCTGGCCGGCGGCCGCTTCCCCGAGCTGCGCCATCTGGGCCTTCAGAACAGCGAGATGCAGGACGAGATAGCCGCCGCCGTCGCCGCCGCCCCCGTCGTCGCCCAGCTCGCCTCCCTGGACCTGTCCATGGGCACGCTGACCGACGCGGGCGCCGAGGCCCTGCTCGAAGGCCAGCCGCTGACCCACCTCACAGCGCTCGACCTCCACCACCACTACCTGAGCGAGAAGCTGGCGCAGCGAGTGCGCGAGGCGCTGGAGCCGAGCGGGGTCGAGGTGGACCTCTCGGAGCAGCAACAGCCGCACAGGTGGGCAGGGGACGAGAGCGACGAGGAGCACCGCTATGTCGCCGTCTCCGAATGAGACGCGCCATGAGGGGCGCGGCGACGTGCGCTTCGCGGTGGTCGGCAACCCCGGTGGCCGCCGGGTGGAGATGTTCGCGGACGCCGTGCGGGCGGCGGGGCTGACCGAGCCCCGGGTGCTGCCCTGGCGCGAGGTGCTGTACGACAGCGGGCCCCGGTTCGAGCCGGGCGAGACGGTGCGGCTGGACTCCCCCGGCGAGGACGAGGAGGTGGAGCTGCTGCTGCGCGGCGCCGACGACCCGACCCGCGTCGAGGGCACCGCGCGCTGGTACGCCCGGTTCACCGGCGCCGTGCGCCAGGTCGCCGGGGCGGCCGCGGCGGGGGGCGCGCGGATGCTGGACGATCCGGGCGAGCTGGCCGTCATGTTCGACAAGCGGCTGTGCCACGGCGTGTTGAGCGAGGCCGGGGTCCCGGTGCCGCCGTCGCCGACCTCCGGCCCCCAGGCGCCGCCCGTCCGCGGCTGGGAGGACGTACGGGCGCTGCTGGCGGGCACCGGTGGGCTGCGTCGCGCCTTTGTGAAGCTCGCGCACGGCTCGTCCGCCTCCGGGGTGCTCGCCGTCGAGTGGGGCGCCCACGGCCGGGTGCGCGCCGCGACCTCGGTGGAGCGCACCGCCGACGGGCGGCTGTTCAACTCGCTGCGGGTGCGCCGGTACGAGACGGAGGCGGAGATCGCCGCGATCGTCGACACGCTGGCCCCGGACGGGCTGCACATCGAGCGCTGGGTGCCCAAGGCGGCGCAGCACGGCCGCGCCGCCGACCTGCGCGTCGTGGTGGTCGACGGGCGGGCGAGCCACGCCGTGGTGCGCACCAGCCGCTCCCCGATGACCAATCTCCACCTCGGCGGCATCCGTGGCGACCTGGCCGCCGCGCGCGCCGCGGCGGAGGCGGCCGGGGTGTCCTGGGGCGAGGTGCTGGGCTTGGCGGAGCGGGCGGCGGCCTGTTTCCCTGGCACCCTGTGCGTCGGCGTGGATCTGCTGCCCGGCACCGGATGGCGGCACTTCTCGATCGGCGAGGTCAACGCCTTCGGCGATCTGCTGCCCCGGCTCACCGGCCTGCCCGGCAGCGGCGCGGAGGGCCTGGACACCTACGGCGCGCAGGTCGCGGCCGTGGTCCGGGGGCGAAAGCCCGCGGCAAAAAGGGTGGCGGGAGAGGGCGGCGCCGATGCCGTTGCCTGAGCCCGATATGAACGAGATCGTGGGCAGCCACGATCTGCTGCTGGTCACCCTGGACACCCTGCGCTACGACGTGGCGGCCGAGCTGGCCGCCGAGGGTCGGATCCCGCACCTGGCGAGCCGGATGCCCGGCGGGGCGTGGGACGAGCGGCATGCGCCCGGCAGCTTCACCTACGCCTCGCACCAGGCGATGTTCGCCGGGTTCCTGCCCACACCCGCCGCGCCGGGTCCGCACCGGCGGCTGTTCGCCGCCCGGTTCGCGGGCAGCGAGACCACCGCCGAGGGCACCTATGTGTTCGACACCCCGGACCTGGTGTCCGGGCTCGCGGCCGCCGGGTATCACACGGTCTGCGTGGGCGGGGTGGGGTTCTTCAACAAGCGGGGTGCGCTGGGCTCGGTGCTCCCCGGGCTCTTCCAGGAGAGCCACTGGGAGCCGGAGTTCGGCGTTCCGTCCCCCACCTCCTTCGAGGCGCAGGTCGCGTGCGCCGAGAAGGTCATCGCCGGGCTGGAGCCTGACCGCCGACTGTTCCTCTTCGTGAACATCTCGGCGCTGCACCAGCCCAACTGGTTCCATCTGCCCGGCGCGACCCGCGAGGCGGGCGACTCGCGCGCCACGCACGCCGCCGCACTTGAGTACGTCGACCGCCACATCGGCCGGCTGTTCTCCGCGATGAGCGGCCGCGGCCCGGGCTTCGCGATCGTCTGCTCCGACCACGGCACGGCGTACGGAGACGACGGCTACACGGGCCACCGGCTCGGCCATGAAGTCGTCTGGACCGTGCCGTACACCCACTTCTTCCTCGAGGCCTCATGACCACCAGCACCACCGTCAGCCACGCCACCGGTACCGCCGCGCCCGTCCGCCCGTACCAGTCGTACGTCTACGCGTACCCGCACAAGACCGCCTACCGCCCGCTGGACCCGCGGCCCGCGCTGCGCGAGCTGTGGGAGGAGGAGCCCAAGGACTCGCTCTCGCTGTATCTGCACATCCCCTTCTGCGAGGTGCGCTGCGGCTTCTGTAATCTCTTCACGCGCGTCGGCGCCCCCGAGGGGCTGGTGAGCGCCTATCTGGGCGCCCTGGAGCGGCAGGCCGACACGGTCCGCGAGGCGCTGGGCGACCGGGCCCGGTTCACCACGGCGGCCTTCGGCGGCGGCACCCCGACCTTCCTGGAGGCCGCCGAGCTGGAGCGGCTGTGCGATATCGCGAGCCGGCGCATGGGGGCCGATCTGGCGGCCGTTCCGCTCTCGGTCGAGGCGTCCCCGGCCACCGCCACCGCCGACCGGCTGGCCGTGCTGGCCGAGCGCGGCACCACCCGGCTGAGCCTGGGCGTGCAGAGCTTCGTGGACGACGAGGCGCGCTCGGCGGTGCGGCCGCAGCGCCGGGAGGACGTCGAGGCGGCGCTGGGGCGGATCCGCGAGGCCGGTATCCCCGTGCTCAACATCGATCTGATCTACGGCATCGACGGGCAGACCGAGCGGAGCTGGCGGCGGTCCCTGGACGCCGCCCTGGCCTGGCGCCCCGAGGAGCTGTATCTGTATCCGCTGTACGTGCGCCCGCTGACCGGTCTGGGCCGCCGCGACGCCGCGGCCACCGACGCGGAGTGGGACGCCCAGCGGCTGCGGCTGTACCGGTCGGGCCGGGACCACTTGCTCGCCCACGGCTATGAGCAGGTGTCCATGCGCATGTTCCGCCGCCGGGACGCGCCCGGGACCGGCAGGGAGCCAGGCGGCGGGGACGACTACGCCTGCCAGACCGACGGCATGGTCGGTCTTGGCTGCGGCGCCCGCTCGTACACCTCGGCGCTGCACTACTCGTTCGACTACGCGGTGGACATGCGGGAGATCCGCGGCATCATCGACGACTACACGGCGCGGCCCGCGGCCGACTTCGCGCGCGCCGAGGTGGGCCGCGCGATGACCGGGGACGAGGCCCGCCGGCGCCACCTTCTCCAGTCGGTCCTCCAGGCGGACGGCATGCCGGTCGCCGGCTACCAGGCACGGTTCGGCACCGACCCGGCCGAGGACTTCCCCACCGAGCTGGCGCGGTTCGCCGAGCGCGGCTGGCTGGACCCGGACGCCGCCCCCGGACTGCTGCGGCTCTCCGCCGAGGGGCTGGCGTACTCCGACGCGCTCGGGCCGGAGCTGTTCTCCCCCGCGGTGCGCGCCGCCATGGCCGACTACGACCTGAAGTGAGGCGACCGGCGTGGACCTGACGATCCTCTACCGCGGCCCGCTGGCCTCGTGCGACTACGACTGCCCCTACTGCCCGTTCGCCAAGCGGCGCGACACCCCGGAGCAGCTGCGCGCCGACCGGGCCGCGCTGGAGCGCTTCACCGCCTGGGCGGCGGCGAACACGGGCGACCGGCTGTCGGTGCTGTTCACCCCGTGGGGCGAGGGACTGGTGCGCTCCTGGTACCGCCGTGCGCTGACCGAGCTCAGCCGGCTGCCGCACATCGCCCGGGTGGCGATCCAGACGAATCTCAGCTGCCGTACGGGCTGGCTGGCGGAGGCCGACACGGACACCGTGGCGCTGTGGTGCACCTTCCACCCGGGCCAGACGCCGTACGACCGGTTCCTGGCCAAGAGCCGTGAGCTGGCGGCGCTCGGGGTGCGCCACAGCGTCGGCATCGTCGGCCTGCCCGAGCATCTGGAGCCCGCCCGGAGGCTGCGCGCCGAGCTGCCCGAGCACGTCTATCTGTGGGTCAACGCGGCCGAGGGGCGCTCCTATACGGACGAGGAGGCGGCCGAGTGGACCGCGCTCGACCCGCTGTTCGGCTACAGCCGCCATCCGCACCGAAGCGCCGGTCTGCCGTGCCGGACCGGCGCTTCGGTGATCTCGGTGGACGGCGACGGCACGGTGCGCCGCTGCCATTTCGTCCGGGCGGAACTGGGCAATCTCTACGACGGGTCGTACCGCGCGGCCCTGGCACCCCGTTCCTGCCCGCTCGCCGTCTGCGACTGCCATATCGGCTATGTGCACCTGGAGTCGCTGCCGCTGTACGACGTCTTCGCGGGCGGGGTGCTGGAGCGGATTCCGGCCACGGCCGGCCCGGTTCGGATCAGGCGAGGAGGAAGTCCGCTTCGCCCGACTTCGCCCCCTGGATGAACCGCTTCATCTCCAGGTGCGTGTAGATGAGGGCCGGCCCGTCCGGATCCGTGGACTGGCGCAGCGCGACCCTTCCGTCCTTCAGTCTCATGGCCTCGACGCAACTTCCCCCGTTGCCGCCGCTCCACGGCTTGTGCCAGCCCTCGGTTCCGAGGTCGGTCGCCGGCATTCCGCTGTAGACGCGGTCCCTGCGAATGCGATCCATTGGTCAGATCTCCTTGCGAATGCCACTCAGAATGGCCTGAGTGGTCTGTGCAGGCGCGGCCTGCGCACACATCCGGTCCAAGGCCTCCAGGAACGCCGAAACGTCATCGCGCTGGTCGTAGTAGGAGCCGCTGACGAGCGACTCCGTGTACGCGATATCCGGCAACTCCTGGATCGGGAACCGGAAGATATGGAAGGGGCCGTACATCGCCGGATGGGGCCCGGCGTCGAACGGCATGATCTGCAACCTGATGTTGGACAAGGTCGCGGCATCGATGAGCCGCGTGATCTGATCGCGCATGACGTCGGGCCCGCCAATGGGACGGCGCAGCACCGTTTCGTCCATCACCACCCAGAGCATCGGTGAGTTCTCGCGGATGAGGAGGGACTGCCGCTCCATGCGCAGGGCGACATTGCGCTCGATCTCCGATTCGGGGGCGTGCGGCATGCCGGCGCGCAGCACCGCACGGGCGTAGTCCTCGGTCTGGAGCAGCCCGGGGACATAGTGCGGCTCGTAGGCCCGGATGAGGTTGGCCTCGCCCTCGAGGCTGACGAACGTGTTGAACCACTCCGGCAGTACATCCCGGAAGCGGTGCCACCAGCCGGGCTTGTTGGCCTCGCGCGCGAGGGAGAGGAACCCCTCGACCTCCTCCGGGTCGGTGACCCCGTAGGTGCGGAGCAACTTCTCGACATACGGGAGCTTCAGGCCGACCTCGGCCTTCTCCATGCGACGGATCGTGGCATGGGTGACGTCGAGCGCGCGTCCCGCCCGCTCGTACGACAGCCCGGCCTTCTCCCTGAGGTCCTGTAGCCGCTTGCCGAGCACGACTCTCAGGACGGTCGGGGCGCCGCCGCCCGCCCTCGCATCCGGCACTACCGTCCCCCTCCAACTACCTTCACATCACAGCAGTCTGGCACGCGCTCAGCTTCAACAACAGACTGTGTCTTCGATTCTGCAATTTACAGATTGAACCTTGCCATACGCGAGTGGCGCAGAGCATAGTGTCGGCGTGGCTCCTTCCTATGAGGCTCTCCGGTTAGGGCGCAGCGGCTCGCTCTCCGCTCCGTGCCTGCAAGACGCGTTTCGTCTGCCGGCACTGAGCACTTCCGTCGCGGAGGCGAGAAGGCTGGTCGTGCTGCGGCTGTGCTCATGGGGAGCAACGCAGGAAATGTGCGACAACGCCGAGCTGGTGGTCTCCGAACTCTTCACCAACGCCGTGCGCCACACATCCAGCGAAGAGGTGCGGTGCAGCTTGCAGCTCATGGGCAAGCGCTTGCGGTTGGAAGTGGCCGACCAAGGGTGCGCCCGTACGGAGCCACAGGCCCGGTCGGTGAGCGTGGACCAGGAGGGCGGACGCGGGCTGATGCTGGTGGAGGCCCTCTCCGAGGCATGGGGCGTCAGACCTGACACCGGAGGCACGGGCCGCGCCGTGTGGGCCTACCTGGCCTAGCATCGCACGCGGCCCTGTTCCGCGTTCGCGGTTTGGCCATCTTCGGGAGTTCAGGGGGGCCGGGAGTTCAGGGGGCCGGGAGTTCAGGGGCGCTTCGGGAGCTTCAGGGGCGCAGCGGCAGCAGATCCGGTCGCTTGGGCTCCACATGGTCCCCCGACGACTCCCCGCGCAGCCGTCGGCCGATCCAGGGCACCGCGTATTCGCGCGCCCAGTGGAGGTTGTCCCGGCGCACCTCGGCGGCCGAGCGCGGCCCCTCCGGCGGCCAGGGCTGATCCGGGTCGGCCGGCACCTCGAGGCCGAGCACCTGGGCGGCGCGCAGCGCGACCCGGGTGTGTCCGTCGGACGACAGATGCAGCCGGTCCTCGCTCCAGGCCCGCCGGTCCTGTACGGAGCGCAGCGACCACAGGTCGAGCACCGGGCATCGGTACCGGTCGGCGATCGAGCGCACATGGGCCGTGTACATGGCGGCCTTGCCGCGCAGATGGCGCAGCACCGGCACGCCGCGCGGGTCGAACCCGGTGCACAGCAGCACGGTGCCGACGCGGGAGGTGAGCCTGGCCACGGCCGCCTCGTAGCGCTCGGCGACATCGTCGGGGTCGCTGCCGGGCCGCAGGATGTCGTTGCCGCCCGCGCAGAAGGTCACCAGATCGGGGCCGAGTTCCATCGCGCGCGGGACCTGCTCCTCGACGATCTGGTCGAGGAGCCGGCCGCGCACGGCGAGGTTGGCGTAGCGGAACTCGGCCGGGGGCGGGCTCGCGGGCCCGCCCCCGGAATGCCGGTCGGAGAGCAGGACGGCCAGCCGGTCCGCCCAGCCGATGAACATGCCTTCGGGATCCGGGTCTCCGACGCCCTCGGTGAAGCTGTCCCCGATGGCTGCGTACGACCCGATCACGCCACTGTTGAGTCTCTTCGCATCGTCTGCCACGTCCCGACATCTTTCACCCTGACGAGTGACCTACGCCACCGTAGGCAGGGGTTGACGAAGGGTGATCTATCCCACCTGGTCAGATGCGCCGAAGGTGGAATACGGCGGCGTCCAGGTCGTGACGCAGCCCGGTCGCGAGGCCGTGGTGGGCGAGCACGGCTCCCCGGTGGACCGTTCCGGTCTCCAGGTCCTCGTACCGGGCCTCGGGGTCGAGCCCGCGCAGCCGCAGCCGTGGCTGGCGCTCGCCGAGGCGCTGCGCGTGCAGCCAGGCCAGCACCACGGTCTCCTCGCCGCGCACGTACTGCACCGCGCTGAGCCCGCCGTCCCCCGGCGGCCGCAGCCGGTACAGCTCGCCGTGCTGGACGACGGGCCGGATGCGCTTGTAGAGCGCCACCCAGTCGCGCGCCTCGGCGAGTTCGGCCTCGCTCCACCGGCTCAGGTCGCCGCCCACCCCGAGCACCCCGGCCATCGCGCTGATGAAGCGGAAGCGCAGCGAGGTGACCCGCTGATTGCCCAGGGCGTTGGGGGTGTCGGTGACCCAGGCGGCCATGACGCGGGCCGGGTGCAGCTGGCTGAAGCCGTGCTGGATGGGCAGCCGGTCCAGCGGGTCGGTGTTGTCCGAGGTCCACACCTGGTCGGTGAGTCCGAGGACGCCCAGGTCGATCCGGCCGCCGCCGCCCGAGCAGGATTCGAAGGCGACGCCCGGGTGCGCGGCCCTCAGGCGCTCCAGCAGCTCGTAGAACCCGCGCACATGCTCGATCCAGAGCCGCTGGGGGTACGGGTCGCCGGGCCATCCCGGGTCGGTGAAGGACCGGTTGAAGTCCCATTTCACATAGTCGATGGGCGCGCCGGACAGCAGGGTGTCCAGCCGCTCCCACAGGTGCTCGCGCACATCGGGCCGGGCGAGGTTGAGCACCAGCTGGTTGCGGAACTCGGTGCGGGTGCGCCCGGGGCGGTGCTGCGCCCAGTCGGGGTGGGCCCGGTAGAGGTCGCTGTCGGGGTTGACCATCTCCGGTTCGACCCAGATGCCGAACTGCATGCCCAGCGCGTGCACCTCGTCGGCGAGGGGCTTCAGGCCGCCGGGGAAGCGGTCGAGGTTGGGGGTCCAGTCGCCGAGCCCGGCGCGGTCGCTGGTGCGCGCCCCGAACCAGCCGTCGTCGACGACGAACAGCTCCACGCCCATCTCGGCGGCTCGGCGGGCGAGCCCGCGCTGCTGCTCCTCGCCGACGTCGAAGAACGTCGCCTCCCAGGAGTTGTAGAGCACCGGCCTGGACCGGTCGGCGTCGGGGATCACATGGGCCAGCTGCCAGGCGTGCCAGGCGCGGCTGGCTCCGCCGAACCCGCCGTCGGTCCACAGGCCCGCGAAGACGGGCGTGGCGTAGGACTCGCCGGGTGCCAGGCTCAGCTGGCCCGAGTCGTCGTGGCCGACGCCGCCGACCGTCTGCACGGTGCCGACGGGCAGCCGCTGTACGGCGATCCGCCAGGACCCGGACCAGGCGAGGGCGCAGCTGTGCACCTCGCCGTGGTCCTCGGTGGCCGCGCCCTCGTCCAGGGCGATCCAGGGCAGATGCTGATGGCTGGTGTGGCCGCGGCGGCTGCCGAGCACCTTCTCGCCGGGGGTGAGCTCGGTGCGCGCCACCTGGCTCTCGGCGGCCCAGCGCCCGTACAGATGCGTCAGCCGCCAGCGGTCGCGCCCCGGGAGGGACCAGGCGGCGGAGTCGACGCGCAGCAGCTCCAGCGGGGCGTCGTCCGGGCCGCCCGCGTGGGCGGCGGTGGTCCAGCGCTCGATCACGTCGAAGTCGTCGCGCATCCGGTAGTGGAGGGTGAGGGCGAGGTGGTGCAGCGGGTCGTGGAAGTGGAGCCGCAGCTCGTCGCCGGTGTCGGCCACCTCGCCCCGCTCGAAGCGCCACTCGGTGCCCCGGACGTCCCGCGACCGCACCGACAGGGCGGGGCGTACGAAGCGGGGCCCGCCTTCCACCGGGTACTCCTCGCGCCCGTCCAGGGGGGATTCGAACCCCCATTCCGGGGGGACGGACTCATCAGCGAGCGCCTCGGCGTCCGGGAGCGCGATGCGCGGGCCCCAGTGGAGGTGAAGCAGCTCGTCGTTCTCCGTGAGGTGCAGCGCATAGCTGCTCCGCCGTCCCGACAGCAGCCAGACGCGACCACTACCACCGATTTCGATCATCACTCTCCCCAATTCCGCACAGACCTGAACATCATCGGGGCAGCGCACCCGGCGCGCAATACTCGACCGGCCCCGGTCATGGACCGGTCGCCGGTGCGCACGCATGTCGTATGGTCAGCACAGTCCGCCTCGCCGACGAGCGGCGCTGGCGGCCGAGCCGTGAGGAGCGCCCGTGACGCAGCAGACGCCGCAGGTTCCGTCGATCGAGCCCGAGCTCTCGGGCGTGCGCAACTTCCGGGACGTGGGCGGTCTGCCGACGGTCGACGGGCGGCGCGTGGGGCCTGGCGTACTGTTCCGCAGCGGTCATCTAGCGCACGCCACCGAGAGCGACACCGCTTTCCTCGAATCGCTCGGGCTGCACACCGTCTTCGACTTCCGGAACTCCGCCGACATCAGGCTCGAGGGCTCGGACGTGGCGCTCACGGGCGTACGGACCGTCGGCCTCCCGCTCTCCGACCCGGCCGACGGCGCCGGGTTCTGGACCATGGTCCGCGAGGGCGATCTGGCCACCCTGCGCGAGATGCTCGGCGAGGGGCGGGCGGCGCAGCGGATGATCGACTCGTACCGCTTGATCATCACCACCCGGACCGCCGAGCACAGCCAGGTGCTCGACGAGCTCGCGAACGGCAGCGCGCCCGCGCTGATGCACTGTTCGGCCGGCAAGGACCGCGCGGGTCTGTCGATCGCGGTGACCCTGCTGGCCCTCGGCGTGGAGCGGGACGCCATCGAGGCCGACTATCTGGAGTCGGCCGCCGCCCACCGCCGCTACAAGGTATGGCGCGCCTCACATGCGGAGGACGGCATGTCCCCCGAGGTGATGGAGCTGCTCTCGCCGCTCTTCGACGCCCGCGCCGAGTATCTGGCGACCGCCTTCGAGGCCATCGAGGAGACCTGGGGCGACACCGACAAGTACCTCGCCCAGGGGCTCGGCCTCGACGCGGCCAAGCGGGAGCGGCTGCGGGAGCGGCTGCTCGCCGGTTGAGCCGCTGATCCGGCGTGGGGCGGGCGCGGGCGCCACCGCCCGCCCCGGCGCGGTCAGCGTTGCGCCATGGCCTGTTTGACCAGCGTCCGCCCGAAGTCCCACATCAGGCCGCCGCCCCCATGCGCGTCGTCCATGACCGCCGTGAACGCGTCGACGAAGCGGTCCACCTCCCGCTCCCCGATGATCAGCGGCGGGATCAGCTTGATGACTTCAAGATGGTCGCCGGAGACCTGGGTGAGAATGCGGTGCCGCTGGAGCAGCGGCACCACCACCATCTGCGCGAACAGCCCCTTGCGGGCCGCCTGGAGCATCGCCCAGCGGCTCCGCAGCCCCAGTGAGGTCGGCCTCCCGAACTCGATGCCGATCATCAGCCCGCGGCCGCGCACCTCATGGAGCAGCTCATAGCGGTCCACCAGCGCGGCCAGCCGGGTGCGCAGCAGGTCGCCGGTGATCCGGGCGTTCTCGACGACCTTCTCGTCCTCCATGACCGCGAGGACGGCCAGCCCCGCCGCCATCGCCTGCGCGTTGGCCCCGAAGCTCGCCGAGTGGACCAGCACCCGGTCCATCGACGAATAGACGCGCTTGAAGATCCAGTCCTTGCCGAGCGTCGCGCCGACGGGCACATATCCGCCCGACAGGGCCTTGGCCACGCACACCAGGTCCGGCTCCACGCCCGCCTCGTGCTGATAGGCGAAGAAGTCCCCGGTGCGGCCGAGCCCCGTCTGCACCTCGTCGGCGATCAGCAGCGCCTTGTGCCTGCGCAGCAGCTCCTGTGCGGCCGGCAGATAGCCGGGCGGGGTCTCGTGGACGCCCTTGCCCTGGATCGGCTCGACGACGAACCCGGCCACGTCGCCGCGCCTCAGCTCCCGTTCCAGCGCGGCCAGGTCGCCGAGCGGAATCGGCGTGTCCGGCAGCAGCGGCGCGAACCCCTTGCGGAAGGAGTCCTCCCCGTTGACCGACAGCGAGCCGGTCGTCAGCCCGTGGAAGGCGTGCTCGCAGTACAGGACGCGCGGCCTGCCCGTGGCGTACCGGGCGAACTTCAGCGCGGTCTCCACGGCCTCGGTGCCGCTGTTGCCGAAGAAGACCCGGTCCAGGTGCGGGGCGTGGCCGAGCAGCTTCTCGGCCAGCAGGCCGGGCAGCGGCTGGCAGTCGAACCGGGTCAGATCGGCCAGCTGGGCGTCCAGCACGTCGTGCAGCGCCCTGCGGACGACCGGGTGGTGGCGGCCCAGGCCCATCACCCCGAAGCCGGCGAGCATGTCGAGGTAGTCCTGGTCCTCGGCGTCCCAGAAGTACGCTCCCTCGGCCCGCTCGTAGACCTTGTCGAAGCCGATGGTGTGCAGCATGCGCGGCAGCTGGTGGTTGAGGTGCCGGGCGTGCAGGTCGTAGCGCTCGGAGCCGCGGTCGGCCAGGAGCTTCCCGAGGTCGAAGCCCGATCGCTGCTCGGCTGCTGTCATGCGTCCTTCTCCTTGCGGGCCGCGGGCGGGGCCGGGCGGGCGGCGGGGGTGGAGGCGGAGCCGGCGCCGGCCGGGGCGGGCGCGCCCATCCGGGCCATGTCGATACGGGCCAGGGCGGCCCCGATCCGGCCCGCCGTCTCGGCGGGGGTGAGCCCGAGGTCGGCGAGCACCTCCCCGCGCTTGGCGTGCGCCAGGAACGCCTCGGGGATGCCGAAGGTGCGCACCGGCAGATCCACCTCGGCGTCGCGCAGCGCCTGCGCGACGGCCGCCCCCACCCCGCCGGTGCGGCTGTTGTCCTCGACGACGGCCACCGCGCGGTGGCGCGCCGCCAGCCCGGGCAGCGCGGGGTCGACGGGCTTGACCCAGCGCGGGTCGACGACCGTGCAGCCGATGCCGCGCTCGGCCAGCAGCTCGGCGGCCGCCAGGCCGACCTGGGCCATCACCCCGGCCACGACCAGCAGCACATCACCGCCGCCGCCCCGGTCCGCCGGCTCCGGGCCGCCGTGGCGCAGCACATCCATGCCTCCGACGCGGGCGAGCGCCGGGATCGGCGCGCCCACCGACTCCTTCGGGAAGCGGATGACGGTGGGCGCGTCGTCCACATCGACCGCCTCGCGCAGCTGGGCGCGCAGCTGCTCCGCGTCGCGCGGGGCCGCGATCCGCAGACCGGGCACCACCTGGAGGACGGACATGTCCCACATGCCGTTGTGGCTGGGGCCGTCGGTGCCGGTGACGCCCGCGCGGTCCAGCACGAAGGTCACCCCGCACTTGTGCAGGGCGACATCCATCAGCACCTGGTCGAAGGCCCGGTTGAGGAAGGTGGCGTAGACCGCGACGACCGGGTGCAGCCCGCCGGTCGCCAGACCGGCGGCCGAGACCGCGGCGTGCTGCTCGGCGATGCCCACGTCCCACACCCGCCGCGGATACGCCCGGGCGAACTCGGCGAGGCCGACCGGGTCCAGCATCGCGGCGGTGATCGCCACCACGTCGGGGCGCTCGGCCCCGATCCGCACCATCTCTTCGCCGAACACCGAGGTCCAGGACCGTCCGCCGGAGGGCGCGAGGGGCGCGCAGGTGAGCGGGTCCATGGCGCCGACCGTGTGGAAGCGGTCGGCCTCGTCCTCCAGCGCGGGCCGGTAGCCACGGCCCTTCTCGGTGAGGCAGTGGACGAGGACCGGGCCGTGGAAGCGCCGCGCGCGGCGCAGGGCCGATTCGACGGCCGCGATGTCATGTCCGTCGATGGGGCCGACGTACTTCAGCCCCAGGTCCTCGAACATGCCCTGCGGCGCAAAGGCGTCCTTGAACCCCTTCTTGGCGCCGTGCAGCGACTCGTACAGCGGCTGGCCGACCACCGGGGTGCGCTGGAGCACATCCTTGCCCCAGGCCAGGAAGCGCTCGTAGCCGTCGGTGGTGCGGAGGGTGGCGAGGTGGTCGGCGAGGCCGCCGATGGTGGGCGCGTAGGAGCGCTCGTTGTCGTTGACGACGATGATCAGCGGGCGGTCCCGGGCGGCGGCGATGTTGTTGAGCGCCTCCCAGGCCATGCCGCCGGTCAGCGCGCCGTCGCCGATGACCGCGACGACATGCCGGTCGGTGCGGCCGAGCACCTCGTTGGCCTTGGCCAGGCCGTCGGCCCAGCCGAGGACGGTGGAGGCGTGGCTGTTCTCGATGACGTCGTGCTCGGACTCGGCTCGCGAGGGGTAGCCGGACAGGCCGCCCTTGCCGCGGAGCTTGGAGAAGTCCTTGCGGCCGGTGAGCAGTTTATGGACGTAGGACTGGTGCCCCGTGTCCCACAGGATGCGGTCCCGGGGCGAGTCGAAGACGCGGTGCAGGGCTATGGACAGCTCGACGACACCGAGGTTGGGCCCCAGGTGTCCGCCGGTTCTGGCCACCGCCTCGATCAGGAACGCCCTGATCTCCTCCGCCAGTTCGGCGAGCTCTCCCTCACTCAGCTCCTTGAGGTCGTGTGGGCCCCGGACACCCTCGAGCAGTCGCATGCGCGGATCCCCTCCTTGCGTATCGGCCACTGCCGCGGATTCGACGAGACATCCGCCGTCGCCGTCTTCGGCCAACGTCACCCGCGGCTTCCACCGGCCGTCTCGCGGGCCGCGCGCAGCGACTCCTTGAGGGAGCCCATCGTGGCCAGCACGGCGGTGGGCTCATAGCCGCAGTGGGCCATGCAGTTGTCGCAGCGCGGGTCCTTGCCGCGGCCGTACTTCTCCCAGTCGGTCTCCTCGATGAGCTGACGGTACGTGGGGACGTATCCGTCGGCCATCAGATAGCAGGGGCGCTGCCAGCCGAAGAGCGAGTAGTTGGGGATTCCCCACGCGGTGCAGGGGAAGTCGGCCTTGCCCTCCAGGAAGTCCAGGAAGAGCGGGCTGTGGTTGAAGCGCCAGCGCCTCCGGTTGCCGCCCGCGAAGGCCTTCTTGAACAGCTCGCGGGTCTGCTCGACGCCCAGGAAGTGCTCCTGGTCGGGCGCCTTCTCATAGGCGTAGGCGGGCGAGATCATCATCTCGTCCACCTTGAGCTCGTCGTTGAGGAAGTTGAGCACCTCGACGACGGTCTGCGGGGTGTCGGTATTGAAGAAGGTGGAGTTGGTGGTCACCCGGAAGCCGCGCCGCTGCGCTTCCTTGATCGCCTCGACGGCCTCGTCGAACACCCCCTCCTTGGCGACGGACTCGTCGTGCCGCTCGCGCAGCCCGTCGATGTGCACCGCGAACGCGAAATAGGGAGAGGGCTTGAACTTGTGGATCTTCTTGCGCAGCAGCATGGCGTTGGTGCACAGGAAGACATACTTCCGGCGCTCCACCAGCTGCCGCACGATCTCGTCGATCTGCGGGTGCATCAGGGGCTCGCCGCCCGCGATGGACACCATCGGCGCACCGGACTCCAGCACCGCGCCCACCGCCTGGGCGACCGGCATCCGCTGCTTCAGCACCCCGGCGGGGTGCTGGATCTTTCCGCATCCCTCGCACTTCAGGTTGCAGGCGTACAACGGCTCAAGCTCGACGATCAACGGAAACTTGTCACGACGCTTGATCACTTTCTGGTCGAAGAGATACGTCGCGACCCGGATGGTCTGACGGAGCGGCATGGCCATCTAGCTCACCTCCTGGGAGCAGCGAAGAACGGTGCCAGGCAAAGAAAGCGGGAAGGACAGTGCGTAGTACACGGAAAGCCGATATTCCCCCGCGCAGTGTTCCGATACGGACGAGTTCATGTTCAGGAGCGTCCACGATCACTCGTACGGCCGCAACCGGGCGTACCCCGGCGGCCACGGCGCTTCGGAGCGTCGCGGCGGACTCCATGTCCACCGCGATCGCGCCGGTGGCGTGCAGCCGGGCGCGCTCGGCGCCCCGTACGACATGGCCGGACCCGACGAGCGGGCCGGTGTGGACGGCGCGCCCGGGGCCCGCCCGGGCCAGTCGGGTGAGCGCCTCGGCGAGAACCGCGGTGCCGGTGCACGGCGTGTGGCCCGCCCCGTCCCGGGTCTCCTCGGCCACCACCAGGTCCCCCGGGTGCATCCCGGGGGCCAGGCCGGCGCAGAAGCCGGTGGCGATGACGGCGGCGCCGGGCGCGCCTCCGCCGGGCACGACGGACCCGGCGAGCGCGCGCGTCACCGCGCGCTCGGCGGCCTGCGGCCCCATGCCGGTGCGCAGTACGGTCACCGGCCCGGCGGCCGCGCCGAAGTCGCCGCCGCGCAGGGCGAACCGCTCGATGCCGAGCGCGCAGGCGATCAGCAGCGGCGCCGGGCCCGGGCCGGGGGTCATCAGGATCTCCGCGGCCGCGCCACGGCGGGCTCGCCGTTGACGTACCGCCCCAGCGCGGTGACCGGGAAGACCTGCCGGTACAGGTGGTAGTTGATGGAGAAGTCCCAGGGGAAGCCGGTGCCCGTGAAGTACGGCTCGTCCCAGGACCCGTCCTGGCCTTGCGTCTCGGCGAGCCAGGTGACCCCGCGCTCGACCGCCTTGTTCTCCCGCTCCCCCGCCGCCAGCAGGGCCATCAGCGCCCAGGCGGTCTGCGAGGCGGTGGAGGCGCCCCGCCCGGACCACTGCCGGTGGGGGTAGGAGCGCTGGTCCTCGCCCCAGCCGCCGTCCTCGTTCTGGACGCCCTCCAGCCAGCGGACGGCGCGGCGGACCGCCGGGTGGGAGGCCGGGATCCCGGCGGCCACCAACGCGGGGACGACCGAGCCGGTGCCGTAGACGTAGTTCGTGCCCCAGCGGCCGAACCAGGAGCCGTCGTCCTCCTGCTCGGCCAGCAGCCAGGCGACGCCGCGCCGGGCGGCCGGGTCCTGGGCCCTGCCCTCATGGGCGAGCATTTCGACGACATGTGCGGTGACATCGGCGGACGGCGGGTCGATGACCTCCCCGAAGTCGCAGAACGGCAGCCGGTTGGGCAGCGGGCTGGTGTTGTCGACGTCGAAGGCGCCCCACGCGCCGTCGCTGGACTGCATGCCGAGCGTCCAGCGCGTGCCGCGCCGCACGGCCTCCTCGACCCGCCCGGGGTCGGGGTGGCTCACCCGGCGCAGCGCCAGGATGACCTCGGCGGTGTCGTCGGTGTCGGGGTAGTTGTCGTTGTGGAATTCGAACGCCCAGCCGCCGGACGGCAGCCCGGGGCGCCGCACCGACCAGTCGCCGGGGCGGGTGACCTGCTCGTCGAGCATCCAGTCCGCGGCCTTGACCAGCGCGGGGTGGTCCGGGGCCAGCCCGGCGTCGGCGAGCGCGATGGTGGCCAGACAGGTGTCCCAGACCGGTGACTGGCAGGCCTCGACCATCCGGCTGCCGTCCTCGCGCCACAGCGCGAAGCGGTCCAGGGAGGCCAGCCCGGCGCGCATCACGGGGTGGTCGAGGTCGTAGCCGAGCAGGTGCAGGGCGATCAGGGAGTACACGGCCGGTGGCTGGATGCCGCCCCAGCAGCCGTCGTTCTCCTGGCGCTCGACGATCCAGCGCGCGCAGGATCTCAGCGCGGCCCGGCGCAGCGGCCGGACCGCGACCTTGTGGTAGGCGTGCAGCACCCGGTCCAGGCGCTGGAAGGCGCCGTCCCAGGAGGCGAGGGGGGCGGGAGCGGCCGGCGGGTTGGGCCGCCGGGGGTCGGTGTGGAGTTCGTCGAGGGCGAAGGGCGCGGGCCGCACGGGGCGCTTGGCCGAGACGATGGTGAGCGGCACGATCGTCTGCCGCGCCCAGCAGCCGAAGTCGTAGATGTTGAGCGGGAACCACTTCGGAAAGTAGATGAGCTCAGGGGGCAGCTCGGGCAGGTCCTCCCACTTCCACCAGCCGAAAAGCGCCAGCCAGATGCGGGTGAACACCCGGCTGCTCGCGATGCCCCCCTGCTCGCGCACCCAGACGGAGGCGGCGGCCATATGGGGCGCGTCGGGCCGGTCGCCGGCCAGCCGCAGGCCGACATACGCCTCGATGGTGGCGGAGAGCTCCGGAGGGCCGCCGTGAAAGGTGGCCCAGGTGCCGTCCGCGCGCTGCTCGGAGCGGAGGTAACGGGCGGCGGCCTCGAGCGTGGCCGGGTCCTGGATGCCCAGGAACTGGCGCAGCATCAGGTCTTCGGCGTCCATGGTGACATTGGTCTCCAGGTCGCCCTTCCACCAGCCCTGTTCGTCCTGGCGGTCCAACAGGTGGCGGGTGGCCCGGGCCGTCGCCTCCCGGGCAAGCGTTAAAGTCGCGGGTTCGAGTGGCTCGGGCGGATGGACTGTTGTCGCTGTCATGGCTTCCCCTTGCAGTGTGAGATCTCTGCCGTCGTGGGGCTTCCGTCGGCCGGCACCCCGATGGGGTACCGGCCGGCGACTGCGAGCTATATGCGGTCGATAGTGATCATCTCTCTCGTACGACGACGAAATCGGCGAGCGCCACGAGCTGCGCCCGGACCCGGTCCTCCATGTCCACCTGGTCGAGCGCCGCGATGGCGGTGGCGTGCTGCCGGCGGGCCTCCTGGGAGGTCCAGTCGCGGCCGCCGGCCTGCTCGATCAGCTCGGCGCGGGCCGCGAACTCCTCCTCGTCGAAGTCGGCGAACTCGGCCTCGGTCTTCTTCGCGTCGGCCGCCAGCAGCCGGGCGAGGCGCTCGGAGGCCTCGCCGCCCGCGTCGAGGGCGGCCACCACCGGCAGTGACTTCTTGCGCTGGCGCAGGTCGCTCCAGGTCTGCTTGCCCGTGGCGTCGGGGTCGCCCCAGATGCCCAGCAGGTCGTCCACGGCCTGGAAGGCGAGCCCCAGGTGGTAGCCGTAGCGCTCCAGGGTGTCGGCGGTGCGGTCGTCGGCGCCGCCGAGGACGGCGCCGATGGAGGCGGCGCAGGCGAGCAGCGCTCCGGTCTTGTTGCCCTCCATCTCCAGGCACTCGGCGACGGTGACCCGCTCGCGGTGCTCGTAGCTGATGTCCTGGGCCTGGCCGTCGATGAGCTTGCGGGTGGCGGAGGTGAGCCGGCGGGTGGCGCGCCCGGCCTCCACCGTGCCCAGTTCGAGCAGTATCTCGCCGGCCAGGGCGAAGAGCGCGTCGCCGACGAGGATGGCCTGCGCCGGTCCGTGCACCTTCCAGACGGTGTCACGGTGGCGGCGCTGCTCGTCGCCGTCCATCAGGTCGTCGTGCAGCAGCGAGAAGTTGTGGACCAGCTCCACCGCGACCGCGCCGGGCACGCCCACCTCGGGGGCCTGGCCCGCCACCTCGGCGGACAGCAGCGCGAGGGCGGGGCGGACGGCCTTGCCGCCGTCGCCCGCGGCAGGACGGCCCTCGGCGTCGATCCAGCCGAAGTGGTAGGCGGCCACGGTGTCCATGGGTGAGGCCAGTCGGTCCACGGCGGCGCGCAGCACCGGCGTGGCAAGCGTGCGTCCGCGCTCGAGCAGCGCGATGACGCCTGCGGTGTCGGCTGCGGGGGTCGCCGGAGTCACGGTCTCTCCTTGATGGTTCTGTGTGATGGTGCTCATGCCGCCTCCTTGGGGATCCCCCGGCCGGCGGCGGGGGGAGGGTCGAGGTGCGGGCGGACGATGTCGGAGACGGCCGCACGGGCGGCGGACAACCCGCTGCGCACGGCGCCCTCCATGGTCGCGGGCCAGCCGGTGGCGGTCCACGCACCGGCCAGATACAGGCCAGGCACGTTCGTGGGGGCCCCGGGCCGCAGCCGGCCGACGCCGGGGGTGGGGGCGAAGGTCGCGGTGCGCTCCCTGGTGACGAAGAAGTCGCGCACCGCCGCGCCGCGGGCGGCGGGCAGCAGCCGCTCCAGCTCGGGCAGATAGCGGGCGCGCAGCTCGGCGGCGGGGAGGTCGATCTCCTGGTGCGCCGCGGACTGGGACAGCGCCAGATACTGGCTCTCCCCCGCCCCGGGGAGTTTCGCCAGGCCCGAGGCGTCGGTGCGGTCGAAGACCCACTGGACGGGGGTGCCGATCGCGGCGAAGAAGGGGCGGCGCATGACTTTGCGATCGTAAACGACATGGACGTTGAGGATCGGCGCGGTGTCGATGCGCAGCAGCCGGTCCGGGTCCGCCAGGGCGCCCTCGGGCAGCAGTGCATGGGCCTCGCGCTGCGGTACGGCCAGCACCACCGCGTCCGCCTCCAGCGGCGCGCCGCCCGCCTTGTGCACGGTCCAGCGGCCCTGGGCGGTGCGGGTGACGGCGGTCACCTTCGCTCGCAGCTCGCAGTCCACGCCGACCTGGTCCAGGGCCGCGCGGGCGAGGGTGTCGTGCAGCTCGCCGAGGGGGGTGCGGGCCCAGCCGATGTCCGCCGCGCCGGGGTGGGAGAGCAGCCCGGTCTTGAAGACCATGGCGGCCAGGCCGAGCGAGGCGTCGCGGGCGGTGGCGTTGAGCGTGGCGACCCCGACCAGGTCCCACAGCGCCTCGACGGCGCGCGGGGACTGCCCGTGGCGGCGCAGCCAGTCGCCGAAGTCCACCCCGTCCAGCGCCGGGTCGGCCGGGTCAAGACGCCCCAGGGCGAGCGCGGCGCGCCCCACCTGGGCGCGCTCGGCGAGCGAGAGGTGCGGGTAGGTGGCCAGGCTCGCGGCCAGGTGCAGCGGCACGGGCAGGGCGGCGCGGCGCAGCCGGCCCAGGCGCCGCCCCGGCCGCCCTGCGGCGTCCAGAACGGGCACGTCCAGCCTGCTCTGGAGCGGGGCGAGCCGGGAGCCGCCGACCCGGTCGAGGAACCACTGGTAGGCGGTGCAGCAACGCAGATACACATGCTGGCCGTTGTCCACGGTCAGCTCCCCGACGGGGGACGGGCGGCGGAAGGAGAAGGCGAGCCCGCCCAGCCGGGGGCGGCCCTCCAGCACCGTCACCCGCAGCCCGGCGTCGGCCAGCGCGAGCGCCGCGGTGGTGCCCGCCAGCCCGCCGCCCACGACGACCACGGAGCCCCGCCGCCCGCCGCCGGCTCCCGCCCCCGCACCGACGCCGTCCGCCTTCGCTCCGGCTTTCGCTCCGGCCGTCGCTTCGGTCTTCGTCCGCGACGGCGCGGCCGCCCCGAGGGGGCGGCCTTCAGTCTCTGCGCCCCGGGCGCCGGGGCCGGCCTGCGCACGTGGGCGCGGGCGTGGGTGCGGATCCGCGGGGAGTGTCATGTCCGCCCCCGGGGAGTGCGCCGGGCGGCGGCGCGGGCGTCGAGCCCGGCCAGGCCGCGGACGGCCACATACGCCTTCTCGCGGCCCGGGAGCGAGACCCGGCCGCGCAGCACGGCCTCCGGCTCGTGGGCGATGCGCTCCAGGAGTCTGCGGTAGATCCCGGCCATGGCCGCCACGCAGGCCCCGCTGCGGCGGTCGAGCATCGGCAGCAGCTTGTAGCCCTCGGCGAAGAGGGCTCTGGCCCGCCGGACCTCGAACTGCACCAGTCCCGTGAAGTCGGCGTCCGGCGGGGCCGTCGAGGTGTGGATGCTCGGCGGACAGCCGAACTTGGCGAGGTCCTCCGCGGGGAGATAGGTGCGACCGCCGACGGCGTCCTCGCGGATGTCCCGGAGGATGTTGGTGAGCTGGAGGGCCAGGCCGAGCGTATCGGCGTACTCGGGGGCGCGCTCCCGCTCGCGCGCGCTCACCCCGGGGGCGCTCACGGTGCCGAAGACGCCGAGGGAGAGCCGCCCGATGGCGCCCGCGACACAGCGGCAGTAGGCCCTGAGGTCGTCCCAGGTCTCATAGGTCTGGCCGGCCACGTCCATCAGCACGCCGTCGATCAGCTCGTCGAGCCCGCCGAGCGGGATCGGGAAGCGGCGCGCGGCGTGGGCGAGCGCGACGGCGACCGGGTCGGTGTCGTCCTCCTCGATGGCGCCGCTCCTGATGCGGTCGAGCACGGCGCGGGTCTCGGTCAGCCGCGCCCGCTTGGCGTCGGCGTCCAGCCGGCCGTCCCCGATGTCGTCGATACGGCGCGAGAAGGCGTAGAGCGCCGACATCGCCCGGCGCTTCTCGGTCGGCAGCAGCCTGATGCCGTACGCGAAGTTACGGGCCTGCTGCCCGGTCACGACCTCGCAGTACCGGTACGCCGCGAGCACTGGCGCGGACTCGTGCGGAGATCCGGTCACGGTCCGGCTCACCCCTCTCTTCGCAGTGTCGCCCCCGCCTCGCGCAGCAGGCTGAGCTTGGTGGGTCTGGGCGGTCCAGGAAGTACGTCGTATCCCGCGGCCGCGACCGCCCTCAGAGCGGCCCGCCCCCCGGCCACAAACCCGGCGAGCAACCACCTGAGCCTGCCGTGGACGCTACCCACGAGGGGGGTCCCTTCATTCAGCAGGGTCTCGGCGCGCGCCGCCTCATGGGCGATCAAGGCGCGCACCGGGGCCCCGGCCGTGGGAGCGGCGAGGTCGGCTTCGGTCACACCGAAGCGTTTCATGTCCTCGGCGGGCAGATAGACGCGGTCGCGGCGGAGGTCCTCGGCGACGTCCTGGAGATGCTCGACGATCTGGAGTGCGGTGCAGATCTTGTCGGAGCGGCGGACCCGCTCGGGACTCGTGGTGCCGGTGACGCCGAGCACCAGGCGGCCCACGGGGTTGGCGGACAGCTCGCAGTAGCCGAGGAGGTCCTCATAGGTGGCGTACCGGCGCACCCGCTGGTCCTGCCGGTTCGCCTCGATCAGGCCGAGGAACGGCTCGGGGGACAGCCGGTGGCGGCGGACCGTGGGCAGCAGCGCGCGCAGCAGCGGATGGCGGGGCTCCGGGGACGCTCCGTCCGCGGTGTCCGTGTCGCCGGTGCCGCCTGCGTTGTCACTGTTTGCGATGTTGCCGTTTGCGATGTTGCCGTTTGCGATGTTGCCGTTTGCGATGTTGCTGTGCGCATGGTCGAACACGCGCCTGAGATCGCTCTCGAAGGCGTCGAGCATCGCGAGTGGATCGCCGGCCCGGTCCCGGTCGAGGCCCAGCAGCTCGGCGTCGGCGCCGCCGGGGGGCAGATCGCCGTCGCCGATGTCATCGACCAGACGGGCGTAGCCGTAGACGGCCATGAGGTCGGCCCGCCAGGCGCGGGGGAGGAAGAAGGGTGCGACGGGGAAGTTCTCGTGCGCGGCCTTGTCGAGTACGGCCCGGGCGGCCTCCCGCCCGTCGAGGGGACCGCTGGACGTGCTATGGGACCCGCTGCGCTCGTCCTCCACGGTCACCGTGGACAGCCAGGCGCACGGGCAAGGTCCAGGTCTCCGCCCGGACCCGGGTGACCGGGCCCTGTAGGAGAGCTGGAGATGGGCCGGGTAGCCAATGCCGTCACATCCCCCGTTCTACACCGGTTACCAAGGTCGACAAGACGTGAACACGCCGACACGCCGACACGCCGCACCGCCAGGTCAAGGGCGCTCACGGCCACGCCCCCCGCAGGGGGCGGCGACGCAGGTCCCACGTGTCCGAATGAGCACCGGTACAGCTTACGCCTCTCGGTGTACAAACGTGCGGGGATGTACCCCGAGGCGGCCCCGGGAGATCCCCTAGGGGGACCCTAGGCCGTGTCCTCCTCGTAGAACTCCTCGATGTCCAGCATCAGACACAGATGGCGCAGCTCGAACTCGAAGAACGACTTCCCCTCCGGCATCGCGAACGACATATGGCCGAGGGCCTCCATGGAGATCACCCCGTACAGCCGCACCCAGCAGCGGAGCATCACGGCGAGCGCGCCCGGAGGCATCTCGACGCCCTGGTCCTCGCTGAGCTCCACCAGCGCCCGCACCAGCCCGGGGTCGAGCTCCTCCTCCTTGGGGGCGGGGAAGCCGCGCACCCGCCACAGGTCCGAGATCAGGTCGGAGAACACCGAGCCGAAGACCCAGCCCATGTTCCGGTCCGGCTTGGTCTCCTCCCGGCCCAGGCCCGGGGCCCAGGGGCCGAGTATGAGCCCGAACTCATGGGGGTGCTTGATGGCCCAGATGCGCAGCGCTCGCGCCCCGCCGATCAGCCCGCGGCCGGGCTCCGACTCGGGCAGCCGGCCGATCACCCCGCGCATATAACGGGCCATCTCGGCGAAGATGTCCACACGCAGCTGGAGGATCAGGGCGTCACGGCTGCTGAAATAGCGGTAGACGGCGGGCGCGGTCATGCCCATCTCACGGGCGATGGCCCGGATCGTCACATTCTCCGGACCCTCCTGAACCAGGAGCGTCCGGGCGACATCCTTGATCTCTCGGATGGTCGCGATGCGCAGCCGCTCGCGCCGTGAGTACGGTGCGACGTGCGCTTCCCCTGGCGACACGCGTCCCCCTCCCTGATACCCCGCCGCTCGACAAGAACTCGGCGTTCAGGCACACGATACAGCGCCTCCGTTTAGTGAACGCCGCCCACGTCAGTTCCCCGCGTTCACTGGCGAGAAAGGAACACCTCTCCGTCCGCCACGTGGACCGCGTAGGCCTCCACGGGGTCCACCGCGGGCGGCTCCAGGGCCTCGCCCGTGCGGAGGCAGAAGCTGCTGTAGTGCCAGGGACAGACCACCGTCTCCCCCTCCAACTCGCCCTCGGACAGGGGAGCTTCCTCATGCGAGCAGCTGTCGCGCAGGGCGCGGAGCGTTCCTCCGACGTTCGCCAGGAGCACCTTGACGCCCTCTATTTCCACCGTCGTCATCTCGCCAGGCTGCACATCCGCCAGGCGCGCGACACGGATCCCGCCGCGTTCGCTCGCGGTCTCGCTCATCGGGTGACTCCTCTCTTGGCGCACCTCACTCTACAGATGGCGGAATGTCAGATTCAGATACGGCGGACGCATAGACGATTGACTACCCGCCAGACGACATTTCCACAGCCCCCGGAGACGGTTGACAGGCGCAGCCCGCGTCGCTCTGGAGCAAACACTTGTCGCTGGGGTCAATTTGAGTCTCGGTCAATTTCAGCGGCGCGGGGTTCTCCCATCGGCCGGCAAACGCCGCAGGCCCCGCCGGACGGTGTCCGGCGGGGCCTGCTGGTGCGCGGAGGTCGGCTACTTGCCGGTCTCCTTCTCGTACGCCTTGATGACCTCGTCGGTCGGGCCGTCCATCAGCAGCTCGCCCTTCTCCAGCCACAGCACCCGGTCACAGGTGTCCCGGATCGACTTGTTGTTGTGGCTGACCAGGAAGACCGTGCCGGCGTCCTTGCGCAGCTCGCGGATGCGGGCCTCCGAGCGCTTCTGGAACTTCCGGTCGCCGGTGGCCAGCGCCTCGTCGATCATCAGTACATCGTGGTCCTTGGCGGCGGCGATCGAGAACCGCAGCCGGGCCGCCATACCGGAGGAGTAGGTGCGCATCGGCAGCGTGATGAAGTCGCCCTTCTCGTTGATGCCCGAGAAGTCGACGATGCCCTCGTAGCGCTCGCGGATCTGCTCCCGCGACATCCCCATGGCCAACCCGCCGAGGATGACGTTCCGCTCGCCGGTCAGGTCGTTCATCAGCGCCGCGTTCACGCCGAGCAGCGATGGCTGGCCATCGGTGTAGACCTTGCCGCGCTCGGTGGGCAGCAGCCCCGCGACGGCCTTGAGCAGCGTCGACTTGCCGGAGCCATTGGAGCCGATCAGGCCGATCGACTCACCGCGGTAGGCCACGAAGGTGACCCCGCGCACGGCGTGCACCTCGCGCATACCCGGGGAGTTCTTGCGCCGGAGGATGCGGCTGAGGGCCGCGGTGGCGCTGCCCCGGCCACGCGGACCGCCGTTGACCCGGTAGACGATGTGCACATCGTCGGCGATGACGGTCGGGATGCGCCCGGCGGTCGGCGCCGCCGGAGAGGCCTGGGGCGCGTCGGACGCCTGAGAAGCCTGATCAAGGATTTGCTCAGCCACGGCCGTACTGCTCCTCTGCCTTCCAGAAGTACACAAAGCCGCCGACGCCGAAGAGCACCGCCCAGCCCAGGGCCAGCGCCCACACATGGGGCGGCAGGTTCCCCGCGCCATAGCCGTCGATCAGCGCGTACCGCATCAGATCCATGTAGACGGCCGCCGGGTTGGCCATCATGGCGTCCGAGACCCAGCCGCTCGCCCCCGCCGACTCCAGCGTCCGCGCCAGCGGGAACATCACTCCGGACGCGTACATCCACGTCCGCAGGAGGAACGGCAGCAGCTGAGCCAGGTCCGGGGTCTTGGCTCCCAGCCGGGCCATGATCAGCGAGAGACCGATGTTGAAGACGAACTGGAGCGCGAGCGCCGGGAGGATCAGCACCCAGGACGGGCCCGGGTAGTGCCCGAACCCCAGCAGCACGATCACCAGCACGATCATCGAGAACAGCAGTTGCTGGAGCTGCTGGAGCGAGAAGGAGATGGGGAGCGAGGCCCGCGGGAAGTGCAGGGCCCGCACCAGACCCAGGTTCCCGGAGATCGCGCGCACACCCGACATCGCGGAGTTCTGGGTGAAGGTGAAGACGAAGACACCCGTCACCAGGAACGGGATGTACATGTCGTGCGGCATGCCCCGGCTGCTCTTCAGCAGCAGTCCGAAGATGAAGAAGTACACCGCCGCGTTCAGCAGCGGCGTCGCCACCTGCCACAGCTGGCCGAGCTTGGCCTGGCTGTACTGGGCGGTGAGCTTGGCCTGCGAAAAAGCCAGAATGAAGTGGCGCCTGCCCCACATCTGCCGGACGTAATCGGGAAGGCTCACCCGGGCGCCGCTCACCGACAGCCCGTACTTCGCCGCCAGCTCTGCCGGGGCCAAGCCGTCGTCCGGCGACGGCGGGGCGCTGGCGACCGCACTGTTGTGCGTAGTCTCGCTCACAGTTGACACTTTCGTCCTCATCAGGGGTGCGCTGACGGGGGCCGCGCCCCGGGTCGCGCCCGATGCTCTCAGATACGAGCTTGTCAGATGACAGGCGGTCGGCCCAGTCGGGTCAGGCGCCATACCGTACGCCACTTCATGGGGCGCCGCGCACCACATGGCGTCTTCCAGCCTTCCCGGAACCCGCCCAGCCAGGCACGAAGCGCATCCTTGGAGGGTCGCCGGGCCAAGGTGAGCAGCAGCCAGACGCCGAGATAGACGGGGACGAGCGGGATGGGGAGGTTGCGCCGCGCCAGCCAGACCCGGTTGCGGGCGACCATGCGGTGGTAGACCGCGTGCCGGCTCGGCGCGGTGGCCGGGTGGTGCAGCACCATGTCCGACCGGTAATCGATCATCCAGCCGGCGTTCAGTGCGCGCCAGGCCAGGTCGGTCTCCTCATGGGCGTAGAAGAAGTCGTCCGGCAGGCCGCCGACCTGCACGAAGACCTTCGTACGGACCGCGTTGGCGCCGCCGAGGAAGGTGGTCACGCGCGAGGACCTCATGGGGTCGGAGGCGCGCAGCCTGGGCACATGGCGGCGCTGTGTGGTGCCGGTCTCAGGGTCGGCGATACGGAAGGAGACGATGCCGAGCTCGGGGTCGGCGGCGAAGGCCTGGCGGCACAGCTCGGCGGTGTCCGAGTTGGGCAGCAGGCCGTCGTCGTCGAGGAAGAGCAGCACGTCGACCTCGGCGCCGCCGGGGCCGAACGCCTCGATGCCGACATTGCGCCCCGCCGGGATGCCCACGTTCTCCGGGAGCTCGACGGTGCGCACCCCGTCCGGCAGCTCGGGCAGCGGCGAGCCGTTGCCCACGACGACCACCTCGATCCGGTCGCCGTCCTGCTTGGCGACCGAGTCGAGCAGCGCGCGCAGCTCGTCGGGGCGGTTGCCCATCGTGAGGACGACCGCGCCGACCTTGAGTGTGTCCGTCATCACTTCAACCTGCTCGACGCGAGGATGGACACCAGGTGAAGAAGGGTTTGCAGAAGGGCGATGCCCGCGAGTACGGCGACGCCGAGCCGGGAGAAGAACAGGTCGCCCCGCACCGAGTCCAGGACCGCCAGGACCAGGATCAGCAGGGACGCCTCTATCCCCAGGACCAGCCGGTGGAACTTCAGCGCCGCCGCGGCCTTGCGGGCCATCGCCATGCCGGAGGAGCGCGGCTCGGACGCCGCCTCCTTGACCGGCGGCAGCCCGCCCTGGTGGCGGGCGACGCCGACGAGGTCGGTCTCGGCCTTGATGAGGATCGCGCCGAGGGCGGCCAGGGTGCCGAGGAAGGCCCAGAGCCAGTCGATCCGGCCGCCGCCCCACAGGTCGGAGGCGCGCAGACCGAAGCCGACGAGCACCGCGGCGTCGGTCAGATAGGCGCCGACCCGGTCCAGGTAGACCCCGCCGAGCGAGAACTGCTGCCTCCAGCGCGCGATCTCACCGTCGACGCAGTCCAGCAGCAGATAGAGCTGAACCGCGACCACACCGAGCACGGCGCCCGGGATCCCCGGCACCAGGAGTGCCGGGGCCGCGAGCACGCCGCAGACGGTCATCAGGTACGTGAGCTGGTTGGGCGTGACCCTGGTGTTGACCAGATGGCGGTCGACCCGCAGGGAGACCTCGCGCATGTAGAGGCGTCCCATCCAGTGCTCACCGCTCCGCCGGTCCTTCACACCCGCGGGGTGGACGACCGGGCGGAGTTCAGCCACCGATGGTTTGACTGACTGCTTTGGCATAGTCGGCGTATGCGTCCCTGATCGCGTCGGAGGAGAGGTCAAGGTGCTCGAGGATCGTGTAGCGCCCGGGGCGCGTCTGCGGCGCGTACTCCACCGCCTTGACGAACTCGTCCTCGCTGAATCCGATTTCGGTCGGCAGGACGGGCAGGCCGTGCCGCCGCAGCACATCGACCATCAGCGCGGACTGCTCGTGCGCGCCCCGCAGGTGCATCGCGAAGGCGGCGCCGAGGCCGACCTGCTCGCCGTGGAGCGCGGAGCGCTTGGGGTAGAGCAGGTCGAAGGCGTGGCTGATCTCATGGCAGGCGCCTGAGGACGGCCGGGTGTGACCGGCGATCGACATGGCGATGCCGGACAGCACCAGGCCCTCGGACAGCACGGTCAGGAAGTCGTCGTCACCGCAGCCGCCGGGGTGCCGGAGCACCGACTCGCCCGCGGTGCGGGCCATGGCCGCCGCGAGGCCGTCGATCGGCTCGCCCGTCTCCTTGTGGGACAGCTCCCAGTCCGCGATCGCGGAGATGTTGGAGACGGCGTCGCCGATGCCGGAGCGGACGAAGCGGACCGGGGCGTCGCGGATCACATCGAGGTCGATGACCAGCGCGATCGGGGTCGGCACACCGTACGAGCCGCGGCCCGCGTCGTTGTCCAGGATCGACACCGGCGAGCAGATGCCGTCGTGCGACAGGTTCGTCGCGACGGCGACCATCGGCAGGCCGATGCGCGCCGCGGCGTACTTGGCGGCGTCGATGATCTTCCCGCCGCCCAGGCCGACGACCGCGTCGTAGTGCCCGGACTTCATGGCGTCACCCAGCTGGATGGCGCCGTCGATGGTGCCGTCGGCCAGCTCGAACCAGTCGGCGCCCGGCAGCACCGGGGCCAGCCGGTCGCGCAGCACGGCGCCGGAGCCGCCGCTGATCGCGACCGCCAGCTTCCCGGAGGCCGAGATGCGCTGGTCGGCCAGCAGGCCCGCCAAGTCGTCCAGGGCCCCGGCGTTGATGTCGACGGAGACGGGAGACGGAATGAGGCGGGTCAGTACTGGCATGCGATCTCACGGCCCTTCGCGAGGTCGTCGTGGTTGTCGATCTCGACCCACTTGATGTCGCCGATCGGGGCCACGTCGACCTTGAAGCCGCGGTTCACCAGCTCCTGGTAGCCGTCCTCGTAGTACAGGTCGGGGTCGCGCTCGAAGGTGGTCTTCAGCGCGTCGGCCAGCTCCGCGGCGGCCTCGCCCTCGATGAGGGTGACGCCGATGTACTCGCCGGTCGCCTCGGCCGGGTCCATCAGCTTGGTGATCTTCTGGACGCCCTTCTCGGGGTCCGCGACGACCTTCATCTCCTCGTCGGCGAGCTGCTTCACCGTGTCCAGGGCGAGGATGATCTTCTTGCCGTCGCCCCGGGCGGCGAGCAGGGTCTTCTCGACGGAGACCGGGTGCACGGTGTCGCCGTTGGCGAGGATCACGGTGTGCCTGATCGCATCACGGGCGCACCACAGGGAGTAGGCGTTGTTCCACTCCTCGGCCTTGTCGTTGTCGATCAGGGTGAGCTTGAGGCCGTACTTCGCTTCCAGCGCCTCCTTGCGCTCGTACACGGCCTCCTTGCGGTAGCCGACCACGATCGCGACCTCGGTCAGTCCCACCTCCGCGAAGTTGCCGAGGGTCAGGTCGAGGACGGTGATGGCCTCCTCGTTCCCTTCGGGACCCACCGGCACCAGGGCCTTGGGGAGGGTGTCGGTGTAAGGGCGCAGACGCCGTCCGGCGCCGGCCGCCAGCACGAGGCCGATCATGCGGGTTCTCCTGTTTCGTCGTGTACAGCGGGTGCTCCGGAGGACACCCAGAAGCGGATGCTCTCGCTGAGCACGGCCAGCGCGAGGGCCGCCGCGAGAGCGGTCAGCGCGATGGTGAAGCCTTGGTTCTGCTCGTACAGCAGGGCGGCGGCGACCGTGACCGCCAAGGTCCGCCCCTCGTGCCCGCCGATCGCCCGCACCAGCCAGTGCGGGGGCGCGCCGGTGCCGCCACGGATGCGGTACACCGTGTCGTAGTGATGGTAGGCGACCGCCGACACCAGCCCGAAAGCGGCGGGCAAGGCCCCGTTCACCCCCGAGTCAGCTGCCAGGACCAGGATGGTGCCGTATTCCGCGGCGCGGAAGACCGGCGGCACGAGCCAGTCGAGCGGTCCCTGGAGCGAACGGGCCACGGCCAGCCCGGAGGTGAGCGCGTAGCCCGCGGCGGCGACGACCGCCCAGGGGCTGCCGAAGGGTGTGAGGGCCGCCACGGCGACGACGGCGACCGCCCCGAGCAGGGCGACGGCGGGGGCGGCGAAGGCCGGGAGCCGGCGCGCGGCCCCGCGGAGGGCCGCGGCGAAGCCCTGGGCGAGCGGACCCGAGTCGGCGAGGTCCGCGAGGGCGAGCGTCGCGCGGTCGGTGCGCCGCGCCCTGCGGGTCAGCGAGCGCAGCACGCGGCCCGCGGTGGTGTAGCAGGCGGCCAGCGCGCAGCCGACGAGCAGCACATAGAAGGTGATACGGGGCGTGGTGCACGCGGTGAGCACGGCGATCAGCGCCCAGCGCTCGCCGATCGGCAGCACGATCATCCGCCGCAGCCAGACCGTCCAGCCGACGCTGTCGAGGCGGTTGGAGAGGGCGGCGGTGGGGCTGGTGTTGCCGGTGGCGTCGTGGTTCGCCTCGTTGAAGGAGAAGTCGACGACATGGCGGCAGGTCTGGAGCACCATCGCGCCGAGCGCGAGCGCCCATACGTCATCCCCGCCGCGCGCGGCGCCCAAGGCGAGCCCCGCGTAGTAGGCGTACTCCTTGGCCCGGTCGAACGTCGCGTCCAGCCAGGCGCCGAGCGTGGAGTACTGGAGGGAGTAGCGGGCGAGCTGCCCGTCGGTGCAGTCCAGGACGAAGGAGGCGATCAGCAGCGCTCCGGCCGCGATGAACCCGGGGCGGGTGCCGGTGGCCGCGCAGCTCGCCGCGATGAGGGCGGTGAGCAGGGAGGCGGTGGTGACCTGGTTGGGCGTCAGCCCGCGGCGGGCGCACCAGCGGGCGATGTAGCGCGAATAGGGGCTGATGCAGAAGGTGGTGAAGAAGCCGTCCCGCGCCTTGACCGCGCTGCGCAGCCGCACCCGCTCGTCGTCCACCGCGTTGGTGCGGGCCAGCGCCTCTCCGCGCTCCGGCGCGTCCTCGGGCACGGCGGCGACGAGCACCCCCAGCTCGGGCCGGTGCACGGCGACGTCCTCGGCGCCCAGGGCGTCGGCGAGGGCGTCGGGCAGCACGGCCGGGCCGTCCGGGACCGGCAGCGGGGCCTCGGCCGCGGGGGCCGCCGGGGCGCCCGCCGCGGCGAGGGCGCCGCGTCCGGGAGCCGGAGCTCCCGGGGCGTACGCCGTCAGCGCGCGGGTGAGCGCCGCGCGGGCCTCCGGCTGGGCGGTGAGGGCACCGTGGACCGCGGCGGCCGGGAAGCGCGGATCGGTCAGAGCCAGGCGCAGTGCGTGGACGTGGCCGACGAAGCGCGGGTCGACCAGGGCCACCCGCTCACGCGCCGGGGCGGCCGCGAGCTCCCTCGCGACCCCGGCGGCGTCGGCTGCCGTGCGCACGTCGAACCCCAGCGACCGCAGGTCGTCCTCAAGGGACGAGCCCGCGACCGCGGGACCGGTGAGAATGGCGGTCGACAGACGAACTCACTCCTTGGCAGCTGGCACGGTGGCCGCGCCGGACAGGCATCGGCCCAGGGGTCGCCGTCCGGGCAGCGGGCGTGGCACGCCCCCGGACCCCGTAAGGGCCGGGCGGCACGTCGGCAGAGGCTATCGGATGGAAGGAAGCGTCCGTTCACCGCACATTCATCGCCCGATCGGGGGAACGACGGCTTCCGCTGCCGCGATCATCATGGTGGATGGCGGCGCTCCACGACAAACGGCGGCCGACCCGGCTGTGGGTAGGGTGCGGACATGACGTGGCTGATCACAGGTGGTACCGGATATATCGGGGCGCATGTCGTGCGGGTCATGGCGGAGGCCGGGGAGCGGGTCGCCGTGCTCGACGACCTGTCCAGCGGCGTCGCCGAGCGGCTGCCGGACGGCGTCCCTCTGGTAACCGGCTCCACGCTCGACCGTGAGCTGCTGGACCGCACCTTCGCCGACCTCGGGGTGACCGGGGTGGTGCATCTGGCGGCGAAGAAGCAGGTCGGGGAGTCCGTCGAGCAGCCGCTGCGCTACTACCGGGAGAATGTGCACGGCCTGACCGTGCTGCTGGAGGCGGTGGTCGCGGCCGGGATCGGCAGCTTCCTCTTCTCCTCCTCCGCCGCGGTCTACGGGATGCCGGATGTGGAACTCGTCACCGAGGACACACCCTGCCAGCCGATGAATCCGTACGGCGAGACCAAGCTGGCCGGAGAATGGCTGGTCAGAGCCACGGGCGCGGCCCATTCGATCTCCACGGCCTGTCTGCGCTACTTCAATGTGGCGGGCGCCACGCGCCCCGAGCTGGCCGACACCGGCGTGTTCAACATCATCCCGATGATGTTCGAGCGGATCACCCGGGGAGAGGCCCCCCGGATCTTCGGCGACGACTATCCGACGCCGGACGGCTCCTGCATCCGCGACTACATCCACGTCGAGGACCTGGCCTCCGCCCACCTCGCCGTGGCCCGCCGGCTGGCCGAGCGGCCGGGGGCGGGCAATCTGACGGTGAACATCGGCACCGGCGAGGGCGTCTCCGTGCGCGAGATGGCCAAGCTGATCGGCGAGGTCACCGGCCGCCCGGACCTCGCCCCGGTGGTCGAGGCGCGCCGCGCGGGCGACCCGGCCCGGGTCGTCGGGTCGGCCGAGCTGATCGCCAAGGACCTGGGCTGGAGCGCGCGGCACGGGGTGGAGGCGATGGTGCGGTCCGCCTGGGACGGCTGGTGCCTGCACCACCCGGAGGCCCGGCGCGGCTGACGGCCGCCCGGGCGGCCTGCCGAAGCCCGGCGCGGCTGACCGCGCCGCCGGGCGGCGCCGTAGTTCACTGGGGCGTAGGGCAGGCGCGCGCCCCGGCCCGACGTCGCGCGGGAGGAGGCCGTACATGGGCGCAGGCCACAACCACGGCGGCGGCCTCGCCACGGCGGGCGCCAGGCATCAGTGGCGGCTGCGGGCCGCCCTCTGGATCACGCTCACGGTGACGGCCGTGGAGGTGACCGGCGGTGTGATCGCCGGCTCGCTGGCGCTGCTGGCGGACGCCGGCCACATGGCCACCGACGCGCTCGGGATCGCGATGGCGCTGCTGGCGATCCACTTCGCGAACCGCCCGCCGAGCCCGCGCCGCACCTACGGCTACGCCCGGGCCGAGATCCTGGCCGCGCTGGCGAACTGTCTGCTGCTGCTCGGCGTCGGCGGCTACATCCTGTACGAGGCGGTGGCGCGGTTCATCACGCCGACCACCAGCCACGGCGGGCTGACGATCCTGTTCGGCGCCATCGGCCTGGCCGCGAACGCGGTGTCGCTGGCGATACTCAGGGGCGGGCAGCGGGACAGCCTCAATGTCCACGGGGCGTTTCTGGAGGTGCTGGCGGACGCGCTGGGCTCGGTCGCGGTCCTCGTCTCGGCGGGGATCATCGTGGCCACCGGCTGGCAGACGGCCGATCCGATCGCCTCCCTGCTGATCGGCCTCATGATCGTGCCGCGGACGCTCCGGCTGCTGAAGGAGACGCTGAACGTCCTGCTGGAGGCGGCGCCGCGGGATGTGGACATGGGCCAGGTACGGGCCCACATCCTCGCTCTCCCCGGCGTCGAAGGGCTGCATGATCTGCATGTATGGACCATCACCTCCGGCATGCCGGTACTCTCCGCACACGTTGTGGTCAGCCGTCGGGTGCTGGACGCAGTCGGCCATGAACGGATGCTGCACGACCTACAGGGCTGTCTGGGCGAACACTTCGACGTGAGCCACTGCACGTTCCAGCTGGAGCCGGGCGGACATGCTGAGCACGAAGCCAAGCTTTGCCACTGACACATGGCACAGGTGCGGCAGACTTGAGGGTTCCGAGACGGACGATGAGGACGGTCATGCCAATCACACCCGCCAACGGCCGCACCGCCGACACCGCCGGGCCCACCGCGCCGGGCGCCCCGGCCGGTTCCACCGAGCCGATCATGCTGGAGCTGGTCGACGAGGACGGCAGGACCATCGGCACCGCGGAGAAGCTCTCCGCCCACCTCGCCCCCGGCCGGCTGCACCGGGCCTTCTCCGTCTTCCTCTTCGACGACGAAGGGCGGCTGCTGCTCCAGCGCCGGGCCCTGGGCAAGTACCACTCCCCCGGCGTCTGGTCGAACACCTGCTGCGGCCACCCCTACCCCGGCGAGCCGCCGTTCGTGGCCGCGGCCCGGCGCACGGGTGAGGAGCTGGGGGTGGCGCCCGCGCTGCTGCGTGAGGCGGGCACGGTGCGCTATAACCACCCGGATCCGGTGTCGGGCCTGGTGGAGCAGGAGTACAACCACCTGTTCGCGGGGCTGGTGCGGGCGAAGCCGCATCCGGACCCGGAGGAGATCGGCGAGATCGCCTTCGTCACCCCCGAGGAGCTGGCCGCGCTGTTCGAGCGGAACCCCTTCTCGGCCTGGTTCATGACCGTGCTGGACGCCGCCCGGCCGGCGATCCGGGAGATCACCGGAACCGCGGCGGGCTGGTAGCGGTCAGCCCGGCCCGGGCCGCCGCGAGCGGCAGCGCCGCCCAGACCACCTTGCCGCCGCTGGGAGTGTGCTGGACGTCATAGACCCCGCCGGCCTCCTCCGTGATCGTCTGGACCAGTAACAGCCCGCGCCCACCGGTCCGGCCCTGGTCGGCCATCAGCGCCTTCGGCCGGTAGGGGTGGTTGTCCTCGACCGCGACCCGCACCCAGTCCGGACCGATGGACACCTCCACGGCGATCTCCGGGGAGAGCAGCGCCGCATGCCGTACGGCATTGGTGACCAGCTCGGAGACGATCAGCAGAAGGCTCTGCACCAGGTCGTCGGGGGCGGGCACCCGCTGGTGGGCCAGCAGATCCCGCACCGCGTGCCGGGCCTGCGGGACCGAGGTGTCGAGTGCGGGGGCGGTGAAGCGCCAGACGCCCTCGTAGGCGACCGGCCCGCGGGGCGGGGCGGCTCCCGGTTCAGGAGGGACACTCCCGACGATCTCCATGTCCGATCCCCACCCATCGCCGCAGCTCGAACTCTCTCCGTCGAGTGTTGGGAATGTGTTGGTACGGACCGGGTAACTGAGCGCAAGTCGCCGCCTATCGACGGCTTTTGACCGCGTGCGTATGCCAGCGTCACTCGCTCGACTGTTCCTGCCCGGCTTGCTTCCGGCGATGCCGACGGTCGCTTGAGCGGCCCGGCTACGATCCGCCGCATGGAGCCCTGCCTGCACCACGACGTCGCCGACGGCACAGCGACCGTCGTGATCCGCAACCCCGCCAAGCGCAATGCGCTGACCCCCGGTATGTGGCGCGCGCTGCCCCCGCTGCTGGAGCGGCTGGCCGCCGACCCGGCCGTACGGGCCCTGGTGCTCACCGGAGAGGGCGACACCTTCAGCGCGGGCGCGGACATCGGCTCGCTGGGCACGACCTACGAGGAGTCCACGGCGCTCGCGCTGCCCGCCGAGGAGGCCCTGGCCCACTTCCCCAAGCCGACGCTCGCCGCGGTGCGGGGCTACTGCGTGGGCGGCGGCTGCCAGCTGGCCGCCGCCTGCGATCTGCGGTTCGCCGAGGAGGGCGCCTGCTTCGGGGTCACCCCGGCCAGGCTCGGGATCGTCTACGCGCCCTCGTCCACCCGGCGGCTGGTGGATCTGGTCGGCCCGGCGACCGCCAAGTACCTGCTGCTGTCCGGCGAACTGATCGGCGCCGAGCGGGCGCTGCGGACGGGGCTGGTGGACGAGGTGCTGCCACCGGGCGGGCTGGACGGGCGGGTGGCGGAGTTCACGCGGGTGCTGCTGTCCCGGTCCGCGCTCGCCCAGGCGGCGGCCAAGGAGTTCACGGCCGGGCCCGTCGATCCGGCGCGCCTGGAGTACTGGCGGGAGCAGGCGAGCGACAGCGGCGAGACCCGGGAGGGCATCGCCGCCTTCGTCGAGCGCCGCGCCCCTCGCTTCGGCTGGACGCCCCCGGCGCGCTCAGACCGTCACCCCGCCGTCGCCGGCCCCTCGGTTCCGGCCGATCACAGCCGCTGAAGCCCCGCACCGCGTTCCCGCCCCGGCTCCCGGGGCGGGAACGGGCCTGCACACCATCGCATACCCATAAGTAACATGCGGGCATGACCTCACTTCCCGAGCGTGCCGGTCGGCGCTGCCACGCCGTCGTCAACCCCTTCCACTCGACCGTCTACTTCCAGCGCGACATCGGGCGTGAGCTCGAGCGGCTGGGGGTCGAGGACCGGGGCGCCGACTACTTCGTCAGCCGTGCGGCGGCGTTCGGCCGCGTCGGAGCCGGGACCGTCACCGCGACCTTCTTCAACTTCAAGCACGACCTGGTCGCCCGGCACCTCCCCGCCGCCTGGGACGTGATCTCCCCCGACGACGCGCTGGCGGCCCGGCTGCGCGCGGCCGACAGCGTGCTGCGGCGGCTGCTCGGCGACGACGCGGTCTCCTCGAAGGAGATGGCCGAGGCCGCGGAGCTGGCGCTACGCGCCACGGAGGCGTGTTCCCGCGCCGCCCGCCCCCTGTACGCCGCGCACGCCGACCTCCCCGTCCCCAACGCCCCGCACCTGGCCTACTGGCACGCCGCCACGCTGCTGCGCGAGCACCGCGGCGACGGCCATCTGATGACGATCCTGGGCGCCGGGCTCGACCCCGTGGAGGCGCTGGCCAGCCATACGGCGAGCGGCAGGGGCATGTCCCCGACGTGGATCCTGCGGTCGAGGGGCTGGTCGGCGGACGAGTGGGCGGCCGCGCAGGAGCGGCTTCGGGAGCGCGGACTGCTGGCCGCCGACGGGGAGTTGACGCCGGCGGGCACGGAGCTGCGCAAGGCCCTGGAGGACGAGACGGACCGGCTGGACCGGGCCCCGTACGAGCACCTCGGGGCGGCGGGCGTGGCGCGGCTGACAGAGCTGGCGGAGGCCTTCACCGGCGCCGTGATCGCGGCGGGCGGGTTCCCCGCGGACCTCATCGGGAAGCGCTGAGCGGTATCGGCGGGCGCCGAGCGGCGCGGGTTTGGCGGTGGGGCGGCGGGATACCCGGTCAGCGAGGACGATCGGCCGTCCCTCCAGGGCGCCCAACCGCGCGCCGCGCACGCCGGCGACAAGCCCGTGCCCCGCGCCGCGTACGGCGCCCGGCGGCGGCTGTCGGTCGGTCGCACCCGCCTCTGTCAGTGCCACCTGCCACAATGCAGATCGCAGCGCAGACAGAAAGCGGAGCGTGATCGTGACGACGTCCATCGAAGGCAGGATCGCCGAGGAGCTCGGCGTACGGGAGCGGCAGGTCAAGGCCGCCGTCGAGCTGCTCGACGGCGGCTCGACCGTGCCGTTCATCGCGCGCTATCGCAAGGAAGCGACCGAGATGCTCGACGACGCGCAGCTGCGCACCCTCGAGGAGCGGCTGCGCTATCTGCGGGAGCTCGAGGAGCGGCGCGCCGCGATCCTGGAGTCCGTCAGATCGCAGGGCAAGCTCGACGAGGCCCTGGAGGCGCAGATCCTCGCCGCGGACTCCAAAGCCCGGCTGGAGGACATCTACCTGCCCTTCAAGCCGAAGCGCCGCACCAAGGCGCAGATCGCGCGGGAGGCCGGTCTGGAGCCGCTGGCCGAAGGGCTGCTCGGCGATCCTTCCGTGGAGCCGTCGGCCGCCGCGGCCGCCTTCGTCGACGCGGAGAAGGGGGTCGCCGACCCCGCCGCCGCGCTGGAGGGCGCCCGGGCCATCCTCACCGAGCGGTTCAGCGAGGACGCGGACCTCATCGGCGAGCTCCGCGAGCGCATGTGGACGCGCGGGCGGGTGGCCACCAGGGTGCGGGACGGCAAGGAGGAGGCGGGCGCGAAGTTCGCCGACTACTTCGAGTTCGCCGAGCCGTTCACCGAGCTGCCCTCACACCGGGTGCTGGCCATGTTCCGCGGCGAGAAGGAGGAGGTCCTCGACCTCACCCTGGAGCCGGAGGAGCCCTCCGAGGAGGCGGGCCCCACCTCGTACGAGCGCAGCATCGCGCACCGCTTCGGCATCGCCGACCGGGGCCGCCCCGCCGACAAGTGGCTGGCCGACACCGTGCGCTGGGCCTGGCGCACCCGGGTCCTGGTGCACCTCGGCATCGACCTGCGGCTGCGGCTGCGGCAGGCCGCGGAGGACGAGGCGGTGCGCGTCTTCGCCGCCAATCTGCGCGATCTCCTCCTCGCGGCCCCGGCCGGCACCCGCGCCACGATGGGCCTGGACCCCGGCTTCCGTACGGGGGTGAAGGTGGCCGTGGTCGACGCGACCGGCAAGGTGGCCGCGACCGACACGATCTACCCGCACGTCCCGCAGAACAAGTGGAACGAGTCCCTCGCCAAGCTGGAGCGGCTGGCGCGCGAGCACGACGTCGAGCTCATCGCGATCGGCAACGGCACGGCGTCCCGCGAGACCGACAAGCTCGCGGGCGAGCTGTGCGGCGCCCACCCGGAGCTGAAGCTCACCAAGGTGATGGTCTCCGAGGCCGGCGCCTCCGTGTACTCGGCCTCGGCCTTCGCCTCGCAGGAGCTGCCCGAGCTGGACGTCTCGCTGCGCGGCGCCGTGTCCATCGCGCGGCGGCTCCAGGACCCGCTGGCCGAGCTGGTCAAGATCGACCCGAAGTCGATCGGCGTCGGCCAGTACCAGCACGACCTGTCCGAGGTGAAGCTCTCCCGCTCGCTCGACGCGGTGGTCGAGGACTGTGTGAACGGCGTCGGGGTCGACGTCAACACCGCCTCGGCCCCGCTGCTCAGCCGGGTCTCCGGCATCGGCGGCGGGCTCGCGGAGAACATCGTCGCCCATCGCGACGCCCATGGCCCCTTCCACAGCCGCAAGGCCCTCAAGGACGTGCCCCGGCTCGGCCCCAAGGCGTACGAGCAGTGCGCGGGCTTCCTGCGCATCCGCGGCGGCGACGACCCGCTGGACGCCTCCAGCGTGCACCCCGAGGCGTACCCGGTGGTGCGGGCGATGGCCGGCTCGGCGGGCGACGAGGTCTCGTCGCTCATCGGCAACACGGCCGTGCTGCGCCGGCTCAAGCCCGCGGAGTTCGTGGACGACACCTTCGGACTGCCCACGGTCACCGACATCCTCAAGGAACTCGAGAAGCCCGGCCGTGACCCGAGGCCCGCGTTCAAGACCGCGACCTTCAAGGAGGGCGTCGAGAAGATCGGTGATCTGGTTGCGGGGATGATTCTGGAGGGCGTCGTGACCAACGTCGCCGCGTTCGGGGCGTTCGTCGACGTCGGTGTGCACCAGGACGGCCTGGTGCACGTCTCCGCGATGTCGAAGACGTTCGTCAAGGACCCGCGGGATGTGGTGAAGCCCGGGGACATCGTGCGGGTGAAGGTCCTGGACGTGGACATCCCGCGCAAGCGGATCTCGCTGACGCTCCGGCTGGACGACGAGGCGGGCGCCGGTTCCGGCGGCGGCCGGGACCGTAACCGCGACCGCGACCGCGACCGCTCCGAGCAGGACGCCCGCGGCCCGCGCGGCGGCGGCCGCCGCGGCGCCCCTCAGCAGCGCCAGGGCGGCGGCCGCGGTCAGCGTGGCGGGGCGGGCGGCCGCGACACGGCCCCGGTCAACGACGCGATGGCCGACGCGCTGCGGCGGGCGGGGTTGCTGGACCCCAAGAAGCGGTAGCGGATCCCCGGAGAGCCGACCCGGCGGGAGAGCGTTTCCGCCGGGTCAGGTCTCCCGGGTCAGCTCTCGGTCACCTTGCCGTCGGCGACCTCGAGACGGCGGGTGGTGTGGACCGCGTCGAGCATCCGGCGGTCATGGGTGACCAGCAGAAGGGTGCCGGTGTACGACGCGAGCGCGGACTCGAGTTGTTCGATGGCGGGCAGGTCCAGGTGGTTGGTGGGCTCGTCCAGGACGAGCAGATTGACGCCGCGGGCCTGGAGCAGCGCGAGCGCCGCGCGGGTGCGTTCGCCCGGGGACAGGGTGGACGCGGGCCGCAGCACATGCTCGGCCTTGAGGCCGAACTTGGCCAGCAGCGTGCGCACCTCCGCCGGTTCCAGCTCCGGCACCGCCGCGCCGAAGGCGTCCAGCAGCGCCTCGCCGCCGAAGAACAGGGCGCGCGCCTGGTCGATCTCGCCGACCACCACTCCCGGCCCGAGCGCCGCCGCCCCCTCGTCCAGCGGCAGCCGGCCGAGGAGCGCGGCCAGCATCGTGGACTTGCCGGAGCCGTTCGCTCCGGTGACCGCGACCCGGTCAGCCCAGTCGATCTGGAGGTCGACGGGGCCGAAGTGGAAGTCGCCGCGCCGCACCTGAGCGCCGCGCAGGGTCGCCACCACCGCGCCCGAGCGGGGCGCGGCGGCGATCTCCATCCGCAGCTCCCACTCCTTGCGCGGCTCCTCGACCGTCTCGAGCCGCTCGATCATCCTGTCGGTCTGGCGCGCCTTGGCGGCCTGCTTCTCGGTGGACTCGACCCGGGCGCTCCGCCCGACCTTGTCGTTGTCGGGGGCCTTGCGGCGGGCGTTCTTGACGCCCTTCTCCATCCAGGCGCGCTGGGTGCGGGCCCGTGCCTCCAGGGAGCCGCGGGTGTTCGCGTACTCCTCGTAGCGTTCGCGGGCGTGGCGTCGGGCCGTCTCCCGCTCCTCCAGGTAGGAGGTGTAGCCACCGCCGTAGAGGTTCACCTGCTGCTGGGCGAGGTCGAGTTCGAGGACCTTGTCGACCGTGCGGGCGAGGAACTCGCGGTCGTGGCTGACCAGGACGGTGCCGGCGCGCAGCCCTTGGACGAAGGTCTCCAGGCGCCGCAGCCCGTCGAGGTCGAGGTCGTTCGTCGGCTCGTCGAGCAGGAAGACGTCGTAGCGGCTGAGCAGGAGCGAGGCGAGCCCGGCGCGCGCCGCCTGCCCGCCGGACAGGGCGGTCATGGGGCGGTCCAGGGAGATGTCGAGCCCCAGCGAGGCCGCTACCTCGTCCGCGCGCTCGTCGAGGTCGGCGGCGCCCAGCGCGAGCCAGCGCTCCAGGGCGATGGCGTATGCGTCGTCGGCGCCGGGCGCGCCGTCGACCAGCTCCTGGGTGGCGGTGTCGAGCGCGGTCTGGGCGGCGGCCACGCCGGTGCGGCGGGCCAGGAAGCCCCGTACGGTCTCGCCCGGCCGCCGCTCGGGCTCCTGCGGCAGATGGCCGACGGTCGCGTGCGGCGGGCTGAGCCGCACGGCGCCCTGCTCGGGGTCAGTCAGCCCGGCCAGCAGCCTCAGCAGTGTGGACTTCCCGGCGCCGTTGACACCGACGAGGCCGATCACCTCGCCGGGCGCCACGACCAGGTCGAGGCCGGAGAAGAGAGTGCGGTCGCCGTGTCCCGCGGCGAGGTCCTTGGCTACGAGAGTGGCAGTCATCAGGGCGCCGATCCTAACCGGAGCGGTGTGCGGGTGGGTCCGGGGGCGGCGGCCGCCCGTCAGCGGGCCACCGGGGCGACCAGGACCGTGGTGGAGGTGCGGGCCACCACATAGGCCTCTCCCCGGATCGCCCGCGCGTCCAGGGGGATGCGATGGGTGCCGGGCTCCAGCCAGCCGTTGAACAGGGGGTGGGTGCGCGGGCGGCCGAGCCGGTCCAGGCGGTGGGCGAGGAGCCCCACCCGGCACGGCGCGACGACCTCCAGCAGCGCCTCGGCGCCCTCGGCCCTGAGCCCGGCCAGCCGTTGGGGGGTGTGGTTGAGGGCCTGTTCGATGCGGGCTACGAGGAGGGGGACGATCGGGGCCGCGTCGGCGACGAAGACCGCGCCTGCGCCCGCCGCCGCGAAGGCGTCGCGCACGGCGGCGCGCTCCTCGGGGCCGACCGTGCGGCCGAAGGCCACCGCGTCGTATCCGCGCAGCTCGTCAGCGTGTGCTGAGGGCGCGTCCTGGGTGATCTCGGCGCCGATGCCGATGGTGCGCAGCGCGGCGGCGAGCTTGGCGAGGAAGGCGGCGCGCCGCCCCACGAGCAGCACCCGGCGGCCCGCCGGGGCCTCGTGTGCCAGCAGCTCGGCGCGGTACTGCTCGCCGCGGAAGCGGTAGGGGCCGAGGTCGGGGTAGCTGTCCGGGGTGTCGCCGGCCTGCCAGGCGAAGTCACGCCAGACGACGCCCGGCCCCTCGCGCTCGATGACCGCCGTGACCACGCCGCACTCCAGGTCCTCGCACTCGGGGCAGCCGTAGACGACGCGACGGCCCTCGGGCAGCGGCGGCTCGGTCTCCAGCAGCAGGCCGCGTACCCGGGTGGTGAAGACGGTGGGACCGAGGTCGGCGGCGAGCGGCGAGATGACGTCGAGGTCGGCGAGGCTGGACAGCAGGGGTTCGCCGTCGACGATGAAGTCCAGGAAGTCGCGGTGCATCCGGTACGCGCCATGAGGCAGCACGCCGCCGGCGCGCATCGCCGGCGCCAGGCCGAAGGTCGCGTACTCGGAGGTCATGCGCCAAGTATTGCCCTATCGAGGCACCGCCACCGCTCAGCGCCCCGGCGATACCCTCGGGGCATGGCGAGCGATGCGATAGTCGTCGGGGGCGGGGTCATCGGTCTGACCAGCGCCATCGTGCTGGCCGAGAGCGGCCGTCGGGTAGCGGTGTGGAGCCGGGACCCGGTCGGGGCCACCACGTCGGCGGTGGCCGGCGGGCTCTGGTGGCCGTATCGCGTCGAGCCCGAGGAGAAGGTGGGCGCCTGGTCCCTGCGCACGCTCGGGGTGCTGACCGAGCTGGCCGGCCGGCCTGGGGAGACCGGCGTCCGGATGGTCGACGGGACTCTGGCGGGGATGCGCCTCGAAGATCTCGGTCCCTGGGCGGCCGAGGTGCCGGGGATGCGTGCGGCGCGGCGCGAGGAGCTGCCGGAGGGCTGGGGCCATGGGCTGCGGGCGCGCGTTCCGGTGGTCGACATGGCGACTTATCTCGGCTATCTGGGGCGGCGGCTGGAAGCGGCGGGCGGCACTGTCGAGCGGCGGGTCGTGGCCGATCTGGGCGAGGCGGCGCGGGAAGCACCGGCTGTCGTCAACTGCACCGGGCTCGGGGCGCGCGAGCTGGTGTCCGATCGTGGCGTCGCACCGGTGCAGGGGCAGTTGGTGGTGGTGGAGAACGTGGGGGTCGATGAGTGGTTCGTGGCCGCCGATCCCGACTCGGCGGCGGACACGCTGTATGTGCTGCCGCAGCCGTACGGGCTGGTCCTCGGCGGCACCGCCCGGGAGGGCGTCTGGGATCTGACGCCGGATCCGGCGACGGCCGAGGCCATCGTGGCGCGCTGCGCCCTCGCGGTCGGGCCGCGGCTGGCGGACGCGCCCGTGATCGGGCACCGGGTGGGGCTGCGCCCGGCCCGGTCGCCGGTGCGGCTGGAGGCGGCGACCGTGCCGGGCGGCGGCCGCCTCGTGCACAACTACGGGCACGGTGGGGCGGGTGTGACCGTGTCCTGGGGGTGTGCGGAGGCGGCCGCCGGGCTGCTCAGCAGTTGTTGACGGGCTGTCCTTCGGTCAGGTGGTAGGTGGCGCGGGCGTCCAGGAGCAGTGGTACGAGTGAGCGCAGCGACTGGCGCAGCGGTACGAACGCGCCGTCCGCGCCGTGCCGTACCGTGACGCCGTGCAGGGCGAGTTCGTCCTTGACGTCCGCGTACTGTTCGGCGTTCAGCCGGTAGCCGCAGGGCGGGTCGGCCAGGACCTCGCCCGCCGGGTCGTTGTCGGCGCCGCCGAGGTGGACCGGGCCGCGGTCGGCGTAGCCGGCCAGCCGGGCGCGGGTGGTGGCGGCCTCGATGCGCCCTCGGCGCTGGTCCACGAAGGCGAAGGCCCCGTCGAGTGCGGCGAGTTGAGACCCTACGCGGCGTCGGTTGTTGACCGCCGGGTCGGCCTTTTCGGCGTCGGTGAGCGGGTCGACCCTGGTTTCGACGAGGAGGCCGACGGAGTGCTTGACCCCGGCGGTGTTGCGCAGGATGCGCTCCTGGCCGTCGCCTGCCACCTGCTTGACCGGATCGCCGGTCTGCGGGTCGGTCCAGATGCCGTAGACGCCGGTGTCGAAGCCCGCCCGCTCGGCGCTCGGCCGGACGTATGAGTCGGAGAGCGTGCGCGCCTCCTTGTGCACGGCGTCCGCGGTGTTGAGGTTGCGCGGCCACAGCGCCAGCAGGTCCTTCATGTAGTACGGGACGGTGGCCCCGTACTCGTGGAGGTCGTAGACGGTGTCGGGCCGCCGGTCGCGGAGGACGGCGGCCGTCGCGCGGGCCTCCGCGGTCTTGAGGGCGATGTGGTCGCGGTTGATGTCGACGCCCTGGGAGTTCTCACGGGTGTCGGCGGCGCGGCCGTCGGGGTTGGCGGTGGGGATGACGAGGACGGTGGTGTGTCTCAGGAAGCGTTTGGTCCGGGCGTCCTTGGTGTAGGCGAGGTCGCGGACGGTGGACAGGCACGCCTCGCGGCCGGAGGGCTCGTCGCCGTGCTGGGAGCAGATGAGCAGGAGCGAGTTGGTGTTGGTGGGCGCGCCGATCCGTACCAGGCGCAGCGGGCGGCCCTGCTCGGTGGTCCCGATGCGGTCGACGGCGACGCTCGGGCTCGCGGCGTCGACCGCGGCGAGGAACCGTTCCTCCTCCGACTCGGTCGTCCAGCGGGCGCCGTGGCTCGCTTCGAAGCCGGTGCGGGGCTGCTGGGTTCCGGCGTGTGCGGGCGCGGAGAAGAACGAGGTGGTCAGCAGTGCGACGGCGCTGATCGCCGCGGTGCGGATCAGGGGTGCGCGTGAGATCACGGAGCGGTGTCTCCTTGGGTGAGGGGGTCGGGCGTCTCTCATCAGGGCAGCCGTGGCTGCGGGCGTGGTTCGGCGACGCCCTTCAGTGTGGGCGCGGAGGTGGGGTCGGCCGGGGTGCCCGCGGCGGCCCGGGCCAGCGCCGGGGCGCCGCCGACCAAGGGCAGCCGGGCCTCGGTGCGGGCCAGGTCGAGCGTGACGGTGGGCGTGGTGTCAGCCGGTTCTATCAGGCCCGCGTCCGTGCCGGCGACGATCAGGGCCAGCCGGTGGCCGGCGGGGACGACGTGGTCCGTGGCGGCGAGGTCGAGGGTGATGGTGTACGGCTTGCCGGGGGTCAGCGGGCGGCCCTTCCCGTCGTCCGCCCAGTGGCCGAGGTCGGCCCAGCCGCGGCTGAGGACGGTGTAGTCGACGCTCGCCCTGTCCGCCTCGGTCTGCCGGAAGCAGGCGCTGTCGCCCGCGGTGCTGCTGCCCCAGCAGGTGCGGTCGGCGAGCGTGCGGATGCCCTCGCCGCTGCCGGTGTAGTTCCGGATGGTGTCCGGGCCGAGGTCCACCACGACCGCGGACAGATGGGCGGAGGAGGTGGAGGGGGTCGCGGTGACCTTGACGGTCCCTGAGCCCGACAGCCGCAGGTCCTGTTGGAGGGGGGCGGTGGAGAACCCGGTCTTGGCGGCGGTCGGCTGGTCGATGCGGGCGGCCCAGTCGGCCTCGCTCAGCCCCGGGTCGTCGGTGAAGGTCTCGGTGGCGCCGGGCTCGGCGCGCTCGGTGCCGAGGACGCCGACGCCGGGGGTCCGGCCGGGGCGCGGCCGCAGCGCGGTCGGCCGGGTGTCGGCGGGGGGCCAGGTGCGGTCGGTGGCCCAGCGGTCGGGGGCGCGCTCGACGTCGGCCATCGGCTCGCGCTCGACGCCGTTGTCGATGCCGAGCAGGTAGTGGTCGAACCAGCGGTGCAGGGTGCGCACCCATTCCGCGCGGCGGAAGTCGAACGGGTCGACGTGCCCGGTCTGCGAGAGCCAGATCTTGCGCTCCACGCCCGCGTCGGCGAGCGCGTTCCACCACTGCCCGAGGTGTTTGGTGCGGACGTTCAGGTCCTGCATGCCGTGGACGGCGAAGACGCTGGCCCGCACCTTGCCGGCGCTGGGCACGTAGTCGCGCGCGGTCCACAGGTCGGTCCAGTCGCCGTTGCGCGGCGCTCCGTCGACGAGTTCCCGCTGGACGGCGGCGCAGCGGGCGTGGGCTCCGTCGCTCTCGACGGCGTCCGCGAGGCCGTCGGGGCCGCTGTCGAAGAGCGGGGCGCCCTTGGCGAAGTAGTAGTCGTACCAGGAGGAGATGGCGCCGATCGGCACGATGGTCTTCAGGCCCTTGACGCCGGTGGCCGCGACGCCGTTGGCGACGGTCCCGTCATAGCTCTTGCCGATCATGCCGGTGGCGCCGTTGGACCAGCTCGCCTTGGCGGTGGCGCTGCCGGTACGGGTGGTGTAGCCGGTGGCGCGGCCGTTGAGCCAGTCGACGACGGCCTTGGCGGACTGGATGTCGGAGCGGCCGCCGATGTCCACACAGCCGTCGGAGCGGTTGGTTCCGGCGAGGTCGACCAGGACGGTGGCGTAGCCGCGCGGCACAAAATAGTTGTCGTAGAAGAGCGGGAAGAGGACCGGCTTGCCAGCCGCGTCGTAGGTCTTCCGCTGGCTCTCGTTGCCGCGTCCGCAGCAGGAGTAGTACGGGCTGGCGTCCATGATCACGGGGATTCGGCGGCCCTCCGCGGCGGGCTCGCCGGGCCGCACGATGTCGACGGCGACCCGGTCGGTCTTCCCGTCCGAGTCGCCGTCAAGGCCGGTGTCCACCCATACGGATTCGCGAATTGCCTTGTCGTATGAGTAGACCGGTCTGCTCTCCCGCTCGGCGGCCTGGGCGGGAGATATGCCGAGGGACGGTATGAGCGCCACGGTGAGAGCCGCCAGGGCGGCGGCCACGGGCGGCCTGAGCGCGGTCCGATGGAGGCGGGGCTTCCGCATTCGTAGCAGCACGGGCGGACCGTAGCGCGAGTCAACTCCTGCGCAGAAGAGGGCGTTCGCAAGCGGGAGGGGTCGCTGACGTCGGCCGGATGTCGATCGTGTGTCGCCGGGGTGATGGACAGGAGGGGGTCACGGCGAGTACCCAATGTCTCAGTGATCGTTCTCCCCGACGAGTTGGAGGACCCTTGCGTCACAGACTCACCGTCCCGAGCGTGGCCGCCGCCTGCCTGCTGCTGGCGGTCCCGGCCTCGGCGGCCGACGCCACCCCGGGCGCGCCCGGCATCGGGGACTCGTACTACCCCAGCTACGGCAACGGCGGGTACGACGTCTCCCACTACGACCTCCGGCTGAAGTACCGGCCGGCCACCGACCGCCTGGAGGGCACCGCGACCATCCTGGCCACCGCCACCCAGGACCTGTCCCGCTTCAACCTCGACTTCGCACTGGAGGTGAGCGAGGTGCTGGTGGGCGGCAGAAAGGCGGAGTTCGCGGCGAGCGGCGACCACGAACTGGAGATCACGCCGGCCGCCCCGCTCGACTCCGGCCGCCCCTTCACCGTGGTCGTGCGCTACCGCGGCACGCCCTCCAAGGTGCGGGTGAACGGGTTTACGGCCTGGCTGCGCACCCCGGACGGCGGGGTCGCGGCGAACGAGCCGGAGGCGGCGTGGTGGTGGTTCCCGAGCAATGACCACCCGCTCGACAAGGCCACCTACGACGTGTCGGTCGCGGTGCCCGACGGGTCACAGGCGATCAGCAACGGCACGCTGCGGTCCACGAGTTCCCGGCTGGGCTGGACGCGCTACACCTGGCGCTCCAGCAGGCCGCAGGCCACCTATCTCGCCACGCTCGCGGTCGGCCGGTTCGACCTCACCACCGACACCACGGCGAACGGCCTGCCGGTCGTCAACGCGTACAGCAAGGACCTGGGGGACAACGCGGGCGCGGCGCGCGCCAGCGTCGAACGGACGGCCGAGGTCGCGGACTGGCTCAGCCGGGTCTTCGGCCCCTATCCCTTCGACGCGCTCGGCGGCTATGTGCCCAATGTGCCGACGGGGTACGCGCTGGAGACCCAGACCCGCCCGTTCTACAGCCCCCGCCAGTTCGGAGGCGGCTCGAACGTCTCGGTGGTGGTCCATGAGCTCGCCCACCAGTGGTACGGCGACAGCGTCTCGGTGAAGGACTGGCGCGACATCTGGGTCAACGAGGGCTTCGCGCGCTACGCGCAGTGGCTGTGGTCGGAGAAGGAGGGCGACGGCACGGCGCAGGAGCTCGCGGACTATGTGTACGCGCAGCATCCGGCCGAGGACGCGTTCTGGACGGTGAAGCCGGGGGATCCGGGGCCGCAGAACCAGTTCCACGCGGCGGTGTACGACCGTGGGGCGATCGCGCTCCAGGCGCTGCGGAACGAGATCGGCGACGAGGACTTCTTCGCGATCCTCAAGGGGTGGCCCACGGAGCGGCGCTACGGGAACGGGTCGGTGCGGGACTTCGAGGCCTACGCCGAGAAGGTCTCCGGCCGACCGCTCGGGGCCGTCTTCGACACCTGGCTGTTCACCGCGTCCAAGCCGGCGGCGCCGGCCGCGCGGGCCACCGGCGTCGGCGCGAAGGTGACCGCGGCGCGGCCGAAGTCCTGGCGCGCCATCCACGCGACGGACACGGTCCACGGGCACCCGGCCCGCTGACCCTCCCCGCCGAAGGCGGCCGCCCCCGGGACGGCTATGGCGAGACCGTGCCGCGGTACACGTAGTGGCCGCTCTCGGCGGGGCTCAGCTCCACCAGGGCCATCGGTTTGCGCTTCGGGTTCCCCTGCTCGTCGAAGGCGATCCGGCCGCTGAGGCCGGGGAGCTCGGAGCGCTTGCCGACCTGGAGCAGCATGTTGCGCACCCCGGCCGCGTCCACCGCGGCCTCGCCCTGCGGTCCCGCGGCCAGCCGGCTCGCCTTGCCCAGGCAGAGCACCGCGTCGTGGCCCATCATCGCCTGGCCGTTCTGAAGCTCCTGGTCGCCGCCGAAGCGGGCGTCGTGGTAGGCGTCCCGGAAGGCGCGGAAGGGGTTGCCGTCGCGGGGGTAGAGCTTGGCCGTGGCGTCGGGGTGGGCGTAGGCGGTGTAGAGGACCTTGATGCCGCTGTGCTTCCACCGGGTGAGGACGTCACCGGCGACGGCGAGCGAGCCCTTCGCCTGGGGGTCGAAGAAGACGCCGACCGCGCTGGAGCCGGAGACCACGGTGAGCTCGCAGCTGCGGCCGGGCGCCGTGAGGGCCTGGAGGAAGAGCTTGAGCTCCCGTCCGCGCCCGGCGAAGTAGACGGCCTTGGCCGGACGCTCCGGACGGCAGACGGTGTCGGCGATCGCGGCGAGGGCGGTGGCGGTCGAGGAGCTGCCGGAGACAAAGGACTGTCCCTCCGCGGTCTCCAGCTTCAGCCCGTGGGCGCGCCGCGCCCGGTCGAAGTCCTGGTCGAGGGACTCGTTGTACGAGTCGTCGTGCTTGATGTCCTTGACGACCTCGACCCGGAACCGCGGATCGGCGTCCTGGCGGCCCTTCAGATACTTGGCGGCGATGGCGGTCTGGTCCCGGTTGGGCGAGGACACCCGGAAGAACACCGGTTTCTCGGCGGACAGCCGGTCGGCCGCGACCGTCGCGCCGACCATCGGGATCTCCGCCTTACGCAGGGCGTCCACGGCGGATTTCGTGGTCTCCAGGCTCTGTCCGAAGCCGGCGACCCCCACCAGCCGCTCATCCCCGGACATCGTGGTCAGCTGCTCCACCAGCGGCTTCCACTGCTCGCCGCCCTGCCCGCTGTTGGCGAGCAGCAGCTTGATCTGCGGGGTGCGGCCGTGGCCGCTGTCGGGGTCGTTGAGTTCGCGCTGCGCCAGATACGCGCCCTCGATGGCCTGCCTGACCACCTCCGGTCCGCGGTCGTTCGCGCGGGGGCCGCCCTCTCTGCGCGTCATGGGCTCGGTGTAGGCGACCGCGACCCAGGGGTCGCCCGACTCCTCCACCCTGCGGTTCTCGGCGCGGATCTTCTCGCTGACCTTCTTGAGCTCGGGGCTGAAGACATACGAGCCGTCGGTCACCCCGACGCACTCCTGCCCCGGCCCCCGCTTCCAGACCCCCTCGGCGCAGCGCTCGGGCCCGTCGTCCCCGAGCCACCACACACCCGCCAGGACGAGGCAGGCGACGACGGCCAGCGTCACCGCGGCCCACAGGCCCCGCCGGGACGGGGGTCTCGGTGGCACGTACATCCTGTCGCTCACCACGGCTTCCCCTCGTACTGCGCCGCCTTCGCCAGCAGCGTCCGGTCCCAGCTCACGCTCTCGGTGTGGGTGGTGAGCGTCCTGAAGCGGGCGGCGATCTCGCCGTAGAGCTCGGCGTACAGATCGCCGAGGGGGTCGCGATAGGGGTCCCCGACCCGGTCGGTGGCGGGCGAGGGCGGTGGCTCGGGGCCGATCCAGCTGGCCGCCAGCAGGCGGGTGACGGTCCGCAGCCGGCTCTCGACCTCGCCCTCGTTGAGGAATTCGACCAGCGCCTCGTAGCGCTCCCAGGGCTGGCGGTGGGGGGCGTCGGGACCCACCGGGCGCAGCGGTGCCCGGCGCAGCCGGCACAGCTCGGCGCACCAGTCCTCGGCGGCGATCCGGCCGAAGCGCTCGTTCAGATAGGCGGCCGCGGCGGGCAGATCGCCCAGGGCGAGGGCGTGATACGCGGCCAGGCCGGGCTTGTCCGCCTCCTCGGCGCGGGCGCGCAGCGCGGTGTGGGTCGCCTCCCAGCCGTCGGCGCCGGATTCGCCGGGCGAGGCGGGGGCCGGAGCGGCCAGCTTGCGCAGCAGCAACAGCCGCAGCAACGGGTGCAGGGTCTCGGTCCGCCCGTCGGCTGCCCGGTCGCCGGTGTCGATGTGCATCGTGCAGAGCACGTCCGCGCAGAAGTCGTCGAACTCCTTCTGCGCCGCCGCGTTGGCCTCGCCCCACAGCTGTCCGGCGACGCCCGCGTGGGCGAGGTCGACGGACGCGGCGGCCCGGGTGAGCGCCCGGATCAGCTCCCTGCTCGCGTCGATCGGCAGCAGCCGGTCCAGCAGGCCGTCGACCAGCGCGTCGGACGGGTCGAGGACGCGCCGCAGCCGCTCCTCCCAGTCCATGGTGTCGCCGCGGCCGAGCAGCGCCTCCAGCACCGCGGCGGTGGCGGCGGGCTGGCCCCGCGTCAGCTCGTAGACCGCCCAGCCGAGCCATTTGACGCCGCTGTCGGCCCTCGGGGCCCGTAAGTCGCGCCCGGCCGCGCTCAGCACCTCCTTCGCCTGGCGCTCCACCTCCAGCCGGCGCAGATCGCGCAGCTGTCCGACGCACAGGCCCCTGGCGACCTGGGCCGGCCGGAACTCCTCGCCGTCCCAGCGGCCCGGGTAGGCGCCGGGCTGCGGCGCCCCGCCCCAGGCGTGGTCCTCGAAGACCCGCGGATAGCTGCCCGCGGCGGCCATGACGACCAGCGGGTCCGCGGCGTCGGCCTCCCGGCGCGCCTCCAGGAGGAGTTCGAGGAAGTCGCTGCCGAGAGGGGAGTCGACATTGTCGAGCAGCACCAGACAGCGCGAGGTGCGCCGACGGTCGCCGCTCCGGGTCCCGTAGGCGCGGCGCAGGTCGTCCAGGAAGGCCGCGAAGAGCACCGCCTCGGCCCGCTTGCGCTCGTCGTCCTCACCGGCGCCGTAGCGCCGGTTGAGCTCGAGGAGGAAGGTGTCGTACGGCTGCTGGGGCGCGGTGCTGCGGATCCGCCGGAGCCGCAGGCGGGTGCGCAGCCGGCCCCAGCCGCGCTGCCACTCGGGCAGCAGCGGCAGGGCGGCGCCGGCCAGCCCGGGCGCGCCGACCATCCCGGCCACCGCGTCCGCCAGCCGGCCCAGCACCTCCAGGCGGCGGCTGTCCGGGCCGGCCAGCGCGTCCGCCATGTCGCGTACGGCGGTGTCCCGGTCGATCCCGTCCACCTGGGCGGCCACGGCCATGACCAGGAGGCCGAACGAGGGGAAGGTCAGCCGGGGGAAGTCCGCCTTCCGCGCGTTGAGCCGGAAGACCAGACCGGTCAGCGCGTCGATGGGCTTGCCGCCCTTCTGGCCGAGGTCGGCCAGGTCGAGGCGGGCGACGGGCGCGCGCTGGGCCCACCGCTCCAGATGGCGCAGGAGGGTGGTCTTGCCGCTGCCGCGCGGGCCGAGCAGCAGGGTGGCGTCGAGCTGCGGGCCGGGGGCGCGGGCCCGGCCGAGGCCGGACCCGCGCCCTCCGTCACTCTCGCGTCTCAGCCGCGCTTCGGCATAGGCCTCCACGGCCCGGTCCCGCTCGGACTCCCCCGCCCACTGGCGGCGCATGGCACTCCCCCGTCCCCCCGGCGCCGGGTTTTCGCGCGTCTGTCTACGAAAGCGCCGAAGGGGCGAGGATACAAGGAGCTCACCTGTTCGACATGCCCTCCTTACCGGTGAGCGGGCGCAGGGTCAGGGTGTAGTCGTAGGGCTCGTCGGCCTTGACCCGGTATTGCTCGCGGACCGGGTTCGGGGTGTCGCCCACTCCGGTGACCGCGTGGTCGGCGTGCAGGGTGTTCCAGCCCGGGTTGCGCTTGAGGAAGTGCGGGTAGGCGGCGCGGTCGAGCTCGTCGTACGCGGTGGCTCCGGCCTCCAGGTCGCCGGAGACCAGCAGCCCGCGGCCGCCGCCGTCGGTGAGCGAGGCCCAGCGCACATCGTCATGGTTACCGTGGTCCTGGGGCTTGAGGTATTCGACGTACTGGTCCTCGACCGGGCTGGACCACACGCCCATGGGGGTGCCGTCCTTGCGGTCGTTGAAGTTCTCCACGGGCCCGCGGCCGTACCACCGGAAGGTGTCGTACCGCTCGGGCACCCGCAGTTTCAGGCCGATGCGCGGCAGATACGACAGCGTGCGGAACTCACCGCGCGCCTCGACCCGGTGCCGGACGCCGACCTGGCCCGCGCCGTCGACCCGGTAGTCGACGGTCTGCTCGAAGGACGCCCCGGTCACATCGGGCGCGGCGGCGGTGGAGCGGACGGTCACGGTGACCGTGCCGTCCCCCGCGGGGGTCACGTCCACCCCGTCCACGGTGGTGCGCAGCCGGTCGAGCCCGAAGGCCCGCCACCGCTTGCCCTCGGCGGTGCCCCAGTCGGAGCGCTCGTTGCTGATCGGGGCGCGCCAGGCGTCCAGTTCGGGGCCGGAGCGCAGCAGCTCGCGGCCCCCGACGCGCATGGAGGTGAGCGTGCCGTCCTTCTTGCCGAACGTGTAGCGGAAGCCCTCGCCGGTCACCTCGACGCTCTCGCCGCGGTCGTCGGCGGTGGCCGGGCGGGCGGCGGCGGCGGGCGCGACCGGCTCCGGCACCTTGTCGCCGCCGACCGCGAACTGGCCGAACGACACGACGTGCCCGGCCTTCGCCCAGTCGGTGTCCCGCGCGGTGACGGCCTGGACGGTGAGATACCGCTCGTGGCCGCCGGGGTTGGCGGGCGGGGCGGGCAGCTGGACCTCGGCGCTCTCGCCGGGGCCGACGTCCAGCGCGCGGGCCCCGCTCGCCACGGTCTTCGCGCCCTGGGTGACCGTCCAGCGCAGTCGGAGGTCGGAGGTGCCGGTGAAGGCGCGCTCGCTGGTGACCTTCACCTGGCCGGAGCGGGGGTCGGTGCCGGAGGGGGCGGTGATCCGGATGGGCGCCTGCACCCAGGCGAGCTGGGCGGTCTCGGGCTCCGGGTCGCGGTCGGCGGTGACCAGCCCGTCCACGCCGGACTCGTACAGGCCATAGGAAAGGTAGCTGCCCTTGCGGGTGAAGTCGTCGAAGTCCAGGGCGATCAGCGCCTCGCCCTTGGGGTCCTCGTCCGCGGCGAGCTGCCCGGCGGTGAGCGCCGTCCCGTAGACGCGGACCTGGTCGACGGTGCCCTTGGCGGTCCGCCCGGCGTAGCCGTCCTCCATGGTGTCGGTGTTGCGGCCGACGCCGAGGTCGAAGCCGGTGTAGTCGATGCGGCCGGTCCAGGGGGTGTCGGCGAGGCGCTCGCCGTCCACGTAGAGGGTCAGCCTGCTGCCGTCGTAGGTGCCGGTGACGCGGTGCCAGGCGCCGGTCCAGCCGTCGGGGACGGGGGCGGTGACGGTGCGCGGTTTGCCCTCGCTGGTGAGGGTGAACTCGAGGGTGTCCTCGTCCTTCATCCGCAGGACGTACTGGTCCCCCTTGCTCACTATCGTGAAGTCGCCGGTCCAGGTGTCGGCGGGCTCGACCTGGGCGTCGAGGGTCACGGAGGTGCCGGTGAGGTCGAGCTTCGGGTCGCGGTAGACCTCCACGAAGTCGTCCAGGCCGGACAGCCGGAGGGCCTTGCCGCGCTTGCCCGGGACGACCTCGGGCCGGCCGGACAGGCTTGCGGCGATGCGGTTGCCGGAGGAGTCGGGGGTGGTGATCAGCGGGCGGCGGATGTTCTGCTCGGCCCAGTCCCAGATGAAGCCGCCCTGGGCGTTCGGGTAGGCGCGCATGACCTCCCAGAACTCCCGGAAGTTGCCCAGGCTGTTGCCCATGGCGTGGGCGTACTCGCCCATCACGATGGGCTTGGTGAACGTCTTGGCCTTGCTCTCCAGGGAGGCCGGGGTCGGATAGCGCGGTCCGGCGATGTCGGCGAACGGCGCGTCGCCGTCGGGCCGGTTGGACTGGTGGTAGAGCGGCCGGGTGGGCTCCTGCCGCCGGGTCCACTCCGCCATGGTGTAGTGCGCCTTGCCGAGCCCCGCCTCGTTGCCGGTGTCCCACATGATGACGCTGGGGTGGTTCTTGTCGCGCTCGACCATGCCCTGGTGGCGGTCGAGGAACGCCTTCTGCCACTCGGGCTTCTCGGCCAGGCAGTTGTTCGGGCAGTTCTCGTGGCTGTGGGTCTCCACCTCCATCTCGTCGTCGATGAGGATGCCCTCACGGTCGGCGAGTTCGTAGAGGTAGGGGTCCGAGGGGTAGTGGGAGGTGCGGATCGCGTTGACGTTCAGCCGCTTCATCAGCCGGATGTCCTGCTCCATGCGGGCGCGGGTGGCGTGCCGCCCGGTGGCCGGGTCGGTCTCGGCCCGGTTGACGCCGCGGATCAGGACGCGCTTGCCGTTCAGCTTGAGCTGCTTGTCCTTGACCTCGACCTCGCGGAATCCGATGTTCTGGCCGACGGTCTGCACCGCCTTCCCGGCCGGGTCGCGCAGGGTCAGCTCCAGCCGGTAGAGGTTCGGCGCCTCGTCCGACCACTTGGCGGGGTCGCTGACGCGCGCGGTCAGCTCGGCCCTGCCGTCGCTCTCCTCGGCGGTCAGCCGCCGCACCTCGCGGCCCTTGGGGTCGTAGAGGACGCCGGTGACCCGGTGCGGGCCGCTGTCGTTGCTTTCGGGGCTTTCGGCTCGCTCGATGTCGACCTCGGCCCGCAGGGTGGCGTCGCGATAGTCGTCATCGAGGTCGGTGGTGAGGTACGCGTCCTCCATGCGGGTCCTGGGCGTGGAGTACAGCGTGACGGAGCGGAAGATGCCGGCGTACCGCCACTGGTCGTAGTCCTCGAGGTACGAACCGGCGCTCCAGCGGTGCACCTGGACGGCCACGCGGTTGGTGCCCGGGCGCAGATAGTCGGTCACATCGAACTCGGCGGGCACATAGCCGCCCTGGTCGTAGCCGACGTACCGGCCGTTGATCCACAGGAACCAGCCCGAGGTCACCCCGTCGAACCGGATCACCTGACGGCGGCCGTCCCAGCTCGCCGGCACCTGGATGTCCCGGAGGTACGCCCCGGTGGGGTTGACGTCGCGGGGGACCTTCGGCGGGGCGTCGGGGACCATCTCGCTCTGGACGTTCCGGAAGAGCGGGTGGTCGAGGTCGTCGGTCTGCCAGGTGTGCGGGACCTGGACGCGTCTCCAGGCAGTTGCCGAAGTGGCTGTTGCGCTGTAGTCCTGCTTCCAGAAGCCCTGCGGCGCGTCCTCGGGCCGGTCCGCGATCGCGAACCGCCAGGTGCCGTCCAGGCTGCGCTCCCACTTCTCGCGGTCCGGACCGTCCGGCCGCAGCAGGGTGTGCGGCGGCTCCTGCCCCTCGCCGGTCACCTCCGGGTCCTCGAGGTAGGTGTGCACATCGGCCGGGAACTTGCCCGCGTCCGCCGCCCTGCCCAGGGCCGTGTCCGCCGCGGTGAGGCTCAGTCCTGCGGCCGTGGCCATCGCCAGCACCGCGCCGAGCAGCCTTCTGAAGCCGCGTCTGTTGTGTTTGCTGTGCCCAGTACTCACTCCGACCCCACTTCACAGATTCGGAAGAAAACCAACACAGTTGAACAGCACCGCACGCTATGCAGTGACTCCTGCGGCGTCAACAGGGGCGGGGGACGGGGGTCGACAGAGGGAGGGCTTCACACCGATGGTGAGACAGCAATACTGGAACACCCGACCGATGAGCCGATCGTGCGGCAGAGCGGAGAGCGAGGCACGGCGCATGGCGACCACCGACACGGCCACCACCGACACCGAGGAACCGACGCTCACCGTCGACGAGTTGGCGGCCCGCGCCGGGGTGACGGTCCGCACGGTGCGCTTCTACGGCACCCGCGGGCTGCTGCCGCCTCCGGTGATCGGCCCGCGCCGCGTGGGCCACTACGGCCCCGAACACCTCTCCCGCCTGGCGCTGATCGAGGAGCTCCAGCACCATGGCATGACCCTGTCCGCCATCGAGCGCTATCTGCGGCAGCTGCCGCCCGGCCTCAGCGCGGACGACCTGGCCATCCACCGCGCGCTGGTGGCCTCCTGGGCGCCCGACGCGCCGGAGGAGGCGACGCGGGAGCAGCTGGCGCGGCGGGCCGGGCGCCCGCTGTCGGAGGAGGACATCGACCGGCTGGCCGCGCTGAACGTGCTGGAGCGCACCGAGGACCCGGACGTTCTGCGCATCGACCCCGGCGTGCTGCACCTGGGCATGCGGCTGCTGGAGGTGCCGATCGCGCTGGAGACCATCCTGGCGGCCCATACGGTCGTCCTCGAGCACACCCGGTCCGCGGCGCGCGAGCTGAGCAGGCTCTTCCGCGACGAGGTGTGGGGGCCGGACCACGAGGGCGGGTCCGGCCCGTCCGGGGCCGAGCGGGTCAGGGCCAAGAAGTCGCTGTCGGCACATATGCAGCCGCTGGTGGTGCAGGCGCTGGTGATCGCCTTCCAGCGGTCGATGAAGAGCGAGCTGCGCGGCTGGTACGGGCAGGAGGACCCGGAGGCCCCTGTCAGTCCGTGAACGTCTCGCCCTTCGACGCCTTGTCCAGCAGCAGCTCCGGGGGCGCGAAGCGGTCGCCGTACCGGGTCTGGAGCTCGCGGGCGCGCGCCACGAAGCCGGGCAGCCCTCCCTCGTAGCCGTTGATGTACTGGAGCACACCGCCGGTCCAGCCGGGGAAGCCGATGCCCAGGATCGAGCCGATGTTCGCGTCGGCGACGGAGGTCAGCACGCCCTCCTCCAGGAGCCGGACCGTGTCGAGCGCCTCGGAGAAGAGCATCCGCTCCTTCATGTCCTCGAACGGCACGGCGACGTCCGGCTTGGTGAAGTGCTCGCGCAGGCCGGGCCACAGCCCCGCCCGACGGCCTGTCGCCTCGTCGTACGTGTAGAACCCGGCGCCCCCGGAGCGGCCCGGGCGCCCGAACTCGTCGACCATCCGGTCGATGACCGCGTCGGCGGGGTGGGGCCGCCAGGTGCCGCCCGCCTCCTCCACGGCCCGCCGCGTCTCCTCGCGGATCTTGCGCGGCAGGGTCAGGGTCAGCTCGTCCATCAGCGCCAGCACCTTGGCGGGGTAGCCGGCCTGGGCGGCGGCCTGCTCGACGGACGCGGGCTCGACGCCCTCTCCCACCAGCGCCACGCCCTCGTTCATGAAGTGGCTGATGACGCGCGAGGTGAAGAAGCCGCGCGAGTCGTTGACCACGATCGGGGTCTTGCGGATCTGCCGCACCAGGTCGAAGGCGCGGGCCAGGGCCTCGTCGCCGGTCCGCTCGCCCTTGATGATCTCCACCAGCGGCATCTTGTCGACGGGCGAGAAGAAGTGCAGCCCGATGAAGTCGCCCGGGCGCTGGACGCCCTCGGCGAGCAGGGTGATGGGGAGGGTGGAGGTGTTGGAGCAGAGCACCGCGTCGGGGGCGACGATGCCCTCGATCTCCTGGAAGACCTTGTGCTTGAGCGCCGGGTCCTCGAAGACCGCCTCGATCACCGCGTCACAGCCGGCGAGATCGCCGGGGTCGGCGGTGGGGGTGATGCGGGCGAGCAGTTCGTCCCGCTGGGCCTCGGTCGTACGGCCCTTGGCGAGGGCCTTGGCGAGCAGCCCCTCGGAATAGGCCTTGCCCTTGGCGGCGGCCTCGGCCGAGACGTCCTTCAGGACGACGTCGATACCGGCCCTGGCGCAGGAGTAGGCGATGCCCGCGCCCATCATCCCGGCGCCCAGGACGCCCACCTTGCGGACCTGGCGCGGCGCGATGCCGTCGGGCCGGCTGGCGCCGGAGTTGACCGCCTGGAGATCGAAGAAGAACGCCTGGATCATGTTCTTGGCGGTCTGGCCGGTGACCAGGTCCACGAAGTAGCGGGCCTCGATGATCTGCGCGGTCTCGAAGTCGACCTGGGACCCCTCGACGGCGGCGGCCAGGATGTTGCGGGGCGCCGGGTAGGGGGCGCCGCCCAGCTGCTTCCTCAGGTTGGCGGGGTAGGCGGGCAGTTCGGCGGCGAACTTCGGGTGCGCGGGGGTGCCGCCGGGGATCTTGTAGCCCTTGACGTCCCAGGGCTGCTGGGATTCGGGGTGCGCGTCGATGAAGGCACGGGCCTTGGCCAGCATGTCCTCCGGGGAGTCCGCGACCTCGTGCACCAGGCCCGCCTCCAGCGCCCGCCGCGGGGCGTACTGCCGGCCTTCGAGCAGGACCGTCAGCAGCGCGTCGGCGACGCCGAGGAGCCTGACCGTACGGGCGACGCCGCCGCCGGCCGGCAGCAGGCCCAGAGTGACCTCGGGACAGCCGATCTTGGAGCCGGGGGCGTCGAGGGCGACGCGGTGGTGGCAGGCCAGGGCGATCTCGAAGCCGCCGCCGAGGGCGGCGCCGTTGATCGCGGCGACCACGGGCCTGCCGAGGGTCTCGATGCGGCGCAGGCCGCGCTTGACCTCCATGCTGGTGTCGTACGCCCGCTGGGCGTCGCCCGGCCCGATCTTGATCATGTCCTTGAGGTCGCCGCCCGCGAAGAAGGTCTTCTTGGCGGAGGTGATGACGACGCCGCGGATCGAGTCCCGCTCGGCCTCCAGGCGGTCGGCGACCGCGGTGAGGGAGGCGATGAACGCGGCGTTCATGGTGTTGGCGGACTGGTCGGGGTCGTCCAGCACGAGGGTCACGATGCCGTCGTCGCCGCGCTCCCAGCGGATGGCGGTCGCGGCGGTGGGGGTGCTCATGGTTCTTGGCTCCCTGGGAAGTCGTGGAGGCGGTGCGGGTGGGCCCGGGCGCTGCGGCCCGGCCAAGGCCGTGTCCTAGACGCGTTCGACCACGGTCGCGATGCCCATGCCGCCGCCGACGCACAGCGTGACCAGCCCATAGCGCTGCCCCCGCCGCTCCAGCTCGTCGACGAGCGTGCCCAGGATCATCGCCCCGGTGGCGCCGAGCGGATGCCCCATGGCGATCGCCCCGCCGTTGACGTTGATCCTGTCCATGTCGATGCCCATCTCCCGGGCGAAGCGCAGCACGACGGCCGCGAAGGCCTCGTTGATCTCGACCAGGTCGATGTCGTCGATCGTCAGCCCGGCCTTGGCGAGGGCCTTGCGGGTGGCGGGCGCGGGGCCGGTCAGCATGATGGTCGGGTCGGCGCCGGAGACGGCGGCGGAGACGATACGGGCGCGGGGCGTGAGGCCGAAGCGCTCGCCGACCTCGGCGCTGCCGATGGCGACGAGCGCCGCGCCGTCCACGATCCCGGAGGAGTTTCCGGCGTGGTGGACGTGGTCGATGGCCTCGATCCAGTGGTACTTCTGGAGCGCCACGGCGTCGAACCCGCCCGCGGCGCCGATGGTGGCGAAGGACGGCTTCAGCCCGGCCAGGGAGTCGGGCGTCGTCCCGGGGCGGATGTGCTCGTCGCGGTCGAGGACCGTGAGGCCCGCGCGGTCGAGGACCGGGACGATCGAGCGGTCGAAGCGGCCCTCCTTCCACGCCTGAACGGCGCGCTCCTGGGAGAGCGAGGCGAACGAGTCGACGTCATGGCGGGAGAAGCCCTCGATGGTGGCGATGAGGTCCGCGCCGACGCCCTGTGGGATGAAGCCGGTCTCGTAATTGGTCATCGGATCGGCGAACCAGGCGCCGCCGTCGGAGCCCATCTTGACCCGCGACATCGACTCGACGCCGCCCGCCAGCACCAGGTCCTCCCAGCCCGAGCGGACCTTGGCCGCCGCCAGATTGACGGCTTCGAGGCCCGAGGCACAGAAGCGGTTCTCCTGGACGCCCGCGACCGTCTCGGGGAGCCCGGCCGCGATGGCCGCGACCTTCGCGATGTCGGAGCCCTGGTCCCCGAGGGGGCTGACGACTCCGAGCACCACGTCGTCGATCGCCGCCGGGTCGAGGCCGGGCAGCCGCCGGCGCAGCTCGTGGATGAGGCCGACGACGAGGTCCACCGGCTTGGTGCCGTGCAGGGCCCCGTCGGCCTTGCCGCGCCCGCGCGGGGTGCGGATGGCGTCGTATACATACGCTTCGGTGCTCACGTCAGCAGCCTTTCGGGATGTTCGGACGGGGCGGGAGGCACGGCACGGGCGCGGCGGCGGCGCGGCGCCTCACGGCGGGCCCTCCTGCGGGAAGGACGGCACGCCCCAGTCGCGGGCCACCTCGGCGGCGTCCGCCCCCGGCCGGGCGGGCGGGCGGCGCACCGAACCCGGGGTGGCGGAGAACCGCGGGGCGGGGGCGGGCTGGGTGATGCCGCCGTGGTCGACGAAGGTGGCGCGGGCGGCCAGATGCGGATGCCCGGGGGCCTCGCGTAGGGAGAGGACGGGGGCGACGCAGGCGTCGGACGAGGCGAAGACGGCCGTCCACTCCTCGCGGGTGCGCTGCTTGAAGCGGGCGGCGATGAGGGCGCGCAGCTCGCCCCAGCGGTCGAACTCGCGGCGGCCCGGCGCCTCCTCGGCGATCCCGAGGAGCTCGATGAACTCGGCGTAGAACTTGGGTTCGAGGGCGCCGACGGCCATATAGCCGCCGTCCGCGGTCTCGTAGGTGCCGTAGAAGGGGGAGCCGCCGTCGAGGAGGTTGGCGCCGCGCCGGTCCTGCCACCCGCCCGCCGCCATCATGCCGTGGATCACGGCGGTCAGATGGGCGGTGCCGTCCACGATCGCGGCGTCGACGACCTGGCCGTCGCCGGAGGTGCGGGCGTGCTGGAGGGCGGCGAGGACGCCGATCACCAGATAGAGCGCGCCGCCCGCGTAGTCCCCCAGGAGGTTGGCGGGGACGGCGGGCGGGCCGTCCGGGGCGCCGATCATGCCGAGCGCGCCGGTGACGGCGATATAGGCGATGTCGTGGCCGGCGGTGTCGGCGAGGGGGCCGTGCTGGCCCCAGCCGGTCATCCGGCCGTAGACCAGGCGGGGGTTGCGGGCCAGACATGCGTCGGGGCCCACGCCCAGGCGCTCGGCGACGCCCGGGCGGAGCCCTTCGACGAGGATGTCGGCGCGCTCCACGAGGTCGAGCACGGCCGCCTGGCCCGGCTCGGTCTTGAGGTCGAGGAGGACGGAGCGCTTGTTGCGGTTGGCCAGGTCGTACGCCGGGTCGATCTTCAGCCCGCCGGGGCCGCCGGGCCGGTCGACGCGGACGACGTCGGCGCCGAGATCGGCCAGGACCATCGCGGCGAACGGGCCCGGCCCGATCCCCGCGAGCTCCACCACGCGCACCCCTGCCAGCGGGCCGTGCTCTGTCGCCGCCATGCCGTCCCCAAACCGTGTGACACTACCGCTGTAACACCGCTGATGCTAAGAACGCGCCCGGCATTCCACAAGCCCCCACGGCGGGCCTGTGGATAACCGGACGGAAACTCAAAAAGGCTGGTCCGCCGGGTATTTGACGGGCAGGGCGCGGGCGTCGGCCGACTCGGTGGTTGCCCGTCCTCACCCGGCCTTCTCCACGCTAGCGGCAGCCGCCGACAACGGCCGCTCCGGCACGAGGTGGTCATCGGGTGCTTCCGGGTCGGTGAGCCGGGCGAGACGCTGCGGGACATTGCCGCCGACCAGCACGATCACCAGCAGGGTGAGCCCGAAGGTGAGCGCCGCCAGCGCCCGTCCGAGGGACATGCCCTCCGCCAGGTGGGCGCCCAGCACCGGCGCCACCGCGCCGCCGAGCGCCCCGGTGTTGTAGACGAAGCCGAGCGACGCGGCCCGGGTCTCGGTCGGGAAGTGGCTCGCGATGTATTTGGGCAGGATCCCGGATATGCCCTGGCTGAGGGCGAGCAGGAAGAAGAGCAGCACCCCGAGCCCGACCAGGCTGTCCTGCACCGCGAACACCGGGAAGACGAAGGCGAGCGAGGCCAGGAGGGTCCAGGCGTAGGCGCGCCGGGTGCCCAGCCAGTCCCCCACGAACCCGGCGAGCCAGCAGCCGGCCATGGTCCCGAACCCGGCGTAGAACATCATGTCCGTGACCTCGCTCGGCGAATAGTCGAGCTCCTCCTTCAGATAGGTGGGCAGCAGCGCCTGGATGGGCCAGCTGTAGAGGAAGGCGCAGAACACGGTGCACATCAGCGCCACGTACAGCACCCAGCGGCGGCGCCCGCCGAGCTGCGCGGCGAAGGCGAACAGACAGCCCGCCGCCAGCAGCGCCAGCGGCCACACCAGCCCCTTGCCCACCGGGGTGAAGACGCAGAACAGCGCGACGCTCGCGAGCACGGCCAGCGCCGTGTTCAGCGAGGCCCGGCCGCGCCCGGTGAACAGCGGCCCGAACGGGTTCGGGCGCGCCCCACCAGCGGCCCCACCAGCGGCCCCACCGCCGGCCCCGCCGCCGACCGCCCCGCCCCCGGCGCCCTTGCCGTCCGCCGCCCCGCCGCCGCCCGCCGCGCTCCAGTCCCCGGCCTCCGGGAGCGCGCGCCGCACCCACAGCGCCACGAACACCGGCAGCACCCCGATCCAGAACAGCCAGCGCCAGCCCCAGTGGGGCACCACCCACTTGTAAAGCTCGGCGGCGATGATCGAGCCGCCCGCGAACCCGGAGATCAGAAAGCCGGAGGCGCGGTTGCGCAGCCGGGTCGGCCAGCTCTCCAGGACGTAGGTCGCGCTCGCGCTGTACTCCCCCGCCATCCCCATGCCGATCAGCAGCCGGGCGGTGAAGAGGCTGAAGTAGTCCCATGCGAAGCCGCAGGCGAACGTGCCCAGCGAGTAGAGCAGAATGCTGGCGATCATGGCGGGTTTGCGCCCGTAGCGGTCGCCCATCGCGCCGAGCAGGGCGCCGCCCAGCCAGCGGGTGATGAACGCCCCGGAGACCAGGCTCGCGGCCGACGCGCCGCTCAGGTCGAACTCGTCGGCTATCTCCGTCAGGACCAGCGTGATCAGGACGAAGTCGAAGCCGTCGAGCAGATAGCCGATCCAGGCGGCGAACATCGCCTTCCACTGCCGCCGGGAGACCTCCCGGTACCAGGGCGGGGTTATGGTCACGGCAAGAGCCCTCCGTTTTCGAGAAGTTGGCGGACGCTTTTCACCGCGGCGTCGCCCAGCGGCACCTGGGGAGGGGCGGTGGCCGGGCAGTCGATGACGCCCAGCAGGTGCAGGGCCGCCTTGAAGGCGCCCAGGGCGGAGGAGCTGCCGCCCATCGCGGCCGGGTCGCCGACGTCGGTGATGGCGAAGAGGGCGGCCAGCCGGTCCTGTTCGGCCGCCGCCCGCTCCCAGCGACCCGCCCGCGCGTGCTCGTACAGCCGCACATAGCCCTGTGGGTCGACGTTCCCGAGGCCCGGGACGACGCCGTGCACCCCCGCCAGCAGGGCGCCGTCCACGGCCAGCTCGGAGCCGGTGAGCACCGAGAAGGCGGTGTGCAGCCCGCGTCGCCGCACCTCGACCAGGAGGCGGCGCAGCGCGCCGTCGTCCCCGCTGCTGTCCTTGAGCCCGGCCAGCGTGCCCTCGGCCGCGAGCGGGAGGACGGTGGCCGGGGTGAGCTTGGTGTGGACCGCTGCCGGGATGTCGTAGGCGAAGAGCGGCAGCCCGGCGCCGCCGCGGATGCGCCGGAAGTGGTCGGCGATCTCCACCGGGTGGGTGCGGGTGTAGAAGGGAGCGGTGGCGACGAGGCCGTCCACGCCCGCCCCGGCCGCCGTACGGGCGTGGTCGAGCACCCGCTCGGTGGTCATGTCGATCACCCCGGCGAGCACCGGCACCCGCCCGGCCGCGGCCTCGGTCACGGTCTCCAGGACGGCGCGCCGCCGACGGTCGCTCAGATAGGCGGCCTCGCCGCTGGATCCGAGGACGAACAGGCCGCTCACCCCGGCGCCGATCAGCCGCTCGGCGAGCGCGGCGAGGGAGCGGGTGTCGACCTCGCCGGTGGGGGTGAGCGGGGTGCACAGGGGTGGGACGACACCGGTGAGCGGAGTCGACAGACTCATCGAGACCCAGCCTTCTGACAATCGAACGGATATTTCGGTCATTCAGGACGTCGGACGTCCTATGTTCGCGGCTGAATCTGACGGAGCGCCACCACCGTGTCAAGCCCCCGTACGCATCGGCGCCGGCCCCAGCGCGCCGTCCGAATCCCGCCAGCACCCGCCACCCCCGGCGGCCAGCATGGACGCCATGAGTGAGAACTACGAGATCCGGGCCATCGCGCCCGAGGTGCTGAAGCAGCTGCGGATCGCCGACGACGCGGGCGATCCGCCGCGCATGGTGGTCGACGAGGAGGGAGGCAACCCGCTGCGCTGCTGCCTGGGCCGCAGCCGGCCGGGCGAGACGATCGCGCTCGTCTCGTACGCCCCGCTGCGCCGCTGGGCGCTCGAGACGGGCGCCACGCCCGGCCCGTACAGCGAGGTGGGCCCGGTCTTCATCCACGTCGAGGACTGCGGCGGCTGGCCGGGCGGCGGCTACCCGGACGCCATGCGGGGCGAGCGGCGGGTGCTGCGGGCGTACTCCGCCCAAGGCGACATCCTCGGCGGGCTGCTGCTGAACGGCGGGGAGACGACGATCGAGGAGGGGCTGAGAGAGGTCTACCGCGATCCGGAGGTGGTCGCGGTGCACGTACGCGCCGTCGAGTACGGCTGCTTCCAGGTGGAGACGCGGCGGACGGCCGGCTGACCGCCGGTTACGCGCCCGCCAGCGCCCGGCGGCACAGCGCGTCGGCCCGCCGCGTGGTCTCGGGCAGCCGGTAGTCGCGGGCCAGGTGCAGCGCGTACGCACAGGCGTCCGCGAGGCTCACCCGATGGCCGACGGAGACGAAGACCGGCTTCACGCCGTCCTGCGTGCGCAGCGCGCGGCCGACCTCCTCCGCCCCGTCCAGGAGCGGTGACCACTGCCCGCGGCGCGGGCCGGGGGCGTCGTGGTGGAAGGTGAAGGGGTTCTTGGCCACGCCGATGGTGGGCAGCCCGGTGAGCACCCCCAGGTGGCTGGCCAGCCCGAAGCGGCGCGGGTGGGCGAGGCCGTAGCCGTCGCAGACCACCACGTCGGGGCGGTGGCCGAGCCGGTCCAGGGTGGCCAGCGCGTCGAGGACGGCCGGGATCTCGCGGAACGCCAGCAGGCCGGGCACATACGGGAAGGTGACCCGGCCGACCGCCGTGGCCTCCCCCACGACCGCGAGGCCGCGCGGGTCCAGCGCGACGGCGGCCGCCGCGACCACGCCCCGCTCGTCGTCGTACGCGACGTCCACGCCCACCACGGTGCCCGCGCCGCCGCCCGGCGCGGGCAGGTCCCCGCCCACCAGGACGGAGCCGCGCAGCCGCTCCTGGGCAGCGGCCGCCTCGGCCTCCGTCGTCGGCCAGCCCGGCGGGAGTTCGTAGCTGGGCTCGGCGGCGGGCCCAGGGGCGGCAGCGGGGTCGGAAGTGCTGGTCATGGTGTCCCCCACGCTACTAGCCTCGCGATCATGTTCGTATTGGAGCTGACCTACACCGCGCCCATCGAGCGCATCGAAGCCGCGCTCCCCGACCACGTGACCTGGCTGGAGGGGCTCTACGCCTCGGGCGACATCATCGCCTCGGGCCGCAAGGTGCCGCGGGACGGCGGGATCATCCTGGCGGTCGGCGACGACCGGGCCCGGGTCGAGCGGCTCGTGGCGACCGACCCGTTCTCGGTCGCGGGCCTGTGCGAGTACCGGATCACGGAGTTCCTGGCCACGAAGACCGCTCCCGAGCTGGCCGCCCACCGCCGGCAGCCGCCGTCCTGACTCACCCCCCGGCCGGCTCCAGACGCGCGACCCGGCCCCGTTCGCCCGCCGCCCAGCAGCCGAGGTCCGCGGCGCAGTCCACGGTGTCGTACGAGCCCTGGTCCACCGTGCGCCAGGTGCGGCCGCCGTCGCTCGTCACATCCGTGCCCGTCGGGCCGACCGCGAGCGCGGCGCGACGGCTGTGCGGCAGCCAGGTGACGCCCGAACGGTACGCGGGCGGCGGCTCGGCGGCCTCCGTCCAGACGGCCCCGCCGTCCCGGGTGACCGCGGCCGCCTTCGGGGAGGGCTGCCCGGCGCGGTAGTCGCCGCCGACGGCCAGGCCGGTGCGGGTGTCGCGGAAGGCGAGCGCGAAGACGCCGCGCGCCGGGTCGCCGGCCGGGAGCGGCGCGTCGGCCACCGTCCATGTGCGACCGCGGTCCGCGGAGTGGAACACGCGCGCGGTGGCCGCGCCTCCGGTGGCGAACCACGCGTCCCGGCGCCCCGCGCTGACCAGGCACTGCCCGCCGGCCGCGAACGCCGCCTCGCCCGGCTGCGCGGCGGGCATCCCGTCCGAGGGCAGCACGCGCCAGCTGCGGCCGCCGTCACCGGTGGACAGGACGCGGTACTTGCCGTCGACCGGATCGCCGAGCGCGATGCCGTTGCGCGCGTCGAAGAAGGTCAGGCAGTCGTAGAAGGCGCGCGGGTCGGTGTTGCGGAAGCTCTCCGTCCAGGTCGCGCCGGCGTCGTCCGTACGGAAGACCCGGGACGCCTCGCCCTCACCGATCGCCAGCACCACCGCGCGGCGCGCGTCGAACGCCTCGACGTCGCGGAACTCCAGCCCCTCCGCGCCCGGGGGCGACACGTCGCGCCAGCTGCGCCCGCCGTCGTGCGTACGCAGCACGGTCCCCTTCGAGCCGGCCACCCACGCCGTCGTACGGCTGACGGCGGCGAGCCCGCGGAACCGGGCGTCGGTGCCGGTGTCCTTCAGCCGCCACCCCGCCTCCGACAGGCCCTTGTCGCGCGCCGGTTGGGCCTGCGCGGGCGCGGCGGCCAGCGCCGACGCGAGCGCCGCAGCACACACCCCGGCCGCCACCGCGCGTCTCATCGTCCCCTTGATGCCCTTGATGCCCTTGATCCCCTTGTCCCTCATGGGGCCGGAAGCTAGCCCATGCGCGGGACGCCGTCCACGGGCGAGTGAGGCCGGACGCCGAATCGCGGGATCTCACGCGAAGGGCGCCCGCTCGTGAGCGGGCGCCCCTGTGCCGGCGGGACCTAGTTGTTGTCCCAGCCGTTGGCCCCGCCGCGGCCGGGCGCGGAAGGCTGCTCGCTCGCATCGGCCGTCTTGTTCGACTTGGCCGGCTTGCCCGGCTCCGCGGCGGGCGACTCGGTCGGCGACGCGGTCGGCTCGGGCGTCGCGCTCACGGTCTGGCCGGGGGTCTGGGTCGGCTTGGGCGTGGCGCTCTGCGTACGCGTCGGGGTCGGCTGGGTGGCCGGGGGCCGGGTGGGGGTCGTCGCCGTGGCCTTCCCGCCACCGCCGGCCCCTGTGGTCGGCGCCGACGGCGCCGGGGACGCCGACGCGCTCTGCGGGGCGCCGGATGCGCCGGTCGTGCCGCGAGCGGACGAAGCCGACGGGGACGGCGTGGACGGGGACGGGGACGGCGAACGGTCTGCGGCGCCGCTCGACGGGCCGTCCGCGGCGGAGCGCCCCGAGGAGGCGTCGCCCGACGCCTGCCCCGACGCGCCGGACCGCGCCGACTCCGCGCCCCACGCCGGCGAGGACCCGTCCGAGGACGGCGCGGAGGAGGGCGTCGAGGCCGCCGTGCCCTGGTCCTGTCCGGGCGAGTCGCCGTTCGTCAGGACCAGCCCGGCCGCGACCGCCGCCCCCGCGAGGGCCAGCGCACCGGCCGCGGCAGCGACCGCGACCGGCCGCCCTGCCCGGGTCGCCCGCCCGCGCACCCGGTTGCCGGCGGTGCGGGCCACGGTCGCCAGCTTGACGGTCGCCGGGGCGGCGTGGGCCCCGCCCGAGGACAGGGCGGCCACCGCGCCGCCCTCGCGGGCGAGCGGCACCAGGTACTCCGCGGTCCCGCGGGCCAGGAGAACCATCAGGGCCGGGCCCACCAGCGCGGGCAGCCGGGCGTCGGCCGCCATGAGCCGCTCCATGCGCGCCCGGCAGTCCGCGCAGCCGGCCACATGGACCGCGACCTGCTCCGCCTGGGACGGGGAGTCGACGCCCCGTACGTGCTCGGGGAGGCGCTCCCAGCACCACCCGCAGGCCGGGTCGGCCGGGGCGCCCGGCTGGGCGCGCAGGAAGTGCTGGCGCATGCCGTCCCGGGCCCGCTCCAGGGCGGCGGCGGGGCTCACCCCCGCCTCGCCCCGGCGGCCGGTCGACGCCACCGGCGCCTGCCGCTCCGCCTCCGCCTGCCAGAGCGCCTTGACCCACCGCTGCGGCAGATCCTCTATGACGCCTGCCAGCAGCTCGGCGTAGGAGACGGTCTGCCCGCGGTCGCGACTCGCCGCGGCCAGGGCGAGGTCGCGCACGGCGGCCTTCAGGGCGGCCGGGACGTCGCCGACGGACTGACCGGACCGCAGCCGCCGCCAGACGACAAAGTACGCCTCCGCGACGGCGTCCTCCGCGGCCGAGGGAGTGCCGACGAAGGTGCGGGCGAAGCCGACGAGGTGCGGATGGTGGTCTTGGTGGCGCCGGATGTAGGTATGCGCGTCCGGCGCTGTGGGACCTTCGGTCATGGTGGAACAACCCCTGAAGTGATGCCTCGCCGCGGCCGCGGTTTTGTAACAGCTCAGCACGGCACCTGAGACTTTGCGTGGATTCCGCAAGCCTAAATGTCGCATCTCCACCCGAAAACATGGTCGTGACACACGTCACGTCCGCAGCGGGTGCACTGGGGTGATCGCCCATACGTCTTAAAGGCGTAGAGAGAGGCAAGGACCCGCACCGATCGCAAGGGAGCAGGCGTTGACCACCACCGTCATCGATCAAGCCGTCCAGGCCCGCCTCATCGCGTCGACGCCCGAGGCGCGCGCGATTCCCGCATGCCTGCGCTACGAGCGCGAGGACCCGTTCGCCGTGCGCGTCTCCTTCCCGCCCGCCGCGTCCCTCGACGGGGCGGCGGTGGAGTGGACCTTCGGGCGCGAGCTGCTGACGGCCGGGCTGCGGGGCCCGGCGGGCAGCGGCGATGTGCTGGTGTGGCCGTGTGGCCCGCACCGCACCGTCCTGGAGTTCCACGCCCCGGAGGGCATGGCCATGGTCCAGTTCGACACCGACGATCTCCGGCACTTCCTCAGCCGCTCGTACGCCCTGGTGCCGGAGGGCAGCGAGAGCGCGCGGCTGGACCTGGACCACGGCCTGGCCGCGCTGCTGCGGGAGGCCTGAGGGGGCAGGGCCGCCTGCGGTGCCCGCCGTGCCCGGCGCCGACGCCGGGCCCGCCCCCTCTCCCGGGCACCCTGCTTCCCCCTGCCCCGCCCCCTCCTGCCCCCGCCCCCCGTTCGGCGCCCGTTGCTCAGTGTGACGGCGACGCGCACCCCCCTTGCGCGCGCGTAGCCGGCACATCCGGGCACGGACCCCGGCCCCCCGCTTCCCCCGTCCCCCCGTTCCCCCCGTTCCCCCCGTCCCTCAGCCGCCGCTGAGCGCTACTCCTGGTAGAGCTTGACGACCGCGGTCGTCGTGGTCCGCCTGAAGTCGGCCAGCGGTGCCTGGTCGTATCCGCCCATCTCGCCCCACCGGACGATGGTGACCGTCCGCCCGTCACGGCCCACCCCGAAGAGGTGGATGCCCGGCTCCGAGTCCGGGTACGAGGTGTGGACGCCGTAGACGTGCGCCCCGTCCTCGGCCTGGAGCGCGCCGTAGTCCCGCCAGGAGGCGGTGCCCTGCGGGAACTGCCGCTCCCAGTCGGCGGCGCAGTTCCGGATCTTCTTCTCGGCGGCCGCGGCGAGCTTCCGGGCGGCGTCCACCGTCCGGGTCCTGACCACGATCTGGGCGGCGCCCGTGTCGTACTCGGTCCAGAACGTCCGGTGGGTGGCTCCCGCCGAGGGCAGGGTGTTCTCGACGCAGAACGGAGGGGTCTCGGGCAGGCCCTTCGTGACGTCGCTCGCGTACCAGTCCGACGCCGGGTGCGGCGGCAGCTCCTTCGGCACCAGGTGGGCCGGAACCGACTGGACGCTCGCCTGGGCCGGCCCGGCGCCGACGACGGCCAAGGCGGCGGCCGCGGCGGCCGCGCCGAGGGCGGCGGCGCGGCGGGAGCGCTTGTGGTTGTGGTTGTGCATGCGGTGTTTCCCCGTCTCTACGGTCCGCGTCCACGCGGTCCGGGTCGTGCGGCCCGAGCGTGTGCGGCCCGGGTCTGTGATCCGCCGCAACGCTCGCGGCGACTGGTCCCCAGCGTGGGCGGCGCTGTGCCGCCGCCGCCAGGGGTGGCGCGGCATGCGGAACGCGGGAATGCCTGCACGTACTCTGACTTGGGGGAATGACAACTGCCTGGAACGCGGTCGCGGAACGGTGGAACGTGAGTGCGGGCGGCGGTGTATGGATTCATGGGGGGTGGCTCAGGTGGGCAGCGGGGAAGAGATCGCGGAGTTCGCGGAGAGTCTGCGCAAGCTGAAGGACCGTTCGGGCCGCAGCTACGGCGTGCTGGCGGCGCGGCTGCATGTCAGCGCGTCGACGGTGCACCGCTATTGCAACGGCGACGCGGTGCCGGCGGAGTACGCGATGGCGGAGCGCTTAGCTCGGCTGTGCGGGGCCACCCCGGAGGAGCTGGTCGCCCTGCACCGCCGGTGGATCCTGGCGGACGCGGCGAGACGGGCGGCCTCCGGCCGCGGCGGGGTCGTCCGGCCGGCCCCGCCCGACGGCAGCACCGATGCCGCGACCGATGACGCGACTGACGACACGATCGGCGTCGCGGCGGGCCCGTCTCCCGATGGCGCCGCCGCGGCGGATCAGCCGGGCCGGGCGGCCGGGAGCGGCGCCGAGGGCGGCGCGCCGCCGACGAGCGCCGCGGGCCCGCGGGCGGCGAAGGCCGCGGGGAAGGCCCGGCGCGCGGCGGACCAGGGGCGGCTGCGGTCCGTTCCGGCGGCGGGCGGGGCGGTCGGGCGGCCGGTGGGGGCGGTCGGGGCCGGGCTCCGCGTCTGGCGGACCCGGCCGTGGGCGCTGGTGCTCGGGGCGGCCGCGGCGGCCGTCCTCGCCATCACGGCCGTGGAGGTGCGGCCGCCCAGCGGGGACGAGCGGAAGGACGCCGCCGCGTCCCCCGAGCCCTCGGCGGCCCCGTCCGGGTCCACACCGCCGGCCAGGCCCACCGCGCGGGGCGACCTGAAGAAGGACGACACGGCACACGAGCGTGCGTCGGCCTCGCCCCGGGGCGGCGGGCGGCGCGGCGCCGCGTCCCCCTCCGCGTCGCCGGGACGGGGCGGATCCGGCGGCGGCGCGGACGGCGGCGGCTCGGGCGGCTCGGAGGGCGGCCGGGACGACAAGCCCGGCAGCGGCACCCCGCTCACGCTCAGCACCCGCTCCCATGTCTGGGAGAGCAGGTGTGACCACCGCTATCTCATCAACCGCCCGCCGTCCCAGGTCGCCCCGCCGCCCGTCGAGCAGGACGCCGCGGCCTGGGCGTCCGCCCATGGCGCGGTGCACGGCGGCACCACGAACGTGGAGGTGACGGTGAAGGGCCGCTCCGAGTCGGCCGTGGTGCTCCGGGACCTGCACGTCCGGGTGGTGGGGCGGCGCACCCCGCTGCCCTGGTCGTCCTTCGCGATGAACAACGGCTGCGGCGGCTCCCTGACCCCGCGTCTCTTCTCCGTCAACCTGGACGCCGCCCGCCCGCTGGCCGTCCCGACGGACGGCAACGACGCCGGCGAGCCGATCCCCGCCGTCCGCTTTCCGTATCGCGTGTCCGACACGGACCCGGAGGTGCTGCTGATCAACGCCCGCACGTCCGGCTGCGACTGCGACTGGTACCTGGAGCTCGAGTGGACCAGTGGTGACCGCGAGGGGAGGATACGGATCGACGACCACGGCGCGCCGTTCCGCACCAGCGCCGTCAAGGGGCGCCCGGAGTACGGCTATCAGTTCGAAACACACGTCTGGCACCGCGATGATTAGGCGTTGCTGCCAGGGGCGCTTACTCCTGTGCGGTCGAGAGGAGAAGCGCGGCGTCGCGGACGTCCGGGTGCGGATGGCGGCGCAGCGCGCGCAGCCGGGTCCGCCAGGGCTCCGTCCACGTGGTGCGCGCGCCGCCCACCTCGGTGAGGGTGACGGCGAACAGCCCGGAGGCGTGCGCCCCGTCGTCGCCGAGGTCCTGTGCGGCCCGCAGCAGGGCCTCGCTCCGGCCGGGCCGCGCGGCGGTGCGCAGCCTCTGGTGCAGGGCGTCGGCGGTACGGGCGGCGAGCGCGGGCCGGGTGGCGTGCAGACGGGCCAGCCGGGCGAGTGCGGCGGTGAGCACCCCGGGCTCGGCGTCCAGGTCGACGGCGTTGACGAGCACTTGGGCGGCGTCCGCGACGAAGGGCTCGTAGCCGGCGAGGAGTTCGGCCGCCGCGGTCGCGACGGGCCGCATCGTGCCCGGCCGCATCCGGCTGTGCTGGGCCAGCCTGGCCGTGATGCGTCCGATGCGGCGGCGGGCCGGGCGGTCGCGGTCCGGGTCGGCGTCGGGCGTCCGCGGGTCGGTGTCGGCGGCGGCGAGGGCCGCGAGGACCCAGGCCAGGGGGTTGTCCTCGGGCATGCCGTCGGGGACGGCGGCCATCAGGTCGATCAGCGCGTCGGCGGCGGACTGCCAGCCGGCCCGGTCGTCCAGGTCGGTGGCGGCGGCCACCAGCACCACGGCCGCGTCCGGCGCCCAGGGGGCCCAGATGGCGAGCGCCGCGTGGCCCGCCCCGACGACCTCGGGGTCGTCGGTGTCGCACACGTCCCGGATGAGGCGGGCGTAGCGCTCCCGGTGGAGTTCCGGCAGGTCCAGGGGGCGGGTGCGCAGCACGGCCCAGCGCGGCTCGCGCCGCCCGCGGGCGGCGGCCGACAGCAGCTCCCAGGCGGACTCGTGGCCGAGCAGCCCGGTCGCGAAGGCCACACAGGCCGCCCGCACGTCGTGGTGCTGTCCCGGCGCGTGGTACGCGTCGGCGAGCAGCGCGGCGGCGTCGGGGGCCGGAAGCCGGGTGGCGGCCAGCCGCGCGGCCTCCTTGCGGCTGGTGACCTTCGCGGGCACGGCCGCCCCGCCCTCCCCGGCGGCGCCCGTCCCCTCGCCCGGTGCGAGCACCCCGCGCAGCAGCCCCTCCAGCCGCGAGGGCGCCATGAAGAGGGTCGCTCTCGTCGCCGCGTAGACCGCCACCCGGGCCCGGTCGCCGCCCGCGTGGGCGAGCAACAGGGGCAGGTGCTCCGCCGGGCGGTCGGTCCAGGCCAGGGCGGCGAGGGCGGCCTCGGCCAGGACCACGTCGTCGGAGCCGGTCCAGGCCAGGGCGGCCTCGGCGCCGTGGTCCGGGATGCGCGCGGCGGCGGCGATCGCCCCCACGCGCTGGTCGGTGCGCAGCGAGCCGTCGGCGGCGGCGCGGGCGAGGATCCGGGCGGCGGCGGCGCGCTGCCGGGGCAGCCAGCGGCCGATGCCGTGGTCGACCGGGGGCGTCCAGTGACTGCCGGGCGTCAGAAAGCGGCCGTAGGGAGGGGTGTCGTCCAGCACGACATCGAGCAGATCCGTGCGGCGGTGCGTCAGCACGTCGAGGACGGACGGCAGCACGGCCGTCGAGGGCTCGAGCGCCAGCAGCTCGGCGACCCGCTCGTCGCGCCGGGCGGGGTCCTCCAGCCACAGCCCCACGGCCGTGCGGACGGTGTCGTTGCTGCCGAACTGGATGGCCTGCCGCAGCAGTTCCTGGAGCTCGGGCATGGCGTGCGCGCGGCGCCCGAGCGAGCGGGCGAGGGCGAAGGTCAGCTCGTGGTCGACCCGGTCCGCGCCCGCCTCCAGCCACGGCCGCAGCGCCTCGAAGACCGCCTGCTCCTGGCCGCGCCGCAGCGTTGCCTCGAGCCGCCCCAGATCGCCGCGGCCGACGTTCCCGGCGAGCCGGGTGACGGTGCGCAGCGCCCAGCCGATCAGCTCGCGCCGGCCGGTGACCGCGTGTTCCCGCAGGAGGGCGACGGCCAGCCGGTGCAGGGCCTGCCGGGTCGCGGGCGAGGAGTCGCGGGCCTGGATGGCGTCGGTGGCGACCCGGTCGAGGTGTTCGGCGGCCGCGTCGAGGAAGAGGGAGGGTTGGGTGCCGGACAGCGCGCGCAGCGCGGCCGACCGCACCGGGTCCTGCTCGTTGCGCAGCCGCTCCAGCAGGGCCAGCAGGGAGGTGACCGCCTCCGGGTCGCCGGAGCGGGCGGCGTTGCGGATGAGGAGGGGGTAGGCCAGCGCCCGGTCGTCGGCCGAGGAGCGGCGGGTGGCCCGCAGCAGTTCCTCGCGCGCCTCACCGACCGGCAGATACGAGACCGCCTCCAGCACCGTGATCCAGGGCGCGCCGCGCTCGCGCGCCCGCTCGGCCATCCGGCGCGCCTCCGCCTCGCGGCGCGGCCGGGGCAGCACCTCGAGCAGGACGGGCTCCAGTTCGGCGTGGGTCAGGTCGCGTTCGGCGACGGCCGCGTCGAAGAAGGCGGGGCGGCGGGAGGGCGGGAGGGCGGCCAGCAGCCGGGACAGGGCCTGGGCGTCGTGGCCCAGCGCCCGTGCCAGGTGGGCCAGTTCGGGCGGGTCCGCGCGGACCAGGCGGCGCAGCACGGCCCGGTCCAGGCCCCGGCCGCGCAGGACACCGGCGCGTTCGGGCGTCAGCAGGAGCCGTATCGTGCGGCCGGGTTCGGCGGCGGCCAGCGCGCCCAGCCGGTGCCACACCGGGAGCGGCAGCAGGCCGTGGCACAGCCGCTCCAGCAGCCCGAGGGCCCGCTGCGGCTCGGCGCGCGCCGCGAGGGCGACACAGGAGGCGTGGCGGAGCCACCAGTCGCCGCGCAGCGCCTCGGGGAGCGCGGCCAGCTGCCGCTCGGCCTCGTCGAGGACCGCCGCGGGGTGGCGGGAGGCCAGCGCGCGCCAGCTGCCGACGGCGTGGAAGAGGCCGGGGAGCAGCCGGGCGACGGTCTCGGGTCCGCAGGCGGGCAGCACCCGCGCCGCCTCTACGTCGCCCCACCGCTCCCGCAGCGGGTCGACGAGGCGGTCGGCGAGCGCGGTGCGCCGCCGGGCGACGACCGTACGGGCGAGCCGGCCCCGTATGGCGGCGGGGGCGTCCTCGAAGGCCGCCTCCAGCGCGGCGTCCGTGAGCTGTCCGCGGCGCGCGGCCTTGAGGGCGTGGCCGCGCACCACGGGGTCGGGGTCGGTCAGCCGCCCCTCCAGATAGGCGGTGCGGCCGCCGACCGCCGCGGCCATGGCGGCCAGCCCCCGCTCGTATCCGCCGCGCTCCGACAGCGCCTCGAGCAGCCCGGCGAGCTGTCCGTGCGCGCTCGCCGCTCTCGCCCGCAGGGCCAACTCCCGCATGCGGCGCCGGTAGGGCAGCGGATCGAGGGCGGCGAGCAGCTCGTCGGCCAGGGCGTGCGAGGCTTGCGGATCACGGACCATGGCAGGGATTGTGCACGCCGCGCGGCCGGCCGGGGACCGCGCCCCCGGCCGCGGCTCCCCGACGGGGACGGGCACGGCACCGCCCGGCCCGGCCGCGGCACGCCGTGCGAGGGCGGGGGACGCCGCTTAGGCTCGGAATGTACGGGTCTGCGCGCCGCTACGGTCCGCGCACCGTCCCTCCGAGCCCGGAGGCACCCCATGCCGGAGCTGTTCATCGGTGGCCAGTGGACCGCCGCTCTCGACGGACAGGTGAGGGAGATCCGCTGCCCCGCGGACGGCATGCCGGTCGGCACGGTCGACGAATCCGGGCCGAAGGACGCCTCCGCCGCGGTGGCGGCCGCCCGGGACGCGTTCGACCGCGGCCCCTGGCCCCGGGTCCCCGCCCCGGACCGGGGCAGACTGCTGCTGCGCGTCGCCGACCTGCTGCGGCGCGACAAGGCCGAGCTGGCCCGCGCCGAGTCGCTGGACACCGGAAAGCGGCTGGCCGAGAGCGAGTGCGACCTGGACGACGTCTCCGCCTGCTTCCGCTGGTTCGGCGATCTGGCCGCGGCCGACGGAGCGGACCGGGTCATCGAGGCGGGCCGCCCCGAGATCGACAGCAGGGTGGTGCACGAGCCGGTCGGCGTCTGTTCGCTGATCACCCCCTGGAACTACCCGCTGCTCCAGGCCGGCTGGAAGGTGGCCCCCGCGCTCGCGGCCGGTGACACCTTCGTCCTCAAGCCCAGCGAGCTGACCCCGCACACCGCGATCGGCCTGATGCGGCTGCTCACGGAAGCCGGGCTGCCGTCGGGCACCGCGAATCTCGTCCTGGGCGCCGGGTCGACGGCGGGCGCGCCCCTGGCCACGGACGAGCGGGTCGACATGGTGTCGTTCACCGGCGGCGTGCTCACCGGGCGGTGGATCATGGCCGCCGCCGCGCCCACGGTCAAGAGGGTCGCGCTGGAGCTGGGCGGCAAGAACCCCAATGTGGTGTTCGCCGACGCCGAGTTGGACACCGCCGTCGACCACGCCCTGACCGCCGTGCTCCTGAACGCCGGACAGGTCCGCTCGGCCGGCGCCCGCCTCCTCGTCCAGCAGAAGCTGCACGACGCCTTTGTCGACGAGTTCGTCCACCGCGCCCGCAAGATCCGGCTCGGCGGCCCGTTCGACGAGAACGCCCGCGCCGGCCCGCTGATCTCCGCCGCGCACCGCGAGAAGGTGGCCATGTATGTGGCGGCCGGGCTGGACGAGGGCGCGGTGCTGCGCTGCGGCGGGACGCCCCCGGCCGACCCGATGCTCGAGGACGGCTACTACTACCTGCCGACCGTGCTGGACGACTGCACCCCGGACATGTCCGTGGTCCAGGAGGAGTCGTTCGGCCCGGTGCTGACGGTGGAGCGGTTCCGTGACGAGGACGAGGCGCTCGCGCTGGCCAATGACACCGTCTACGGCCTGGCCGCGGCGGTGTGGACACAGGACGCGGCCAGGGCGCACCGGATGGCCTCGCGGCTGCGCGCGGGGACGGTGTGGATCAACGACTTCCACCCGTATGTGCCGCAGGCCGAGTGGGGCGGGATGAAACAGTCCGGCATCGGGAGGGAGTTGGGCCGCGCGGGGCTGGCGGAGTACCAGGAGACCAAGCACATCTGGCGCAACACGGCGCCCCGGCCCCGGCGCTGGTTCGAGTAGCGCGATCAGCCGTCGCCGGCGCAACCTACCACCACCGCCCACCTCCCGACTCCCCGCGCGACCCGCCGTACCCGCCGTACCCGCCCCGACCCGGCCCCACCGGCGTCACTCCGTGACCGATAGAGGCGTTGGCACAGCCTGGCCACGGGATTCCCTTGAGCCCGTCCACTCCCGCCCACCACCCTGATCGCACCTTCCGACAAGGAGAGTCGGATGCGATGAGGGAGGAAGCCAGCCGATGCGAAGATTGCGTCGCTTCTTGGCTGTCACCGGCGCGGCCGGACTGCTCAGCGGCCTGGCCATGCCGGTGGCGAGCGGGCAGCCGTCCGAGGCTGCCCCAAAGGCCCCACCGGTCCGTACGGAACGCACGGTCACCCTGATCACCGGCGATACGGTCACCGTCACCACCGGCGACGACGGCCGGTACGCCGTCGATGTGAAGCGAGGCGCGGGCCGCGAATCGGTCGACTTCGTGGCGAACCAGAACGGCAAGGAGATCAGCGTCGTCCCCGACGACGCGCTCAGGCTGCTGTCCGCGGGCCGGCTCGACGCGAACCTGTTCAACATCACGCGCCTCGTCAGGGACGGCTACGACGACACGAAGACCGGCTCGTTACCGGTCATCGCCACCTATCGCGGCAAGGGCGCCCATCCGACACCCGACGGCGCACGGAAGACGCTGACCCTGTCCAGCGTCGGCGGCGCCGCGTTCAGCGCACGCAAGGCCGACGCAGCCGCCTTCTGGGCCGACATCAGGCAGGACAAGGGCCTGAAGAAGCTCTGGCTCGACCAGAAGGTCAAGGCCGCCCTCGATGTCAGCGTCCCGCAGATCGGCGCCCCGGAGATGTGGAAGGCCGGGTACGACGGCAAGGGCGTCAAGGTCGCCGTGCTGGACACGGGCGTGGACACGGCGCACCCGGACGTCAAGGACTCGGTCGCCGACTCCAAGAGCTTCGTCCCGGACGAGACGGTCCAGGACGGCTTCGGGCACGGCACCCACGTGGCCGCCACGGTCGCGGGCAGCGGCGCCGCCTCCGACGGCCGGCGCAAAGGCGTGGCACCGGGCGCGAAACTGCTGGTCGGGAAGGTGCTGAACAACGCGGGCGAGGGCTACTCCTCGTGGATCATCGAGGGCATGGAGTGGGCCGCGACCTCCGGCGCCAAGGTGATCTCCATGTCGCTCGGCGGCACGGCGAGCGGCCCCTCGGACCCGCTGAGCGAGGCGGTGGACCAGCTGTCGGCGTCGTCCGGAGCGCTGTTCGTGATCGCCGCGGGCAACACCGGCCCGTTCGAGCAGACCGTCGGCACGCCCGGCATCGCGGACTCGGCCCTGACCGTCGGCGCCGTCGACAAGCAGGACAAGCTGGCGTCGTTCTCCAGCCGCGGCCCGCGCATCGGGGACTACGGGGTCAAGCCGGAGATCACCGCGCCGGGTGTCGCCATCACGGCGGCCCGCGCGGCCGGCACGAGCATGGGCACTCCGGTCGACGACCTGTACACCACGGCCAACGGCACCTCGATGGCCACGCCGCACGTCGCGGGCGCGGCGGCGATCGTCGCCCAGGCGCACCCCGACTGGACCGGCCAGCAGATCAAGGCGTCCCTCGCCAGCACCGCGAAGACCAACACCGCCAATGGCCCCTTCCAACAGGGCGACGGCCGGGTCGACGTGCCCCGCGCCGTCACCCAGAACGTCTTCGCGACCCCGGCGCTCAGCTACGGCCTGTACGGGTACAGCGACGACGCGCCCGACACCAAGACGATCGCGTACACCAACGCCACCGAGAAGCCGGTGACCTTGAGGCTGGCGTCCTCGGTGGACGGCGGGTCGCTCTCGCTGGGCTCCGACAGCGTGACGGTGCCGGCGAACGGCGCCGCGAAGGTCCCGGTGACCGTCGACCCGGCGAAGGCCGACGTCGGCCGCCACACCGGGTACATCACGGCGACCAGTGAGGACGGCACGGTCAAGGCCACCACGGCCGTCGGCTACGAGCGGGAGGCGGATCTGTACGACCTGAAGGTCGAACTGCTGGACCGCGAGGGCAAGCCGGCGCGGTCGGCCCTCTTCACCTTCCAGAACCTCGCCGACTACACGTACAACCAGTTCGGCGCCATGGGAGGCTCCGAGACCTTCCGGGTGGAGAAGGGCACCTACTCCCTCGCCACCTGGATCCCCATCCTCGACAGCGGGCGGCACGAGGTCGGGACGAGCATTGTCGGCGACCCGCAGATCGAGGTCACCGGCGACACCTCGCTCACTCTCGACGCGCGCAAGGCCGTCGAGATCAAGCCACAGACCAAGGAGAAGGACGCCGAGCTCCAGGGCGTGACGACCTCCTGGCACCGGGAGCGCGAGGGAGGCAGCTCCTTCGGGCTCACCTACGTCATGGGCAAGTGGAAGAAGCACATCTACGCCGCCCCGACCAAGCAGGTCACCGACGGCTCCTTCGAGTTCTACAGCAGATGGCGGCTGGAGAAGCGGAAGCTGACGGCGAGCGTCACCAGCCCGGAGCGGGTGACGCTGAACCCACAGTACGTGGACACGTACACCGGCTGGCCCGTCAAGATCACCGGTAACCGCAAGGTGCGGCTGGTGGACGCCAAGGGCGGCACGGCCGAGGACTTCGAGGGCCTGGACGTGAAGGGCAAGGCCGTGCTGGTGGGCCTGGCACCGGACGGCTGGCCCGACGAAGCCGTCAGCAACGCCACCAAGGCGGGCGCCGCCTACGTCCTCGTGTACCGCAGGACCACGGCCGGCCTGTGGCTCACCGCGGTCGACAGCGCCACGATCCCGGCCATCTCCATACCCGGCGAGGAGGGCGACAAGCTGCTGTCCCTGCTCACCGCGCAGGGTCGGAGCGCGGTGACGCTCGACCTCGGCGGCACGGCGGTCAGCCCGTACGTGTACGACGTGCTGCTGCCCGAGCCCGGCGCCATCGGCAAGGACCTGACCTACCGCCTCGACAGCCGCAACACCACCAAGGTCACCGCCCGCTACCGCGGCTCGGCCAAGGGGCAGATCGGCGCCGAGGCCACGCACACCTTCCGCCCGTACCAGCTCTTCTCGGTGGAGTCGAAGTACGACGTGCCGCTGGGCACCGGGCGCACCGAGTACTACAGCGCCGACCCCGACACCCGCGTCTGGCGCACCGCCATGCAGGACTACGACGGCGCCGGCCGGCAGTGGGCGCCCCTGGCCACGTACCGGCCCGGGACGCAGCAGACGGTGGACTGGCTGTCGCCCGTGTTCCGCCCGACGACCGCCGCCGAGTTCGGCGTCTCACAGCGCGAGGGCGATGAACTCACCCTCGCCATCCCCGAGTACGCCGACTCCGGCAGCGGTCACTACGGCTCGGCGGGCGCGGCCAAGGACAACGTGGACAAGGTCAAGACGAGCCTGTACGCGGACGGAAAGCTGGTCGGCGAGGCCCCGTACGGCTCCGGCACCTTCCAGGTGCCCGCCGACAAGGCCGCGTACAAGCTGACGATCGACGCCGAGCGCACGGCGGCCTGGGCGGCGTACTCGACGAAGACCAGCACCGAATGGGACTTCACCTCCGCCCGGACGGCCGAGGCGAAGGCCCTCCCCCTCCTGTCCGTGGACTACGACCTGGCCCTCGACCTGTTCGGCCGCACCAGGGCCGGGCGTCAGTTCAGCTTCCAGCTGGCACCCCGCCACCAGGAGAGCGCGGAGGAATCGAAGGTCAAGACGGTCAAGGCGTGGGTGTCCTACGACGACGGCAAGACCTGGAAGGAGGCCAGGCTGACCGGCTCCCGCGCGGGCTACAAGGCCACCGTGAAACACCCCGCTCTCGGCGCTTCCAACGGCTTCGTCGCCCTGCGCGTCCAGGCCACCGATGCCGACGGCAATCGAATCGATCAAACGGTCACCCGCGCATATGGCCTGAAGTAGGCCGAGATCCGCCCCTCGGCGGTAACAAACTCCGTCTAGCGTGCCGTTGAATCGTTGCATCGACACGCCGGAGCCGCCGCAAGTGGACCACAGAGCAGCCGAGGAGACCCCCGCCACGAGCCCGAGCCCCTGGGCCGCGGCAGGGGTCTCCGACTTCGACGAGACGGTGTACCACGCGATCCTCCATCAGCCGGACGCCGACGTCACCACCTGGTCGGAGCTGGTCCGGGCCTCCCCGGCCCGCGTCCGCCGCGCCTGCGCCCGGCTGCTCCGCCTCGGCCTGCTCCAGGCCCCCGACTCCACCGGCGGCCTGCGGCCGGTGGACCCCCGCATCGCCATCCGGGCCCTCATCCGTAAGCGCGAAACCGAGTCCGAGCTGCTCGCCGCCACCGCCGACGACATGGCCAAGATCTACGCGGCGGGGCTGCTGCGCTCCGAACCGGCCGGCCTCGTCGAGGTGGTGCGCGGGGAGAGCGCCAACGCCGCCCGGCTGGAGGAGCTGTACGCCCAGGCCGAACACGAGGTCTGCCTCATCGACTCCCCGCCCTACCTCGCCCCGCTCACCCCCCAGTTGGACCTCCAGAGCGAAGTGCTGCGCCGCGGTGTCGCGTACCGCGCGCTCTACTCTGTGGTATCCCTGGAGTCCCCGGATCTGCTGGCCTACGCCGAGGGCATGGTCGCGCTCGGCGAACAGGCGCGGGTGCTGCCCACCGTCCCCATGAAGCTGATGGTGATCGACGGCCGGACCGCGATGCTGCCGCTCACCAGCGTCGACGCCGGGCCGGTCTACAGCTCGGTGATCGTACGACACTCCGGGCTCACCGACGCGCTGCGGACGCTCTTCGAGACGCTGTGGCAACACGCCACACCGCTGGACGGCCCGCCGGCCGAGGAGGACGAGGAGCTCGGCGACGCCGACCGCACGCTGGTCGGCCTGCTGGCCGTCGGCATGAAGGACGAGGCGATCGCCCGCCACCTGGGCATCAGCCTGCGAACCCTGCGCCGCCGGATCAGCGACCTCCAACAGCGCTTGGGCGCGGGCGGCCGCTTCCAAGCCGGCGTCCGCGCCGCCCACCGGGGCTGGGCGTAGCCACGGACCGCCGCTCGGGGAGGAACGCGGCGAACACGAAGCGGCCAGGACGCTGGAGTCGGCGGGCTCTGCTCAACGGGAGCAGTGATCACGGGCGCCCGGGTGGAACCGGTGGAAGTGGTGGCCGGCCCGCCTCAGCGCCACTGAGGGACCGGCGCCGTGGCCCCGGGCGCCGCGGCTTCGATGCGGCCGCGGATCTCGCGCATGACGGTGAGGATCCGCCGCTCGTGCTCCTCGGTCAGCCGGGCCGTCGGCACCGAGCAGCTGATCGCGTCGATGGCGGGCGAGTCGTACCGCAGGGCGAACCCGAAACCCGCGATGCCCACCACGCCCTCCTCCCGGTCGATCGCGTAGCCCCGCTCCCGCACCCGCGCCAGGTCCGCGGTGAGCGACGCGCGGTCGGGGTGGGTGTGGGGCGTCAGCCGCTCCCAGGGGCCGTCGGGGAGCGGCAGCTCGCGGTCGTCCCGCTCGGCGAGGAGGGCCTTGCCGAGCGCCCCGGCGTAGGCGGGGAGCCTGCGGCCGACGCGGCTGAAGGAGCGCAGATACTCGTGCGACTCGCGGGTGGCGAGGTACACGACGTCGCCGCCGTCGAGCCGGGCGAAGTGGATGGTCTCGCCGAGCGCGTCGGACGCCTCGTCGAGGTAGGGCCGGGCGCCGCGGACGCGCGGGTCGCTGTCGAGGTAGTTGGTGCCGGTGAGCAGGGCGCGGATGCCGATGCCGTAGAGCGAGCCGGTGGCGTCGGTGCGCACCCAGCCGCGGTCGATCAGGGTCTGGAGAAGCGCGTACATGCTGCTGCGCGGCACCCCGAGCTCGTCGGCGAGCTCGCGCAGCCGGGCCGGGCGGTCACCGCGCGCGGCGAGCAGTTCCAGCAGCTCGACGGTGCGGGCCGCGGACTTCACTTCGCGTACGCCCCCGGTATCGGCCATGGGTCGAATCGTAGACGGATCGTGCACGGCGCACCGCGGCGGCCGCCTGTCCCGGGTCCGGTCAGCGGCGGCGGCCGGAACGGGCGGCGGCGGACGGCTCGCGCGCCGAAAACGGTCGAAGCCTGACGGCGGATTGTCGCTTATCGCATTACGGCTGCGCCCACCGCGATGAGGCGGGACACTCTCAGTTCGAAGAACGGGACCGTACCGAGTCACGGGACCAGCGGAGGATGTTTCATGCACTCACCGCAGGACGCGAGCGAGGCGGTCGGCCTGATGTGGGACCTGGTCACCGCCCTGGAGAACGGGGAGCGGGACTATGTGGACTGCGGGGCCGAGCTCGTCCAGCTCGCCTTTGTGCAACAGCCGTACATGATGCGGGAGGCACTGGCCGAGTTCGAACGCCAGGTGGCACTCGACCCGGCCCCGGCAGGGGCCGTGCCGGAGATCGTCGAGACCGTCCGGGATGTCATCGGGAGCCCGGACGAAACTTATTGACGGGCTTTCGGCGCGAACTTTCGATGGGAATTTTCGAACCTGACCGCCTCTCTTGACGTTGAACCGATTCAACGCTTCCATCGTGGGCGCGCCCGCGATGGGAGCGCTCCCGAGGAGGTTCCCGGGCCGGTACCCGCACCCGCCCACAGAGAGGACGGCCCATGTCGCCGACCGCACCCCCCACCAGGAGCACCAGAGCCCCTGGCCGCGCGGCCGCCCGCACGGCACGCGCGATGCTTCTGCTTGTCATGACCACATCCTTACTCGTCTGGGGGCTGAGCCTGGGCGGCTCCCGCGCGCACGCCGCCGCCACCGCCACGGCCACCAGCGCCACCGCCACGGCCACCAGCGCCACCGCCCTGGGCAACGGCTCGGTGACCGACTCGAACATCTCCTACGTCGGCCGCTGGGACGTGAGCTCGGGCACCGCGGCCGTGCCCAACTGGACGGGCGGCTACCTCCAGACGGCCTTCACCGGAACGACCGTGAAGGTCAAGGCCCGCGACGCGGTGAACTTCTACGCCAGCGTCGACGGCGGCGCCGACGTCTTCTACGCGGGCGTCCGGGGCACCGTCAGCCTCACCCCGCAGCCCCTCCCCCAGGGCAACCACACCCTCCGGATCTCCTACCGCTCGGGCGACACCGTCTTCCAGGGCCTCGTGCTGGACTCGGGCGCGGGCACGACAACCCCGCAAGTTCCTTCGAAACTGATCGAGTTCGTCGGGGACTCGATCACCGCCGGCGCCCTGACCGACCGGCTCGCGCTCGACTCGTACGGCTGGAAGACCGGCGAGCAGCTGGGCATGCGGCACACCCAGATCGCCCGCTCGGGCTACTGCCTGGTGGGCAAGGACGGCTGCACGGGCCTGGCCACCCAGTTCTTCAAGATCGGCTCCACTGGCGATCAGAACTGGGACTTCTCCCGCTACCAGGCGAGCGCGGTCGTCATCAACCTGGGCACCAATGACATCGGACATGGCGTCACGGGCGCCGAGTTCCAGACCGCGTACACCAACCTCCTCCGCGATATCCGCGCCAAGTACCCGAACGCGGCCCTCTTCGCGCTCCAGACCCTCAAGAAGCGCTATGTGACCGAGACCAAGGCCGCCGTCAGCGCCCGCACCGGCGCCGGGGACGCCAGGGTCTACTACGTCGACACCACGGGCTGGCTCACCGACGGCACCGACTACGAGGACGGCAACGGGCACCCCAACGAGTCCGGCCACACCAAGTTCGCGAACCGTCTCGCCCCGGTGATCTCCGCGAAGCTCGCAGCCGCCAGTCCGGGCGCCGCGACCGAGACAGGCAGGGCCACCAAGGCTGCGGCCGCCGCCCCCGGCGACCCGGGCGACCCCAACATCAAGTTCTACGGCCGCTGGGACACCAGGAGCTCCGCCACCGCCTACACCCCCTACTGGGCGGGCGCGTACTTCCGCACCGGCTTCACCGGGCGCACCGTCAAGCTCAAGCAGCGCAACGCGATCGACTTGTGGGCCAGCATCGACGGCGGCCCCGCGACGTTCTTCGACGAGGCCAAGGGCACGGTGAACCTCACCCCGACCCCGCTGTCCGCCGGAAACCACACCCTTCAGGTCAACTACCAGGTGGTCGCGGGCTCCTACCACGGTGACGCGGTCTTCCAGGGGCTGACCCTGGACAGCGGGGCCACCACCTTCACCCCGTCCACCCCGAAGAAACTGATCGAATTCGTCGGCGACTCGATCACCGTCGGCACCACCACCTCCCAGAACGCCCGTACCGCGTACGGCTGGCTGATCGGCGAGCGCCTCGGCGCCGACCACACCCAGATCGCCCAGGGCGGCGCCGCCCTCGTGGACACGGCGGACGACCGGATGAGCCTGGAGCAGCAGTTCACCAAGTTGAACCCGAACGCCGCCACGCCCGACTGGGACTTCTCCCGCTACCAGGCGAACGCGGTGGTCATCAACCTCGGCACCAACGACGTGGGCCGCGGGGTGACGTCCGCGCAGTTCCAGGCGGCGTACTCCAGCCTGCTGCGCAAGGTCCGCGCCGCCTATCCGAACGCCTGGATCTTCGCCCTGGAGACCTTCCGCGGCCGCTTCGTCCCGGAGACCCAGGCGGCCGTCACCGCGGCCGTGACCGGCGGCGACGCCAAGGTCTCCTTCGTGGACACGACCGGCTGGCTCGCCTCCGACGAGCTCTCCGACTCCGTCCACCCCAACGACAAGGGCCACCGCACCATCACCGACCGCCTGGCGCCGATCATCTCCGCCAAGCTCGGCTAGCGCGGCGCACACCGCACGACGCCGCACCACACCGCACCACACCCGTCGAGGGCCCCCGGTCGTCCGGCCGGGGGCCCTCGTGCGCGATATCCCCGGGCCCGGCGGACCGCAAATCGGCGCGCCGGGACCTCCACTTATTCGGCTCGTTCCCGTCGCATTGACCCGGGCCCCCGGGGGCCCACCCGCGCGAAATGGCACCGCATTTCCGCAGGGTAATGGCTTACTCAAGAAGCGATCAAGAGAAAATGATCTAGAATTCCGGCCATCGGCGAGTTGACCGGAACAACTCCTTGACCTGCCATGAAGCTGGGAAAGAAACTCAAGAAGCACTCATGCATCAGGAGCCGCAAGCGACGTGCTGGGCCCTGCGATACAGATTTCGCGGGTGTGCGACGGGGGAAGTGTTGAAGAAAGTGTGCGCATAGCAGCCACGTAATCCGCGCGCACTCTTCACTTCCTCTCCTCATCTCTTGATGCACTCAGAGAATGGAGGGGGAATGCCGACGCACGCGGGCTATCCCGGCGTATACATCGAAGAGCTTGCCAGCAGCGTCCGCACCATCGCCTCGGTCACCACCTCGGTGACCGCGTTCGTGGGCCACACCCGCCGGGGTCCGTTGAACACGCCGGTGCGGATCACCAGCTTCGCCGACTTCGAGCGCCGCTTCGGCGGGCTCACCTCGCAGAGCGCGGTCGGCTACGCCGTGCACCAGTTCTTCGGCAACGGCGGCACGGTCGCGGTCATCGTGCGCGTGGCCAAGGCCGGCACCGGCAAGGCCGCCTGCGTCACGCTCGAGTCCACCGAGGGGCACAGCGAGTGCCCGGTGCTCGAGGTGCACGCCAAGGAGCCCGGCCTGTGGGGCTCGGGCCTGCGGCTGGCCGTCGACCATGACACCCCCTGCCCGGACGAGACCTTCAACCTCCAGGTTCTCGACGCGCGCGGCACCGCCCGCGAGTCCTTCACCGGACTGTCCATGGACCCCGGCCACGGCCGCTACGCCGAGACCGCGATCAACTCGTCGTCCGCGCTGATCCGGGTCAAGGTCGTGGGCGAGGGCCGGCCGGACCCCTCCGGCACCGTCTCCAAGCCGTTCTCCCATGAGCTCCCCGACCTGAACGTCGAGCTGACGGTCAAGATCGGCGAGGTCGAGCGCGCGTTCACGCTCTACGACCCCGACTGCGACGGCGAGGCGCCGTGCAACGTCACCGAGCTCGCCCTGCTCCTGGAGCGCAAGCTGCGCGCGCTGCCGGACGCCCCGGGCAAGCACGCCTTCGCGGGCGCCGAGGTCACCGCCTTCGGCCGCCGCCTCCAGGTCGTCGCCGGGTCCATCGACCCCGACGACGTGGTGCGCTTCCTCGGCGAGTGCGCCAACGACCTGGGCCTCGAAGCCTCCGTCAACCCGCCCGTCTTCCCGCTGACCGGCGGCGAGGACGGCGACCCGCCCGGCCCCCGGGACATCATCGGCAGCGAGGCGGGCAAGACCGGCCTCCAGGCGCTGCGCGACGTGGACGACGTCAACCTGCTGTCGCTGCCGGAGCTCGCCTCGTACGAGTCCACCGACGACATGGTCACCGTCCTGTCCGCGGCCGAGCGGCTGTGCCGGGAGCGGCGGATCTTCCTGCTCGTCGACTCGCCCTCGGCCTGGGGCAGCGTGGACGCCGCGCGCGCCGGGATCGGCGCCTTCGAGGCCGTCCGCGGCAACCACTCGGGCCTGTACTTCCCGCATCTCCAGCTCACCGACCCGCTCACCGGCCGGCTGCGCTCCTTCCCGCCGTCCGGCGCGCTCGCCGGCGTCATCGCCCGTACGGACAGCGAGCGCGGCGTGTGGAAGGCGCCGGCCGGGACCGAGGCGCGGCTGGCCGGGGTGCACTCGCTGACCGTCAAGCTGACCGACCGCGAGAACGGGCTGCTCAACCCGCTTGGCATCAACTGCCTGCGCACCTTCCCCGTGGTGGGCCCGGTGGTGTGGGGCGCGCGCACGCTGGAGGGCGCGGACGCGCTCGACAGCGAGTGGAAATACGTGCCGGTGCGGCGGCTGGCGCTGTATGTCGAGGAAAGTCTGCGCCGCGGGTTGCAGTGGGTGGTGTTCGAGCCCAACACCGAGCAGCTGTGGCAGCAGATCCGGCTGAACGCGTCCGCGTATCTGCACACGCTCTTCGAGAAGGGCGCGTTCAAGGGCGGCACGCCGCGCCAGGCGTACTTCGTCAAGTGCGACAAGGACACGACGACCGAGGACGACATCGCGAACGGCATCGTCAATGTCGTGGTCGGTATAGCTCCGGTCAAGCCAGCGGAGTTCGTGATCGTCAAGATCCAGCAGATGGCCGGACAGTTCGAGATTTAGGAATGTGATGGCTGAGTTTCAGGTCAACGCCCATCGCTTCGACCCGTACAAGAACTTCAAGTTCCTGGTCCTGTGGGACGGTCGTACGGTCGCGGGCATCAGCAAGATCAGTCCGCTCAAGCGCACCACCGAAGTCGTGAAGCACCGCCACGGCGGCGATCCGAGTTCGCCCCGGAAGTCCCCGGGCCGCTCCGAGTTCGAGGGCATCACCCTGGAGCGCGGCGTCACCCACGACCCCGAGTTCGACCGCTGGGCCAACAAGGTCTGGCAGATCGGCGCGGGGCTCGGCTCGGAGGTCTCACTGGCCGACTTCCGCAAGGACATCGTCATACAGGTCCTCAACGAGGCGGGCCAGGTCGCCGTCTCGCACAAGCTCTACCGGACCTGGCCGAGCGAGTACCAGGTGCTGGGCGAGCTGGACGCCAACGCCAACGCGGTCGCGATCCAGAGCCTCAAGCTGGAGTGCGAGGGCTGGGAGCGGGACTACGAGGTGCCGGAGCCGCAAGAGCCCTCGTTCACCCATCCGGCGTAGGCGACGGAGGCGACGGAGGCGCGTAACGGAACAGGACGGCCTGACGGATGGCGAACACGGGGCCCGCGGAGCTGCTGGCCACCTGGGAGGCGGGGCTGGCGCACCAAGGCCCCGGCCGCGCCCTGCTGCTGCACCGGGCGGCCCGTCCGGAGGCCGGCACCGACGAACTGCTGTCGATGCCGGTCGGCGAGCGGGAGGCGGACCTGTACGCCCTGCGCCGCGCGCTCTTCGGCGCGCGGATGCAGGTGCGGGTCGAGTGCGGCGCGTGCGGCGAGGACATGGAGTTCGAGCTGGACGCAGGCGACTTGGGGGCGCGGCCACGGCGGGGCGACGGCCCGCTGCGGGTCGAGGAGGGCGAATGGACGGTCGAGTTCCGGCTGCCCACCGTCGCCGACATCGAGGCGGTCACGGCGGGCTCGGGTCCGGCGGGTCTCGACGCGGCGGCCTCCAGCGCGGAGGCGGGTGACGCGGGTGACGACTCGCCCGCCGCGCTCGCCCGCCGGCTGCTCCTCGCCCGCTGCACCGTCTCGGCCACCCGCGCGGGCCGCCCCGTCCCCGCCGGCCAACTGCGCGGCCTGCGGCTCCCCGAGGCCGTGCAGCGGCGGCTCGCCGAGGCCGCCGAGCAGGCCGACCCCGCCGCCGAGGTGACCTTGAAGATCGCCTGTCCGGAGTGCGGCGAGGCCACCTCGGCCGAACTGGACATCGCCTCCTACCTGTGGACCGAACTGGACTCCTGGGCGCGGGACCTGCTGCTCGACGTCCATCTGCTCGCCACCGCCTACGGCTGGAGCGAGCCGGAGATCCTGGCGCTCAGCCCGCTGCGGCGCCGTTACTACCTGGAGCTGTGCGCAGATGTCTGACTACTTCGACCGGCTGCTCGCGCGGCACTCCCCCGCGCCGCGGACGGGTGCCGACGGCCGCACGGCGCACGTACGGCCGCGGCTGCCCGGCCCGTACGAGCGGATCGAGAGCCTGCGGGCCGAGCCACCTGCCCTCGACGAGCCCGCGCCCCTGTTCGCCGCCCCGACCCAACCGGCGCCGTGGCACGGCGAGTCGGTGCGGTACGAGCGCGAGGTGGAGACCGTACGGGACACCGTCGTACGCGCCGAGGCCGCGCCCCGCACCGAGCCGGCCCCGGCCACCGCCGTCCGACCCGCGGCGCCGCTGCTGCGCCCCGCCGCCCAGGTCACCCCCGGGCCCCGGCCGGACGCCCTCGACACCCCGCGCCCCGGGCGGCGGGACACGACGCCCGGCGAGCCCGGCCCGGCGCGGCGGACCACGGCGCCCGCGCCCGCGTCGCCGGAGGCGATCCTCGCTCCGGCGGCCGCCGCCGCGCCGCCGAGCCTCCGGGCCGGCGACGCCGCGCTCGGCCGTGAGGCGGCCCGCGCCCCGGTGACCCGGCGCCGGTCCAAGCCCGCCGAGCGCGTCGTACACGTACAGATCGGGCGGCTCGAGGTGAGCGCGGCCGGAACGGCGGCCTCCGGCGGCGGCCGACCGCCCGGCGCCCGCCCCGAGCACGCGGGACGGCGCGCCCCCGCGCTGAGCCTCCAGGACTACCTGACGCGCGGCGAGACGAGGAGCTGAGGCCATGAGCAACGCACTTGCCTTCGCCACGGTCACCCAGGCCCTGGCCATCCTCATCGCGAACAACCTGCGGCCCGAGATCGACATGGCGGTCTCGGTCGAGACCCGCAAGCCCCCGGCCGAGCCGCCCACCGAGCCGACCATCAACGTGTTCCTGTATCAGGTCACCCCGAACGCGTCCATGCGCCACAACGACCTGCCCACGCGCGCCTCGGACGGCACGCTCCTCAAGCGCCCGGCCGCGGCGATGGACCTCAACTTCCTGATCAGCGCGTACGGGGACGAGACGGAGCTGGTCGGGCAGCGCCTGATCGGGTGCGTGGTGCGCACACTGCACGAGATCCCCGTCCTGCCGAAGGACGTGATCGAGGAGGCCGCCGAGCGGCCGTATCTGGCGGGCAGCGACCTCGCGGAGTCACTACAGAAGGTGCGGTTCACGCCCATCCAGATGGACGTCGACGAAACCTCGAAGCTCTGGGGCATGCTCTACCAGACGCCGTACACCCTCTCGGTCTGCTACCAGGGGTCGCTGGTCCTGGTGGAGGGCGTGGAGCGGCCGGTCCCGGCCAAGCCGGTGGAGCGGTACACGGTACGGGCGGCGCCCTTCGGCGCCCCGGGCGCGCCGGAGCCGCCGCGGCTGCCGGGCTCTGACGGAACCGCGGAAGCCACGGAAGCCACGGATGTGACGTCGCCGGAGGCGGTCGAGCCTGCCCAGGACGCTCCGAGGCCCGCGAAGAAACGCGCCGCGTCCAAGTCGGCGGCGAGGAAGCCCACGAAGACGGCGGCGAAAGCGGCCGACAAGACCGCCGAGCCAACCGCCGAGAAGGCCATACCCACCGGCCCCACAGCCTCCCCCACTCGCACCCGCAAGGCACCGGGCACCAGGGGTACGCCCAAGGGCCAGGAGAGCTGAGGCGCGGTGCGGAAGACGGGGGCGGGTGAACGCATGAGCACCCACGAGGGAAGCGGACCGGCCACGGCGGACGGGACGGCGCTGGCCGCCGCCATCCAGGCGGTCCTGGCCCGCGTCGACGCCCACGCCCGCCGCGCCCGCGCGAAGGCCGGGACAGACGCCGAACCGCCCGAAGCCGAAAGACCAACCGCGGACGGCGCACGAGCCGGGGACACCACACCGGCCCCCGCGCCCCGCGGCGAGCTGCCCGTCACACCACCCCCCACCCGCGACCCCGGCACCCTCGACGCCCTCGTCACCTGCTTCGGGCTCAGCGACTTCGAGCGCGAGGTCGTCCTGCTGACCGCCGCCGCCGAGCTGGACCCGACCACCGCCGCCCGCTGCGCGGCCGCCAGCGGCGACCCGGCCCGTACGTACCCCACCTTCTCGCTCGCGCTCGCCGCGCTCGCCGAGCCGCACTGGAGCGCGCTCACCCCCGTGGCCCCGCTGCGCCGCTGGCGGCTCGTCGAGCTGGAGGACGAGACCCGGCTGACCACCACCCGGCTGCGCCTCGACGAGCGGATCCTGCACTTCCTGGCCGGCTCGCCGTACCTGGACGCCCGCCTGCACGGCCTGCTGCGCCGCGCCCCCGTCCCGCAGGCACTCCCCGCCTCGTACGACCTGGCGGCGAGCCGGGTGGCGGCGGGCTGGACCGAGTCCCGTCCGGAGGCCCCGCTGCGGGTCGAGCTCGTCGGCGGCGACGTGCCGTCCCGTACGGACATCGCGGCCGCCGCCGCCCGCCGCTCCGGGCTCGGCCTGTACGCCATGGCCGCGGAGGATCTGCCCACCGACCCGGCCGAGCGCGACCGTCTCGCCCGCCTGTGGCAGCGCGAGGCGATCCTGCTGCCGGCGGCCCTGCTCCTTGAGGTCGGCGAGCTGGACCGCGAACAGGCGGCGGCCGCCGACGCGTTCATCGCGGGCGCCGCCGTACCCCTCGTGGTGTCCATCCCGGACCCGCGCCACACCGACCGGCCGCGCGGCGAGCGGGTCACCGTGCCCCGGCTCGACGACGAGGAGCAACTCGGCCTGTGGTCCGACGCCTTCGCCGACGTCCCCGAGGTCGAGGAGGCCCACCTCCGCTCCCTGGTGGCGCAGTTCCAGCTGCCGCCGCACGTCATACGCTCCGCCGCCGCCACCGTACGCCGCGACTTCCCCGACGAGGACGAGCTGGACGCCACCGAGCTGGCCTGGCGGGCCGGGCTCACCGAGGCGCGGATCGGCCTCGACGAGCTGGGGCGCCGCATCGAGCCGGAGGCGGGCTGGGACGACCTGGTGCTGGCCGAGCGGCAGCGCCGCATCCTGCGCGAGATCGTCGCGCACGTACGCCGGCGGGGCACCGTGTACCAGGAGTGGGGCTTCGCCGGGACGCTGCGCCGGGGTCTGGGCGTCACCGCCCTCTTCGCGGGCGGCTCCGGCACGGGCAAGACGCTGGCCGCCGAGGTGATGGCCAAGGAACTGGGCCTCGATCTCTTCATCATCGATCTCTCGCAGGTGGTCAGCAAATACATCGGAGAGACCGAGAAGAACCTGCGCAAGGTCTTCGACGCCGCAGAACGCGGCGGCGCGCTGCTGCTCTTCGACGAGGCGGACGCGTTGTTCGGCAAGCGCAGCGAGGTGAAGGACAGCCACGACCGGTACGCCAACCTGGAGGTCAGCTATCTGCTGATGCGGATGGAGGCCTACCGGGGCCTGGCCGTCCTCACCACCAACATGAAGAAGGCCCTCGACCCGGCCTTCATGCGCCGCATCCGCTTCGTCGTCGACTTCCCCTTCCCCGGCGAGAGCGAACGCGCCGAGATCTGGCGCAAGGTGCTCCCGGCCCAGGCCCCGATGAAGGACATCGACGCCGAGCGGCTGGCCCAGCTGACCGTGTCGGGCGGCTCGATCCGCAACATCGCCCTGTCCGGCGCCTTCCTCGCGGCCGAGGAGGGCGACCGGCTCCAGATGCGCCACATGCTGGCGGCGGCGCGCACCGAATACCTGAAGCTGGAACGCTCGCTCACGCCCTCGGAGGTCCACGGATGGGTCTGAACGAGGGGTACGGGCAGCAGCCGCAAACCGTGCGCGTGGAGATCGGCGAGCTGGCGCTGTCCGGCTTCGACGCGCGGGTCGACCCGGACCGGGTCTCCGCGGCGTTCCAGGCCGAGCTGTCCCGGCTCGTACGGGAGCGCGGCGTACCGCTGGCGACGGACGGCGAACACCGCGCTCTGGACGTCCTGTCGGACCTTCCCCCGCTGCCCGCCACCACCTCCCCCACCCGCCTGGGCGAGGCGCTGGCCCGCGCCGTGCACGCGGGCCTGTCCGGAAGGGGGCGAGAGCGGCCATGAGCACCTCCCAGGCCTCGGCCCAGGACGACCGCTCGGCCCAGTCCGCGAAGCGCCGCAAGCGCAAGGAGCGCACGGCCAACTCCCGTACGCCCGAGCCCAAGGACATCGTCAGCGGCGCAGGCCAGCCACTGGACCCGAGCGTCCGACGGGAGCTGGAGGAACAGCTCGGCCACGACTTCAGCCGCGTCCGCCTGCACACCGACCGCGACGCGGGGCAGCTGACGGAGCTGCTGGGCGCGGACGCGGTGGCGGTCGGCCAGGACATCTTCTTCCGCGAGAACACCTTCCGGCCCGGTACGGCGGAGGGACAGCGCCTCCTCGCCCACGAGCTCCTGCACACCGTCCAGAACCCCCACGGCCTCGGCGCGCTGCGCGCGGGCCGCGACGTGGGCGCGGTGTCCGTGCGGCAGGACGCGATCGAACGCGAGGCGGAGGGGAACGCGGCCGCTCCGGACCGGGCCGCCCAGGTCGAGGAGGGCCGGGCCACGCCGGGCTGGCTGCGGTACACCACCGTGGACGCCGACCGGCACCGGACGGAACAGATCGACCCGGCGACCCTCGTGGACCGGCTGGCCAACTCGGTCGTGCGCTCGCTGCGCGGCGACCCGGAGGACCGCTCGAAGCGCACCCGTATGCAACTGGCCCGGCTGTCGGACGAGTTGCAGGACGCCGTCCTCGACCGCCTTGAGACCAGGCTGCTCAGCTCCGAGCAGGAGCGGGTGCTCGACCTGGTGGACGAGATCGAGGCCGACGGGGATCCGGAGCGGGAGTCGCTGGACGCCCCGGTCGTCGAACCGGATCCGGTCGAGGAGCTGCTGTTCGAGCGCGATACGGAGCGGCGGACGGCGGAGGAGGAACGCGAGGAGGAGCGGCGGCCCACTCCGGCACCGGGCCCGGAGACGGACCAGCCTGCCGAGGAGGGCGCCCCCGGCAGCACGCCGCGGAACGGCGGTGCCGCGGAGAAGGAGGGTCGCGGCGGAAGCCAGGAGCGGAAGCCGGGCGCGGGCGCGGGGCGCGAGGGCGGAAGCTCCGCGTCCGGCGAGCCATCCGGCGGCCAGGCCCCAGCCGCACGGGCCGCGGCACCCCAGTCCCAGCAACAGTCGGCCTCGTCCTCGTCCTCCGGCGGGAAGTCCGGGGGCGGGCAACAGGGCGGCGGCGAGAAGAAGTCCGAGGGCGGCGAGAAGGGCAAGGAAGGGCAGGATCAGCAGGGCGTCCCGACCCCGAGCAAGGAGGAGTCGGCGGCCAAGAACCGTCCAGGCGCGGTCGATTCGCTCGTGGCGGGCCAGCAGCTGAAGCAGGAGGACAAGCGCGGGGCCGAGAGGCCTACGGGTTCGCCGACGACGTCTGGCGAGGACACTCAGCAGCCCGGCCCGTTCTCCACGCTCGACGGCAAGCGCAATCAGGACGTCGAAGGCCCGGAGGAGAAGGCCGACGAGGACCCGTTCGCCTCCGGCAGCGAGTCGGAGGTGGATGTCGGGGGCGGGGAGCAGAGCGCCTGGGACGTCAAGCTCCAGCCGGAGGACTTCCTGCCGGCCCAGGACCTCGATGTGTCCGGCGTACCGACCGCGGACCGGCTGGACCCGTCCTCGTCCGCAACCCCGCCGGTCCCGTCCTTCCCCGCTCCCCCGGTGACCAAGGCCGACAAGGTGCAGGCCGAGCGGGACGCGGAGGACGCCGAGGACGAGGCGGCGGAGGCAGAGCCCGAGGAGGACGGCACCGAAGCCGTTGCCGACACGGAGCCGGCGGCCGAGGAGGACGAGGACGGTCCTGGGGGCGGGACGCTCGGCGGCCTCGCCCTGGAGCAGGCTGCCGAAACACGGCCGGGAGCGGGCGCGGCATCGCGGGATCCGAAGAGCGGCGCCGATCCGAAGGCCGGGCCCGTCGACGCCCAGGTGACGGTGCAGCAGTCGGCGGGGAAGTCCGAGGGGGGCGGCGAGGCCAAGGAACAGGCCGCGAAGGAGGAGAAGGGCACCCCCGCGGCGGGCGACAAGTCCGGCGGCGCGCCGGAGAAGGCGTCCCAGCAAGCGGCGGGCGGTCAGGCGGCGGCCCAGGAGCCCGCGGCCAAGGAGGAGCAGAAGAAGACGGACGCGGCTCCGGCGGGCAAGAGCGAGCCGACGGCCGACGCACAATCCCCTTCACCCGCACGGGACACCCAGGTCTCCGGCGGGTCCAACGCGGATACGCCGGGTGGGGCGAGCAGCGGGGCACAGAGCGAGCAGAGTCCCCCTGCGGAGCGTACGGAAGCCCCGGCCGAGGCTCCGGCAGCGGCTCCGGCGGCGAAGTCGGCACCGTCCGCCCCGGAACCCAAGCAGGCCGCCGAGCCCGAAACCCCCGCCCCGGCAGCGGCCACGAAGGGCACGAAGCCCAAGTCGGCTCCCGCCGCCAAGGCACCGGGCGGTGGCGGCGGAGGGGGTGGAGGAAGTGGGGGCGGCGGTGGCAAGGCCTCCGCCCCGGCGAAGGGCAAGAAGAAGAACGCAGGCCCGGCCCCGAACCTCTCCCAGGTGTCCCCGGAAGCCGGTCTGTCCACCGCCTCCAAGCTCAAGCCCCACGCGGCGCTTGAGGCCATGAGCGGCGTGGGCGGCTCAGTGGACCGGACCGTCGGCGACGAACACAAGGCGCTCGCCGCCGCGCCGCCCTCGATGCAGCGCCCGGCGGGCGCTCCGCAGACCCTCCAGGGCAAGCCCAAGGCCGACGCGCCGGCCCAGTACTCGCAGGATCCGGCCCAGAAGTCCGAGGCCCCCGAGCAGGAAGAGGCCGAGGTCACGGGCGCCAAGGAGCCCGAGGGCCAGATCGAGGCGGAGAAGGCCGAGGAGCCGGGCGGCTGGGACACCTTCAAGATGGCCCTGGGCTTCGGCATCGGCAAGGTCCTGAGCTGGGTCGGCTTCAAGGTGGACGCGCAGGAACTGGCGGCCAAGTTCGCCGGGCTGCCGACCAAGGACGAAGCACTCAAGCAGGCCCAGGCGGGCAACGCGCCGGGCGTACAGATGCAGGGCGCCGCCGACCAGACGGCCGGCGAGCAGGGCTCCGCCGTCGACACCAAGGGCCAGGAGACCGTCAACACGGGCCGCGACGACGCCGCCCGCCCCATGGGCGAGGACCAGGTCTACCCCGACGCTCCCAAGGAGGAGATGGCGGCCAAGGTCCCCGGCCGGCAGGGCGGCGGAGGCGGCGGGCCCGGGGGCGGCGCGTCGACGGGAGCCGTACCGCCCGAGGCCGCCTCGGAGGTGGCGGAGCACGAGCGCGGGCCGCAGTTCCAGGCCGCGTTCTCGGACGGCCGGAAGAGCATGTCCGAGGGGCGGCAGGCCAAGGACCGCGACTTCCGGGGCGGTCAGCAGAAGCACAAGCAGCAGGTCGACGCCGAGATCGACACCAACACGAAGAGCCAGGCGAGCGAGCGCGAGAAGGCGATGACGGAGGTCACCGCCAAGCGTGAGGACTGGCGCTCGGAGCAGGACAAGGAGCTCCAGTCCCTCGGCGACAAGAAGACCGAGCGGCACGAAAAGATCCGCAACGACGTCAAGGACAAGGAAGAGCAGACCGACAAGGACGTCGGCAAGGAGAAGGACGACAGCGACAAAAAGATCCAGGACAAGAGCGACCAGGCCGAACGGGATGCCGAGAAGAAACGCGACGCCAGCGTCAACGACTCGGGCAACTGGGTCAGCAAGGCCTTCAACTGGATCAAAGACAAGGTCATCGAGATCAAGAACGCGATCGTCCGCGTCATCAGGGAGGCGCGCGACGCGGTCGTCAACTTCATCAAGAACTTCAAGGAGACGGTCGAGCGCTGGATCAACGATGCTCGCAAGGCCATCGTCGATGCGATCAAGAACTTCATCAACGACCTGATCGAGTTCGCCAAGGCGATGGTGCGGGCCATCGTCGATCTGGCCAAGCGCATCCGGAACTTCATCACGGGGCTGATCAACGCCGCGATCGCCCTCGTCAACAAGCTCGCCAACATGCTCAAGCAGATCATCACCGATCTGCTGAACGCCCTCGGCAAGCTGCTGAGCAGCATCCTCGACATCCTCAAGAAGGCCCTTCAGGCCGCGGTCGACGCAGTCGTCAGCGCGGTCAAGGCGGTTCTGGACTTCGCCTCCCAGCTGCTGAACGCGCTCGGCGCGTGGATGCTCATCGCCGTCGACTTCCTCATGGACCCGGGCGGCTGGCTGAGCGGCGCGAAGAACTCGGCGGTGGACGGCGCGAAGAACCACCTCTTCCGCGAGGTCTCCTCGGCCGTCAAGCAGTGGTTCCAGGAGAAGATCCAGGAGATCATCGGCGTCCCCAAGGCGATCCTGGACAAGCTGATCAACGGCGGCTACAGCCTCGACCAGATCGTCAAGGAGGCGTGGGCCGCCGTCGTTCCCCAACTCCCCTTGATCATCGGCGAGCTGGTCATCACGAAGGTTGTCGCCAAGCTGATCCCGGGTGCGGGGTGGGCGATGGCGGTCATCGACGCCATCCGCACGGCCTGGGGTGCGCTGAGCGCGATCCTGCGGGCGCTGGGGATGGTTCTGGACTGGCTGAAGGCCGTCCGCATGGGCGGGGCGGGGGTGCTCTTCGCGAAGGCGGTCGCGGCGGGTGTGGTCGCGCTGCTGGAGACCTTGTACCAGTGGCTGCTGAGCGGCATCGGCAAGTACGTGTCGAAGGTGGGCAAGCGGCTCAAGGGGGTCGCGGCGAGGCTCGGCAAGGGCAAGGGCGACAAGGGCGGGGCCAGCGGCAAGGGAGCGGGCGCGGAGGGCTCGGACCAGCGGGGCGACAAGCCCGGCGGCCAGAAGACGCAGCAGCCGGACCCGAACAAACACAACACCCCCGCGCCCGCCCGCCCGACGACCACCACCACGACCAAACCAAGGCCCGCCACAAAACCGGACCCCGCGAAGCCCGCGGCGCAGCCATCAGGCAAGCCGACGAAGGCCGACGCCAAGACCCCGGCCCCCACGACCAAGGACAAGAACGGCAAGCCCAAGCCCACCGAAGACCGCCCGAACACCCGCCCAACCCCGGCCGCGAAGCCCAAGCCAAATCCGGAGCCTCCCGCGAGGCCCAAGTCCGAGCCGGAGCCGAAGCCCAAGCCGAAGGAGGACACCACCCCGGGCAACAAGCCCAAGGACGACCGGGGCGACACCCGGGGCAAACCGCAGGAAGACGGCAAGGACCCGAACAAGCCCAAGACGGACGGCAAGGATACGCCGGATAAGCCGAAGCCGAACAAGGAGCCGGACGACAAGAAGCCGAAGCCAGACAAGGACACACCAGACAAACCCAAGCCCCGCCCCGACAAGGACGGACCGGACCGGACCAAGTCCAGGCCGAATAAGAAGAGCCCACACAAGCCCAAGCCCCGTCCCGAAAAGAGTGGCCCGGGAAGGCCCAAGTCCAAACCAGAAAAGGATGGGCGGAAGAAGGAAGAGAAGCAGTCCAAGGACGAGCGGCTGGGCGACGCTGTCAAGCGCATCCGCCGCATCCTGAGGAAGCGCCTTAAGCCCGGAATACCGCAGACGGCTCATCTGCAACTACTCGGCGCCCTTCGCCAGTACTACCGACTCACGAGCCTGTTCAAGGAAGGAAGTCCCAAGTTCAACATCAGGGCGACCCTTAACCCCGAAGAGGACGTGCTCAACGGGTTCTCGGAGGAAATGAATGATTACCTGAACCAACACAGCCTGCCGGACCCTGAAATCATTCCTCAGCCGCGGATGGGCCGACGCCCTGGCCAGGAAACCGAGGCAACATTTGTGAACGCAAAATGGGCCGACAGGAACGGGCAGGCACCCAGCGGGCAGTACACCGAGGGCTGGACATACGTGGACGACCATGGCCTCAACAGCCCTGGAAAGCCTCAGTGGGACCGAATGCACCTCATCCCCAGGCAGCTTGGCGGGCCCGCCAAGACATCGAACTTTGTGCCAGCACTCAACTCGATCAATGGCCCCTTCTACGATAGCTTCGAGAAGTTTGCAGCCATGACATTCGGGTCAATAAACAAAAACCCGGAGAATGTGGGCTGGTATAAGGTCGAGTTGACGCGCTGGGAAGGAGGTTCCCCGTATAAATATCCGGGGCGGATGATCGACCCGGAAAAATACGCTGCGGGAGACTATCCGCCCGGATTCCCCAAGACATTCACGGCATCATGGGGACTCTACAGCAGGAAGCCGGAAGCAAATGGAAGAAGCCGTTTGGACTGGGATAAGTTCGACCCGATCACCAGCGCCACTCTACCCATTCCCGCACCACCCATACCCGGCAGCAGGCCGGCTCCAGTCAACATAAACACCGCGAGCAAGCAGGAACTCAATACGGCCCTGCGAGAGACACCCAACTTTATAACAGCCGTCCAGGAAGTGAGGGACGCGGAATACGCCAAGGGACTCCCGAACCGCTCACAACCCTTTATCGACATTGCAGATATGCGCAATAAACTAGATACATGGAAATCATCCAAGGGCATGCCCCTATACACGCTCGACGAGGCGATGAAACGGGTCGAAGAGCGCCACAGGGCAGGACACTTTACATTCTCGTAGAACGGCAAGGAGCGGAGGAGATCAATGTCGTCGCTTACACGGAACGAGCAGTTACATCTGGACTCTATTAAAGAGATCGAAATGTGCCCTCTTTTGGAATATCAATGCAGCGGCACAGACCTGGAAAGGCCACTCTCCAGCATCCTTCCGGAAGAATACGATGAATCATGGGAGGGGGTGCGTTTCAGCGAAAACATGCTTGGCTGTTATCTTCGGTTCTATGAGCTCGGCACCGCATGGAGAACTGTCAAGGATCTACCGGATGCCAGGGGCGAGTTCAACCTCATCAATTTTCACGACGCCCTCCAGGTCAGCGATCCCGGGACAGGAAGAGGGAAAACAGACTTTCATCGTGAATTCTTGTCGCAGCTATGCCCAATCGATCGAACACCCAAATCGGGTGCAGGAATTCAGACCTACATTCGCATGCAGGCGGACGTCGAGGAACTTGAACTCTGGTACAGCGACATCGCAGACATCGAGCAGCCACCCCATCCGCCAGGGTTCATTAAGCTTGAAATCGGCTACTGCGAATATCTCGAAACGCTGCTCCTTACCAAGGGGGCGTACGGCTGGCAGTATCTATTCGCAGACATCTCGCTGAGCAGGCAAGATTTCTCGGAGAACGCAAACAACCTCAAGAACATGCTCCTGGTATTTCCAGAACTCTTTCCGGACCGCGACTACTCTTCCCTTCGCACCCGTCTCGAGGCCCGCCTGTGACCCGCTACGCAGACATACCCAGGCCCATCCGCTCCGGCATCGTCATCGTCGACCCCGAGCGCGGCACCCCCCAACGCATCATCGTGTTGCAGTTCAACCCCGACACCCTGGAACGCTCACTCTCCCCCCAATCCGCCGGAGACCAGGCAGACGGCGGCGGAGGCGGTAGCGGAGGCGGGGACAGAAACGAGGCCCTGCGTCTCAAGGGCCCCGCCCAGGAGACATGGAAGTTCACGGCCGAAATCGACGCGACCGATCAGTTCGACGTCGCGGCCCCCGACGGGATCCACCCCCAACTCGCCGTCCTCGAAATGCTCGTGCAGCCGACCACCGCCCAACTCCGCGCCGCCTCCAACCTCTCCAAGAAGGGCACCATCGAGATCAGCCCCATCGAAATGCCACTGACCCTCTTCACCTGGGGCAGCAAGCGCGTCATGCCCGTCCGCATCACCGAGCTCTCGATCAACGAATCCGCGTTCGACGTGAACCTCAACCCCATCCGCGCATCCCTCAGCATCGGGATGAAGGTGCTGACCGTCAGCGACCTCCCGGCCGGCCACCGAGGCGCCGAGCTCTACCTCGCGCATCTCGCGCAGAAGGAGCGCCTGGCCAAGGCCGCGCGCAGTGGAAGTCTCAGCTCGCTGGGGCTCAACAGCGGTGACATCTGATCGGGGAGGGCACAGCAGACATGGCCGGCATTGAGCCTTACGAGAGCGCGCTGGACGAGATTCCGGGGTCACACCCCTATCCCCGATCCAGCCGCTACCACGACGCCGAGATCGGCGTGCACATACAACCGGACGGTACTCCCGTCCGATACGCCAAGCGCAGGCTTCTCCCCCCACTCCCGGACCCCGGCGAGGACACCACTCACGAGGACACCGCTCCCCACACCGTCAGCAGCGGCGAACGCCCCGATCACCTGGGCCGGCGCTACTTCGGCGACCCCGCCCAGTGGTGGCGGATCGCGGACGCCAACCCGGTGCTCGATCCCCGGGAGCTGACCGCCGAGCCCGGTGAGGAGATCGACATCCCGGGCGGGTTCCCGGGAGGTGGTCATGGCCGATGAGCCCGTCGGGCAGGGGCCGATCCATCTCGAGATGCGCATGGGGCCCAAGCTCACCCGCCCCGTGCCGCCCGAGGTCACCGAGGCGCTGCTGTCCGCGCAGATCACCATGACCGCGGGCGAGCGCAGCGGCTTTCAGATGGCGTTCGATCTGACCAAAAAGGGCGCGATCATCGAGCGGTTGCTGCCCGAGGGGTTCTTCGACCCGCGCACGAGGGTGGTCGTCACGGCGTCCATCAAGGGAACGCCCGTCGTTCTCCTCGATGGGCTGATCGTGCGCCACGAGGTGGGCGCCAGCAATCAGCCGGGCCAGACGACCCTCACCGTCACCGGCGAGGACCTGACCCTCCTCATGGACCTCGAGGAGCGGACCGACCGCTACCCCAACCTCGCCCCCTACCAGCGCGTCACCCGCATTCTCGCCAAGTACACGGACTACGGAATCGACGCCCACGTCGTCAAGGAGCAGATCCTCCAGCCGCCCAATGAGCGATACCGCGTCGACTACCAGACCGGCACCGACCTCCAGTACGTCAACGACCTGGCCCGGGCCAACGGCTACACCTTCTATCTCGTCCCCGGGCCCACGGCCGGCCACTCCACCGCCTACTGGGGCCCGGAGAAAAGGCTCGGTGAGCGGCAGCACGCCCTCAACGTCAATATGGACGTCAACTCGACCGTCGATCAGCTGACTTTCGCCTACGACGGCACTGCCCGCGAGGAGCCCCAGGCCCGGGTGCAGGATCCAAGGACCCGTACATCCACGCTCCTCGCGCAACCCGATATCAGCCCCCTCCGCCCGCCCCTCGGCAAACGGGCCACCCCCGCCCTCAAGCGCAAGACGCTCTCCGGCACCGCCAAGAAGGACCGGCCACAGGCCGAGGCTGAAGCCCTGGCAAGGGCGGCCACCTCCGCCGACGCGATTTCCGGTTCCGGTTCGCTCGACGTCAATCGGCACGGGTATGTCCTCCAGCCGCGCGAGTTGGTGGGGGTCCGGGGCGCGGGGGTCACCTACGACGGCGACTACTACGTCAAATCGGTCACCCACAACATCCGGCCCGGCTCGTTCCAGCAGAACTTCACCATCTCGCGCGAAGGGCTGATCGCCCGGAGCGGCACCGTTCGTCCGTAAAGGATCAGGAGCGCCCATGGCGGCAACCCCCAACAACCGATTCCTCGGCAAGTTCCGGGGCCGGGTGCGGGACAACCAGGACCCGCTCGGAATAGGCCGGATCACCGTCGAGGTGCCCGATGTGCTCGGTGGTGAGGTGTCGACCTGGGCCATGCCCTGCTTCCCCTTCACGGGGGATCAGCAGCGGCCCGCCGGGCAGTACGTCGTGCCGTCCGTCGGGGCGGGGGTGTGGGTGGAGTTCGAGCAGGGGGATCCGAGCTTCCCGATCTGGACGGGGTGCTGGTTCGGGGCGAACGACCAGCTGCCGGAGGACGCGCGGAGCGATCCGGCGACGGCGCATCCCGTCGTGATCCAGACGCCGGGCAAACACAAGATCGTGATGTCCGACGTCCCGGCCGACGGAATTCTGCTCCAGGCCCCCGGCGGGGCCTACGTGAAGATCGACGCGAGCGGGGTGCACATCAACAACGGCCAGGGAGCGTCGATTTCGCTGGTCGGAAATCAGGTCGACATCAACGAGGGCCGGCTGACCGTGCCCAAAAAGCGTTAGCTCGAAGAACGGGGAGGGACAACAGACGTGTCCGGGAATTCCGGGAATCTCGTCGGCCACACGGAAACCGTGATCAGGTGCCCGCACGGCGGACGCGCGCGGCCGGCCTCCGTTCCGTCGTCCGGCGTGCGGCTCGACGGGCAGCCCGTGCCGACCGCCGATGACGTCTTCATGGTGGCCGGCTGCCCGCACACCGTCGATGGCGTCCCGCTGCCGTGCACCACCGTCCGGTGGACTCCGGACCGCGACGCGGTGCTGATCGACGGCGTGCCCGTACTGCTCGACACCTCCACGGCACAGTGCTTCAGCGCGGGGCTCGTGCCGCAGGGGGCGCCCGTCGTCGACGCCGCGCGGCAAGGAGTGAGGTGCGGATGAGGGCCCGGACGGTACGGACCGATATCGCGTTTCCCTTTCGTGTCGACCGGCGCGGGCGCACCGCGCATGCCGACTACGACGACCATGTGCGCGACCTGATCGAACAGTTGCTGTTCACCAGCCCCGGTGAGCGCGTGATGCGGCCCGACTTCGGGTGTGGGCTGCTGGATCTCGTCTTCACCCCCAACAGCCCGGAGCTGGCCTCCGCCGTGGAGCTGTCCGTGCAGGCCTCGCTACAGCGCTGGCTCGGCGAGCTGATCGAGGTGGAGTCCCTGGACGTGGTGAGCGAGGAGAACGTGGTGCGGGTCCATCTGCGGTACGTGGTGCGCTCCACCGCCAGCCGCCGCGACGAGGTGTTCGAGGGGAGGGGAGCCGCATGAGCGCCACACGTCGGCGCCTCATCAGGGCCGCCCACCTCAACGGGATCGACGCCGTCGAGGTCGGCGATGACGGGCTCACCCTCACCGTGACCTTTCTCGGCAAGGCCCCGCACGGCCTGTGCCCGGAGAACGTACGCGTCGACGGCGGCCGCCGGATCACCGGCATCGAGGTCGTCGAGATCTCCGTCGAGCGCGAGGAGGACCCCGAGCTCGACGACAAGCTGTACGTCACGGTCGACCGGGCCGGGGACACGTCCGTCTACCGGCTCTCCGTCGTCGAGACCGATCCGTACGGGCAGCCGGGCACCGAGCCCTTCCCCGGGTTCGACCAGCGGTACCACCAGGCGGAGTTCACCTTTCGGCCCGACTGTCCCACCCCCTTCGACTGCAAGGACGAAGGAGCGGACTACCCGCCCACCTTCCGCCCCGCCCCGGTCATCGACTACACGGCCCGCGACTACGACACCCTCCGCCAGGTCGTCCTGGACCGGCTCCGCCTCACCACCCCCGACTGGGTCGAGCGCAACGCCGCCGACCTCGGCACCACCCTGGTCGATCTGCTCGCCTACACCGCCGACCAGATCAGCTACCACCAGGACGCGGTGGCCACCGAGGCGTACCTCGACACCGCCCGCCGCCGGGTGTCCGTACGCCGCCATGTCCGGCTCATCGACTACCCGATGCACGACGGCTGCAACGCCCGCGCGTTCGTCACCGTCGAGACGGTCGAGCCGCTGACGCTGCGCCCCGGGGAATTCCGCTTCGCCGCCGTCGACGTCCGTACGCTCGGCCCGCTCGACCGCCCCGACCTCGGCACCGTGCTCGACGACCGCGAGCTGGCCGTGCTGGACGAGCGCGGCTCGGTCCAGGTGTTCGAGCCGGTCGTGGCCGACAGGCCCGCCCGGCTGCTGCCCGCCCACAACACCATCCGCCTGTGGACCTGGGGCGGCGATGTCTGCTCGCTGCCCGTCGGCGCCACCTCCGCGACGCTGCGCGACGAGTGGGCGGACGAGAAGTGCGAGGCCCGGAGGCTGGACCTGAAACCCGGCGATCTGCTGCTGTTCGAGGAGGTGCTGGGGCCGCGTTCCGGCACGCCCGGCGACGCCGACCCGGCGCATCGGCAGGCGGTGCGCCTGGCCTCCGTCACCCCGGCCGTCGACCGGCTGGCCGAGCAGCCGGTCCTGGAGGTCACCTGGGCGCGGGAGGACGCCCTCGCCTTCCCGCTGTGTCTGTCGGGCACGGCGGGCACGCGAGGCGGCACGGACTGCGCGCCGATCGAGGACGTGAGTGTGGCGCGGGGCAATGTGGTGCTCGTCGACCACGGCCGGTCGCTGACGTATCGCTGCGGCACCCCGGAGACCTTCACCGTGCCGCCCGTCCCCGCCGTCCTCGGCTCCTGCTGCCCGCCCGCCTTCGGCTGCTTCGACAAGGACGCGGGGAACGCGCCCGCACGCCTCATCGACTCGCTCCTCGACAAGACCGGGCACGGGCGGCTGCTGACCGGCGAGGACGTACGGGAGCTGTTCACCACCGTCGGCGAGGAGCCGACCGGCCGGGCCGGGATCGGCCTTGAGCTGGCCGGACAGCGGCGCGAGAAGGTGGTGCCCGGCACGGCGTACGCGCAGGCCGAGGCGTTGCGGACGCTCCTCGCCCAGTCCGTCTACCCGGGCATCGCCACCCGCTTCCGCCCCGTGCTGCACCGCTCCCCCGTGGCCCAGGCCGTGCCCTTCCCCGACCCGCGCCATATCGCGGCCGGTCAGGCCGGGCACCTGGCCGCCGTCCCGGACCGTGTCCGGAGCCGCCTCACCGAACTGTGGCGCAGCGCCCGCGACCGCGACGGGCTCTCGGACGCGGAAGTCGCCGAGCTCACCGTCCTGTTCGGGCTACGGGTGCTGGAGCGGCTCGAGCTGGCCCGCCATCCCGTCCGGGCGCTGCGCGAGCTGCTGCACCGCTCCGACCGGCTGCTCGACCCCAAGCTGCGGCGCCTCGACGTACTGACGGCGAGGGCGCGGGCGGGCACGGTCCTGGACGGGCGCATCGCCTGGGAGATCGCGCACAGTTGGGGCCGCGCGTACGCGGCCGGGCTGCACCCGGAGGACCCGGTGCTGCACGGTCCTGCCGCCGCGCTCGTCCAGGATCCCCGGGCCGCGCTCCCGGCCGTACGCGTGGACGAGGACGGCGCGACCTGGACGCCGCACCGGGATCTGCTGAGCTCCCGCCCCCGCGACCGGCACTTCGTCGGCGAGCTGGAGGACGACGGCCGGCTCGCGCTGCGCTTCGGCGACGGCAGGCACGGCGCCCGGCCGAAGCCCGGGGCGCACCTCGCGGTCCACTACCGGCTGGGCGGCGGAAAAGCGGGCAACGTGGGCGCCGAGGCGATCAACCATCTGGTGCTCTGCCGAGACGCGGACGCGGCCGACACCGGGCGGCCCATGCCGGTGGCCGGGGTGCGCAATCCGCTGCCCGCCGTCGGGGGCACCGAGCCCGAGCCGGTCGAGCAGGTGCGCCAGCTGGCCCCGCTGGACCTCAGGCGCACCCGGCACCGGGCCGTCACCGCCGAGGACTACGCGGCGCTCGCGTCCGGGCTGCCCGGGGTGCAGCGGGCGGCGGCGGAGATCCGCTGGACCGGCAGTGTGCAGGAGGCGCACATCGCCGTCGACGCGTATGGGACGGGGGCGCCATCCCCCGCGCTGCTTGACTCGGTGGCGCACGTCCTGGAGGGCTACCGCCGGATCGGGCACGACCTGGTGGTCGGCCCGGCCCGCCCCGTACCGCTGGACATCGCGGTCGAGGTGTGCGCGGCGCCCGGGCATCAGCACGGGCAGATCCTCGCCGAGCTGTACCGGGTGCTGGGCGGCCGCCGGCTGTCCGGCGGGCGGCTCGGCTTCTTCCACCCCGACGCCCTGACCTTCGGCGAGCCGGTGCGGCTGAGCCGCCTGGTGGCCGTGGCGGCTGCGGTGCCGGGGGTGCTGAGCGTAGAGGTGGTCCGGCTGCGGCGGCTGTGGCACGAGGGCCTCGAGGGGCCGAAGGAGCCCGACGACGGCACGTCGTACGAGACGTCGGGCGGCGAGGCGCTGGACGAAGGCGTGCTGCGGATCGGCCCCCTGGAGATCGCCCAATGCGACAACGACCCCGACCGGCCCGAGAACGGCCGCCTGGCCATCGAGTTGAAGGGGGCCAAATGAGCGACCACCCGAACACCTGCGGATGTGGCTGCGGTGGACACGACGAGCGCCGGGCCCCCGGCGCCCCGCACAACCCGCCCGGCCGGGCGGCCCTGGACTACCGGGTCGGCGAGTACGGCTCCTTCCTGGCCGCCATGCTCGACCGGCTCGCCTCGCCCGCCTACCCGGCGCTGCGCGGCCTGACCGTACGCACCCCGGACGACCCGTCGATCGGGCTGCTGGACGCCTGGGCGGTCCTGGGCGATCTGCTCACCTTCCACTCCGAGCGGATCGCCGACGAGGGCTATCTGCGCACCGCCGACGACTACCGCTCGCTCACCCTCCTGGGGCGGCTGGTCGGGCATGTCCCGCGGCCGGGCGTGGCGGCCGACACCCACCTCGCGTACACGCTGGACCGGGATCCGCGCGCCGAGGACGTGGTGGTGACGATTCCGCGCGGGGCCATCAGCCACAGCGTGCCCGCAGCCTCGGGGGAGGAGTCGCAGACCTTCGAGACGAGCGAGGACCTGACGGCCCGCTGGGCCTGGAACGAGCTGGCGGTGCGGCGCCGCCGCCCGGCCCTGCTCGGCCCCGACGACCTGCGGCGGCGGTCGCGGCTCCTGCTGGCCGGGACCTCGCTTGCGCTCGCCGTCGGCGACCGGCTGCTGTTCGTCTTCGGCGGAACGCCGGACTCCGGGAGCGGTCAGGGGGCACCTCCCAGCGGTAGCTGGGGGAGGCTGCTGCTGCCGGTGGCGGCGGTGAGCGTCGACCGGGAGGAGGACGTGACGGCGATCGGGCTGCCGCAGTCCGCCCCGCCGTCCCTCAAGGAGCTGGTGGACGAGGTACGCCGGTGGATCACCGACCCGGAGGCGGCGGAGGACCCGGACGACCGGGGGGACGCCGAGCCCACCCCCGACCACCCCGATCCGCGCCCGGTCAGCCGGCTGATCGAGGACTTCGACGCGCAGGTGCTGGCGCCGCTGCGGGCCGACCTGGAGGGGATCACCACGCCGGGCCAGCTCGCCCGGCGGCTGGCCGAGCCGCACGACCGGCTGGCCGAGGCGCAGGTGCTGGCCGCCCCGTACGAAGAGGTCGCCGCCTGGTTCGAGCGGCTGGAGGCGGTGATCGGCGAACTGCGGGAGCGGGCCGGGGAGTCGGAGGCCGCCCGGTCCGACACGGTCCGGCCGCGGTCGCAGCTCGCCGCGGACCGGCCCCTTGAGACAGCGGCCGAGGCCGCCGCGCCGCACGGCTCCGCCGCCGTGCGCGCGCTCGGCGCCGTACTGCCCGCCCTGCGCACCCGCGTCGTACGGCCTCCGTCCGGCGCCGGGTCCCGGGCGGCGCATGACCCGGAGCGGCTGTTCGCGCCGGGCTCGGACCTGGCCGCCGGGCTGCTGTCCGCGCTGGACCCGCGGGTGGCCGACGGGATGTACGCGGCGTGGCGCCGGGCCGCCCCGCCCAGAACCGCTCCCGCCGCTCCAGCCGCTCCCGCCGTCCCCGTGCTGCGCGAGCTGCTGGCGATGCGGGTGACGGCCGCGCCCTTTGGGGCGACGGCGCCGCTCAGGCCCGTCCAGGACGACCGGGGCCGGGTGATCCGGCAGGCCGACTGGCCACTGACCGGCGGCGAGTTGACCAGCGTGCGGGTCGTGTTCGACCCGGCGGGCAAGGTGCCGGCGAAGGCGGAGTTCCAGCACATCGAGACCGGCACCTCGTGGCAGGTCAGCGAGAATCTGCCCAGGGACACGGAGTTCGACCTGGGCCCCGGCAAGGTCCGGCTGTCCACTCGCGTCGGCCAGGACCACGACCTGGGCTGGCTCAGGAGCCGCCCCACCGACTCCCAGGAGCCCGGGGTCACGGCGGTGCTGCTGCCGGGCCTGCCCGCGCTCACGCTGTTCGTCTCCCGGCCCGCCGAGGACGGCCGGGTGCAGGTCGTCGTGGCCAACGGCGACCCGCGGCAGTGGACGCTGACGCGCGGCCAGGCTCCGGTCCACGTCACCTACGGCCGGTACGAGCTGACCGTCCGGTACACCCCGGGCAGCGAGCCGCCGGCCGTCGAGATCGGCATCGCGACCGTGCCGGAGCCCGCCAACCGCTATGTCCTGCCGCTGGACTCGGTGCAGAGCTCCCTCGCGGTCGGCAGCTGGGTGGCCATCGAGCGCCCGCGCAAGGGCTCCACGGAGCCGGACGGCATCCCGGGCGACAAGAAGCTCGCGTTCGTCACCACGCGCGTGACGGCCGTGCGCACCGCCGCGTACACCAACTACGGCATCACGGGGCGCGGCACCGAGCTGACGCTCGCCGACCCCTGGCTCGACGAGCACGACGTCGTGCTCTCCGCGATCCGCGACACCACCGTGCACGCGGGCGGCGAGGCGCTGCGCCCGGCGGACGAGCCTCTGGGCGAGGACGTGCACGGCAACGAGATCGAGCTGGCGGAGCTGTACGACGGGCTGCGGCCCGGCCGCCGGATCGTCGTCTCCGGCGAGCGCACTGACATCCCAGGGGCGGCCGACTCGTCAGGTGTGCGCGGCACGGAGCTGGCGGTGATCGCCGCCGTCGACCAGCGCGTCGACCCCGAACTGCCCGGCGACCATGTGCACACCACCCTCACCCTCACCGCCGATCTGGCCTACCGCTACCGCCGCGACACCGTCCGCGTCCAGGGCAATGTGGTGCCCGCCACGCACGGCGAGAGCCGCGACGAGGCGATCGGCAGCGGCGACCCCGCCCTCGCCAACCAGACGTTCGCTCTGTGGCAGTCCCCGCTGACCTGGCTCCCGGCCGGCAACCCGCTGGGTGCCGTCCCCGCGCTGGAGGTGCGCGTCGACGGGCTGCTCTGGCACCGGGTGGACAGCCTGGCCGGGCGCGGCCCGCGCGAGCGGGTGTACGTCACCGGGACCGCCGCGGACGGGCGGACGACGGTGACGTTCGGCGACGGTGTGCACGGCGCGCGGCTGACCGGCGGCCACGAGAACGTACGGGCCCGCTACCGCTTCGGCACCGGCCGGGCCGCCAACGTGGCGGCGGACCGCGTCACCCAGGCCCTGACCCGGCCGCTGGGCGTCACCGCCGTCACCAACCCGCAGCCCGCCACCGGCGGCGCGGACGGCGACGGCCCGGGGCTGACCCGCCGCACCGTCCCGCTCGCGGTGTCCGCGCTCGACCGGCTGGTGTCCCTCCAGGACTACGAGGACTTCGCCCGCTCGCGCGCGGGCATCGGCCGGGCCACCGCCCGCGAGCTGTTCGACGGGCGGCGCAAGGTGCTGCATGTGACGGTCGCCGGGGTGGACGACGTGCCGATCGGCGAGGACTCGCGGGTGCTGCGCGCGCTGCGCTCCTCGCTGGCCGCCTACGGGGACACCCGGCTGCCGGTGCGCGTGGACGTACGGGAGCTGGTGCTGCTTCTGCTGGTGGCACGGGTGAAGGTGGCGCCGGACCACTCCTGGGAGCTCGTCGAGCCCCGGCTGCGCGCGGCACTCCTCCGCAACCTGGGTTACCTGGGCCGCGAGTTGGGGCAGCCGGCCCTGCTCTCCGAGGTGCTGGCCACCGCCCACGCGGTGCCGGGCGTCGACTATGTGGACGTGGACGCCTTCACCGGTGTCCCGGCCTCCAGCACCCCGCGGGAGCTGGCCGAGCTGGCCGCCCGGCTCACCGAGCCGAGCGCCGCGGTCCCCGCCCGGTGTGCCGAGTACGCCGAGGAGACGTACCGCGTGAGCGCGGCGGACGGCGAGACACTCACCGGCGTCGCCGGGCGCCACGGCATCCCGCTCGCCGAACTGCTGCGCCTCAACCCCGACATCACCGACACCCGCCGGCTGCCCCGCGGCCGCTCGGTGTCCGTCTTCCGCGGCATCCGCCCGGCCCAGCTCGCGCTGTTCTCGCCGGAGGTCCCGGACACGCTGATTCTCACGGAGGTCACATCATGAGCAGGGAGCCGGACGGGCTCGCGGAGCTGCTCCCGCAGTGGCATCGCCTCAGGGACGCGGAGGCGGGCGAGCCCCTGCGCGCCCTGCTCGCCGTGATCGCCGAACAGGTCGATCTGGTACGCGACGGGGTCGAGCGCCAATACGACGACTGGTTCGTGGAGACCGCCACCGCGTGGGTGCTGCCCTACCTGGGCGACCTGGTGGGCTACCGCCCGCTGCCCGGCTACGAGCGGGTCCTGGCCACCGGGCTGCGGGACGGCGGGCCCACGCACGCGTCCCGGCTGCGGCTGGCCGAGGCGCTCGCGCCGCGCCGGGACGTGGCGGCCACCGTCGCCAACCGGCGGCGCAAGGGCACGCTCGCGCTGCTGGAAGAGCTGTCCGTATCGGTGGCCGGGTGGCCCGCGCGGGCCGTGGAGCTGTCCCGGCTCACCGCACACCACCAGCCGGTCAAGCTGTACGGCGGAACGGGCGGCGCGGCGGCGGACACCCGCCGCCTGGAGCGCGGCCGGCTCGCCGATCTGCGGGACGGGTCGGCGCTGGACCTCGCGGGCGGGCCGTTCGGGACGGTGGCGCGCTCGGTGGACGTACGGCGCGCGGGCTCCCGGCGCGGGCAGGGCGGCTACACCCCGGCCGGGGTGCGGCTGTTCGTGTGGCGGCTGAAGCCGTACCACCTCACCAACGCGCCCGCGTACTGCATCGACCGGGCCCGCAACCTCTACACCTTCTCCATCCTCGGCAACGACACCCCGCTGGTCACCCGCCCCGAGCCGGAGCCGTCCGCCGCCCACATCGCTGCCATCGACAACGTGCCCGCGTACATCCGCCGCAGGCAGCTCGCGGACCGGCTCGCCGACTACTACGGGCCGGGCAAGAGCTTCACGATCTGGCGGGACGGCCAGGACGAGCCGGTGCCGCTCTCGGACATCGTGGTGGCCGATCTGACGGACTGGCGCTACCGGGCCAAGCGCGGCCAGGTGGTGGTCGACCCGGAGCTGGGACGCATCGCCTTCGGCTCGCGCTCGGCGCCGCGCCACGGGGTCTGGGTCACGTACCACCACGCGTATCCGGACGACATGGGCGGTGGCGAGTACGAGCGGGACGACCGCGAGACCTCCCCCGCCGCCGAGGTCTACCGGGTCGGCCCGGGGTGTGCGCACCAGCGGATCATGGACGCGTACCGGCAGTGGCAGCACGACCGGCGGGGCGGGCGGTGCGGCCCCGAGGGCATCATCGAGATCACGCACAGCGGCGCCTACCAGGAGCAGCTGGACTTCGACCTGGACCCGGGCGACCGCCTCGAACTGCGCGCCGCCGAGGGGACGCGGCCGGTGATCCGGCTGCTGGACTGGTACAGCAACCGCCCCGACGCGCTCAACATCCGGGCGCGGGAAGACCATGACGGCGGCGGCGAGGCGCCGCGCATCGTGCTGGACGGGCTGCTGATCGCGGGGCGCGGCCTCAATGTCACCGGGCCGGTGGGCGCCGTGGTGCTGCGCCACTGCACGCTCGTCCCCGGCTGGTCCCTGGAGCCGGAGTGCGAGCCGCGCTCGCCCGACGAGCCCAGCCTGGTGCTGGAGCGCACCACCGCGTGTGTGCAGATCGAGCGCAGTGTCCTGGGCACCATCGAGGTCATCGGCGAGGAGGTGCACACCGACCCGCTCGCGATCCACATCCGCGACAGCATCCTGGACGCCACCGGACACGACCGCCCGGCCCTGTCCGCCCCGGACTGCCGCCACGCGCACGCCGTGCTGTACGCCCACCGCACGACCGTCATCGGCGAGGTGCACACGCACGCGGTCGAGATCGGTGAGAACAGCGTGTTCACGGGGCGGATGCACGTGGCCCGGCGCGGTGTCGGATGTCTGCGGTTCAGCTATGTGCCGCCGGGCTCGCGCACCCCGCGCCGCCACCGCTGCCAGCCGGACCTGGTGGGGGCCGGGGAGGCGTGGCGGGTGCGGCCGCGGTTCAGCGGCGAGCGGTACGGCACCCCGGTGTACGGCCAGTTGGCCGCCGGGTGTGCGGAGGAGATCCGCCGGGGCGCCGAGGACGGGGCCGAGATGGGCGCCTTCCACGACCTGTACCAGCCCCAGCGCGAGGACAGTCTGCGGGCGCGGCTCGCGGAGTACACCCCGGCGGGCACGGACGCGGGAGTCATCGCCGTGACATGACACCGAGACCCCGACCCCGAGACCCCGACACCGTGCCCGCAGCCGCCGCCCAGACTTCCCGAACCTCCGAGGGGGACCTCTTCCATGCACGCCGATCTCTCGCGTCTCACCTTTCGGCCCGACCGCCACTACTCGGCGGTGGTTGCCCAGCAGGGCCGCGTACAGCTGGACGCCGACGCCAACGAGCAGGCCGCGATCCAGCTCCACCAGGCCCGTACGATCGCCGCCGACCTGATCGGGCAGCACGGCGGCCCGGCCGGGGACACCGGCTTCCACATCAAGTTCAAGGCCGGCAGCCGCGAGCTGGACGACCTGCTCATCGGCGGCGGCCGCTACTACGTCGACGGCATCCTGTGCGACGCGACCCGGCCGCTGCCCGGGGTGGCGGTCGACGACGAGGAACCCGCGGAGGGTGAGGCGGACGACGAGCCGGACGCGCCGCCCGCCACCTGGTCGTACTGGGACCAGCCCGACGCCTACCGGGACCCGGAGCGGCCGGGCGACCGGCTGCCGGACCGCCCGTTCCTGGCCTGTCTGAAGGTGTGGGAGCGGTCGGTCACCGCGGCCGAGGACCCGGCGCTGCGCGAGGTGGCGCTCGGCTCGGCGATGCCGGACACGGCGGCGCGGGTCAAGGTGGTGTGGCAGGTGCTGCCGCTGGCGGGCTCGGCCCTGGAGCTGGAAGACCTGGAGAACGGGGCCGGCGCGACCAAGGACCAGGTCCGCAAGGCGTTCGGGGACTGGGTGGCGAAGTCCGGGGCGGCCACGTCCCGGCTGGCGGCGCGCAGCGAGCGGCCGGAACACGCGGACGAGGACCCGTGTCTGATCCGGCCGGACGCCCGCTACCGGGGGCCGGAGAACCAGCTGTACCGGGTGGAGATCCACGAGGGCGGCACGGCGAAGGAGGCGACCTTCAAGTGGTCGCGGGAGAACGGTTCGGTGGTGTTCCCGGTCGATGAACTCGACGGCACTTGGGTCGAGTTGGCCACCCTCGGCAGTGACGACAAGCTGGATCTGAACGTCGGGGACCGGGTCGAGTTCGTGGACACGGCCTACACCAGCCGTGGCGAGCCGCTGCCGCTGCTGCGGGTGGAGGAGGTCGACCTGCCGGGGCGGCGGGTGCGGCTGTCCGGCGAGCCGGAGCCGGGCGTCGGGCGCCGCCCGGAGCTGCGGCCGTTCCTGCGCCGCTGGGACCACCGCGAGGGTTCGCGGCGGGCGCGCAAGGGGACGGCGGGGCGGCTCAGGCACGGCGCGGTCCGGGTCGAGGAGGGCCGCTGGCTGCCGCTGGAGGACGGCGTCGAGGTGTACTTCGCGCCCGACGCCACCTACCGCTCCGGCGACCACTGGCTGATCCCGGCCCGTACGGCCACGGGCGCCGTCGAGTGGCCGGTGAACGCGGCCCGCAAGCCGCTGCTCCAGGCCCCGTCCGGGATCCGGGTGCACTACGCGCCGCTCGCGTGGGTGGCGGCCGAGGAGGCGGAGGTGGATCTGCGGATGGCGTTCGGTCCGCTGGCCGCGCCGGTCCCGGCGGCGGACGCGGCGGCGCTCGCGGCGGAGGCCGAAGCGGAGGCCGAGGCCAAGGCCCGGGCGGAGGACGAAGCGCAGGAGTAGGCCGGGCGCGGGGTGGATTGAGCCCCACGCCGACGAGATCCGTACCCACACCACGTACCCGCTTCGAAGGAGCACAACGATGGCCACTCCCCTGACCGCCGACCGCCTGCTGAAGGCGCTGCGCGACGAGGGACTGGAAGTCCACGAAGTCCGCAGCTGGCGCACCCACAACCGCAACTCCAAGGGCCCGTGGGGCCCGGTGAACGGGGTGATGATCCACCACACCGTCACCAAGGGCACGGCCTCCTCGGTGGCGCTGTGCTACGACGGCCACTCGGCCCTGCCGGGGCCGCTGTGCCACGGCGTCATCGACAAGTCGGGCGCGGTCCACCTGGTCGGCAACGGCCGCGCCAACCACGCGGGCCTCGGCGACCGCGACGTGCTCAACGCCGTCATCGACGAGAGAGCGCTGCCCCGCGACAACGAGGCCGACACCGACGGCAACCGCCACTTCTACGGCTTCGAGTGCATCAACCTCGGCGATGGCGACGACCCCTGGCCGGAGGCGCAGAAGCTGGCCATCGAGAAGGTGTCCGCGGCCATCTGCCGCGCCCACGGCTGGACCCAGCGCTCGGTGATCGGCCATCTGGAGTGGCAGCCGGGCAAGGTGGACCCGCGCGGCTTCTCGATGGACACCATGCGCTCCCGGATCGCCAAGCGCCTGGGCGCCAAGCCGGACGGCCCCGCCCCGCAGCAGCCCAAGCCGCCCGCGACGTACGAGCCGTTCCCCGGCTCGGCGTTCTTCCAGAACGGCCGCGAGAGCAGGATCATCACGGCGATGGGCAAGCGCCTGGTCGCCGAGGGCTGCGGGCGCTACGAGGAGGGGCCGGGCCCGGAGTGGACCGAGGCGGACCGCAAGTCGTACGCGGCGTGGCAGCGCAAGCTGGGGTACTCCGGGGACGACGCGGACGGCATCCCGGGCCGCAAGAGCTGGGACAAGCTGAAAGTCCCGAACGTGTAGCCGTCATGTGTGGTGAGTACGAGACAGCGACACGCCGTAGCGTCGGCGTGTCGCTGTCTCGTACTCACCACAAACTCACTGCCGAACCTCGGCTCAGACGCGGGTCGGCAGCGGCCCTCCGTTGTAGGCGATCGCGTCGGCGAACCATCCGAAGGGGTTGGGGTCGCTGCCGGTGCGGTCCGCGTACGCGCGGTGCAGGTTGAGGACGATGCGCTCGGCGTCGGGCAGCTCGGCGAACTCGCCGAGCGAGCAGGCGCGCGCCGCCTCCAGCGGCGTCAGCCCGTCCCGCAACCCCGCCTCGGCCGCCTCCAGCACCAACCGGTAGTAGCGCCGGTGGGTGTCCAGCACCTCGGGCAGGGTGTTCGCGTCGATCAGCGGGCCGTGCCCGGGTACGACATGCTCGGGCTCGAACGCGGCGATCCAGTCGAGCGAGCGCAGGGCGCCCTCCACGGATCCCATGAACACCAGCGGATTGACCTGGTGGAAGAGCAGATCCCCGGCGAACAGAACACGCTCTTCGGGAAGCCACGCGACGGCGTCCCCCGGGGTGTGCGCGGCATATCCGGGGTGATGCAGTTCGACGCGCCGCTCCCCCACGTGCAGCGTCAGCGCCGTACGAAAGGTCAATCCGGGCGGCCGCCGGGTCACCCCGCCCCAGTCCGGCAGCGGATCCCAGGCGGGCGGACAGCCGTCGATCACGGTGTCGGCCAGAATCCCCGCGCGGGTCGCCTCATGCGCGACGATCACCGTCGACTCGGGCAGCAGGCTGTTGCCGTGGGTGTGGTCGCCGTGCAGATGGGTGTTGACCGCATACCGCACCGGCGCGCCGCCGGTGACCTCGTCGACCGCGCGGAGGAGGTTCCGGACACGGCGTTCGGTGGCGCAGGTGTCGACGAGCACGACCCCGTCGTCCGTGGCCACGACGCCCGCGTTGTTGACCCACCACGAGCCGTCCGGCTGGATCCAGCCGTACACGCCGTCGGCCACGGGCTGGAGGGTGCCGGTGTCTGCGGTCATCGGTGTGCGGCACATCCTCATAGCTCTCCTGGCGGTCACTCGCTTCGGCAATCGTCCCACGGTGCGCCGAGGACCGGCTCGGAAGGCGGTCGACGGCAGCTCAAGTAACGGGATTGCGCGGGGTGTTGGTGGCGTGGCGGCGCGCCGCCCGATTGCCGCCCGGTGCCTCCGCTCCATCCGTACGGGTTGTTTGGCGGCTTATACCGCTTATTCGCCGTGGGACCGGAGCAGAACGCGGGCGAGCGGGGCCGCGGGCGGCCGGGTGGCCCGCTCTCGGCGAGGAGCTTCGGCCGGGGAGGGGGTGAGTCCTGTGGAAGAAACAACTGAGGTCTACGAGTCACCGGAGGTCACGGAAGCCGGTGACTTCACCGAGGTCACGGCGGGCGGCATCTTCGGTTTCCAGTACGACGGCGGCTTCTACCCGTACAACTGGTATCCGGGCTGACAGGTGGTCGGCGGGGGCGGGCCGGGCCCGTCCCCGCCGGCTGGACGGATGGTGGCGAGTTGAGGCGGTGCGGGTGCTCAAGGACACGTGGTGGCTGATCCTGCCGGACACGGAGGCGGCGGCCGCCCTGGCGGATCGGCTCGGGGTGCGGGACCTGGATTGTCTGCGCCATGCGTCGGGGCGGCCGTGGCTGCTGGGCCGGTGGCGCGGCGCGGAGGCGGTGACGGCCGAGGCGGGGGACGCGCGGGTGGCGGTGTTGGGCCGGTGCCCGCTGACCCCGGAGGCGCTGCGGGCGAGGGTGGCGCGGCTTCGGGACGTACGGGAGGTGGAGGGCGCGGTCGGGCGGGTGGCGGGCAGCTACCACGTGTTGGCCTCGGTCGGGGGCCGGGTGTGGGCGCGCGGCACCGCCTCGGCCGCGTGCCGGCTGTTCACCGCCCGCGTAGGGGGTGTGCCGGTTGCGGCGCCGGGCGCCGATGTGCCGGCCGGGCTGCTCGACGCGGCCCCGGACCACGAGATGCTGACCGCGCGCCTCATGGACCCGCCCATCTCGTGGACGGCGCTGGGCGGGCGCACCATATGGCGCCACGTGCGGGCGGTGCGGCCCGACGAGGCGCTGGTGTGGGAGCGGGACGGGGCTCAGCGCACCGTGCGGTGGTGGCGTCCGCCCGCGCCGGAGCTCGGGTTGCGCGCGGCGGCCGAGGGGGTGCGCGCCGCGCTGACCGAGGCGGTGGCCACCTGCACGGCCGGTGGCCGGACCGTCAGTGCGGATCTGTCGGGCGGCCTTGACTCGACCAGCCTGTGTTTTCTCGCGGCCGCCCAAGGCGAGGCCGAGTTGGTGACGCTGCGCTGGGAGGGCGTGGACGCGCAGAACGACGACGTCGTCTGGGCGCGGCGGGCGGTCGCGGCGCTGCCGGGGGCCACCCATCTGGTGGTGGCGCAGCGCGAGACGCCGGACTGGTTCGCCGGGGTGGACGGGATGCGCCTGGCGACCGAGGAGCCGGTGGCGTGGGCGCGGGATGTGGCGAAGCAGAGCGATGTCCTGGAGCGCGTGGGGGCGCACGGTTCCCGGCTGCATCTGTGCGGAGGTGGTGGAGACGAGCTGTTCACCCCGTCGCCCGCGCACCTGACCGACCTGGTGCGGTCGCATCCGCTGCTGGTGTCGCGGCGTCTGCGGCGCCTGCGCTTCGACTGGCGGGTGGGCCGTACGGAGGCGCTGCGCGCGGTCTGCGACCGGGGCGGCTACCAGCGGTGGCTGCACCGGGCGGCCCGCGATCTGACCGCGTCGCAACCGGCCCCGTCGGCGAGCCAACTGGGCTGGCAGCCGCCGCCCCGTATGCCCGGGTGGGCCACCCCCGGGGCGGTACGCGCCGCCGCGGCGGCACTCGAAGAGGCCGCTGCCCGCTGCCCCGGGCCACTGGCCCCGCAGCGGTCTCTGCACGCCGTGCTCTCGCAGGTGCGTGAGGGCGGCAACGCGATCCGTCAGATGAACCAGGCTCTCCCCGGCCCCCGTTACGCGATCCCCTACACCGACGACGCGGTCGTGGCCGCCGCGCTGTCCGTCCGCCCGCTGGAGGCGAGTGTCCCGGGCCGCTTCAAGCCGCTGCTGACCGAGGCGATGGACGGCATCGTGCCGCGCGAGATCCTGCGCCGCACCTCGAAGGGCCGCTACGGCACCGACTTCTACCGCGCGCTGCGCCGCCGACGCGGCGAGATCCTGGCCCTCCTGGACGGTTCGCTGCTGGCCAAGGCCGGTCTGATCGACCCGGAGCGGCTGCGCCGCGCCCTGCGTACACACGCTTCGGTGCCCGAACTGGCCCTGGTGACGCACACCGTGGCCGGTGAGATCTGGCTGCGCTCGGTGGCCGAGCGACCGCGCCCATGGCCCGTTCAACCAAACGGAGGTGCTCGTTGACACCCATCGTGTTGCGGCCGCAGGTGACCTGCGCGACCACCGAGGGCGGCATGGTGCTGCTCGATGAGCGGTCCGGGCGCTACTGGCAGCTGAACACCACCGGCGCGCTCATCCTGCGCCACCTCCTCGACGGCGAAACACCGCGGCAGGCGGCCGCAGCGCTGGCCGGCAGATACCCCGCGGCCGCCGACCGCGCCGCCGGGGACGTCGAGCAGCTCCTGGCCACCCTGCGCGAGCGCGGCCTGCTGACCGATGCCCCGGCGCCCGACCCGACGCCCGCGCCGGGAAGGATCACCCCGGCGCACCGCGTACTGACCGCGCTGTGCGCCGCGGCCGCCGGCCCACTGGCCCGCGCCCGGCCCCGCCACATCCGCGCCGTGCTCCGCCTGCTGCGCCGCGGCGCGTCCCCCGCCACTCCCGAACAGACCGCCGCCGCCCGGCACGCCGTGGTCACGGTCAGCGCCCGCTGCGCCGCCACCCGAAGCTGTCTGCGCCGCTCACTGGCCACCACCCTGCTGTGCCGGGCCCGCGGGGTATGGCCGACCTGGTGCACGGGGGTGCGTACCGACCCGTTCGGCGCACACGCCTGGGTGGCCGTGGACGGCGAGCCGATCGGCGAACCCGCCCACGAGCGCGGCTACACCCCCATCATCACCGTCCCCCCGGAGCGGAGGTCGAGACGGCGGTAAAGGCCGTGTCCCCGCCGACAGCGCGCCCGGCGTCGTCACACTGACAGTGGACAGCGACCGAGCAGCGCCATTCCCGGAGGGTCACCAAGCCATGTCCAAGACCGTGGACGCACCCGTCATCCTGAGCAACGAGCCCGGGAGCTTCGCCCGGAGCGTGCTGGCCGAGCGCCACCCGGCGCTCATCGAGAGGGTGCGCGGCGCCTTTCCGTACGGCCCCGGGCAGCACCGGGCGCTCGACGCCCTGCTCACCGAGTCCGCCGAGGGCGTGATCGGCCCGCTCGGCCCTGGTGCGCCGGACCGCGACCAGTGGGCGGAATGGGGGCGTGGCTACTTCGGCCGCTCCTGGTTCGACGTTCCGTTCCTGTGGGCGGAGAGCTACTTCTACCGGAAACTCCTCGAAGCGGTGGGCTACTTCGCGGCGGGCCCATGGCAGGGCATCGACCCGTTCCGGCCCTTCAAGCAGGCCGAGCTGCACACCGAAGAGGCGGCGGCCGAGCTGACGGCGCTGGACCGCCTCGCGCTGCGGCCCGTCGGCGAGCAGGCGCAGGCGCTCCTGTACGGATCGCTGTGGGGCAACCGCGCCGACCTCGGCTTCAGCATGACCCCCGGTGGCCGGGCCGCGGCCGGCGCCGAAAGTCCGCTCATCGCGGACGACTCAGCATCGCTGTGGTCGCTGCTGCCCGCCGGAGGCCCGAACACGGTCTGCCTGGTCGCGGACAACGCGGGCCGCGAGCTCGTCCCCGACCTGCTCCTCGTCGACCACCTGCTGCGACACCACCACGCCGAACTCGTCACCCTCCATGTCAAGCCGTACCCGTACTACGTCTCCGACGCCATGGCCGCCGATGTGATCGACTGCCTGCTCCACCTCAAGCGGGCCGACGGCGTCGCCGGCGTGGTCGGCAAGCGGCTGTGGGAGTGGATCGGGCGCGGCCGGCTCACCGTTCGAACCCACGCGTTCTTCTGCGCACCGCTGCCGTATGCGGATATGCCCGAGGACCTGCGCCAGGAGTTCGCGGACGCCACCGTGACCATCATGAAGGGCGACCTGAACTACCGGCGCCTCGTCGGTGATCAGCTGTGGCCCCCGACCACGCCGTTCGCCGAGCGCACCGCGTACTTCCCCGGCCCCGTGGCGGCCCTGCGCACGCTGAAGTCCGACGTGATCGTCGGACTCGACGAGCGCACAGAGGCGTCGCTCGTCGCCGCGCACGACCAGCGCTGGCGCACCAGCGGCACCCACGCACTCATCCAGGCGCGCCGATGACGCGCCCCCGAGCCATCCGGGTAAAGGCCTTCACCTGGCATGCGGCGCGGGGGCGGAGCGGCGGCGAGGAGCTGACCCGCACATGCCTGCGAGCCGGGCGGTCGGCGGAGGTAGCGTCGGCGTGTGCCGTGCCGGCCGGTACGGTGTGCCGCTCGATGGAAAGATGACTGATGTCCCCGACGATTCGCAGGGCCGTGATCCCCGCCGCCGGACTCGGCTCCCGTCTGCTGCCCCTGACGAAGGCGATCCCGAAGGAGATGCTCCCGGTCGGTGACAAGCCGGTCATCGAGCACACCGTGCGCGAGCTGGTGGACTCCGGCATCACCGACATCACCATCGTCGTGTCCGGCGGCAAGAGCCTCATCCAGGACCACTTCCGCCCGAACCCCGCCCTCGTCGAACAACTCCGCAGAGACGGCAAGACGGCCCACGCGGACGAGGTGGAGGAGGTCGCGGAGCTGGCCCGCCGGGGCCACATCACCTACCTCGACCAGTACGGCCCGTACGGCAACGGCACCCCGGTGCTGAACGCTGCCCGTGCCTTCGGCGACGAGCCGGTGCTGGTGCTGTGGCCCGACGACGTCTTCGTGGCCGAGATCCCCCGCGCCCAGCAGCTGATCCGCGCGTATGAGCAGACCGGCTGCCCGGTGCTGGCCCTCATGCCGATGGACCCCACCGACTCCCAGCGCTATGGCGTGCCCATCGTCAAGGAAGACCTCGGAGATGGCCAACTGCGCATCACCGGCCTGGTCGAAAAGCCCAAACCCGATGCCGCCCCGTCGGCGTACGCGGCCATCGGCGGCTACGTCGTCACCCCGGGCATCATCGACGAACTGCGCGAGCAGACCCGCCGCTGGTACGAGCGCAAGACCGGCGAGGTCTACCTGACCGACGCCGTCAACGCCTACGCCTCCACCCGCGCGGTGTACGGGCAGGTCATCAAGGGCCGCTGGTACGACACCGGCAACCCGGCCGACTACCTGGTCGCCCAGATGGCTTTCGCCCTCGCCCACCCGGAGTACGGTCCCGTCCTGCGCGGCCTGGTCGCCGGACTCGACGTCGACCGTGCCGCCGCTCTCCCGTCGGAAAGCGGTACCTGACCTGCCGCGCGCGAGGCCCAGCCTCAACGTCGGCCGTCGCCGCGGGGCGCACGGCAACGGGCACGGATGAGCGCGATCACGGTGTCGGCGGTGTGGTCGAGGTAGCTGCGGCCATCGGGCAGCCGCGCCTCCGGGCTGATGTAGCTGTGCGTCCCGAGGTGAGTGGCCGGGTCGAGCCGATGCACGGTGATCTTCCCGGCGCGGCCGGCCCGGTTCCATCCGCTGCGGCGGAACAGCGGCCAGCGCTGAGGGAAGATCCAGGTGCCGACCCGCTCGATCCAGTCGCTCGCGCTGGTGAGCCGATGCACATGCTCGGCATGGGTGAGGTCGTTGGCGCCGTTGTGGAACCCACCGAGCGTGATCAGCAGAAGCGGGGAGCGCAGCTGGTTGTGCAGTTCCTCCACCGCACCGGTGGCGACCTGGGCGCCGCCGCTGTAGCTGAGCAGCACGATGGGGATACCGCTGTCGGGCTGGTAGCCGGCAAGCCGGAGCTGCGTAGCGATCTGGGAGCCGACGGCCCGGTTGTACAGGGGGCGGTACCGGTGGTCGGCGGCGACAAAGATCTGCATGACATTGTGCAGGAACAGCAGCAGCCCGATGTGGCGGCGCAGCCACGCCCACACCGGTCGGTCGGCGAGCGGGTCGGCCAGCGGCGAGTAGGGCTGCACCTGACCCAGTACCCGCAGCTCCGGCGCTCCGGCGATCAGGGCCTTGACCAGCTGGCCGCCGTCCCGGGTGTCACGGACGCGGCGTTTTCCGATGCCGTCCAGGTAGACCAGGTAGGCGTCCGGGAGGCGGTCAGGGGCCGCACCGCGGGCATAGGGCACTCCCTTCGGGAGTTCGGTGGTAGGGGCCCGCCAGCCGGCGCTGTAGGCCAGCACCTCGTAGCGCGCCAGCAGGGCTTCGGCGAGCAGAGCGGGCCCGAGCAAGCAGGCCCAGAGCAAGAAATCGTTCATGCGATCGGCTCCGGCGCCTCGGTCGCACTGATCCTCACGACCAGACGCCGGACGGCCTCTACCGCGACACCGAGCCCGACCCCGGAGACGGCCACGCAACCGGCGGCGGACCACCAGCCCACCCCGGTCGCCGCGGCGAGCGCACCGGCCAGACCGGCGCCGACCCCCATGAAGAGCAACAGGTGGAGCAGGGGCCCGAGCAGCGGGAACGCGAGGACGGCGGCGAGCAGCAGCGGGGCGACCAGGTCGGGTGTCCACGCCAACCCGCCTTGTGGCGGAGCGGACAGCACCAGCCTGGCCAGGGTCCACGCGGTCAGCGGCCACAGCGCGAACACGGCAGCCTCGACGAGGCCCCCGGGCAGCAGCAACCCGGCCACAAAAGCCCGCGACATGCCGGGCCGGCGCGATACCAGAGGCAGGATGCGTCCGGCGGCCTCCGACAGCCCGGCGAGCACCAGCAGAACGAAAACGGCGGATGACATCACTCAGCCTCGCTGTGACGGATCGCGAGGAGCCGACCGACTGACCGAGCCGACCGCACTCAGGTACCGCTCGAGTTCGTCCGCGGCGCGCCGATATCCCCCCGCCTCGCGCTGGGCCACCTGCATGGTTGTCGCGGCTGCCTGGAATCGGGGGTCGTCGAGCAGGCGCCGCGCGAGGGCACGCACGGAGGCCTCGGTGACGTCCTCCGTACGCATCGACAGGCCGGCGCCGAGCTCGGCGACGCGCCGGGCCACGATCGGCTGGTCGGCGCCCTGCGGGATCACCAGCGAGGGAACCCCGGCGTACAAGGCCTCGTTGGCGCTGTTCATCCCGCCATGGGTGACGAACATCGCCGCGCGGGCCAGTACCTCGGGCTGCGGCACGGAGCGGCGGGCGAGCACGTTGGCCGGCAACGGACCCAGCGCGGCGGGATCGGTGTGCCCGGTGGAGACGATCACGGTGCCGCCCAGCGGGGCGAGCGCGGTGGCGAAGGTGCGCAGCAGCTGCGGGTCGGCGTTGAACACCGTGCCCAGCGAGGCGTACAGCACCGGGTCCCGCAGCTGATCGGCCGGGAACGACGGATCGGCGGGGCGGGCGCCGACGCTGGGGCCGACGAACCGATAGGAGTCGTCGAAGTCCTCGACGGCGGGCTGGAACGCCCGCGAGGTATAGACCAGATTGAGCGGTTGGCGGATGTTTCCCACGTCGAACAGTGGCAAGCCACGCGTGTCGAATCGGCGGTGCAGCCCCCAGCGCGACCGCAGGTAGCCCTGGATGCTGCGGGGCCGCGCCGCCGCCGCGGCCAGCAGCTCCCACGAGCCGCGGGTGGGACTGGGCACATGCCGGTTGAACGCGAACGTGGTGTGCGACGCCGCCGCCGGCACCGCGAGTTCGCGGGCGGCGACCGCGCCCCACAGACAAGCGTTGTCGTGGACGACCAGGTCGGGCTGGACACGGCGCAGATCGGTGAGCACAGCGGGCAGCAGGCGGACGGCGGTGCCCGCAAGCCCCTCTATCAGCGTGAGCGGCGTCGGCCGCTCGGGAAGCGGCTGCTCGCCCCCGGGGTAGAGGCACACCGTCGCGCCCGTGGCCTCGATCTCCTCACGGAACGCGGGCGAGGTGTAGTACGTGACGGTGTGGCCACGCCGGACAAGCTCGGCCACGACCGGCAGCGTCGGGTTGACGCGCCCGTGCATGGCGATGTTGAGGAATGCAATGGTGCTCACAGTTCGCCCCCCAGTACGGCGGAAGTCGATGCCGGGCCCGAACCGGCCGATGTCGCGGAAAGGCCGTCGGCCCGATACAGGCCCGGCCCACTGATGCGCAGCCCGTCGAGAAAGCGCCCCGCGGCGAGGAACGCGGTGTTGATCAGCCGCTGGGATTGGCCGAAGTCCCACGGGGCCGGCCAGGCCTCGATGCCGGTCGGCAGCACGACGGTCGGGATCTGCTTGGACACCTCGTGCAGGTCACGCTCGATCTGATGGCGCAAGAGCAGCAGCCCTGCCCTGGCCGCGATCGCACTGGCACGTCGGGGCGGAAGGGCGCGGCTCAACGGCGAGCTCTCCGGCCCGGTCGACACCACCACCACGCTGGCCGCCCCAGCCCGCCGGGCCGCCATGACCGGGACATAGGCGACCACCCCACCGTCGACGAGCGTCCGGCCCTCACGATCCACCGGGGGCAGCATCCCGGGAATGGCCGCGCTGGCCAGCAGCGCGGACTCGAGGTCTCCGTGGTCGAGCAGCGCCGCGGCACCGGTGCCCAGGTCCATGGCCACCGCGGTGAACGGAACCGTCAGCTGCTCGATCCGCGATGGCAGCCCAGCCTGGGCGATCAGCCGGCGCAGGCCTCGGTCCGTGAAGACGCTGGCCCGTGAGAATGAGAACCAGTAGCCGAGCGGATACACCTCACGACGACGCAACGTGCTCCACACATGGTCCAGCCACGGCGCGGCCCGGTCGGGGTGCGCGGCCGCGATTGCCCCGTTGAGCGCGCCCACCGAGGTTCCGATGATCATGTCCGGGACGAATCCGCGCTGCTCCAGCGCGTACCCCACACCGACATGCGCCGCTCCGAGCACTCCGCCGGCGCCCACCACCACGGCCACGGGACGGGGAAGGGCTCGCAAGCCCGCCGGGGTCGCGTCCCCGGGCGGCCGGCCCAAGGGCACGGGCCGCGTCTCCTCATCGCTGGTCATTGCTCCGACGCCTCTCATGGCCACGACCTCTCACCGAGTCGCCCCACTGAGGCCACAGGCGTCCAAGTGGCCGATCTCCGCCAATCAACCCTCATGATCCACCTTTCTCGCCATGGCACCGGCTCGGGGGCTTCCGTAGCAAGGACCGGGAGGCCACGCGATGTGTGACACCCTTCGCCTGGCGTGTGCCGACCGCCCGCCAGGCAGCACGAGCCTCCGTGCATCTGCCTGGGTGCGGCCGCGCAGCGTGTGGGCGAGGTGGCGGCGGGCTTCGGGGGCGCCGACGGCTCGTCAGCCGATGGGTTCCGGCATGGGGTGCACGGCGTAGGCGAGGCGGATGGTGTCGCCGGTGGCGGGGTCGCCCAGTTCCACGCGCCAGGCGTCGGCGAACTGGTCGACACCCGGGGCCATGGGGATGGTGCCGGAGATGAGGACGGTGCCCGGGTTGAGGGCGTCGCGGGAGCGCAGGACGTCGACCCAGTAGGCGGGGGTGAGGAGTTCGGCGAGGGTGCCGTGCTGGATCTGGGTCTCGGTGCCGTCGTGGGTGACCCAGGCGCGCAGGGTCAGCTCGTCCAGGCGGCCTTCGATGTCGGCGAGCCGCCAGGCGCGGCGGGCGAGGACGTCGGGGCCGGCGTTCTTGCTCCAGGCCACGCCGTGCACCTCGAGGTCGCGGTCGGTGTGGTCGCAGGCGGCCGTGAGCAGCAGCTCGCCGTCGCCGGCCACGACGAGCGCCCACTCGGCCTCGCCGGAGGTGCGCCGGTGCTGGACCGCGACGCGGTCGATCTGCTGGGCGAGGTAGGGGGCGACGGGGTAGAGCGTGGGGGTCACGGTGGGGGTGGGCACGCCGAGCTCGGCGAGTTCGGCGATGTGCGCGGCGACGTCGTCCTGGCTGCGCCCGGCGTACCCGGCGTTGAGGACGTGGACGATGTCGACCTCGCGTGTCGATCCGTCCGGCAGTTCGAAGGTCAGCTGGGCCATGAGGGGGCTCCCGGAGTTCGGGTGACGGTCCGCGGTTGGGGATTTCTCCGCGGTTAACTTCTTGCGCAGGGCTTGCGCATACGACCTGTATACAAGAAGTATGCCGGAAGGTCGATGTCTCCGAACAAGGATGGGAACCATGCACGACACCACCAAGGACGATCCGAGAGCGTCCGAGAGGCGCTCCGGCGTCCGGCGGGCCTTTGTCGCGAGCCTGACCGGCACAGCCCTGGAGTGGTACGACTTCGCCGTCTACTCCGCCGCGGCGGCCCTGGTCTTCGGCGATCTCTTCTTCCCTTCGGAGGACCCGCTCACCGGCACGCTGCTGGCCTTCTCCACATACGCGGTCGGCTACGTCTCGCGCCCGCTGGGCGGGATCGTCTTCGGCCGCCTCGGCGATGTGATCGGCCGCAAAAAGGTGCTGATCGCCACACTGGTCCTGATCGGCGCGGCCACCTTCCTGATCGGCGTCCTGCCCACGTACTCCACGATCGGGGTCGCCGCCCCGATCGCCCTGGTCGTGCTGCGGTTCGCGCAGGGCGTGGGCGTCGGCGGCGAGTGGGGCGGCGCGGTGCTGCTGTCCAGCGAGTTCGGAGACCCGCGCCGCCGCGGCTTCTACGCCTCCGCCGCGCAGGTGGGCCCGCCCGCGGGCAACCTCCTGGCCAACGGCGTCCTGGCCGCCCTCGGCGCGCTGCTGACCGAGGCGCAGTTCGAGGCATGGGGCTGGCGCGTGGCCTTCCTGCTCTCCGGCGCCCTCGTCGCCTTCGGCCTGTGGGTCAGGGCGAAGCTGGAGGAGACCCCGGTCTTCAAGGCGATGGAGGCCGAGCAGTCCCGGCCCGAGGCGCCGATCCGCGAGGTCTTCACCACCCAGCCCCGCGCCCTGCTCGCCGCGATCCTCTGCCGCGTCGGCCCCGACGTGCTGTACGCCATGTTCACCGTCTTCGTCCTGACGTACGCCACCGGAGAACTGGGCATGTCGCGCGGTTCCGCCCTCGCGGCCGTCCTCATCGGCTCCTCGCTGCAGGTCTTCCTGATGCCACTGGCCGGTGCCGTCTCCGACCGGATCAACCGTCGCGTGCTGTACGGCTGTGCCGCGGTGGCCGCCGGTGTGTGGCCGTTCCTGTTCTTCCCGATGATCGGCGGCGGCAGCTGGGTCCCGCTGGCGCTCGGTGTCGTGGTGGGCCTCGTGATCCACTCCTTCCTGTACGGGCCGCAGGCCGCCTTCATCGCCGAGCAGTTCTCGCCCCGGCTGCGCTACACCGGCTCATCGCTGGCGTACACCCTGGCCGGCATCATCGGCGGCGCCGTCGCCCCGCTGCTGTTCACCACCCTGCTGAGCGCCTACGGCAGTTGGCTGCCGCTGGCCCTCTACATCGCCGTCGCCGCGGCCGTCTCCCTCGCGGGGGTGTTCCTGGGCCGCGATCCCGAAGCCGCCGTCGACGAGGACGCCCGGCTCGCCACACCGGCCGCGCAGGCCACGGCCGACGCCGTCTGACCCACAGCCGTCCGACCCACTGAGGAGAAAGCATGCGAATCGCCCTGAGCCAGCTCACCACCGGCCCGGATCCCGGGAAGAACCTGCGGCTCATCGAGGAATGGGCACAGCGCGCCGCGGACGCCGGAGCCCGTGTCGTCGTCTTCCCCGAGGCCTCGATGGCCTGCTTCGGCACCCCACTGGCACCGCTCGCCGAACCCCTGAACGGACCGTGGGCGGACGGAGTACGGGAGATCGCCAGGGCCACCGGCACCGTCATCGTGGCCGGCATGTTCACCCCGGCAGACGGCGGCAAGGTGACCAACACCCTGCTGGCCACCGGCCCCGGCGTCGAGACGTCGTACGACAAGATCCACCTCTACGACGCCTTCGGCTACCGTGAGTCCGAAAGCGTCGCCGCGGGCTCGCGGACCACCGTCATGGATGTGGACGGCGTACGGCTGGGCGTGGCCACCTGCTACGACGTCCGCTTCCCGGAGCTGTTCCGGGCACACGCCGACGCCGGGGCGGCCGCGACCCTGCTGGCCGCCTCCTGGGGAGCCGGGCCCGGCAAGCTCGACCAGTGGGAGCTGCTGGTGCGGGCACGAGCCCTGGACGCCACCCTCTGGCTGGCCGCCGTCGACCAGGCCGACCCCGGCACCGCCCCGGGAGGCGCGCCGACCGGCATCGGGCACAGCCGGATCGTCGGCCCCGACGGAACCGTGCGGCACGCCCTGGACGCCGAACCGGGACTGCTGGTCGCCGACCTCGACATCGACGAGGTCACGGCGGTACGGAAGACGACGTCGGTGCTGGTCAACAGGCGACCGGAGGTATGGCAGTGAGCAAGCCGGAGCTGGAATTCCACCTGCCCGCCGGGCCGTGGACCACTCCCACGGGGGCCGGTCCTGGCGTACGGGAACGCGTGCTGGCCGACGACCCCGACGGCGGCGGCCGGACCGTTCTGGTCCACTGGGCACCCGGCACCGACAGCTCGGCGCAGGGTGTGACACGCCATGACTTCTGGGAGGAGGTCTATCTCGTCGACGGGGCGATGCACGACCTGACGCTCGGCGAGACCTTCACCGCGGGCATGTACGCCTGCCGCCCGCCCGGTATGCCGCACGGCCCGTGGACCTCCGAGAACGGCGTCACGATGCTCGTGGTCACGTACCCCGAACCACCGTCACCACCGACTAGGAGCCCTCGAGCAGCACCTTGAGCGTCGACTGGAGGTGATGGTCGATCGCGGCGCACGCCTGCCCGGCGTCACCGGCGGCAAGGGCGTCCACGATGGCCCGGTGCTCGTTCAGCACCGCCTCCTGTCGCCCTTGCCGGTTGAACACGGCCACCACCCCGGCCCGGACCTGGCGACTGCGCAACCCTTCGTAGTGCCGGTCCAGCAACGTGTTCCCCACGGCCGACACCAGCGCCGCGTGGAACTGGTGGTCCACCGCGATGAACTCCCGGGTCTGGTCGGGGCCGGTGAGTTCATCCTGCCGCTCCAGCAGCGACCGCATCTCCTGCACCGGCGCCTGTCCGGTGGCGACGAGCTGCTGCGCGGCATATCGCTCCACGATGCCCCGCAGCTCCATCAGCTCCCTGATCTCCCGCCCCGTCAGCGGCGACACCCGGGCGCCCCGCTTGGGCACGAGTTCGACCAGGTCCTCGGCGGCGAGCAGGAGCAGCGCTTCCCGGATGGGGGTGCGGGAGACTCCGATCCGGTCGGCGATCTCCTGCTCGGACAGGAACGCCCCCTGCATCCTGGGATCGGTAAGAACCGTGTCCTTCAGATACGCGTACGCCGTCTCCCGACCGGACGCCACCGCAACCCCCAGAAGCTCGCATACATAGCGTATACAGACGCTACCACGCACTGCCGGGCGACCAACGATGGTCACATTCCGCAATCGTGGTGGCGCTCTCCGCAGTGGACGAGGATGATAGTTCTGGGCACCAAATGCCCGATCTTTCCTGGAGTGCACAGTCAGTGCACATGGTTTCGATGGTTCGCACCGCGTGACGGGCCATCCGGGGGGTAATGCCATGTTCTCTTCCGTACCGCCGCTTCCCAAGGTCAACTCGTTTGTCGAGGCGCTCGAACAGCTCATCAAGCAGCCACCCAAGAGACGCGGCCCGGCCCCTCAGGTTCTGCTCACGCAGCTGAGCGACGGCACGGAGGCGGAGCGCATCGCGGACGGGCTGTGCGGGCGCTTCAGCGCCGGGGGGCGGGCCAGGATCCCGTACGCGCAGGTGGCGGGGGCGCCCTCCGGCCCTCGGCGCGAGGGTGTGGGCGACACCTTCCAGAAGATCGAGGAGGAACTCCTCCGCAACCGGCCCAGCGGCTTCGGCAGGCTGCGGCTGCCGCAGTACCGCCTCATGTGCAGCATCGTCGAGGCGCAACTCACCGAGGGCCAGCCCCTGGTGCAGGCCGAGGAGTTACGGAACAAGTGTTACGAGGCGCGCTGCAAGGACTCCAGGATCCTCCGAGCCCTGGAGGCCGTCAGCGGCGGCGAAGAGCCCCCGCCGAGCATCCCCGCCACCGCCTGGTACTGGCTGCGCCGCCCGCTCCTGGGCCTGCTTCCACGCTGGTGGTACGGATGGCGGAACGGGCGTCGGATGACGCGTAAGGGCAGCTGGTACCGCCTGTGGGCGGAACTCCCCGAGAGGGGTGCGGACTTCTTCGCCGATGCCCGGCGCCTCGCCGGCGCGGACGGCTCCTCCGGACTCGACCAGACCGTGGCCGTGCTGCTGCGGGCACTGCTCGCCGATCTGCAGGCAGCCTGCCGCCACCCGCTGCTGTCCCCGTGGGGTCGTCGCCGCAAGCACCGCTTCGTCCTCGTCTTCCCGCAGGTCGAACCCGCCGAGCCGCACGTGGGCCAGCTGCTGGCGCAATTCCCCGACGCGGTCGAGCAGACCGGATGCACGGGAGTGCTCCTGGTGGCCGCGGTGCCGCCCGACGGGGGTTCGACGGAGAGCTACGCCGAGGCCGCCGTCACGCTCAACTCCTGGAGGGTGGCCGCAGGGGTGGGCAGGGCCCGTGTCGTACGGGTGGGAGTGGAGCCGTCTGCCGACGACGCGGACGCCGCGCGCTGGCTCAGCCGCTTCCCGGAGATCTACCTCGAGAAGACCCACTCCGACCTCGCCCCGCGGCTCGAGGCCGCCCTCGCGTCGGTGGCGGGGGCCACCACGCTGGCACTCCTCGCCACATACGGCCTGACCTGGCTGCTGCCGGAGGGAGACAAAACCGACTGCCTGACGCGCACTGCCGCGACTGAGTCCGCCGCGCCGTCCGGCACCGGCCGTATCCCGTCCGGAAAGTCCCCGAAGGAGCTCTACAGAGCGGTCCGCGCCATGATCGAGCGGCAGAACGAGGAAGCCGACGGGGCCGCCGCGCGGCCCGGCGCGATGGTGAGGACCGTCGTCTATCTGGGCGTGCCTGTCACCGTCAACTCATGGAAGGAGGCGATGTACAGCGGAGCTATTCCCGAACTGCGAGGGATCGCCCTGGCCCAGGAAGAACTCAACCGTGAGGCGTCCCGGGACGAGGGCAACAAGGTATGGCTGCGAGTCCGGGTCGAAGATGCGGGCCCACGGTTCACCAAGGCGCCCGCCGTCGCCGCCGGGATCGTGAGAGAACTGAAGAGAGAAAAGGGCGACGAGCAGATCATGGGAGTGGTCGGCCTCGGCCAGAGCCGCAAGGACACCCTGCGGGCCCGGGACATCCTGGGCGAGGGCGGGCTGCCGGTGATCGGAACCGTCGCGACCGCCGAGGAAATGCAGCGGCACCCGATGTACCGGCAGGTCGCACCGGACAACCGCCGAGAGGCGCGCATCGCCGCCGACTTCGCCCGCCGAGGCAACATCGTGCAGACCGCCCCGGGAAAGTGCGCACCCGCCGAGCGGGCCGTCGTGATCGCGGACCCGACCGACAACTACAGCGCCAATCTCAGCGAGCGGTTCACCGAAGAGTTCAGGGACACCCACCGCATCTGGTACACCGCGGGCGGCGACCGCATGAGCCACCACCCCGCGCAGGAAGACGGCGTCGAATGGGTTCAGAAGTTCTCCGAAATGGCCGAGAAGGTCTGCCGTCGACTCAAGGACGAACCGCGCACGGTGGTGTACTGGACCGCGCGGGCGAATGAATTCGGCGCGTTCCTCGATGAATTCAACAGTGGCACGGAGTGCAATGGGCAGCTGACCGCGCTCGGCGGAAACGACCTCACCAATGCCGTCGTCGACGAACAGCGCCCCAGCGAGCGCTACCCCCGGCTGCGGCTCTACTACGCGGCGCACGCCCTGCCCAAGTCGTACCCGCCCAACGTCATGGGCGAGAACTTCCATCGTCAGTACGTCGCCACGTACGGCAATCGCGACCCCTGGAGCAACGACGGCCGCACGCCACTGGCCTCCGACGCCCTGCGAGTGCTGGCCACAGCACTCAACGAGGCGCGTCAGGACGCGGGGACGGCGGCATTCGGCCGTGGCACGGTGCAGGCCGCCCTGGTGAACGGAGCCGGCGGCGCGGCCGGGGTACGGGGCGCGTCGGGGACGCTGGCGTTCGGACGGGACGGCAAAGTCCCCACGGCCAAGCGGCTACTCATCCTGCACGACACAAAGCGCGGGCCGGAGGTGGCGTTGGAGTGCGGAGCGCGCGACAACGGCGACGAAAGGAAGACATGGGGGCCGGATAATGAGTTCGCCTGCCCAGGTGACTAGGGTCTGTCCGCGAGCGCAAGCCTGAACGCTCCCGATCTCCACACATGAGATCGGGAGAAGCCCAGGGGCTTCACGCAAAAAGCCTGGTCAGCGCGCTGACCAGGCTTTGGATTAAGTGTCCGAGGGGGGACACGCGCCATACGTACACGCCCGTCTTGCGCGGGGAGCTGCTTCTGCCGTAGCCACGGTCATGGGCAGAGCCGGGCAGCCTCCGCCACGGCCATCAGCGCGGGCCGAGCGGACGCGTGCGGCGGTGGGGATCAGGGGCATGGAGTGGCGGTGGCCGTTCCTCACGGCTGAAATGATCGTGGACGAAAACGCTTGTTCTGGCGAGATAAAGTCTTGGGCCCGCACACCACGGAACAGGGGGATGACGCATGGGGACACCGCAGGTCAGATGGAGCGCGTTGCTGGAGATACTGACGCGCGACGGTCGGATCGAGGTCGAGGCCGCCGCTGACGTACTGCGGGTCTCCGCCGCCACGATCCGGCGTGATCTGGACGAGCTGGCGCGTCAGCAGATGGTCACCCGCACCCATGGCGGCGCCGTGATCAACGCGATCGCGTACGATCTGCCGCTCCGTTACAAAGCGGCGCGCAAAGCTCCGGAGAAGGAGCGGATCGCCGACGCCGCTGCGGGCCTGGTGAAGGCGGGCGCCGTGGTGGGTCTGAACGGCGGCACCACGACCACCGCGGTCGCCCGCGCGCTGGCCGCCCGCCCGGAACTGGGCACAGAGGGCGCCGGGCCCTCGCTGACGGTGGTCACCAACGCGCTGAACATCGCCAACGAACTGGTTGTACGCCGCCATGTGAAACTCGTCGTCACCGGCGGCGTGGCCCGCCCTGCCTCGTACGAGCTCACCGGGCCGCTCGCCACCGAGGTGCTCACGCGGATCGCCCTCGACCACGTCTTCATCGGCGTCGACGCGATCGACGTCAGATACGGTGCGACGGCCCAGGATGAGGGCGAGGCCGACATCAACCGGGCGCTGGCACTGCGCGCCGAACAGGTGGTCGTCGTCGCGGACTCCTCCAAGCTGGGTCGGAGGGCCTTCGCCCGGATCTGCCCGGTGGAGGACGTCCATGTGCTGGTGACCGACAAGGCGGCGGGCCCCGCACTGACCGACCCGTTCGCGGCTGCGGGCGTGGAGATCGTCCGGGCCTGAGCGTCGCCCTTGTTGAGAACAACAGCCGTGCGCTGGAGTGCTGCTTGATTCTGATCGAAACTGCCAGAATCAAGCATTCACATCCATGATGCGCACGGGATCATCCAGGGGGCGACCCTGAAGATGCGCGAGGCGGCGGGCGCCTTCGCGCCCGACCCGCGCACGGGAAGCGCAACCGGGCGAATCGGGCGTGGTTCACACAGAATTTACCGCCGTCTTCCCCAGGCCCGCGGCCTCACGGGCCAGGGCGCGGGCCTGGGAAATCCACCGTCACCAGGGGCGATGGGCCCGATAGTTGGGGTCAAGAAATCACGGCGATGAGTGTTGACAGCTGACATTTATAGCAAGAATATGAACGCAAATAAGCATGATCTTGCAGTGCTACTCAACGACACCATGCCGCCCCGCAGGAGGACGTGAGTGCGCACCCACCCCCGTAGACCGCGCGAAACCGGCGGATTCGGCATGCTCCTGGCCGCCACGCTGGCCCTGGCGCTCATACCGTCCGTGACCGAACCCCTCACCACACCGGCCCGGGCAGACACCTCCGCCCAGCCGAACGTGACCCGCAGCGCGGATGCCCTCACCGTGTCCGTGCCGGCCACCGAGAAGACCCCCGGCTACATCATCGACATCGCCACCGGCGAACTCGCCATCACCACCGAGCGCGCCGGAGAAGCCGTGCTCAGCACCGCGGGTGGCGAGACGGGAGGCCTGCGATTCCGCTCCGGCGGCCAGTGGCAGCGCGCGACCGAAGTCACCGACTGGGCATGGGAGGACGGTGACCTCGTCCTCACCGCCGACACCACGCTCGACGGCGCCACCGTCAAAGCGCGGCTGACCCCTACATCCGACCGCTATCAGTTGGACTGGGACGTCGAGGGCGGCAGCCCCGACCAACTCGGCCTCGCCTACGACCTGTCATCGGCGGGCCACTGGTACGGCCACGGCGAGGCCGAGACCCCGCAGGGCGGCCCCGGTGTCGATCAGCCCTGGCCGCTCGACACAGGCGAGGTCGAACACGCAACCTTCGGCCCGGCCTCGTACAACATGATCGACCCGTTCTGGTACACCTCCACCGCGACCGGTCTCCGGGTCGACACCGGGGATGTCATGGACGTGACACTCAATAAGGACAAGGACGGCCTCGGCCGCTTCACCGTCGAGTCGCCCGACACCTACAAGGCCACCGTGTTCGTCGAGTCGACCCCGCTGGAGGTCTACCGCGACTACATCGGCATCGTCGGCAAGCCGGCCAAGAGCGATGCCACGTACGAGCAGTACGCCAAGCCGCTGTGGAATTCCTGGGCACAGTTCTACACAAAGGTCGACCAGGAGAAACTGCTCGACTATGCCACCGACCTCCACGACAACGGCCTTGACGGGCACACCATCCAGCTCGACGACAAGTGGGAGTCGAACTACGGCAATCTGACCTGGGACCCCAAGACCTTCCCCGACCCCAAGGGCATGTCCAAGAAGATCCACGACATGGGGTTCGACTTCGGCCTCTGGGTCACCCTGTGGATCAACCTGGACTCGGACAACTACCAGCACGCGGTCGACAACGGCTATCTCCTCATGGACGCCAAGGACACCAGCAAGCCCTGCGAAGTGACCTGGTGGAACGGTCAGGCCGGAATCATCGACCTGGCGAACCCCGACGCCAGGGCCTGGTACGTGGGCAATGTCAAAAAGCTCATGAGCGACTACGACATCGACGGGCTGAAGTTCGACACCCGGTTCTTCGACGAGAAGTGCGCGCCGCGCGAAGGCCACCAGGCCACCGACTACCAGAAGCTCGGCACACAGCTCGCCGACGAGTTCGACCTCCAGGGCGCGGGCATCCGGGTGCACTGGAACGAGACGGCGCACAAGGCCGGCTTCGTCACCCGCCAGGTCGACAAGGGCACCGGCTGGGAGTCCCTGCGCGCCTCCGCCACCCAGAACCTTGCGATCTCCACCATCGGCTACCCGTTCGTCGAGTCCGACATGATCGGCGGCTCCGGCGGTCAGCCCGCCCCGTCCAAGAACGTCCTGGTGCGCTGGGCGCAGTCCGCCTCGCTGATGCCGCTGATGTACTCCTCGACGTCACCGGTGGACACCAATGACACCACCACCGGGCAGAAGGTGGACTACGACCAGGAGACGGTCGACCTCTACCGGCAGGCGATCGAGACGCACAAGAAGCTCGCCCCGTACATCTGGGACCAGGTCCAGTCCACCCTGAAGACCGGCGACCCGATCATGCGGCCCCTGTTCTTCGACTTCCCGAAGGACAAGGCGAGTTACACCGTCACCGACGAGTGGATGCTCGGCCCGGCCGTGCTGGCCGCGCCCAAGCTGAGCACCGGCGCCACCCGGACCGTCCATCTGCCGCCCGGCACCTGGTACGACGTCAACCAGGGCACGGTGATCCGCGGCCCCAAGACCCTCAAGGGGTACGCGGCGCCGCTCGGCGTCACCCCGGCATTCGTCGACCTCAAGGCCAAGGGCGCCGCCAAGGCCATCAAGGCGCTGAAGCGCCACGACGTCCCGGCCGCCTCCGTCCTGATCAGTCCGGACGCCCCGTCCACCGGCTCCGGCACCCCCTTCGAGGTGACCACCGAGGCGACCAACTGGTCCACCCGGGCCATCAGAAACGTCCAAGCGGTGCTGGACCTCCCCGACGGCTGGACCGCCACGGCGGCCGGCCCCACCACCGCGAAGTCCCTCAGGGCCGGGGGAACGCTCACGACCACCTGGACGGTGACCCCGGCCGCCGACGCGAAATGGGGCGGTCACGACCTCACCGGGAAGGTGACGTACGACCGTGCCCAGAAGGTCTCCGACACCGTGCGGGCGGAGGTCAAGGCGGCCCCGGGCAGTGTGGCGGCCCCGTATCTGACGACCGCCACCACCGATGACGCCCGATACGCCCAGGGCGGGGACCAGTTCGCCATCTGGGCCGGCGGTCAGGACCTGTCCGGCTGGAAGGACGAGAAGGGCGTCATCTACCTCGACGACGCAGCCGGAGAGAAGGCCACGGTGCGGACCGAGCTGGTCTCCCAGGACAGCGCCTCACCCTTCGGCAAGGCGGGGATCGCCCTCGCCAACGATCTGACCGCACCCGGCAAGGGCGGTTACGCGGTGCTGGTCATGACCGAGCGGTACGGGCTGGAGTTCATGACCGACAGCGATGGCGACGGCGCGCTCGACACCTGGGCGGGCGGTGGCTCCACCTACCACCCGGCGTATCTGAAGCTGACCCGGGACGGCACCGCCTACACCGCGTATGCCAGTAAGGACGGCGAGACCTGGTCACGGTTGGGCACCGCCGAGGTGCCGTCGGCCGCCGGCACCGGTGACGCCGGGATGGTCGCCAGCGCGGCCAACGTCAGTTACCCCGGCGAGAACATCGAGGCCGTCTTCAGCGGATTCTCCGTCACCTCCTGACGACGCCACCGCGCACCTCCGCGAAAGAGGGAGCACAGACTCATGGCACGTACGTCCTCGCTCGTCGCCGCCTTCGTCGCGGGTGTCGTGGTGGCGGCGACCACCACCGCGATCGCCGTCACCGGCACGAACACCGATACCGACCTCGATTCCAAGGCCACCACCACCTGGCTCACCGTCAAGGTCGCCGACGCCATGGGCACCAAGAACACCGTCACCTGGGTGCCCACGGGATCCTTCGCCAGCTCCGCGGAGGAGCGGGTCCCGCGCTATCCGATGACAGCCATCCAGGGCAAGGACACCAAGGAGCTGGCCCTCTCCGCCGTGCGCAACGAGCAGATCTCGGCGCAGCTGGCGATCGCGTCCGGCCAGGATCTCGACAACGTCAAGGCCGTGGTCGGTGATCTCAGCGGGCCCGGCGGGGCGAAGCTGTCCGGGGACGACACCCAGATCCGGTTCGTGAAGTACGTCCCCGTGCAGCGCTCCAAGAGCGAGATCGACTGGTCCGCCACCATCGACCAGGTCAGCTCCGGCAAGGAGGTCTCCGGCGACCGCAACCCCGATGTGGTCGGCGACCCTCTCGAAGAGCGGTCCTCCGTGGACGTGCCCGCGTACGCGGCGCAGCCGGTGTGGTTCACCTTCCACATCCCCGAGAAGGCCACGCCCGGCACCTACCGGGGCACGGTGAAGGTCGACGCCGACGGCCGCACCCAGGCCCGTTACCCGCTGACCATCGAGGTCGCGGACGCGAGCGCGCCCGACCCCGATGACTACGGCTTCTTCCTCGATGTTTGGGCCCAGCCGGAGACCATCGCCCAGGCACACGGCGTGCAGCTCTGGTCCGACAAGCACTGGAAGCTGATCGGGGCCTACAGCCGCGACCTGGCTTCCCGCGGTCAGAAGGTCATCAACACCACCATCGTCGACAACCCCTGGCACCATCAGTGGTCGCTGGGCACCCGGGAGTCGCAGACGGCCACGCCGTACTCCAGCATGGTCGGCTGGACCTGGGACGGGAAAGCGTTCTCGTTCGACTTCGCCCGCTGGGACAAGTACGTCCGGACCGCCAGACGCGCCGGGCTCGGGCCCGACATCGGCGCCTTCTCCATGCTGGCGTTCCAGGACAGGGAGCACCTCACCTACACCGACACCCGTACCGGCAGGACCGTCTACGAGAACGTCGATCTGGGCGGGGACCGCTGGCGGGAGGCGTGGGGGGCGTTCCTGCCCGCGTTCGAGAAGCATCTGAAGGCGAAGGGCTGGCTGGAGGACACCTGGCTGTCCTTCGACGAGCGCCCGATCAGCACCATGACGGTCGTCAAGGACTTCGTCCACGAGGTCGCACCGGCCTTCGACGACCGTATCTCCGTCGCCGGGTCGATCAGCACGGAGGGCGTCGCGTCGAACCTGTCCGTCGACTGGGGCGGTATCGACGCGATGACGAAGGAGAAGGTGGCGGAGCGGCGCGCGGCCGGAAAGATCACCACCTTCTATGTGTACGGCTCACCGGCTCATCCGAACACCCTGTCGTACTCTCCCGCCGTCGAGGCACGCATGCTGCCGTGGATCTCCGCCCAGCGGAATCTCGATGGGTTTCTGCGCTGGTCGTACAACAGCTGGACCCGTGACCCCTTCGATCAGCCGGTGCACATCTTCACCCAGGGCGACGAATACCTGGTCTACCCCGGCAAGGACGGGCCGATGTCCAGCATCCGCTGGGAGCAGTTGAAGGAGGGCATCGAGGACTACGAGCTCATCGCCGAGCTGAGGAAGAAGGAGGCCGGCGCCGCCGACAGCGACGCCCTGTCCGAGGCCCTCGCCACGGCGACCCGGAACCTCGACGGCCGTACGAAGGACGTCACCGACATCGAGACCGCGCGGGCGGCCGTGGTGAAGGGGCTGACGTCATGAGAGGGCGATGGCGCTCCCTGTTGCTCGCCGCGCTTCTGTCCGTCATTCCCCTGACCGGTCCGGGCGCTGCGACACCGGCCCAGGCGGAGCCTCGGGCGCAGGAGCACACGGTCACCTACGACCAGTACTCCGTGAAGGTCGACGGCGAGCCCCTGTACATCTGGGGCGCCGAGTTCCACTACTTCCGGCTGCCCAGCCCCGACGCGTGGCGTGACGTACTCCAGAAGATCAAGGCGGGCGGATTCAACGCGGTCTCGCTGTACTTCGACTGGGGTTACCACTCGGCCAAGCCGGGCTCATACGACTTCACCGGCATCCGTGATGTGGAACGGCTGCTGGACGAGGCCGAGCGCGCGGGTCTGTATGTGATCGCCCGCCCCGGCCCGTACATCAACGCCGAGGTCTCCGGCGGCGGCTTCCCGGCCTGGCGGAAGACCAGAAAAGGCGTCAACCGCACCTCCGAGACCGGCTATCTCGACGACGCGCGCGAGTGGATGAGCCGGATCAACCGGATCATCGCCCGCCACCAGCTCACCCGCGGCACCGGCACGGTGATCCTCTACCAGGTCGAGAACGAGTACCAGGGCGGCCGCCACGACGCCGACTACATGCAGACGCTCATCGACTGGGCGAAGGACGACGGCGTCGACGTGCCCACCTTCGTCAACGACGGCGGCGCCAACAAGAACTGGGTGAGCGGCAAGGGCGCCCCCGACATCTACGGCTTCGACGCCTACCCGCAGGGCTTCGACTGCTCGAACCCCGACGCCTGGAAGAACCTGCCCGACTACTCCTATGTGAACGACTGGAAACCCGAGTCCCCGCTGATCATCCCGGAGGCACAGGGCGGCGCCTTCGACCCCTGGGGCGGCACCGGATACAAGGACTGCGCGCGGCTCACCGGCACCGACTTCACTCGGGTCTTCAGCAAGATGAACATCGCCGCCGGGGTGACTGGCCAGTCCTTCTACATGACGTACGGAGGCACCAACTGGGGCTGGCTCGCCGACCCCAACGCGGTGTACACGTCGTACGACTACGGCGCTCCGATCAACGAGTCCCGTCAGCTGACCGACAAGTACCAGGAGTTCAAGCGCCTCGGGTACTTCGTCAACTCGGTCCGCTCGCTGGCGCGGACCGACAAGGCAGAGGCGCCCACTCCTTCCGATGAGGCACTGCGCGTCGACCGGCGGGTCAACCCCGACGACGGCACTCAGTTCTTCACCGTCCGGCACGCCGACACCCGGGTGAAGGACAAGGATGCGACCACTCTGTCCCTGTCCGGCGCGGACGGCGACTATCCGCGCGTGCCGCAGCAGGGCACGATCACGGTCGATGGCCGGGACGCCAAACTCCTCGTCGCGGGCTACGACCTGGGCGATCAGCGGCTCGTCTACTCCACCTCGGAGATCATGACGCACGCCCGCGTCGGCGACCATGACGTGGCGCTGCTGTACGGACGCGAGGGCGAGGCCGGTGAGACCGTCCTGCGGTACGCGAAGCGGCCGAAGGTCACCGTGCTCGACGGCGATGTCACCACCGCCTGGGATGCCGAACGTGGCGATCTGCGGCTGGACTACACCCACGACGGGCTGGCCCGAGTACTGGTGAACGGCCTGGAACTGCTGATCGCCGACACCGCGGAGACCGCCCACTGGTGGCGGCAGGACACCGCCGCGGGCCCGGTCCTCGTGCGTGGCCCGTCCCTCGTCCGCACGGCCGAACTGGACGACGGCACGCTGAAGCTGACCGGTGACTCCACCGACGCCTCGAAGATCGAGGTCATCGCCGACGCCACCAAGGTGACGTGGAACGGCCGCGCGGCGGCCGTCACCCAGGCTCCTCGCCCCATCGAGCTGCCCGAGCTGACGACGTGGAAGTACAAGGAGGAAGCGCCGGAGTCCGCCCCGGGCTTCGACGACTCCACCTGGACCGCCGCCGCCAGGCTCAGCGCCAACAACGCCGAACTGGACGGATCGCTGCCCGTCCTCGCGATGGACGAGTACGGCTACCACCACGGCGACGTCTGGTACCGCGGCCGGTTCACGACCACGGGGAAGGCGACCGCGATCGCGCTGAACGCCAACACCGGGCCGACCGGCCAGTACGCGGTGTGGCTCAACGGCAGCTATCTCGGCAGCTCCGGCGACGGCGCGCACACCTTCGACATCCCGGCGGGGACGCTCGAGGCGGAAGGCGACAACGTCCTCTCCGTGCTCGTCGAGAACGCGGGCCACAACGAGGAATGGGGCCACGACTACTCCAAGGAACCGCGCGGTCTGCTCGGCGCCGAGGTGATCGGCGGGGCCACCACCCTCACCTGGAAGATCCAGGGCGGCCGGGGCGGCGAGAACCCGGTCGACACCGCACGGGGCCCGTACAACAACGGCGGGCTGTACGGAGAGCGGGCCGGCTGGTCGCTGCCGGGTTACCCCGGCAACGGCTGGAGCCGCACCACCCTGTCCGGGCAGACCGGGAAGACCGGGCCCGGTGTGCGGTGGTACCGCACCACCGCCGGGCTCGACCTGCCTCGGGGCCAGGACAACGCGATCGCGTTGGATCTCGCCGAACCCAAGGGTGGAAGTACCGACTACCGCGCCCAGATCTTCGTCAACGGCTGGCTGATCGGCCGCTACCTGGCCGACACCGGGCCCCAGACGCGCTTCGTCATCCCCAAGGGCATCCTGCGCGAGCAGGGCGGCAACACCATCGCCCTGGCCGTCTGGTCCACCGACAAGGCTTCGGGCCCCGGCTCCGTGACCCTCGTCGACCTCGGCGCGTCGGCGGGCGGGATCAAGGTCCGTACGGTGGACGCGCCCTCGTACGACGCCAGGACCTACGCCATGCCGGCGTCGGGCGCCCGGGTCACCGTCGGCGCCGAGCCGTTCCTTAAGCCCGGCACGGCCACCGAGGTCCCCGTCACGCTCACCGTGCCGAAGGGCGCGCCGACCGCCCGGAACGTCAAGCTGGCGCTGACCGTGCCGGACGGCTGGACCGCGACCACCGACGACACCACCCGCTTCGACCGGGTCCGGCCCGGCGACACGGTGACCGCGGCCTATACCGTCACCCCGCCCGGCGACCCGGTTCACTACGCCGTCCTGTCCGCGACCGCGGAGCTGACGCAGACCGGCCATCCAGGCACCGTCACCGGCCGGCGGGCGGTGCAGGTGCCGCCGCCGGGACTGTCCGCCGACGCCTACGTGAGCGACCTGACCCTGGTCAAGGCGGTCAACGGCTGGGGCCCGGTCGAGAAGGACGCCTCCAACGGCGAGTCAGCGGCGGGCGACGGGCGGCCGATCGCGATCGGCGGCACCACGTACGCCAAGGGCCTCGGCGTGCACGCGAACAGCCAGATCCGGGTCTACCTCGGCGGCGGCTGTACCCGGTTCACCGCCACCGCCGGGGTGGACGACGAGGTCGGCGACAACGGCAGCGTCTCCTTCCAGGTGATCGCCGACGGCCGCTCCCTCTTCACCGGTCCGGTGCTGTACGGCTCCGGCGGCGGCGCCGCGATCGACGTGGACGTGACCGGTGCCCGCTGGCTGGACCTGCTGGTCGACGGCGACGGCGACGTCTCCACCGACCACGCCGACTGGGCCGACGCCCAACTGACCTGCGGCGGCGGTGCCTGATGCCCGGCGTGAGACGGACCCTCCGCTGCTGCTCGGCGGCGCTGACCCTGGCCGCCCCGCTGCTCGGCGCGGCCCCGGCAGCCGCCGCGACCGGGCCGATCACCCTCGCGACGCCGGGCTACGAACTGCGCGTGGCGACGGACCGGCTGACCCTCACCACGGTACGGGCGGGCCGGACCGTCCTGGCCACGGCGGCGGGGGCGTTCCGGTTCCGGATCGGCGCTGACTGGTACCTCGTCCGGGAGGTCACCGGCAGCGCCCGCGACGGCGACACCCTGCGCGTCACCGCCGCCACCGATCTGCCGGGCGTCACCGTCGACCTGAGGATCACCCTGCGGTCCGACCGGTACGACGTGACGTGGTCGCTGTCCGGGGCGACCGCGGACGCGCTCAGCACGGCGTACGACTTGAAGAGCGCCGGGCACTGGTACGGGCACGGCGAGAACAGCGACCAGACGGTCCAGCCGTGGCCGCTGGACTCCGGGCAACTGGTGGACACCGGGTTCAGCCCGGCGTCGTACCAGGTGGTGACCCCCTTCTGGTACACCGCGAGCGCCACCGGGCTGCGGGTGGACACCGGTGAGCCGATGGACGTGCGCATCAACTCCGGCGGCAACGGGCTCGGGGAGTTCACCGTGACCGGAGAGCGGCCCGCCGCCTCCACCGTGTTCGTCGAGGACACCCCGGCCGAGGTGTATCGCGACCACATCGAGCTGGTCGGCAAACCCGAGCGCTCCGACACTCCCTACGAGCAGTACGCGACCCCGCTGTGGAACTCCTGGGCCCAGCTCTACACGGAGCAGACCCAGGACAACGTCATCGACTGGGCCCGTTCGCTGGCCGACGCGGGGCTCGACGGGCACGCGGTACAGGTCGAGGAGAGCGTGATCGCGGCCGACTTCGGTGAACGCTTCCCCGATCTGCCCGCCCTGTCCAAGGAACTCGGCCGCCTCGGATTCGACCTTGGCATGTGGACCGGCCTGTACATGCCCGAGACCGCCGCCGACTTCTCCTACGCCGTCGACCACGGATATCTGCTGAAGGACCCGTCCGACCCGTCCGAGCCATGCCTGTTCACCTGGTGGAACGGCCGCCGGACCGGGCTGATCGACCTGGCGAATCCGGCCGCGCGGCAGTGGTACACCGAGGATCTCAAGGCGCAGACACGCGAATCCGGAGTGGCAGGATTCAAGTTCGACACCGCCTTCTTCGACGACCGATGCGCGCCCTACCCGGGAGCGACCCGTGCCGACTATGTGACGTACGGCACCGAACTGGCCGACGAGTTCGACCAGCAGGGGGCGGGGCTACGGGTCGCGTGGAACGCCGCGCAAGCCAAGGGCTTCGCCACCCGCACGGCCGACAAGCCGACCACCTTCGGGGGGCTGCGCGCCTCCGTCTCGGCCAACCTGGCCGTATCCACGGTCGGTTACCCGTTCGTCGAGACCGACATGATCGGCGGCTCGCTCCAGTACCCGCCGCCCACCAAGGCGGTCCTGGTCCGCTGGGCGCAGGCTGCCTCCCTGATGCCGCTGATGTACGCCTCGACCTCGCCCACCGGCGTACGGGACGCGACGACCGGCGAGTGGGTCGGCTATGACCGGGAGACGGTCCAGCTCTACCGCGCGGCCATCGCCACGCATGAGCGGCTGGCCCCGTACATCTGGGACCAGGTGCGGAACACCGTCAGGACCGGCGATCCGATCATGCGGCCGCTGTTCTTCGACTTCCCGGAGGACGGGCGGTCCTACACGGTCTCCGACGAGTGGATGCTCGGTCCGGCCGTGCTGGCCGCGCCCAAGCTCGACGAGGGCGCTGCCCGGGACGTCTTCCTGCCGTCAGGAGTGTGGCGCGATGTCAACCGCGGCACGGTCGTCCACGGCCCCGTGACGCTCAAGGACTACGCGGCGCCCCTCGGGATCACCCCGGCGTTCGTGAACCTCAAGGCCAACGGCGCCGCCAAGGCGCTCAAGGCACTCCACCATGCTTCCTGAGGAGGACCCGTGCTTGGCGTGCCTGGCGTGTTCAGAGGGCTCGGACACCGCGGATTCGCCGCCTTCGCCGCGGGCTTGGCGGCCACCCTGGCGGCGCTGCTGGTGGCGGCGCCGGCCGAGGCCGGGCAGCCGGCCTGGACGGGTACGTGGGCCACCGCGCAGCACGCCTCGTACGACCCCGGCACCTCGGAGGTGACGGTGCGCATACCGGTGCGCGTGAGCGCAGGCGGGTCGAGCGTGCGGATCCGGCTGACCAACGGGTTCACCGACCAGCCGGTGACGATCGGTCATGCCACCGTGGGGCTGCGCGGCAGCGGTTCCGCCGTGGCGCACCCGTACGAGTTGCGCTTCGGTGGGAAGCGGGAGGTGACGATCGCGGCGGGCGGGGACGCGGCCAGTGACCCGGTCCGGCTCGCCGTGCCCGCCCGTAGCGACCTGGTGGTCAGCCTGTACTTCCCGGGCCGGCTCACCCACATCAGCCAGCACTGGATGGGGCTGCAGACCGTCTACTGGACGCCCGACGGCGGTGGCGACCACGCCTCGGACGCCGACGGGGACGCCTTCACCCGGACCGACTCCGCCTTCCCGTTCCTGACCGGCGTCGATGTGCGGGGCGGTGACACGGCGGGCGCCGTCGTGGCGCTCGGCGACTCCATCACCGACGGGGCGTCGTCCACGGCGGACGCCAACCGGCGCTGGCCCGACTACCTGGCGGCCCGGCTTTCGGCCTGCTCGTCCACCGCCGGGGTGCTCAACGAGGGCATCAGCGGCAACCGGATCACCGCCGGGACCGACGGCAACCCGTCTGCGCTGGACCGGCTGGAGCGCGACGTGCTGTCCCAGCCGAACGCTCGGACGGTGGTCCTGTTCGAGGGCGTGAACGACCTCAGCTGGGGTGGCGCCACCGGCGACCAAGTGATCGATGGCATGAAGGAGATCGCGCGGCGGGCGCATGCCCGCGGGCTACGGGTGATCGGCGCGACCGTGGTCCCGTACCGGGGCTGGGGCGACTATTGGACGGAGGCCAAGGAGGCCGACCGACAGAAGGTCAACACGTTCGTACGCTCCGGCGGCGTCTTCGACGACTACGCCGACTTCGACAAGGCGGTCCGGGATCCGGCCGACCCCACCCGCTACGCCGCCGCGTTCGACTCCGGTGACCATCTGCACCCCAACGACACCGGGATGAAGGCGTTCGCCGACGCCGTCGACCTGGCCGCCCTCGGCGTGGCCCGCGACTGCCCCTCGGCCCGCGTCCGGCTGACCCCTTACCAGCCGAGCCTGCGGGCCGGTCAGGCCACGCCGATGACGACGACCGTCACCAACACCGGCCCCACGGCCGTCACCCGTGTCAGCACCCGCCTAAAGCTGCCGCACGGCTGGTCCGCCGAACCGGCCGACAGCGCACGGATCCACACCCTCGCCCCGGGCGAGCGCGCCGCCGTCACCTGGACCGTCACCCCCGCGGCCGACGCCGCATGGGGCACCCACCCGATCAAAGTGGACGCCTCCTGGAGCCAGGGCGGCCGGCCACGGCACGACTCCGACGGCGTGGACGCCACCGTCGTGCCTGTCCCGTCCGGGGTGCGGGCGCCGTACCTGACGACCGCCACCGCCGAGGACGCCCAGTACGCCCAGAACAGCGGTCGAAGCGGCGACCAGTTCGCCATCTGGGCGGGCGGCCGGGACCTGTCCGGTGGGATGGACGAGAAGGCGGCCGTCTACCTGCCCGGCGCCGCGCCGCGCTCGGGCAGCGTCACCGCCCGGGTGGTCGGCCAGACGGGCGGCGGGCCGTCCGCCAAGGCCGGGATCGCCGTCGCGGGCGACCTGACCGCGCCGGAGAAGGGCGGCTACGCCGTGCTGACCATGTCGGCCCAGTACGGCGTGGAGTTCATGACCGACAGCGACGGCGACGGCCGCCTGGACACCTGGGCCGGCGGCGGCAGCTCCTACCACCCCGCCTGGCTGCGGCTGGTGCGCGACGGCACGACGTACACCGCGTACGCCAGTGCCGACGGCACCGCCTGGCAGCGGGTCGGCACCGAGACCGTGCCCTCGGCGAGCGGCAGCGGCGACGCCGGCCTGGTCGCCAGTGCCGTCAACCTCAACTATCCCGGCCAGACCACCACAGCTGTCTTCGACTCCTTCTCCGTCACCGAGTGAGAGGCACCTTCATGGCAGTCAGCCGCAGAGACCTCCTGACCACCGCGACCGCCCTCGGCGGGGCCGTGCTGCTCGGCCCACCGGGGATCGCTCACGCCCTCAGCGGCAGGGCGCGCCCCGACTATGAGCCCACCAAGGCATCGCTGGACACCCACCCGGTGCCGCGCTGGTACAAGGACGCCAAGTTCGGCATCTTCATCCACTGGGGCGTCTACTCGGTGCCCGGCGGCACCGGACGGCACAACGCCGCCGAGTGGTACCTGTGGTACCAGAGCTTCAAGGACACCGCCGAGTGGAAGTACCACCGGGACACCTACGGCCAGGACTTCGTCTACGACGACTTCATCCCGCGGTTCAAGGCCGAAAACTTCGACCCGGACTCCTGGGTGAAGCTCTTCGAGCAGGCGGGCGCCCAGTACTTCGCGCTGACCAGCAAGCACCACGACGGCTTCGCCCTCTTCCCCAGCGAGGTCACCGACCGGCACTCGGTGAAGTACGGCCCCAAGCGCGACCTGGTCGGCGAGCTGATGACCGCCGCCCGCAAGCGCGGCACCGTACGGCCGGGCCTCTACTACTCGCTCGGCGAGTTCTTCAACCCGGCCATCGGCCGGCCGATGAAGAACTTCTACACCGACGAGGAAATCCCGATGGTCGGCTACAAGCCGGTTGAGGACTACGTCGGCGACTACGAGCTGAAGCAGCTCTACGAGATCATCGACCGGTACGACCCGGAGCTGCTGTGGGCGGACGGCCAGTGGTTCCGGCCCACCGGGGAGCCGCCGTGGCGCAGCGAAGAGCCCATGGCCTACTACTACAACAAGGCCAAGAACCGGGCGCGGCCCAAGGGCGTCGTGATCAACGACCGGTTCGACACCCACTTCGACTTCGCCACCTACGAGCAGCGCACCAACCCCACCATGGACCCGCAGAAGTGGGAGTGCTGCATCACCATGGGCTACTCCTGGGGCTACAACAAGCACGAGCTGGACGAGGACTACAAGACCTCCGAGTTCCTGATCCGCCTGCTCGCCGACGTGGTCAGCAAGAACGGCAACTTGCTGCTCAACATCGGCCCCAAGCCCGACGGCACCATCCCCGCCATCATGCGGGAGCGGCTGCGCGACATCGGCGCCTGGCTGGACGTCAACGGCCCGGCGATCTACGGGTCGACGCCGTGGGTGCGGGCCGAGGAGGAGGGCAGCCCACTCGGCATCCGTTACACGGTCACCCCCGGCAAATTCAACATCATCGCGCTGGGCGCCCCCAGCGGAACCCTGTCCGTGCCCGCCGACATCCCGATCAGCGCCACCTCCAGGATCCGGCTGCTCGGCCACCAGGGCCCGCTGCGGTGGACCCGCAAGGACGGCAAGATCCACATCACGGTCCCCTCCGCTCTCCCCAGCGACATCGCGAACACCTTCACCGTCGACTGGGACCGGGGATGAGCGCGATGACCGGACGCGACGAAACCCGGTTCGACACCCTCGGACCCTCCCTCACGGTGACCACGGTGCCCGCGGACCCGGCCGGCGGCGACGCGGTGACGGCCACCGCGCACCTCACCAACGACTGTCCCTTCCCGCTCCGCGACGCCGTTCTCCACCTGATCGCCCCGGGCGCGACGACCGCCGCCAAAACCGTCCCCCTCGGCGACCTGCGGCGCGGCGTGAAAGTCACCCGCAGCTGGCAGTCCACGATGCCCGCCGACGTGGCGGGCGACGTGTCGTTCGCCGCGCACCTCGTCTTCGACGTCGACGGCAACAGCTCCGACTGCGCCCGCTCCGCCAAAACCGTCAGCATCCCCTACGAGCCCAACGGGGTACGCGAGCCGTACACCACCTTCGCCACCACCGACGACGCCAAGTTCGGCCAGTACGCCCCCGGCCAGTTGGTCATCTGGGCCGGCGGCCGGGACCTGTCCGGCGGCACCGACGAGAAGGGGGTCATCTACCTCCCCGGCGCCGCCGCCGAGTCCTGCGTGGTGCAGGTCAGGGCGGCCGACCTGACCGGCAGCGACAACCCCAGCGCCAAGTCGGGGATCGCGATCGCGGGCGACCTGACCGCACCCGGCAAGGGCGGCTACGCGGTGCTGACCATGTCCGCCCGGTACGGCCTCGAATTCATGACGGACAGCGACGGAGACGGACACCTGGACACCTGGGCCGGAGGTGGCGGCTCCTACCACCCCGCCTGGCTGCGCTTGGTGCGCTCGGGCACCACCTACACCGCCTACGCCACCGGCAACGGACTGGCGTGGGAGCAGGTCGGCACCGCCACCGTTCCGTCGGCGAGCGGCGCCGGGGACGCGGGAGTCGTCGCCAGCGCCGTCAATGCCAACTACCCGGGCACCACCGTCCGGGCGGTCTTCGATCACTTCTCGGTGGAGGCGCCATGAACGGCCACGCGTACCGGCCCGACGAGGACTTCCTCGCCCCGCCCATCTCACTGACCGTGTCGCCGACGAGTCCGGAGGCGGGCTCGGCGGTGACGCTGACCGCCACCATCACCAACACCGCCCCGATCGCGCTGCGTGACACGGTGCTCTACCTCGCCGTGGACGGCACCGGGCGGCCGTCCCCTCTGGGCAGCCTGGCGCCCGGTGCCACGGCCACCCGCAGCTGGCGGACCCGGCTCGCCGACGACGCCGAGGGCCTCGTGTCGTTCACCGCCCACGCGCTCTTCGACGTCGACCGCGACGGCTCCGACTGCGCCCGTGCCACCTCGTCGGTGCGGCTGCCGAACCTGTCGCTCGCCGGTGCCTTCGACAACGCGGGCATCGCCTCCGACGACGCCCTCACGGTCGCCGACATCGACGGGTCGCGGTCCAGCCTGTCCGCACAGGCGCTGGCCTCGGTCGGGCTGACGCCGGGGGCGGTGGTGACCTACGACGGGACGGCCTTCACCTGGCCGGACACCCGGCCGGGGAACAAGGACAACGTCGTCGCCTCCGGGCAGACCGTGCTGCTGTCCGGCTCGGGCTCCCGGCTGGCCTTCTTGGGCACCAGCACCTGGGGTGAGGGCAAGGGCGAGGGAGCCGTCCTCTACGCCGACGGCACGCGGCAGGCGTTCTCCGTCGCCGTCCCGGACTGGTACGGGGCAAGCGGCTCCGCCGCCGTGGTGGTGCCGTACCGCCACATCTCCACCGGCCGGGACGACACCCCGGTCAGCCTCTACGTGTTCGGCGTCGAGCTACAGGACAAGGAAGTGCGCGCCGTCGTGCTGCCGAAGGTCAGCGACGGCCTGCAGTCGGGCGTCCCCGCCCTGCACATCTTCGCGATGACGGTCGCCTGAAAGGACATTCATGAACAGCGACGAAGGCGTCAGCCGCAGACGAGTGCTGACCGGAGCGGCCGCTGTGAGCGGCGCGCTGCTGCTGGCGCAGCCGCAGGCCGCCCGGGCGGCCGCCGCGAACGGGAGCGCCCGGCCGTTCGACACGGCACCGGCCGCCGCCGCGCTGCGGCGGCTGGTGCCCGCCCACCACCAGCAGGTCACGCTGCGCGCGGTGGCGGCCGGCGACGGCGACCACTTCCGGGTCACCGGCCGGGCCGGGAGCATCACGGTGGAGGGCACCAGCCCCGCCGTACTGCTCACCGGGTTCAACCGGTACCTCGCCGAGGCCGCGAAGGCCGACATCTCCTGGAACGGCGAGCAGCTGAACCTCCCCCGGCTGCTGCCCGCGCCCGGCGCGGAGATCACGGGAGCGGCGAACGTCGCCCACCGGTTCGCGTACAACGACACCAACGAGGGCTACACCGGCGCCTACCGGGGCTGGAAGGCCTGGGAGCGCGAGATCGACGTGCTCGCGCTGCACGGCATCAACGAGGTGCTCGTGTACATCGGTGCCGACGCGGTCTACTACGACACCTTCCGGGACTTCGGCTACTCGGACGCCGAGCTGCGGGCCTGGATCCCCGCCCCGTCCCACCAGCCCTGGTGGCTGCTGCAGAACATGTCGGGGTTCGGCGGTCCGGTGTCCAAGCACCTCATCGACCAGCGGGCCGCCCTCGCCAAGAAGATCATCGCCCGAGTACGGGAACTCGGCATGACCCCCGTGCTGCCCGGCTACTACGGCACCGTGCCGGACGACTTCCTGGCCAAGAACCCCGGCGCGTCGCTGGTCTCCCAAGGCACCTGGGGCGCCTTCAAACGCCCCGACTGGCTCGATCCGCGCACGGACCTCTTCGCCCAGGTCGCCGCCGCCTTCTACCGGCACCAACGGGAACGCTACGGCGACAGCTCCATGTACAAGATGGACCTGCTGCACGAGGGCGGCAACGCCGGTGACGTGCCGGTCGGGGAGGCGGCCAAGGCCGTCGAGGCGGCTCTCCAGAAGGCGCATGCCGGGGCGGTCTGGGCGATCCTGGGCTGGCAGACCAATCCGAGCCGGGAGATCCTCGGCGCGGTCGACAAGAGCACGATGCTCGTTGTCGACGGCCTGTCCGACCGCTACACCACCGTCACCGACCGGGAGAGCGACTGGGACGGCACTCCGTACGCCTTCGGCTCCATATGGAACTTCGGCGGTCACACGCCGATCGGTGCCAACGCTCCCGACTGGGTGGACCAGTACCCGAAGTGGCGGGACAAGACGGACAGCGCGCTCGCCGGGATCGCGATGATGCCGGAGGGTTCCGACAACAACCCCGCCGCCATGGCCCTGTTCACCGATTTGGCCTGGACGCCCGGCGCCATCGGCCTCGACGACTGGTTCGCCTCGTACGCCGTGTCCCGGTACGGCGGCGAGGACCCGCACGCCGTCGCCGCGTGGAAGGCGATCCGTGCCACCGCGTACAGCATGACCCGCGCGGACGCGTGGAGCGAGGCGCCCGACGGGCTGTTCGGCGCCCGGCCGAGCCTGGGCGCCAACAAGGCCGCCGCGTGGGGCCCGGAGGCCGACCGCTACGACACCACCGCCTTCGACGCGGCACTCACCGAACTGCTCCAAGTCGCGCCGGGGCTGCGCGGCAGCTCGGCCTACACGTACGACCTGGCCGACGTGGCCCGTCAGGTGCTGTCCAACCGCAGCCGGGTGCTGCTGCCCCAGATCAAGGCGGCGTACGAGGCCGGGGACCGCGGCCGCTTCGACCGGCTCACCAAGACCTGGCTCAGCTGGATGAAGCTGATGGACAAGGTGCTGGCCACCAGCGGCCAGCACCTGCTCGGACGGTGGCTGGCCGACGCCCGTTCCTGGGGCGCGACCAGGGCGGAGAAGGACCAGCTGGAGTACGACGCGCGGTCGATCATCACCACCTGGGGCGGCCGGGCGAGCAGCGACGAGGGCCTGCACGACTACGCCAACCGGGAGTGGTCCGGACTGCTCGGCGGCCTCTACCACCTGCGCTGGAAGACGTACTTCGACGAGTTGTCCGCGGCGCTCGCGGCCGGCCGGCAGCCCGCCGAGATCGACTGGTTCGCGCTGGAGGACCACTGGGCGCACCAGCACGACAGCTACCCGGTGCGGACGTCGGGCGACATCCACAAGCTGGCCCGGAAGGTGCGGGACACCCTGACCGCGGATCCCCACCAGGTGGCGCTGACCGCGTCCGCCGACCGGGGAGCGGTGGCCGAAGGCCGCCCGGTCACGGTCACCGTGTCGTTCACCAACCGCAACGGATTCGGCCCCGCGACGGACGTGAGCCTGTCGGTCGACGCGCCGGAGGGGATGACCGCCGAGCCGGTCGGCGCGACCACCGCGGCGTCCGTCGCCCCGGGCGAGACATTCTCGGCGAGCTTCCGGGTCACCCTCACCGCGGCCGCCGGCGCGCTGGTCTCCCGGGTGCCGGTGGGCGCGTCCTACCGGACCGGCGGCTCGCGGGGCACGGCCTCGGCGGCGGTCCGCCTGATGACGGGCACCGGGGTACAAGCGCCTTACCGAACGGCTTCCTTCAACGACGCCGTCTTCGGCCAGTCCGGGGACGGGCTCGCCATCGAGGGCGGGGGCGCCGATCTGTGGGGTGGCACCAATGAGTTCGCCACGATCCACCGGGTCGCCGCCTTCGGTTCCGCCTCGGTCGCGACGGTCCAGGTCACCTTGCAGGACAACACCGGCGGCTGGGCCCGCGCCGGGTTGATGGTCCGTAACGACCTCTCCGCGAACGGCGACGGCTCGGCCGGGTACGTCAATCTGGCGGTGACGCCGTCCAACGGATGCGCGCTGTCCTGGGACGCCGACGGCAACGGAACATTCGACTCGATCGAACTGGCCGGGTCTTTCACCGCCCCGGTGCATCTGCGGCTGACGCGCTCTGGCAACGCCTATACCGGCGAGTGCAGCGGTGACGGCGTCTCATGGACCACGGTCGGCACGGCCACCCCGGGCGGCGTTGCCGACGCCCAGGACATCGGGGTGTTCATGACGGCTGCCAACGGCTGGACCGGCACCCGCGGGATCACCGGTTTCCAGGGCTTCTCCGTCACCTGAGCCAATTGAGACCTAGATGCACGACACAGAGCGCGGGCCGGAGGTGGCATTGGAGTGCGGAGTACACGACAACGGCGACGAAAGGAAGATTGAACGCACACAAAAGCCTGGTCAGCCACCGACCAGGCTTTTGGAGTGAGTGTCCGAGGGGGGACTTGAACCCCCACGCCCGATAAAGGGCACTAGCACCTCAAGCTAGCGCGTCTGCCATTCCGCCACCCGGACCAGGTGTGCTCCGCGGCTGCCCGCGGCGACAGGGACAACGATACCAAGGTTTTGGAGTGCCTTTCACCTGCGTAAGGACCCGGCCCCGGGCCGCGCCGACCTGCGGTGACGCGGCCCGGGGCCGGGTTGAGGGTCACGGTGGGTGGTCGGGCGGTGTCAGGCGGGCATCAGGTGGTAGTCGGGGAAGTTTCCGGGGGCGCGGTCGGGGTCGGGGCCTTCGGTGACGGCGTGGACGAGGAGGTCGCCGCCGACGAAGGCGCCGCGCCAGGAGGCCCCGAAGCCGCCGAAGAGCTCGTCGCGGTCGCCGCGGGAGCGGGGCTTGCCGTGGCCGGTCTTGAAGGCGCGGATCTGGGGGGCCAGGCGCTGGTAGGTGTCGGGGTCGTCGCAGGAGAGGGTGGCGACGAGGGCGCCGTTGCTGGCGTTCATGGCGGCCAGCAGCTCGGCCTCGGTGTCCACCAGGACGAGGGTGTCGACGGGGCCGAAGGGCTCGGCGTGGTGGAGGGGGGAGGACGGGGGCGGGTTGAGGAGGGTGACCGGGGCCAGGTAGGCGGAGCGGTCCTGGTCGGGGAGGAAGTGGCCGTCGTCGAGGTCGCCGCGGTGGAGGGGGACGGCGCCGCGGTCGATGGCCTCGGCCACCTGGTCGCCGAGCTCCTTGGCCTTGGCCGCGTTGATCAGGGGGCCGAAGTCCAGCTCGGGGAGGGGGTCCGCCGGGTGCTCGACGGCGAGGGGGTGGCCGAGGCGGATGGCGCGCACGGCCGGGAGGTAGACGGCGAGGAAGGCGTCGAAGGAGGAGCGCTGGACGACGAAGCGGGGGTAGGCGGTGCAGCGCTGCTTGGCGTAGTCGAAGGTCTTCCGGAGGTGGGGGCCGAGCTCGTCCCAGCCGGTGAAGTTCCAGATGCCCCAGGTGTTCAGCCCCTCCTGCTCCAGGATGTGGCGTTTGCCGAGGTCGGCGACGGCGGTGGCGACGCGGGCGCCGGTGTCGCGGCCGCCGACGAAGGAGACGCAGCCGATCTCGGGCGAGCGGACCAGGGCCTCGGACAGCTCACCGCCGCTGCCGCTGACCAGGGTGAGGGGGACGCCTTCGCGCGCGGCGAGGGCGGAGGCGAGGGTGAGGCAGGCGAGGCCGCCGTCGGTGGGGGTCTTGGCGATCACGGAGTTGCCCGCGAGGGCCTGGACCAGCATGGCGTGGGCCAGGACGCTCATCGGGTAGTTCCAGCTGGCGATGTTGGAGACCGGGCCCGGGAGCGGGGAGCGGCCCTCCAGCATGCGGTCGATCTCGCCGGCGTACCAGCGGACGCCGTCGATGGCCCGGTCCACGTCGGCCTGGGCGAGCCGCCAGGGCTTGCCGATCTCCCAGACCAGGAGGAGGGCCAGCAACTCGCGGTGGGCGGCGAGCGCGTCGAGGGCGGCGGCGACACGAGCGCGGCGCTCCGGGAGGGGTGCGTGGCGCCAGGCGCGGTGCTGGTCGAGGGCGGCGCGTACGGCCTGGCGGGCGGTGGCCGCGTCCAGACGTGGCGGGCCGGCGATGGGGGTGCCGTCGACCGGGGTGGTGGCGGGGAGGGGGTGGCCGTCGGTGTGCCAGCGGCCGTCCCAGAGGTTGCGGACGCGGTCGTCGCAGAACGCCTCGGGCGCGGCGTCCTGGCAGCGCTGCCAGGCGTCGGCCCAGGTGGTGCCGGGTTTCGGGGTGAGGGTGGCTGCCATCTGTGGACTCCGCTCTCGGGGCACGGGCGCGGTCACCGTTCACACCACCTTCCCTCGTCGGGCGCGGCTCGCCTCGCCCGCGTCGGCCAGAAGGGCGAACACCAGCTCGGCGGTCTCCGTCGGGGTGGCCCCCACCCGTACGCCGGCCGCCTCCAGCGCCTCTTTCTTGGCGCGGGCGGTGCCCGAGGAGCCGGACACGATGGCTCCGGCGTGGCCCATGGTCCTGCCCTCGGGGGCCGTGAAGCCCGCTATGTAGGCGATCACCGGCTTGGTCACCCGCTCGGCGATGAAACGAGCGGCACGCTCCTCCGCGTCGCCGCCTATCTCGCCGATCATCACGATCAGGTCGGTGTCGGGGTCGGCCTCGAAGGCGGCCAGGGCATCGATGTGGGTGGTACCAATCACCGGGTCGCCGCCGATGCCCACGCACGTCGAGAAGCCGATGTCGCGCAGCTCGTACATCAGCTGGTAGGTCAGCGTTCCGGACTTGGACACCAGCCCGATCCGGCCCGGCTTGGTGATGTCGGACGGGATGATGCCCGCGTTCGACCGGCCCGGGGAGATCAGCCCCGGGCAGTTCGGGCCGATGACGCGGGTGGCGCGGGCCCGGGCGTGGGCCTGGAAGGCGACCGCGTCGTGCACCGGGATGCCCTCGGTGATCACGACGGCGAGCGGGATCCCGGCGTCGGCGGCCTCGGTGACCGCCGCCCTGGCGAACGGCGGCGGGACGAAGAGGACCGTGACATCCGCGCCGGTGGCGTCCATCGCCTCGCGTACGGAGCCGAAGACCGGCACCGTACGGCCGTCGACGTCGACTCGTGTCCCGGCCTTGCGCGGGTTGACCCCGCCGACGATGTCGGTGCCGGCCGCGAGCATCCGGCGGGTGTGCTTCATGCCCTCCGCGCCGGTCATGCCCTGGACGATGACCTTGCTGTTCTCGGTGAGGAAGATTGCCATGACGCAAAGCCCCCTTAGGCCGCGACGGCCGCGAGTTCGGCGGCCCGCGCCGCGGCGCCGTCCATGGTGTCCACCTGGTGTACGAGCGGATGGGCGCGCTCGGCGAGGATGGCCCGGCCGCGCGCCGCGCTGTTGCCGTCGAGCCGGACGACCAGCGGTTTGGTGAGGGTGACGGTGTCCAGGGCGCGGACGATGCCCTCGGCCACCGCGTCGCAGGCGGTGATGCCGCCGAAGACGTTGACGAGAACGGACCGTACGTCGGGGTCGCCGAGGACGACCGTGAGGCCGCCCGCCATCACCTCGGCCGAGGCGCCGCCGCCGATGTCCAGGAAGTCGGCGGGGCGGGCGCCGCAGCCCGCGACCACGTCGAGGGTGGACATGACCAGGCCCGCGCCGTTGCCGATGACGCCGACCCGGCCGTCGAGCTTGACGTAGTTCAGGCCCTTGGCCGCCGCCTGCGCCTCCAGGTCGACACCGCCGGTGTCCGCCTCGTACGTGTACGTCCTGCGGAAGGTCGCGTTGTCGTCGAGCGTCACCTTGCCGTCCAGGGCCACGAGCGCCCCGCCGCGCGTCATCACGAGCGGGTTGACCTCGACCAGCAGCGCGTCCTGCTCGGTCAGCACGGTCCACAGGCGGCGCAGGATCCCCGCCGCCTCGCCCGGCAGCCCGCCCGCCGCGGCGATCTCGGCGGCCTTCGCCTCGGTCACGCCCTCCGCCGGGTCCACCGCGATCCGGGCCACCGCCTCGGGGCGGCGGGCCGCCACTTCCTCGATCTCCATGCCGCCCTCGGCGGAGGCGATCGCCAGAAAGTGGCCGCCGGCCCGGTCCAGGGCGTAGCCGACGTAGAACTCGCGCTCCACGTCGACGGGTTCGGCGACCATCACGCGGTGGACGGTGTGCCCCTTGATGTCCATGCCGAGGATCTGACGTGCGGTCAGTTCAGCCGCCGCCGGGTCGGCGGCGAGTTTCACCCCGCCCGCCTTGCCCCGTCCCCCGGTCTTCACCTGGGCTTTGACGACGACTCGGCCGCCCAGCCGCTCGGCCGCGGCGCGGGCCGCGGGCGCCGAGTCGGCGACCTCCGCCCGTGGCACCGACACGCCGTAGTGCTCGAAGAGTTCCCGTGCCTGATGTTCGAACAGGTCCATGCCCGCTCCTTGGTCCCAGTCGCAGCGCTTGGTCAAACCCTTGCCGAACGCCCCCTGGACATCGATCAGTCGATGCGGGATAACAATGTTCATACCGCATAACGTCGACTGTATGCAATCTGCAAGACCGACCGCGAGCCGTACCCCCACCCCCGACGAAGGGACGCGAATCGCCATGCCCGACGACAGCCAGGAACTCATCTCCGGCGGGCACCTGGTCGCCAAGGCGCTCAAAGCCGAGGGCGTCGACGTCATCTACACCCTCTGCGGCGGCCACATCATCGACATCTACGACGGCTGCGTCGACGAGGGCATCGACGTCATCGACGTACGCCATGAACAGGTGGCCGCCCACGCCGCCGACGGCTACGCCCGGATCACCGGCAAGCCCGGCTGCGCCGTCGTCACCGCCGGCCCCGGCACCACCGACGCGGTCACCGGCGTCGCCAACGCCTTCCGCGCCGAGTCGCCCATGCTGCTCATCGGCGGCCAGGGCGCCCACAACCAGCACAAGATGGGGTCCCTCCAGGACCTCCCGCACGTCGACATGATGGCGCCGATCACCAAGTTCGCCGCCACCGTCCCCGACACCGCCCGCGCCGCCGACATGGTGTCCATGGCCTTCCGCGAGTGCTACCACGGCGCGCCCGGCCCGTCCTTCCTGGAAATCCCGCGCGATGTGCTGGATGCCAAGGTTCCGGTGACGAAGGCGCGGATCCCCGAGGCCGGGAAGTACCGGGCCTCCACCCGGAGCGCCGGGGACCCCGAGGCCGTCGAGACCCTGGCCGACCTGCTGGTGCGGGCCGAGAAGCCGGCGATCCTGCTCGGCAGCCAGGTGTGGACCTGCCGCGCCACGGACGCGGCCATCGAGCTGGTGCGGACGCTGAACGTGCCCGCGTACATGAACGGCGCGGGGCGCGGCACCCTGCCGCCCGGCGACCCGCACCACTTCCAGCTCTCCCGCCGCTACGCCTTCTCCAACGCGGACCTGATCGTGATCGTCGGCACCCCGTTCGACTTCCGCATGGGCTACGGCAAGCGGCTCTCCCCCGACGCGACGGTCGTCCAGATCGACCTCGACTACCGCACCGTCGGCAAGAACCGCGACATCGACCTGGGCATCGTCGGCGACGCGGGCCTCGTCCTGTCCGCCGTCACCCAGGCCGCCTCGGGCCGCCTCAACGGGGGCGCGGGCAAGCGCAAGGAGTGGCTGGACGAGCTGCGCGCCGCCGAGCAGACCGCGATCGAGAAGCGGCTGCCGCAGCTGCGGTCCGACGCCTCCCCCATCCACCCGTACCGGCTGGTCAGCGAGATCAACGACTTCCTCACCGAGGACTCGATCTACATCGGCGACGGCGGCGACATCGTCACCTTCTCCGGTCAGGTGGTGCAGCCCAAGTCCCCCGGCCACTGGATGGACCCCGGCCCGCTGGGCACCCTCGGGGTCGGCGTGCCGTTCGTGATGGCCGCCAAGCAGGCCCGCCCCGACAAGGAGGTCGTGACGCTCTTCGGGGACGGCGCGTTCTCCCTCACCGGCTGGGACTTCGAGACGCTGGTCCGCTTCAACCTGCCCTTCGTCGGCATCGTCGGCAACAACTCCTCGATGAACCAGATCCGTTACGGCCAGAAGGCCAAGTACGGCGAGGAGCGCCAGCGGATCGGCAACACCCTCGGCGATGTGCCGTACGACCAGTTCGCGCGGATGCTCGGCGGCTACGGCGAGGAGGTCCGCGACCCGGCGGACATCGCCCCGGCCCTGCGGCGCGCCCGCGAGTCCGGCAAGCCGTCGCTGATCAACGTCTGGGTCGACCCGGACGCGTACGCCCCCGGAACGATGAACCAGACGATGTACAAGTAAAGGGGCCAAGAGATGACCCAGGCTCTTGAGGGCGTACGCGTCCTCGACATGACGCACGTACAGTCCGGTCCCTCCGCCACCCAGCTGCTGGCCTGGCTCGGCGCGGACGTCATCAAGCTGGAGTCCGTCACCGGGGACATCACGCGCAAGCAGCTGCGCGACCTCCCGGACGTCGACTCCCTCTACTTCACGATGCTCAACTGCAACAAGCGGAGCATCACCCTCAACACCAAGACCGAGCGCGGCAAGGAGCTCCTCACCGAGCTCATCCGGCGCAGCGACGTCATGGTGGAGAACTTCGGCCCCGGCGCCGTGGACCGCATGGGGTTCACCTGGGAGCGCATCCAGGAGATCAACCCGCGGATCGTCTACGCCTCGATCAAGGGCTTCGGCGACGGCCCGTACACCAAGTTCAAGGCGTACGAGGTGGTCGCGCAGGCCATGGGCGGGTCGATGTCCACGACCGGCTTCGACGACGGGCCGCCGCTGGCGACCGGCGCGCAGATCGGCGACTCGGGCACCGGGGTGCACTGTGTGGCGGGCATCCTGGCCGCGCTCTACCAGCGCACCCGCACCGGGCGCGGCCAGCGCGTCAATGTGGCCATGCAGCACGCGGTGCTGAATCTGTGCCGGGTCAAGCTGCGCGACCAGCAGCGGCTGGCGCACGGCGCGCTCGCGGAGTACCCGAACGACAGCTTCGGGGACGAGGTGCCGCGCTCGGGCAACGCGAGCGGCGGCGGACAGCCCGGCTGGGCGGTCAGGTGCGCGCCCGGCGGGCCCAACGACTATGTGTACGTCATCGTGCAGCCCGTCGGCTGGCAGCCGATCACCGAGCTGATCGGCCGGCCGGAGCTGGCCGAGGACCCCGAGTGGGCGACGCCCGAGGCGCGGCTGCCCAAGCTGGCCAAGATGTTCCAGCTCATCGAGGAGTGGTCGTCCGCCCTGCCCAAGTGGGAGGTGCTGGAGGCGCTGAACGCCCACAACATCCCCTGCGGGCCGATCCTGTCCACCAGGGAGATCGTCGAGGACGCGTCGCTCGCGGCCAACGAGATGGTGGTGAAGGTCGACCACCCCGAGCGCGGCACCTTCACCACCGTCGGCTCGCCGCTGAAGCTCTCCGACTCCCCGGTCGACGTCGAGCGCTCCCCGCTGCTGGGCGAGCACAACGAAGAGGTGTACGTCGGGGAGCTGGGCCTCGGCGACGAGGAAGTGCGGCAGCTCAAGGCGAACGGAGTGATCTGACGGTGGCGCAGGCAACGTATGACACAGCGGCCGTACGGGCCGTGCTCGACGCCGCGCGCGCCGAGGGGCGTTCGGCGCTGACGGCGCCCGAGGGCAAGCTGATCACCGACGCGTACGGCATTCCGACCCCGGCCGAGGGGCTGGCGGAGTGCGCGGACGACGCGGTGGCGCTCGCCGACCGGATCGGCTTCCCGGTCGCCCTCAAGATCGTCTCCCCGGACATCCTGCACAAGACCGACGCGGGCGGGGTCCAGGTGGGCCTGACATCGGCGGCCGAGGTGCGCGGCGCGTTCACCGCGATCGTGACCAACGCCCGCGCGTACGACCCGGGCGCCCGGATCAAGGGCGTGCAGGTACAGCAGATGGTGCCGGCCGGCGGCCAGGAGGTCATCGTCGGCGCGGTCACCGACCCGACCTTCGGGAAGGTCGTCGCGTTCGGGCTGGGCGGGGTGCTGGTGGAGGTGTTGAAGGACATCACCTTCCGGCTGGCCCCGGCGAGCAGGGACGACGCGCTGTCGATGCTGGACTCCATCCGGGCCGCCGAGGTGCTGCGGGGCGTACGCGGCGGGGCGGCGGTGGACCGGGAGGCGCTGGCCGGTCTGGTGGTCCGGGTCTCCCGGCTGGCCGCCGACTTCCCCGAGATCGCCGAGGTGGATCTGAATCCGGTGTTCGCCTCCGCGAGCGGGGTGCTGGCCGCCGACGTACGGATCCTGCTCAGCGACGAACCGCCCGCCGAGCGGCGCCGCTACTCGCGCGAGGAGATCCTGGCCGCGATGGGGCGGCTGATGCAGCCGCGCTCGGTCGCCGTGATCGGCGCCTCCAACGAGCAGGGCAAGATCGGCAACTCGGTGATGCGCAACCTCATCGACGGCGGCTTCCCGGGCGAGATCCACCCGGTGAACCCCAAGTCCGACGACATCCTGGGCCGCAAGGCGTACAAGTCGGTGACGGATGTGCCGGGCGAGGTGGATGTGGCGGTCTTCGCGATCCCCGCGAAGTTCGTCCCCGCGGCGCTGGAGGAGGTCGGCCGCAAGGGCATCCCCAACGCCGTCCTCATCCCGTCAGGCTTCGCCGAGACCGGCGAACACGAGCTCCAGGAACGGATCGTGGCGATCGCCGAGGAGCACGGCACCCGGCTGCTGGGGCCGAACATCTACGGCTACTACTCCACCTGGCAGGACCTGTGCGCCACGTTCTGCACCCCGTACGACGTCAAGGGCCCGGTGGCGCTCACCTCGCAGTCCGGCGGCATCGGGATGGCGATCCTCGGCTTCGCCCGCACCACCCGCACCGGCGTCTCAGCGATCGTCGGCCTCGGCAACAAGTCGGACGTGGACGAGGACGACCTGCTCACCTACTTCGGCGAGGACCCCAACACCCGGTGCATCGCCATGCACCTGGAGGACCTCAAGGACGGCCGCGCCTTCGTCGAGGCCGCGCGCGCCACCGTGCCGAAGAAGCCGGTCGTGGTGCTCAAGGCGGGCCGTACCGCGGCGGGCGCCAAGGCCGCGGGCTCCCACACCGGCGCGCTGGCCGGGGACGACGCGGTCTACGACGACATCCTGCGGCAGGCCGGGGTGATCCGCGCGCCGGGCCTGAACGAGATGCTGGAGTACGCGCGGGCGCTGCCCGTGCTGCCCACGCCACAAGGTGACAACGTAGTCATCATCACCGGCGCCGGGGGCTCCGGGGTGCTGCTGTCCGACGCCATCGTCGACAACGGGCTGTCGCTGATGGAGATCCCGGCGGATCTGGACGCGGCCTTCCGCCGCTTCATCCCGCCCTTCGGCGCGGCCGGCAACCCGGTCGACATCACCGGCGGCGAGCCCCCGGCCACCTACGAGGCCACCATCCGGCTGGGCCTTGAGGACCCGCGCATCCACGCGCTCGTCCTCGGCTACTGGCACACCATCGTCACCCCGCCGATGGTGTTCGCCGAGCTGACCGCGCGGGTCGTCGAGGAGTTCCGGGCGCGCGGCATCCACAAGCCCGTGGTGGCCTCCCTCGCGGGCGACACCGAGGTCGAGCAGGCGAGCCAGTACCTCTTCGAGCACGGCGTGGTGGCCTACCCGTACACCACCGAGAAGCCGGTGGCCGTCCTGGGCGCGAAGTACCGCTGGGCCCGGTCGGCGGGGTTGCTCACGTAAAAGCGCACCGTTCTCCCGAGCACGAAGAGTTTGGACAGGGGGCGCTGGCCAGTTCCTTCGAAGCCAAGGGGACGTCATGAGCACAGAGGGACAGCGGAGTGGAACCGTGCCATTCCGGGAAGTGCAAGACGGCAAGGGGCGCGTCTACCGCGTCGGCGAGACGGACCGCGACATTCTCGGCCACAGCCGGAAGTTAATGGTCTATCTGCCATGGATCGCGATGATGGCCATCAGCGTGTCCGAGTACGCGTACGGCTCGGCCGAGGACACGCTCTCCGACGCACACGGCTGGAGCCAGAGCAACACCTTCTGGATCCTGAGCGTGTGGGTGTTCTTCCAGGCGGGGATCGCCTTCCCCGCCGGCTGGCTGCGGGAGAGGGGGATACTCACCGCCCGCAGGGCGATGTTCACGGGGTCGGGCTTATGTCTCGTGGGCTTTCTCGCCCTCTCCCACCTCGACAACGTCTTCGCCGCGATCTGCGGCTTCGGCGTCATCGGGGGGCTTGGCTCCGGGCTCGTCTACGCCACCTGCATCAACATGGTGGGCAAGTGGTTCCCGGAGCGGCGCGGCGCGAAGACCGGGTTCGTCAACGGCGGCTTCGCGTACGGCGCGCTGCCGTTCATCTTCATCTTCAACTACTGGTTCGACACCGGAAACTACAACGAGGTGCTCGACCTCATCGGTGTCTATGTGCTGCTCGTGGTGGCGGTCTGCGCCTGGTTCTTCAAGGACCCGCCCAAGAACTGGTGGCCCGCGCACATCGACCCGATCCGCTTCAGCGGCAACGCCAAAACCGCGGCGAGCCTGGCGAAGAACCCGCCCGCGGTGCGGCAGTACACGCCCAAGGAGGCCATCAGGACGGGCATGCTGCCCCTGATGTGGCTGTCGCTGGTGATGACGGCCGGGGTGTCCATCTTCGGCATCTCCTTCCAGGTCGACTACGCCAAGGAGGTGGGCTTCGGCCCGCTGGTCGCGGCCTCGTCGATGGGCATCATGTCCGTCATCAACGGCGTGGGGCGCGGGGTCGTGGGCTGGCTGTCGGACATCTGGGGGCGCAAGCCCACCCTGGTGTTCGTGATCGTGGTCCTGGGGCTCGCGCAGTTCGGGGTGATCTGGGCCGGAAACCTGCACAACGAGGCGCTGTTCCTCGTCTTCGCCTTCCTCTCCGGCTTCGGCGGCGGCGCCTTCTACCCGATGTTCGCCGCCCTGACCCCGGACTACTTCGGCGAGAACTACAACGCCACCAACTACGGCCTGGTGTACAGCGGAAAGCTGGTCAGCGGGCTGTTCGGCGGCGGTCTCGGCTCCATGGTGGTCGACGACTGGGGGTACGACGGGGCGTACGCGCTGGCCGGAGGCATCTCCATGGTGGCGGCCGCGGTCGCCCTGCTGCTCCGCCAGCCGGGCCGGCCACGGGTCCGCGACATCGCGCCCAACCCGCAGCCGATCAGCCGGGAGGCGGTCTGAGCCTCGTACGGTGACGGATTCGGGACGGCGGCACGCCCCGCACCAGGGGCGTGCCGCCGTCCCGCGTTTCCCCGGGAGCTACGAGGGCTACTGGGCGCTCGCGGCGGGGCGCACCACGATCTCGTTCACGTCGACCTCGGCGGGCCGGCTGATGGCGAAGGCGATGGCATCCGCGACCGCCGAGGCGGGGATGGCCGCCGCGCGATAGACCTTCATGGCCTGGCGGGCATCCGCGTCGGAGATCGAGTCGGCGAGTTCGGACTCGGTGACGCCCGGGGACACGACACTGACCCGGATGTCGCCGCCCGATTCCTGGCGCAGCCCCTCGGAGAGCGCGCGTACGGCGAACTTGGTCGCGCAGTACACGGCGGCGGTGGGCGACACCTCGAACGCGCCGACCGAGGCGACGTTCACGAACTGCCCGCCGCCCTGCCGCCGCATCACCGGCAGGGCGGCCGCGATGCCGTACAGCACACCGCGGATGTTCACGTCGATCATGCGGTCCCACTCATCGACCTTCAGCGCCTCGAGCGGCGAGAGCGGCATCACCCCGGCGTTGTTGACCATCACGTCCACGCGTCCCCAGCGCTCACCGGCGGCGGCGACGAAGCCGCGCATATCGGCGGCGTCCGTGACGTCCAGCGAGCGGCAGGCCGCGCTGCCGCCCTCGGCGGTGATCTCCTGGACCAGCGCCTCCAGGCGGTCCACGCGCCGCGCGCCCAGCAGGACGTGATGGCCGTCGGCGGCCAGGCGGCGGGCGGTGGCCTCCCCGATGCCACTGCTCGCCCCGGTGATCAGGACGACCTTGGCGGTGTTCCCGGCGGTGTCCGTCATGTGTTTTCTCCGTAAATCGCTAGGTGGAACACTTCCGTCACGCCGAGTCTGGGCAGGTCAGCGGCGTTCAACCAGGACGGACACTCCCTGGGTACGGCACACCCAGGCGGCCCGCGGAGCCGCCGCCTAGCCTGGACGCATGGCTGACAACCACCTGGGAGAATTTCTGCGCACGCGACGCGCGGCCCTGCGGCCGGAGGACGTCGGCATGCCGAGCCACGGAGTACGCAGGGTCGCCGGGCTGCGCCGTGAGGAGGTCGCGGTCCTGGCCGGGATGAACGTCGACTACTACACCCGGCTGGAACAGGGCCGTGAGCGCCATCCCTCGCCCCAGGTGCTCGACGCCCTCGGCCGCGCCCTGCGCCTCGATCCGGACGCCCGGGCCCACCTGCACCGAGTGGCCGGGGTGGCGCCGGGCACGCGGCCCTCCGCCACCGCCGCCACCGTGTCCCCGGCGTTGCGCCAGCTGATGGACGGCTATCCGAACACCCCGGCGTTCGTGATCAACCGCACGATGGACATCCTCGCCGCCAACGCCCTGACCGATGCCCTTTACGCCCCGTTCGCAGCGGCGGACAACCTGGTCCGCATGGCCTTCCTGGACCCCGTGGCCCGTGGCTTCTACCCCGACTGGGACTGGACGGCCCAGGCCACCGTGGCCAATCTGCGCGAGGCGACCGGCTTTGACGCGGACGACCCGCGGCTGCGCGAGCTCGTCGCCACCCTCACCGAGCACAGCCCGGAGTTCACCCGCCTCTGGAACACGCACAGCGTGCGCGGCAAGACACGGGAGCCCAAGCGCTTCCTGCACCCGGACGTCGGCCCGCTCACCCTCACCTACCAGGCCTTCGACGTACGTGACGCCCCCGGCCAGCAACTCATCATCTACCACGCCGAACCGGGCAGCCCCAGCGCCCAGGCCCTGGGCCTCCTCGGCTCCGTCCACGCCACCCGGCACCGGCCGGATTCCCCCCGCCACCATGGTCGTTAGGGTTGCGGAGCATGACACTGACAGCAGTAGCCCTGGTCGTGATGGTCATCGCGGTGTTGGGGTCGGCCGTCGAGCGCAAGATCGACAAGCTGAACCGCAGGACCGCGCAGTTGACCCGCAAGGTCGACCTGATCCTCGATCACCTGGGCATCGAGGAACCTCAGCCGGAGCTGGCACCGGTGCGGGCCCTCCTCGCGGAGGGGAAGAAGATCCACGCCGTCAAGGCCTACCGGGAGCTCACCGGGGCGGACCTCAAGGAGGCCAAGGAGGCGGTCGACCGCATGGGGTGACGCGCCTCCGTGGCACGCCTCCGCGACGCCCCGTCAGCCCCGTTCGCGCTCGTGGTACGTGCGCCGGGTGTGTTCGGTGTGGGCGCGCATGACGTCCGTGGCGCGGCGCTCGTCGCCGCCGGAGATGGCCGCGATCAGCTCGCGGTGTTCGATCCAGGACTGCTTGCCGCGCTGGCGGGCCACCGGGGTGTAGTACCAGCGGACCCTGCGGTCCACCTGGGCGGCCAGCTCGGCCAGGACCGCGTTTCCGGCGAGCTCCATCACCTTGGCGTGGAACTCCGCGTTGGCCGCGACCGCGCCGTCCACGTCGTCCGCGAGCACCGCGCGCTCGCCCTTGGCGCACAGCTCCTCCAGGGCCTCGACCCCGGACGGGCCGGCGCTCGCGGCGGCCAGCCGGGCGGCCTCCGCCTCCAGGAGGGTGCGGACGGTGAGCAGTTGGTCGGCCTCGTCCTCGGTGGGCTCGTGGACGAACGCGCCCTGGGCGGGGCGCAGATCCACCCACCCCTCCGTGTTCAGCCGCTGAAGCGCCTCGCGCACCGGCTGGCGGGAGACCCCGAGGTGGCCGGCGAGTTCGCTTTCGACCAGGTGCTGGCCGGGGCGCAGGGCGCGCGTGGTGATCAGCTCGAGCAGCGCCTCGTAGACGCGCTCGCGGAGCGGCCCCGGCCGCTCCAGCTTCGGCACCGCGCCCTGCGGCAGTCCTCTGGACAGCATCGGGCCCCCTTCGGATTCGTCCGGATTCGTCGCCCCGGGCTTCTCGGGCTCCCTCGGCAGACAGGCTCCCCGATTGGTTATTGTCTACAGTTTACCCATACTGTCCACGCAAGGACGGCCTGACATCTGGTCAGGCAGTGGCCGAATTACTTAAAGTCCGGTCCATGCCCTCCACTCCCCGCCTCGCCTTCCTCGACCGCTCCCGCACCCTCGCACCACCGGGCTGGAGCCGCTGGCTGGTTCCGCCCGCCGCGCTCTCCGTCCACCTCGCCATCGGCCAGGCGTACGCCTGGAGCGTGTTCAAGCCGCCGCTGGAGTCCTCGCTCGACCTGTCGGGGACCGCGAGCGCGCTCCCCTTCCAACTGGGCATAGTGATGCTGGGCCTCTCGGCGGCCTTCGGCGGCACGCTGGTCGAGCGCAACGGCCCGCGCTGGGCAATGTTCGTGTCGCTGGTCTGCTTCTCCTCCGGCTTCCTCGTCGCCGCGCTGGGCGCCGCCACCCGCCAGTACTGGCTGGTGGTGCTCGGCTACGGCTTCATCGGCGGCATCGGCCTGGGCATCGGATACATCTCTCCGGTCTCGACGCTGATGAAGTGGTTCCCCGACCGACCAGGGATGGCCACCGGCATCGCCATCATGGGCTTCGGCGGCGGCGCGCTCATCGCCTCACCCTGGTCGACCCGGCTGCTGGAGGCGTTCGGCACGGACAGCTCCGGCATCGCGTCCACCTTCCTCGTGCACGGGCTCACCTACGGTGCCTTCATGACGCTCGGCGTACTGCTGGTGCGGGTGCCGCCGGACGGCTGGCGGCCGGCCGGCTGGCAGCCGCCGAGCACGCCGGGCCGCCTGGTCAGCACGGCCCACGTCTCGGCCCGCAACGCCATCCGCACCCCGCAGTTCTGGTGCCTGTGGGTCGTGCTGTGCATGAACGTCACGGCCGGTATCGGCGTCCTGGAGAAGGCCGCGCCGATGATCACGGACTACTTCGCGGACACCTCGGCCTCCGTCACCACCTCCGCCGCCGCGGGCTTCGTGGCACTGCTGTCGGCCGCGAACATGACGGGGCGACTGCTGTGGTCGTCGACCTCCGACCTGATCGGCCGCAAGAACATGTACCGGATCTACCTGGGGATGGGCGCGCTGATGTATCTGGCGATCGCACAGCTCGGGGACTCCTCCAAGCCGCTGTTCGTGATCTGCGCGCTGGTGATCCTGTCCTTCTACGGCGGCGGGTTCGCGACCGTACCGGCGTATCTCAAGGACCTGTTCGGCACCTACCAGGTGGGCGCGATCCACGGACGGCTGCTGACGGCGTGGTCGCTGGCCGGGGTCCTCGGCCCGTTCATCGTCAACAAGGTCGCCGACCACCAGAAGGAAGCCGGACACACCGGCCCCGGCCTCTACTCGCTCTCCATGTCCATCATGATCGGCCTGCTCGTCGTCGGCTTCGTGGCCAACGAGCTGATCCGGCCGGTCGATCCGCGCTTCCACGAGCCCGCCGGAGAGCCGACGGACACCCGGGAAGCCACCCCCGCCGAGAAGGGAACGGACCGATGAGGAACCGCACGGCTCTGACCGTCGCCGTCTGGGCCTGGGTGGTCCTGCCGTTCGGCTACGGGGTCTACGAACTCGTCCGCAAGGCCACCCAGCTCTTCACCGGCTGAGCCGGGCGGACCCATGGGCAGCGGCCCCGGCCGTCCGATCAGGGCGGGCCGGGGCCTCTTCGTCACGTTGCCGGACCCGAGTCAGGCCCGCGTCGCGCGCAGCGCCGCGTACTGGAGGACCGCGAAGCCGCCGACGGTGACGGCCTGGAGCGGGATCCACACCGCGCCCGCCGTCGTCGGCGCCAGCCAGGTGGCGAGCGCGATCAGGCTGACCACGGCCCAGACCACGTTCGCCTCGATGACGGCACGGACCGGCAGCACCGGCGGGCTCTTGCGCGAGGCGAGGATCCCGACGCCCGCGCCGAAGAGCGTGAGGAAGGCGCCGAGGCCCAGCAGCAGCCCCTGGCCCATGCCGAGGAACCGGCCGAGCGGGCCCGAGGCGGCGAGGTAGGCGAGTCCGTTGCCGGTGGTGACGACGGCGTCGAGGGCGAGGAAGCGGCGCAGCATGGTCTGCGGCTCGGAGGTGCGGGCCAGGGCGGAGAGCTGAAGAGCAGACATAACGGATCGGCCTCCGTGGGTGTCGGGGTCCCGTGGGAATGGTCTGCCAGGACCTCGGGCCGGGGTGCGCCGCCCCGTGGCCTGGTGAGAGCCACTCTGCCCGGCGGATTTCGGACGGTCGATTACGTCAGGGGTAATGCGCGCAGAGCGCGGGTCACGCGCCCTTCCCTAACAGCCCCAGCAGGCATACTGTATTCAATATCCTGTCGACGATGCCGGCGTTGCCGACGATGTATCAGCCGCCATAAGGAGCCCGTCGTGGCCCGTAACCGCAACCGACAGCCCAGGCGCTACCCCCGCCTGACCCACCCGCTCGTGCGGGACCCCGTGAGCGGCGAACTGCGCCGCGCCACCTGGGAGGAGGCGCTGGAGCGGGCCGCCGCCGGGTTCATGGCCGCCACCCGGGAGCACGGGCCCGACGCGTTCGGGATGTTCTCCTGCGCCCGCGCGACCAACGAGATGAACTACGTGGCCCAGAAGTTCACGCGCGTGGTCATCGGCACCAACAACGTCGACTCGTGCAACCGCACCTGCCACGCGCCCAGCGTCGCGGGCCTGTCGGCGGTGTTCGGCTCCGGGGGCGGCACATCCTCGTACGCGGAGGCCGAGGACACCGACCTGATCGTGATGTGGGGCTCCAACGCCCGGTTCGCGCACCCCATTTTCTTCCACCACGTGCTCAAGGGCATCCACAACGGCGCCCGGATGTACGCCGTCGACCCGCGCCGCACCTCCACCGCCGAGTGGGCGGAGAGCTGGCTGGGGCTCAACGTCGGCACGGACATCCCGCTCGCGCACGCCGTCGGCCGCGAGATCATCCACTCCGGGCTCGCCAACCGCGCCTTCATCGACCGCGCGACCAGTGGTTTCGAGGAGTACGCGGCCGAGGTCGAGCCGTGGACACTCACCGCCGCCGAAAAGGTCACCGGGGTGCCGGCGGCCGCGATCCGCGACCTCGCCCACGCCTACGCCACCGCCGAACGCGCCCAGCTGTGCTGGACGCTGGGCATCACCGAACACCACAACGGCACGGACAACGTGCGGGCGCTGATCAACCTCTCCCTGCTCACCGGCCACGTCGGCCGCCACGGCTCCGGACTTCAGCCGCTGCGCGGGCAGAACAACGTGCAGGGCGGCGGCGACATGGGCGCCATCCCCAACCGGCTGCCCGGCTTCCAGGACATCCTGAACCCGGCGAGCCGGGGGAAGTTCGAGGCGGCGTGGGACGTGGTCATCCAGCCGCGCTACGGGCTCAACCTCACCGAGATGTTCGAGGCGATGGAGGACGGCCGGCTGCGCGCCGTCTACTGCGTCGGCGAGAACCCGGCCCAGTCCGAGGCCGACTCCGAACAGGCCGTACGGCGGCTGAAGGCCCTGGACCACCTGGTGGTCCAGGACATCTTCCTGACGAAGACCGCCGAGCTGGCCGATGTCGTGCTGCCCGCCACCGCCGCGTGGTGCGAGACGGACGGCACGACCACCAACAGCGAGCGGCGGGTGCAGCGGGTACGCAAGGCGGTCCAGCCGCCGGGCGAGGCCCGCGAGGACATCGACATCATCTGCGAGCTGGCGCGGCGGTTCGGCCACGACTGGAAGTTCACGGACGCCGAGGAGGTGTGGAACGAGCTGCGCGCCGTCTCCCCCGACCACTTCGGGATGACGTACGAGCGGCTCGAGGAACACCACGGCATCCAGTGGCCCTGCCCCAGCACGGAGCGGCTCGAGCCCAGCTATCTGCACGGGCGGCTGTGGGAGGCCGACCCGGCGCGGCGCGGCCCGCGCGCCGCCTTCGGGCCGGTCAAGCACGACCCGCCGGTCGATCTGACCGACGACCGCTACCCCATCCGGCTGACCACGGGGCGGCGCCTCGACTCGTACAACACCGGTGTGCAGAGCGGCGGTTTCGCCTCCCCGCTGCGGCGCGGCGAGTACATCGAGCTGTGCCCGGAGGACGCCGACCACTACGGGGTGGCGGCCGAGGAGAGGGTGCGCGTGGCCTCGCGGCGCGGCGCGGTGGTGGCGCCGGTGTGGATCGACCCGGGGCTGCGGCCCGGGCTCGCGTTCATGACCATGCACTTCCCCGACGAGGTGGACACCAACTCGCTGACCATCGAGGCGAACTGCCCGATCGCCGGGACGGCCGAGTTCAAGGCGTCGGCGATCCGGATCGAGAAGCTTCCCGTGCCCGCCGATGTGAGGAGCTGAGCGTGGATCTGCGCTTCGGTGACAGCAAGCCGACGGACGAGGAGCGGGCCGCCGTCGACGCGCTGCTCGGCCCGCCCGAGTCCGCCTGGGAGGGCGCCGACGACCGTACGGACGGCGATCTGCGCTGGGCGCGCGGCGGGCGGGCGGCGCGCGAGCGGCGCGACCTGCTGTTGCCGGGGCTGCACGCGGTCAACGACCGGGTGGGCTGGATCAGCGAGGGCGCGCTGGACTACCTGTGCCGTCGGCTGACCGTGCCGCCCGCCGAGGGCTATGGCGTGGCGACCTTCTACGCGATGTTCTCGGTCCGCCCCCGCCCGGCCACCGTCGTACACGTCTGCACGGACCTGGCCTGCGCGGCCCGCGGCTCGGCGGAGGTGTGCGCGGGTCTGGAGCGCGACCTGGGGCCGGCAGGCGCGGTGGCCCTGGCGGGCCCGGTGGGCCCGGTGGGCCCCACGGGCGCGGTGGGCGCGGTGGGCGCGGTGGGCCCCGCGGGCGCGGTGAGCCCGGTGGCCCCGGAGGGCCCGGTGGGCCCCACGGGCCCGGTGGCCCCGGTGGCCCCGATGGCCCCGATGGCCCCGATGGCCCCGATGGCCCCGATGGGTCCGGAGGGTCCGGTGGCCCCCGCAAGCCCGGTGGGCGCGGCGGGCGCGGTGGGCCCCGCGGGCGCGGTGGGCCCCGCGGGCGCGGTGGGCCCCGCGGGCGCGGTGGGCCCGGTGGCCCCGGAGGCCCCGGTGGCCCCCGCAGGCCCAGTGGGCCCGGTGAGCCCGGTGGCCCCCACATGCCCGGTGGGCCCGGCGGCCCCGGACGGAGGTGGCGTGGTGTGGCAGCGCAGCCCGTGCCTCGGGCTGTGCGAGCGCGCCCCGGCGGCGCTGGCGATCCGCACGGGGGCGCCCCCCGCCGCGTCTTCGTCGGGTGCAGCCCGGCCGGATCGGGGTCTGGGGGCCGAGCCCCCAGTTACGGGAAGGGGCGGGGCGGGGAGAAGCCACCCCCGCCGCGAACCCCCGCACGCGACCGCCGTCGTCGCCCCCGCCACCCCCGCCGCCGTCGCCAAGGCCGCCCGCGCCGTGGCGGACGCACCCGCCGAGCCGCCCGCCGCGGCCGCCGTGCCGCAGGCCGGGGCCGGGTCGCGCGGGCCGCGCGGGCCGCGCGGGCTGCGGCTGCTGCGGCGGGTCGGGGTCGTGGACCCGGCGAGCCTCGACGAGTACCGCGCCCACGGCGGCTACGCCGCCCTGCGCCGGGCGTTCGCGCTCGGGCCCGCCGGAGTGATCCGCGAGGTGAGCGACGCGGGCCTGGTGGGGCGGGGCGGGGCCGCGTTCCCGACCGGGCGGAAGTGGGACGCCACCGCCCGGCAGCCCGACCACCCGCACTATCTGGTGTGCAACGCGGACGAGAGCGAGCCGGGGACGTTCAAGGACCGGGTGCTGATGGAGGGCGACCCGTACGCACTCGTCGAGGCCATGACCATCGCCGGATACGCGATCGGCGCCCACCACGGCTATCTCTACCTCCGCGGCGAGTACCCGCGCGCCCTCGCCCGCCTCGAGCACGCCATCGGCCAGGCGCGCGCCCGCGGGTTGCTCGGTCCGGATGTGCTGGGCCAGGGGATCGCGTTCGACATCGAGATCCGGCGCGGCGCGGGGGCGTACATCTGCGGCGAGGAGACCGCGATCTTCAACTCGATCGAGGGGCGGCGCGGCGAGCCGCGCAGCAAGCCGCCGTTCCCCGTCGAGAAGGGCCTGTTCGGCAAGCCGACCGCGGTCAACAACGTCGAGACGCTGGTCAACGTCCTGCCGATCCTGACCGAGGGCGCCGCGGCGTACGCGAGCGTCGGCACCGAGACCTCCACCGGCACCAAGCTGTTCTGCGTCTCCGGCGCCGTGGACCGCCCCGGCGTCTACGAGCTGCCGTTCGGCGCCACGCTCCGCGAGCTGCTGGACCTCGCCGGGCCGCCGTCCGCGCTGCGCGCGGTGCTGCTGGGCGGCGCGGCCGGCGGCTTCGTACGCCCCGACGAGCTGGATGTGCCGCTCACCTTCGAGGGCACCCGGGCGGCGGGCACCACGCTGGGCTCGGGGGTGGTGCTGGTCCTGGACGAGAGCGTGGAGCTGCCGCGCGTCCTGCTGCGCATCGCGGAGTTCTTCCGCGACGAGTCCTGCGGGCAGTGCGTGCCCTGCCGGGTGGGCACGGTGCGGCAGGAGGAGGCGCTGCACCGGATCAAGGACCGTACGGGGGCGGCCGCGGCCGGGGACATCGCGCTGCTGCGCGAGGTCGGGCAGGCGATGCGGGACGCCTCGATCTGCGGTCTCGGCCAGACCGCCTGGAACGCCGTCGAATCCGCCATCGACCGGCTCGGCGTCTTCGAACCCCCGCAGAACGGAGTCTCCGTATGACCGCCGTCCCGCTCCAGCCGCCGCGTCGCCTGGTCGACTTCACGCTCGACGGGGAGCCGGTGCGCGCCCCCGAGGGGTCCACGCTCCTGGACGCGTGCCGCGCCTCGGGCAAGGACGTGCCGACGCTGTGCCAGGGCGACACGCTCACGCCGAAGAACGCCTGCCGGGTGTGCGTGGTGGAGGTCGAGGGCGCGCGGACCCTCGCCCCGGCCTGCTCGCGCCGCGTGGAGCCGGGCATGGAGGTGCGTACGGACACCGACCGGGCCCGGCACAGCAGAAAGGTGGTCCTGGAGCTGCTGGCCTCGTCCACCGATCTGTCGACGACGCCGCGCGCGGCCGAGTGGATCGAGGAGTACGGGGCCGAGCCGGGCCGCTTCGGGGCGGACGCCGCCCGGGTGGACGAGGAGCCGAAGGTCGACAACGACCTCTATGTCCGCGACTACGACAAGTGCATCCTGTGCTACAAGTGCGTGGACGCGTGTGGTGAGCAGTGGCAGAACACCTTCGCCATCGCGGTCGCGGGCCGCGGCTTCGACGCCCGGATCTCCACCGAGCACGGCGCCCCGCTGACCGACTCGGCCTGTGTCTACTGCGGCAACTGCATCGAGGTGTGCCCGACCGGCGCGCTGAGCTTCAAGTCGGAGTTCGACATGCGGGCGGCCGGGACGTGGGACGAGTCGGCGCAGACCGAGACCACGACCGTGTGCGCCTACTGCGGCGTCGGCTGCAACCTCACACTCCATGTGCAGGACAATGAGATCGTGAAGGTCACCTCACCGCACGACAACCCGGTGACCCACGGCAATCTCTGCATCAAGGGTCGCTTCGGCTACCAGCACGTACAGAACCGGGACTGACGGGACTGATCACTATGGGACGGGTCACCGAGCGCCGCCGCGTCATCCGCATCCGGGACGGCGCGGTCAGCACGCGTCCGGACACCCTCGTCGCCGAGGAGCCCCTGGAGATACGGCTGAACGGAAAGCCGCTGGCGATCACCATGCGCACGCCGGGCGACGACTTCGCGCTCGCCGCCGGTTTCCTGGTGAGCGAGGGGGTCCTGGGGCGGGCGGACGAGCTGGCGAACATCGTCTACTGCGCGGGCGCGACGGCGGACGGCTCGAACACGTACAACGTGGTGGACGTGAAGCTGGCGCCCGGCGTCCCCGTTCCCGACATCACCCTGGAGCGCAACGTCTACACCACGTCGTCGTGCGGGCTGTGCGGCAAGGCCAGCCTGGACGCGGTGCGCACCACGGCGCGCTGGCCGGTGGGCGACGACGAGAACCGCCCGGTGCGGATCGACCTCGAGACGCTCGCCTCCCTCCCCGACCGGCTCCGGGCGGCGCAGCGGGTCTTCGACCGGACGGGCGGGCTGCACGCGGCGGCGCTGTTCACGCCGGAGGGCGAGCTGCTGGACATACGGGAGGACGTGGGCCGGCACAACGCGGTGGACAAGCTGGTGGGGCGGGCGCTCCAGCAGGGGCTGCTGCCGCTGTCCGGGGCGGTGCTGCTGGTCTCGGGCCGGGCGTCCTTCGAGCTCGCGCAGAAGGCGGTCATGGCGGGGATCCCGGTCCTCGCGGCGGTCTCGGCGCCCTCGTCACTGGCCGTGGACCTGGCGGCCGAGACCGGGCTGACACTGGTCGGCTTTCTGCGCGGCGCCTCCATGAACGTGTACGCGGGCGAGCATCGACTCGCCCTGCGGACAGCGGCCGGCCGGACCTGACACCGGTCCGCCCGCCGCACGGATGACGGACCGGCCGGTGAGGAGCGCCCCCTGCGCCGGCCGGTCCTTTCCCCGGTCTCTCCCGCCTTGTCACTTCAGGATTTTATTGACTGATCGTTCTTATTGAAGTTAGAGTCTCCGCCATGGCCAGGACCAAGGAATTCGACCCCGACGCGGCGCTCCAGTCGGCCCTCGAGCTGTTCTGGCGGCGCGGCTACGAGGCCACGTCCATGGCCGACCTCGTCGAACACCTCGGCATCGGCCGCGCCAGCATCTACGCGACCTTCGGCAACAAGCACGAGCTGTACCTGAAAGCGCTGGACCGGTACGCCGAGACACGCGACCCGCGCCTGCTGGACGCGCTGTCCCAGCCGGGCCCCGCGCTGCCCGCGGTGCGGGCGCTGGTGCGCCGCTTCGCGGCGGAGGCCGCCTCCCCGGAGGAGCGGAGCCGCGGCTGCTTCATCACCAACAGCGCGGCGGAACTGGCCCCGCACGACCCGGTGGTGGCCCGCCGGGTGGAGATCAGCTGGGAGCACGTCGAGACCCCGCTGCACGCCGCGCTGGTCCGGGCCAGGGCCCAGGGCGAGCTGCCCGGGGACCGCGATCCGCGCGCGCTGGCCCGCATGCTGTTCGTGCTGATGCAGGGGCTGCGGGTGGTCGGCAAGGCATCCCAGGACCCGGCCAGGGTGCGGGACGCGGCCGAGCAGGCACTGGCCCTGCTGGACTGAGCCATACCTGTCACATCTGCCAGGCCGGAGCCGGTCGAGCACTCTTACCCATGCCCTCATAATGAACCGTTCGGTCAAAAAACAGGGGAACCATGACCGCCGTAGACGGCGACGAGACGAACGCCACGGCCGGCCGGCAGCGCGGCGCCTTCGCCCTGCTCGGCTGCGTCCAGGCCACGCTGATCTTCACGCTCGCCGCGATCTCCGTACCGCTCCCCCGCATCGCGCGCGAATTCGGCCTTCAGCGCCCGGACGTGATCCTGCTGAGCGCCGCCTACGGGCTGACCTTCGCCGGGCTGCTGCTCTTCGGCGGGCGCCTCGCCGACCGGTACGGCGGGCGGCCGGTGCTCACCGCGGGGCTCGCGCTCTTCGCCGCCGCCTCGGCCGCCGCCCCGCTCGCCCCCGGCCTCGAGGCCCTGCTCGCGGCGCGCTTCGCGCAGGGCGCGGGGGCGGCGCTCACCGCGCCCGCCGCCATGGCCGTGCTGCGCGCCGTCTTCCCCGCCCCCGCCGCGTACGGCAGGGCGATGGCGACCTGGGGCGGTCTCTCGGTCCTCGGCGCGACGGCGGGCAATCTGCTCTCCGGCGTCATCTCGACCCTGCTGTCCTGGCGTTGGAACTTCGCCGTACCGCTCCTGACCGCCGGGGCTGCCCTCGTCCTCGCGCCCCGGCTGCTGCCGGACACCGCGCCGAGCGGGCGCCGGGCGCTCGACCTCCCGGGCGCCCTGCTCGCCACCTTCGGCATCACGCTGGCCAGTTACGGACTGGTGGTGACCGACGCCCACCCCTGGTCGTCGGCCCGGGTGCTGGTGCCGCTGCTCGCCGGGGCCGCGCTGCTCGCCGCATTCGGGTACGCCGAGCGCCGCGCCCGCGACCCGCTGCTGCCGCCCCGCTTCCTGCTCGACCGGCGGCGGGCCCTGGCACTCTCGGCGATCGCGCTGACCGCGTGCGGGACCGCGCTGACCTTTGTGGTCCTCTCGCTCCACCTCCAGCAGGAGCGCGACTGGTCCGCGCTGCGCACCTCGGCCGCCTTCGTGCCGTTCGCCATCGCGCTGCTCGCCTCGGGACGGGCGGCGGGACCGCTCATCGGGCGCTACGGGGCCCGGGCCGTCACGGCCGCCGGGCTCGGCGCGGGCGGGGCGGGGCTGGCCCTCCTCGCGCTCGGCGGGCTCGACGCGGGCACGCGGTACGCGTCCGGGCTGCTGCCGGGTCTTGTGCTGCTACCACTCGGTACAGCGGCCTCCTTCGCGGGCGCCGCCGTGCTCGCCACCGACGGCGTGCCACAGGGGCAGGCCGGGCTCGCGGGCGGTGTGATGAACACCGCGATGGAGTTCGGCCCGACCGTCCTGTTCGCCGTCCTCCTCACGCTCGGCGACGACGCCTCGTCCCTGGCCGCGGCGGGGGCCGCGCTGGCCGCGCTCGCGGCCCTCACCGCGCTGGGCCGACGCCCCTTCTGAACGACCCATCCGCATCATCCATCCATCGCTCGAGGAGACACTCATGAACCGCTTCCCCGGCAAGACCGCGCTCGTCACCGGCGCGGGCTCCGGCCTCGGCCGCGCGATCGCGCTCGCCTTCGCCGCCGAAGGCGCCTCCGTGGTCGCCGCGGGGCGCACCGCGGCCACGCTGGACGAGACCGTCGGGCTCATCGAGGCCGCGGGCGGCACGGCCGCCGCCGTCGTGGCCGATGTGACCGACTCGGGGCAGGTCCGCGCGCTCGTCCGGGAGACCGTCGGCCGGTTCGGCGGGCTGGACATCGCGGTGAACAACGCCGGGATCCTGCGCGGCGCCGGGCCCGTCGGCGAGGTGGGCGAGGAGGACTGGGACGCGGTGCAGCGGACCAATGTCACCGGTGTCTGGCTGGCCATGAAGCACGAGATCGCGCACATGAAGGACCACGGCGGCGGCGCCATCGTCAACATCTCCTCCAACCTGGGCGCACACCTCCGGATTCCGGGCCTCGCCGCATACCTCACCTCGAAGGCGGCGGTGTCCGCGCTCACCCGCGCCGCCGCCCTGGACCACATCCACCAGGGCATCCGCATCAACGCGGTCAGCCCGGGGGCCGCCGCCACCTCGATGTCGCTGCGGCCCGGCGAGACGGAGGCCGACCGGGCGGAGCGGATGAAGCGGGAGAACCCCCTGGGACGGGTCGCGGAGGCCGAGGAGGTCGCGGCCGCCGTGCTCTACCTCGCCTCGCCCGCGGCCGGCGCGGTGGTCGGTACGGACCTGGTCATCGACAGCGGGGCCTCGGCCTGACGGTCTGCCCGGCCCCGCCCGGATTCCGGGGCCGGGTAGAGCTGGCCCTACCCGGGAGGTGGGGCTGGCATGCCCCCGGGACTAGGGCTGGCGTGATGGTGTCGGCACCGCCGTCTCCGGGATGGTGGTGTGCATGAAAGCACCTGCCATGACACCCTTCGTCCCGACATCTGCCAGGAAACTCGGATTAAGAGGACTGGCCGCGGCCATGGCGCTCGCCGTGGCCGCGGTCGGCGGCGTCGCGGCGGTCCCGGCCGCGGCGTCCCCCGACACCTCGCTCGGCCAGGACGAGTTGCAAAGAGAGGTGGCCAGGACCCTCCAGGAGGCCGGGTACATCGGCATGACCGTGGAGGTCCGCGACGGCCGCCGCCGGATCCACGCCCGTGCGGGCGAAGCCGAGTTGCACAGCGGCCGCCCGGTGCCGTACGGCGCGAACTTCCGGGGCGCCAGCGTCACCAAGGCCTTTGTGGCCACGGTCGTGCTTCAGCTCGCCGCCGAAGGGCAGCTGTCCCTGGACGACACCGTGGACACCTGGCTGCCGGGCCTGGTCTCGGGCAACGGCAACGACGGCAGCCGCATCACCATCCGGAATCTGCTCCAGCACACCAGCGGCATCTACAACTACGGCCTGGAGGAGGACCTGGGGGGCACGGCCGAGGACTTCGAGCGGACGAAGCTCTACCACTTCGGCCCGGAGCAGAGCATCGCCGGAGCGATGCGGCACAACCCCGACTTCCCGCCCGCCGACCCGGACGACCCGGAGCCGAAGTGGAACTACTCGAACCCCAACTACATGGTCGCCGGCCTGATCATCAAGAAGGCCACCGGGCGGCCCTGGGCCGACGAGGTGCGCGACCGCATCATCCGGCCGCTGGGGCTGAAGGACACCTACGAGCCCGGCGACGACCCGTATCTGAAGCGGCCCTACGCCCATAACTACCACCGCTTCCCCGGCTCCGACCGATGGACCGACACCACCGTTCGCAATATCTCGTGGGCCGATGCCGCCGGGTCGCTGGTGACCAGCCAGCGGGACCTGGACCGGTTCTTCACGGCCCTGTTCGGCGGTCGTCTGCTGCCCGCCGCACAGCTCGCCGAGATGCGCCGTACGGTCCCCGTGAGCGCCGACTTCGAGATGGCGTTCCCCGGGCTGCGGTACGGGCTCGGGCTGATGCGGCAGCCGCTGAGCTGCGGCGGCTACCGCTGGGGCCACGGCGGTGACCTCGAAGGAGGCACGGTCAGAACGGCGTTCGACGCGGACGGCCGGCGCTCGGTGGTGATCAGTGCCAGTGGGACGACATCGGACGACGAGCGGATGCTCAGGGCCGAGAAGGCCGTCCAGGCGCTGCTGGACCGCGTGATGTGCGGTCAGGAGCCGCGCCCATGAGGGCGGCCAGGCGGCGGGTGGCCGCGGCCCTGGCCGCCGTGGCGGCCGTCGCCGCGCTGATGGCGGCGGCACCCGGCCCGGCCCCGGGGAGGGGCGGTGCGGAGGCGTTACGGCGCGACACGGAGACGGTCCACACGGCCGGGGCGGTGGGCGCCGCGGCGGTGCTGGACACACCGTCCGGCACGGTCGGGGCCCATGCGGGACAGGCCGACCTGCGCACCGGCGCGCCCATGCGCGCCGACGCCCACTACCGCGCGGGCAGCACGGTGAAGACCTTCGTGGCCACCGTCGCGCTTCAGCTGGTCGGCGAGGGGCGGCTGTCCCTGGACGACACGGTGGACAGATGGCTGCCCGGCGTGGTCAGCGGCCACGGCAACGACGGCCGCCGCATCACCGTCCGGCAACTGCTCCAGCACACCAGCGGGCTGCGCGGCTATACGAGCGTCCGCGAGGTCTTCCCCGCGGGATACTCCGCGCGCGGCTATTACGAGAACCGCTTCCGCCACTACACCGCCGAGGAGCTGGTCGACGGCGCGACGCGCTATCCCCCGAACTCCACGCCCGGGGCGGCGTATCGCTATTCCAACACCAACTACGTCGTAGTCGGCATGATCGTCGAGCGGGTCACCGGACATCCCTGGCGCGCGGAGGTCCGCGACCGGATCATCCGCCCGCTGAAACTGACCGGGACGACGCTGCCGGGCGACCGCCCGTATCTCCCCGCCCCGTACGCACACGGGTACCACACCTACGCGGAGGACGGGCGCCGCGTCGACACCACGATTTTCAACTCCACGGCGGCCGACGCGTCCGGCGATCTGGTCACCACCCCGCACGACATCAATCGCTTCTTCACCACCCTCCTCACCGGCCGGCTGCTGCGCCCGGCCGAGTTCGCCGAGATGCGGCGGACCGTCCCGATACCCGACGAGCCGGGCCGCGGCGCCGGCCTCGGCCTGGAGACGACCCCGCTGAGCTGTGGCGGCTTCTACTGGCACCACGGGGGCAACGCCCTGGGCTACTCGAGTGAGAACGGGGTCACCACGGACGGGCGGCGTGCGGTGACCGTGTCGACCAACAGCTTCGACGAGGCCGACACGGCGCGGCAGGAGCGGGCCGACAAGGCGGTGAAGGCGCTCATCGACCACGCCCTGTGCCGGTGAGCCGGCATCCGGCCGCGCCGCTACGGCGCCGCGATCGGTCCAACCCGACTGGCGCACACACGATCTGACGCACAATCCTTGTGGGAGGCGGGGGCGAGACGGGACACTTCTCCGGCAGCACTCGATCAGACGTTGGATGTCTTGATGTCGTGATGTCCAGATGCCGCTGAAGGGCAGGTCGGTGACGATGGCGTCAGAACTTCGCGCTACTCGCAAGCGGTCCAGACCATGGCGGCGCCGCGCGTCGGTGCTCCTCGCCGCCGCGGCGCTGGCCCTGATCCCGATTCCGGTACGGGCCGCGGAGGCGGAATCCCCCGCTTCCGCGGCCCGTACCGACTTCGATCAGCAAGTCCTCTTCAAGTCTTCCCAGGACAGCGGGTACTCGTGCTTCCGGATCCCGGCCGTCGTCAAGTCCAAGGACGGCACGCTGCTGGCCTTCGCCGAGGGGCGGGTGAACAACTGCGGCGACGCCGGCGACATCGATCTGGTCCTCAAGCGCTCCACGGACGGCGGCCGCACCTGGGGCCCGCTCCAGGTGATCAACGAGGGCGCCGGGGACACCCACGGCAACCCGGCGCCCATCGTGGACCAGCGCACCGGCCGCATTGTGCTCGCCAGCACGTACAACACCGGGCGCGACGACTCCCAGGGCTGCAATGTGCCCTGTGACCGGACCCCGCACCTCCAGTACAGCGACGACGACGGCGCGACCTGGTCCGCCCCGCGCGATCTGAGCGACTCGCTCCTGCCCGCCTCGTGGAACTCCTGGTACGCCACCGGGCCCGTGCACGGCATCCAGCTGACGCACGGCCGCCACCGGGGGCGGCTGCTGTTCACCATCAACACCGAGAGCTACGACGGCACCCGGATCACCGCCAACCACGCGGCGCTGGCTTACAGCGACGACGGCGGCGACACCTGGCGCATCGGCGCCGTGGACAGCTGGCCGGTCGCGGCGGACGGCACATTCCGCCAGAAGCCCTCCGAGATGACGCTGGTGGAGCGCGAGGACGGGTCGGTCTACGTCAACGGGCGGGAGCAGGACGGCACGGACCTCGGCCACCGCGACTTCGCCGTCAGCCGCGACGGCGGCGAGAGCTTCACCGGGCCGTTCCGCACCATCCCCGATCTGTACACGCCCCAGGTGCAGGGCTCCATCCTCCGGCTGCGGGGCGAGGACCGGGACGGCTACAGCCGCCTGCTGTTCGCCGCGCCCGCCGACCCCGACCGGCGCCGCACCATGATGATCCGCTCCTCGTGGAACGAGGGGCGCGGCTGGGACCCCGTCGACCGCGGCAAGGTGGTCACCACCGACTGGTCCGGCTACTCGGACATGGTCGCCATCTCGCGCGACGAGGTCGGGCTGATGTACGAGGGCGGCGCGGTCGACGCCCGCGACGAGATCCGCTTCGCCCGCTTCACCGAGGGCTGGCTCGGCCCGCGCCGCGGCCCCGACCCGACCACCTCGGACCGGGCGCCCGGCGCCCGCCCGGCCACCGTCCTCGGCGGCCCGGCCCGGACCGAGGGGCAGTTCGGACAGGGGCTGTCGTTCGACGGCACGGACGACGCCGTGCACGTCCCCTTCCGGCCCTCGCTGCCGCTGGGCACCCGCGACTTCACGGTGAGCCTGTGGTTCCGCTACACCGCGGCCTCGGGCCAGCAGCCGTTCCTGTGGATGGGCGGCATCGGCAACAAGCAGCCGCAGGTGTGGCTGCGCGGTGAGCCCTCCAGCGGCCGGGTCCGGGCGCTGATGACCACGGTCAACGGCACCGCCACCTTCACCAGCGCCTCGGTGAGCACCGACTCCGCGTACAACGACGGGCAGTGGCACCACGCCGCGCTCACCCGCACCGGCGGCCGGCTGACCCTGACCGTGGACGGGGGCACGCCCGTCTCCACCGCCGATGCGCCCGGGCCGGTCACCCGCACCTCGCCGTTCGGCATCCATGTGGGCGAGGCGGTCGACAGCCGCTCGCGTCTGACCGGCGACCTGGACGAGGTCCGGATCTGGAGCCGCGCGCTGTCGGACACGGAGCTGCGGCAGGTTCGTGAGTTCAACGCCACGCCGGCCGACGCGCACGGCAAGGACCCCGCCGCGCTCGTACGGCTCCCCCTGGACCGCGTCCGCTAGCCCCCCTTCACCGCCTGGTTCTCCTGCCGGGACCCGTAGAAGAGCGGGAGGAGAACCAGGCCGGGCCAGGTCGTACCCCGCCATCCACCGATCGGCTGATGCTCCTTCGAGCGCGATGGCCGATGTTCTCCCCCGCCCCGCCAGGGCACGCTCGTGCGCATGGCAATCATCGAAGTGAGCGGCCTGCACAAGGCGTACGGGGACAAGAAGGCGGTCGACGACGTGTCCTTCGCCGTCGAGAAGGGGGAGATCTTCGGGATCCTCGGCCCCAACGGCGCCGGCAAGACCACCACCGTCGAGTGTGTGGAGGGTCTGCGCCGCCCCGACCGCGGCAGTGTCCTCGTCGCCGGGTACGACCCCATCGCCGACCGCGGCTCCGTCACACGCGTTCTGGGCGCGCAGCTCCAGGAGAACGAACTGCAACCGAAGATCACCGTGCAGGAGACACTCGAGCTGTACGCCGCCTGCTACCCGGACCCCGCCGACTGGCGCGCCCTGGCCGAGCGCCTCGGAATCGCCGACAAGCTCCGCGCCCGGTTCGCGAAGCTCTCCGGCGGCCAGAAGCAGCGTCTGTTCATCGCGCTCGCCCTGATCGGCAACCCCACCGTCGTCGTACTGGACGAGCTGACCACCGGGCTCGACCCGCGCGCCCGCCGCGACACCTGGCAGCTCATCGAGGACATCCGGGACAGCGGTGTCACCGTGCTGCTGGTCACGCACTTCATGGAGGAGGCCCAGCGTCTCTGTGACCGGATCGCCTTGATCGACAAGGGGCGGATCACCGCACTGGACACCCCCTCCGGGCTGATCGGGCGCACGGCGAGCGGCACGGAGATCTCCTTCAAGCCTTCCACGGCGCTGGACCTGCGGCAGTTGACGGCGCTGCCCGCGGCCGCGTCGGTGACGGAGAAGGACGGGCGGGTCGTCGTCAAGGGCACCGACGAGACCGTCAGCGCCGTGCTCTCGCTGCTCGCCGGACAGGGCATCACCGCCCACCAGCTCCGCGTCGTCGAAGCGAGCCTGGACGACGCCTACCTCGACCTGACGGGAGCGGACGCATGAGCACCATCACCCGCACCCGCCCGTCCGCTGTCAAGGGCAGCGCCACCGCCGTCCTGCGGGCCGAGGCACGTCTCTTCCTGCGTGAACCCGTCTCCTTCTTCTGGATGCTCGGCTTTCCCACGATCCTGCTGTGCATCCTGGGGGCCATCCCCTCCTTCCGGGAGCCCTCGACCGATATCGACGGCCTGCGTGTCGTGGACCTGTATGTCCCCATCGCCATCCTGCTCGCCATGATCACGTCCGGTATCCAGACCATGCCGCCCGTCCTCACCGGCTACCGCGAGCGGGGCATCCTGCGCCGCATGTCCACCACCCCCGTGCGGGCGGGCTCCCTCATCGGCGCGCAGATCGTGCTGCACGGTGCCGCCGTGGCGGTCTCCGCGTCGCTCTCCCTCGCCGTGGGCCGGATCGTCTTCCATGTGGCCCTGCCCCGCCAGCTCCTCGGATACCTCGTGGCCTTCGTGCTCGCCACACTCGCCATCCTGGCGCTCGGTGCCGCCGTCTCCGCCGTCGGCCGTACAGTCAAGATCACTCAAACGGTGGGCACAGTGGTGTTCTTCCCTTCGATGTTCACCGCCGGTGTCTGGCTGCCGGTGGCGTCCATGCCCGACGCTCTTCAGCACATCGTGAGCCTGACCCCCTTGGGCGCCGCGGCGCAGGCCCTCGACGAGGCAGCCGCGGGACACTGGCCGAGTTGGACACACCTCGGGGTCACGGCGCTGTGGACGGTGCTGCTGATCGCCGCGGCCCGGCGCTGGTTCAGATGGGAGTAGTGCGTACGAGATGACGACGACGGTCGAGGAGCGCTGGGCGCAGTTCTTCCGGTACGGCCCCTACGCCCTGCTGGGCCTCGCCACACTCATCGGGGCCGCGGCGGCCGACCTGGTGATGACCCGGCGCGAGATGTACGCCGGAGGAGCTCTGCTCCTGGCCGCGCTGGCCCTCGAGGTGTGGTGGACCCGGGCCGAGCGGCGGCTGTCGGCGGCGAACACCACGGCGCTCACCGCGACGGACTCCGCCGACGGCCGCGCCCCGGCCGAGAACGCCGTCGGCGCAACCGGCGCCGGTAGGAGCTTCGGCGCCCGGGGGCTGCCTGACGGGACGACCGCGGGGCGGGTCTACTTCGCGCTGCGGACCGCCCTCGCCTTCCTCCTCACCTGGCTCAACCCCTTCTTCGCGATCTACGCCAGCCTCAGCTACTTCGATGCCGTGCGTCTGCTGCCGCCACGCGCCGCCCGGGCCGGGTTGGTGGTCACCGCCGTCACCCTGGGGGGCTCCCAGTCCGGTGGCCTGCCGCCCCCCTCACCGCTGAACTGGGTCGCCTTCGGCCTGCTGTTCATCCTGAACGCGACGCTCGCCATCGTCTTCAGTCATCTCGGTGCCAAGGAGGACGAGAAGGCCCAGGAGCGCGCCGAGACCATCGCCGCCCTGGAGAAGGCCCTCGCCGAGAACGCCGCCCTGCACGCCCAACTCGTCGTCCAGGCAAGGGAGGCGGGCATCGCCGACGAGCGCCGCCGCCTCGCCGCCGAGATCCACGACACCATCGCCCAGGGCCTGACCGGCATCATCGCCCAGCTCCAGGTGGTCGACTTCACCGCCGACCCGGACGTGGCCCGCAAACACCTGGGCCGTGCCCAGGCGCTGGCCCGCCACTCCTTGAGCGAGGCCCGGCGCTCCGTACAGAACCTCTCTCCGGCCGCTCTGGAGCACGACACGCTTCAGGAGGCGCTGAAGAAGATCGTCGCCGAGTGGTCCGAACGCACCGGTGTCACTGCCCGGTTCACCGTGACCGGCACCACCGAGCCGCTGCACGGCGAGGTCGCCGCCACCCTCCTGCGGATCGCGCAGGAAGCCCTCGCCAACACGGCCAAACACGCCCGGGCCACCCGCGCGGGCGTCACCCTCTCCTACATGGGTGACGAAGTCACCCTGGACATACGGGACGACGGACACGGCTTCGCCCCCCTCGCCGTCGCGCCGCGCACCGGCACGAGCACCGGCGGCTTCGGCCTCGACGGGATGCGCGCCCGGGCCGAACGCATCGCGGGCACCGTCGCCATCGAGTCGGAGCCCGGCCAGGGCACCGCGATCAGTGCTCGCGTACCGTTGGTTCGCCATGGCTGACCAGAGAATCACCCTGCTGATCGTCGACGACCACCCCGTCGTACGGGACGGTCTGCACGGCATGTTCGCCTCCGATCCCGGCTTCGACGTCCTCGGCGAGGCCGCGGGCGGCGTCGAGGGAGTCGACCTCGCCCTGTCCCTCGATCCGGACGTCGTCCTCATGGACCTGCGCATGCCCGCCGGCAGCGGGGTCGAGGCGATCGCCGAACTCACCCGGCGCGGCGCCCGCGCCCAGGTCCTCGTCCTCACGACGTACGACACGGACTCCGACACGATCCCCGCGATCGAGGCGGGCGCCACCGGATATCTACTCAAGGACGCGCCGCGCGAGGAGCTGTTCGCGGCGGTCCGCGCGGCCGCCGAAGGGCGTACCGTCCTGTCGCCCGCCGTCGCGTCCCGCCTCGTCTCCGCCGTCAGGAAGCCCGCCGTGCCCGCGGGCGCGGTGCTCTCCGCCCGCGAGCGCGAGGTACTCGTACTGGTCGCCAAGGGCACGTCGAACCGTGAGATCGCCCGGGAACTCTTCATCAGCGAGGCGACAGTCAAGACCCATCTGACCCACCTGTACGGCAAGTTGGGGGTGAAGGACCGGGCGGCCGCGGTGGCGGTGGCGTACGACCGCGGCATTCTGGGGTGAGCCCGCGCGCATGCGCCGTCGCCGACTCGCCTGGGAGTCGGGACGTCGCGGGCCCCTCTCAGGCGCCGACGGGCGCCTGAGCCGTCTCGTGCGGGGCCGCCGTCGCGGACGCCGCCGTCGCGGGGGTCGGCCCCGACGTCGTCGGCTCCGGGGCCGACCTGGCGAAGCGCCGGGCCAGCACCGCGCAGACCATCAGCTGCATCTGGTGGAAGAGCATCAGCGGCAGCACCGCCAGGCTCGCCTGCGCCCCGAAGAGCACGCTCGCCATCGGCAGCCCGGACGCCAGGCTCTTCTTCGACCCGGCGAAGACGATCGCGATCCGGTCCTCGCGGTTGAAGCCGAGCCGCCGGGAGCCGTGCCAGGTGAGCGTGAGCATCACCGCGAGCAGCACCGCCTCGACGGCCAGCAGCGCGCCCAGCCGCGCCGGGGTCACCGTGTGCCAGATGCCCCGGACCATGCCCTCGCTGAAGGCGGCGTAGACGACCAGCAGGACCGAGGCGCGGTCGAAGTAGCCGAGGACCTTGCGGTGGCGGACGATGAAGCCGCCGACCCAGGGGCGGAGCAGCTGCCCGGCGAGGAAGGGCGCCAGCAGCTGGAGGGCGATCTTCACGATCGAGTCCGCCGAGATTCCGCCGCCCGCGCTGCCCAGCAGCAGCGCGGCCAGCAGCGGGGTGAGGACGATGCCGACCAGGCTGGAGAAGGAGCCGGCGCAGATGGCGGCCGGGACATTGCCGCGGGCGATCGAGGTGAAGGCGATCGAGGACTGGACGGTGGAGGGCACCAGGCACAGGAAGAGCAGCCCGGTGTAGAGCGGATGCGTCAGCACATACGGCACCAGTCCGCGGGCGGCGATACCGAGCACCGGGAAGATGACGAAGGTGCAGGCCAGCACGGTCAGATGGAGCCGCCAGTGGCGCATTCCGTCCAGCGCCTCGCGGGTGGAGAGCCGCGCGCCGTACAGGAAGAAGAGAAAGGCGATGGCGACGGTGGTCGCCCCGTCCGCGACGGTCGCGGCCCGCCCGCTCGCGGGCAGCAGCGCGGCGAGGCCGACGGTGCCGATCAGAGTGAGGATGAACCAGTCCAGAGGGAGCCAGGACGGAAGCGTGATCTTACGGCGGCGCATGTGCTCTCTTTCTGGACGGTGCCCTCCCCAGCATCCTCTTGATCACGACTATCGGGAATCCCACTGACCGCTCTGACTGTCATCGCCTTCCGTGATGACCGCCGCTTACACTTGCGGTGTGTACGACCCGTCCCTGCTGCGCACCTTCCTCACGGTGGCCCAGACGCTGAGCTTCACCCAGGCCGGCCACCGCCTCGGCCTGCGCCAGTCCACCGTGAGCCAGCATGTGCGCAAGCTCGAGGACGCGGTCGGCCGGCCGCTGTTCGCGCGGGACACCCATGGGGTGGAGCTGACCGAGGACGGCGAGGCGATGCTGGGCTTCGCCCGGACGATCCTGGAGGCGAACGAGCGGGCGGCGAACTGGTTCCGCGGCACCCGGCTGCGCGGGCGGCTGCGCTTCGGCGCGTCGGAGGACTTCGTCCTGACCCGGCTGCCCCAGATCCTGGAAGGCTTCCGCCGCGACCACCCCGAGGTGGACCTGGAGCTGACCGTCGAGCTGTCGGGCACCCTGCACCAGCGGCTGGCGGCGGGGAAGCTGGATCTGGTGCTGGCCAAGCGGTCCGAGGAGCGGCCGGGCGGCCGGCTGGTGTGGCGGGACAAGCTGGTGTGGATCGGCGCGGAGCGGCTGCGGCTCGACCCCGACCGCCCGCTGCCGCTGATCGTCTTCCCGCCGCCTGGCCTCACCCGCGCCCGTGCGCTGGAGGTGCTGGAGCGGCACGGCAGGCCCTGGCGGATCGTATGCACGAGCGGCAGTCTCAACGGGCTGGTCGCCGCGGCGCGCGCGGGCCTGGGGGTCATGGCGCACACCCGCGGTCTGATCCCGCCGGGGCTGGCGCGGATCCCGGACCGGGCCGGGCTGCCCGATCTGGGGCCGGTGGAGTTCGTGCTGCTGGACGGGGAGCGGCAGCGGGACGCCGCGGCCCATGCCGCGGCCGACCGGCTGGCCGCCGCGATCCTGGCGGGGCCGGTGCCCTGACGGCCCTCCCATCTGTGCCCCGATGGGAGAGATTCGGTGGAGATAGCCGTCACACATGAGCCGCACAACGGGCTCATAGCCCCAGATCAGATACGGTCGCGGCGCTGTGCGGAGAGCTTCAAGGAGCCAGTCATTGCGCGAGTTCACCGTCCCCCCGTTGACGAGCCCTCCGCAGGCCGGAGGACTGGCGGATGCTGTCTTCGAGCATGCCGAGACGGATCCGGACCGGGTGGCTCTGGGGCGCAGAACCGCCGACGGCCAGTGGCTCGATGTATCCGCGGGCGAGTTCCGTGACCAGGTGCTGGGGCTCGCCAAGGGGCTGCTGGCCCAGGGCGTGCGCTTCGGCGACCGCGTCGCCATCATGTCCCGCACCCGCTACGAGTGGACGCTGTTCGACTTCGCGCTGTGGTCCCTGGGGGCGCAGAGCGTGCCGATGTACCCCACCTCCTCCGCCGAGCAGGTCTTCTGGATGCTGTACGACGCGGAGGTCTCCGCCTGTGTCGTGGAGCACGAGGACCACGCCATGACGGTCGGCTCGGTGATCGGGCGGCTGCCGATGCTGACCCGGCTGTGGCAGCTGGACGCGGGCGCGGTGGACCAGCTGACCGCGGCCGGGGCGTCGATGGACGACGAGGTGGTGCACCGCCACCGCAAGGCGCTCCAGCCCGAGAATCCGGCGACCATCGTCTACACCTCGGGCACCACGGGCCGTCCCAAGGGCTGTGTCATCACCCACGCCAATCTGATGGCCGAGTGCGACACCGTGGTCGCCCGCTACGAGGAGGTCTTCCACTCCAAGCGGGGCGACGAGGCCGCGACGCTGCTGTTTCTGCCGCTCGCGCATGTCTTCGGCCGGATGGTCGGGGTCGCCGCGATCCGCGGCCGGGTGAAACTGGCCCACCAGCCGAGCCTCACCGCGGCCGCGCTGCTGCCCGATCTCCAGTCGTTCCGGCCGACGTTCTTCCTGGCCGTGCCGTACATCTTCGAGAAGGTCTTCGCGGCGGCGCGCAGAAAGGCCGAGCTGGAGGGGAGGCTCGGCCCCTTCGACAAGGCCGTGGACGTCGCGGTGCGGTACGCGGAGGCGCAGGAGGCCCGGGCGTTCGGCATCGGTCCGGGGCCGAGCGCCTCGCTGCGCATGCAGCACCAGTTCTTCGACAAGGTGGTCTACAGCAAGGTGCGGGCGGCGATGGGCGGCCGGGTCCGGCACGCCTTCTCGGGCGGCTCGGCGATGGAGCGGCGGCTCGGGCTGTTCTTCGCGGGCGCGGGCGTCATGATCTTCGAGGGGTACGGGCTGACCGAGACCACCGCGGCGGCCGTGGCCAATCCGCCGGACCGGCCCCGCTTCGGCACGGTGGGCGTACCGCTGCCGGGCACCACCGTGCATATCGCGGACGACGGCGAGGTGCTGCTCTCCGGCGACCAGGTCTTCGAGGGCTATCTCACCGACCGCAAGGCGACCGACGCCGTGCTGCGGGACGGCTGGCTCGCCACCGGCGACCTGGGCACCCTGGACGACGACGGCTATCTGACCATCACCGGGCGGAAAAAGGAGGTCCTGGTGACCTCCAGTGGCAAGACCGTCTCGCCGGTGGTGCTGGAGGAGCGGGTCAGAGCGCATCCGCTGGTCGCGCAGTGCATCGTCGTGGGCAATGACCGGCCGTATGTGGCGGCGCTGGTGACGCTGGACGCCGAGGCGGTGGCGCACTGGCTGGCGATGCGGGGCCGGCCGGAGCTGCCCGCGAAGGAGCTGGTCCGCGAGCCGGATCTGGAGTTGGAGATCCGGCGGGCCGTGATCACCGCCAACACGCTGGTTTCGCAGGCCGAGTCGATTCGTACGTTCCGGATACTTGCCGCTCAGTTCTCGGAGGAGCATGGTCTCCTGACGCCTTCACTGAAATTGAAGCGGAAGGCGATCGAGCAGGCGTATGCCGTAGAAATCGAGGCGCTCTACCATTCCTGAGCCGCAAAGGGGGCACGGAAATGATCGACATCATTCTCCCCGAACTTCCCGAGCGCGAGCTGGCACTGGTATCCGAGGAATTCTCCCGGCCTTCGGGCCATGTCCCGCCCCGGGCCGCCGCGGCCCCCGCCCTGACGGGGCGGGTCGCGCTGGGCGGGCCACTGTCCGTACCGGTGACGGCGGAACTCGTCGGCCGGGTGCCGGAGCTGAAAGCCTATGTGGAATCGGAGGCCAACAAGACCGACAAGGCAGACAGCGCGGCCTACCACTTAGTGCATTTTTCGGTCAGCTGCGCACAAGAAACAGCCAATCCTCAACTTCATACGGTCAATCTCGATCTGACACTCACGGCCGATCCGGCCGGAAACCGCCGGGCCGCCTTTCAGCCGGTGGCCTGGTCCATGACACCGCTCCAGCTCAGCGCGGCGGTCCGGGCCGGCGGACCGGCCCACCTCGGGCCGCGGCTGGGGTTCGTGCGACAGGACCGGACCGCGCCGGGCGCCCGGGTCTGGCTGGAGGCGCGGCGCGAGCTGCGGTCCGACCCGGGCTGGGAGATCCGCCGCACCCCCACGGCCGGAATCGGCGGCACCTACCGGCTGGCCATGGTGGTGCGGGCGCCGCGCGCCACGGTCAGCCGGGCGGCGGTCGAGGTGGGCGCGACCGTCCGCGAAGGGCATGTGCTGCGGCGGTTCCGGGCGGAGCTCCCGGAGCCGCTGCTGCTGAGCGCGATGTGACGGAGCCGGGCCCGATGTGACGCGCGAGCCGGATGGCCGACGGCCGGCTGCGGGTGCCGGCCGCGGCTTACGCGCCGTGCAGCGCGCCGCGCGCGGCGCGCTGCACGGTGGACCGGTGTCCGGCCTCGGCGGTGGCCTTCGCGGCCGAGCCTGAGCGGGAACACGGGAACACCGGAGGCGGCTGGGAGTGTGGCGCGGGGTCGCGCCGGGAAGCAACGGTCGTAGCGGCCGAGCGGGAATGCGACTCGGCCGTCGCTCGTTCACTCTGAAGACGTACCCACCCGTATTCGACGTAAGGATCGACCGCTCGTGAGCCAGGTCCCCTTCATCACCCTCAGCAACGGCGTCCGGATGCCCCAGCTCGGCTTCGGCGTCTGGCAGGTCCCGGACGACGAGGCGGCCGTTGCCGTCAGCACGGCCCTCGAGGCCGGGTATCGCAGCATCGACACCGCCGCGATCTACGGCAACGAGGAGGGCACGGGAAGGGCCATCGCGGAGTCGGGCATCGCGCGCGACGAGCTGTTCGTGACCACCAAGCTCTGGAACGCCGACCAGGGCTACGACTCCACCCTGCGCGCCTTCGACGCCTCGCTGTCCAAGCTCGGCCTCGACCATGTCGACCTGTATCTGATCCACTGGCCGCTGCCGGCGGTCGACAAGTACGTGGACAGCTGGAAGGCGATCGAGAAGATCCACGCCGAGGGCCGCGCCAGGGCCATCGGGCTCTCCAACTTCCACCCGTCCCACATCCAGCGGCTGCTCTCGGAGACCGAGGTCGCCCCGGTGATCGACCAGGTCGAGCTGCACCCGCAGCTCCAGCAGTCGGAGCTGCGGGCCTTCAACGCCCGGCACAACATCGCCACCGAGGCGTGGTCCCCGCTCGGCCAGGGCAAGGGCCTGCTGGAGGACGCCCGGCTCGCGGCCATCGCCGAGAAGCACGGCAAGTCCCCGGCGCAGGTGGTGCTCCGCTGGCATCTGGACCTGGGCAATGTGGTGATCCCCAAGTCGGTCACGCCGTCCCGCATACAGGAGAACATCGACGTGTTCGACTTCGAGCTGGACGCCCAGGACCTCGCCGCGATCAACGGGATGGACTCCGGCAACCGCCTCGGCCCCGACCCGGAGACCTTCAACCTGGTGTGACGCCCCGCCCCCGCGCCACCCCGAGCGCCCCCGCCCCCGTCCTCTCCGAGTGAGGACGGGGGCGTTCGCGCAACCTCCCGTTGGCGGCGGCTGTTCGGGTGGGATCCGCGCCCGCCGCCCGCCGCCGTGGCCTGCGGGGCCGGGCCCCGGGCCCCTCCGACGGCGGGCCCGGGAGCGGGCCCGGGGGTGGTCGTGCCGGGTGTTTCCGCGCGGCGCAACCGGGGAGACCGGACGGGCGCGCAGCCCGTGTCGTACCGGCTTACGTTGACGCAAGCCCCCCACGACACGAGGAGACACCCCGATGCTCCGCAGTCACAGACCTGCCCTGACCGCCGGTTGTGCCATCGCCATCGCCGCTCTCTCCCTGACCGCCATACCCGCCGCCGCGGCCCCCGGCCCCACGGCCGAGACCACCGCCGGAGTCCCCGCCGAAGTCCCCGCCGAAATGCTCGACTCGATGCGGCGCGACCTCGGCCTCACGGCCGACGAGGCGAGGGCCCGGATCACCAACGAGTACCGGGCCGGCACGGCCACCCCGGCCCTCCGCCAGAGCCTCGGGAGCGCGTTCGGCGGCGCGTGGGTGACCGGCAAGACCGCCGAGCTCACGGTCGCCACCACCGATCAGGGCCGGCACGGCGTCATCACCGCCGCCGGCGCCAAGGCCGTGACGGTCAGCCACAGCCTGGACGACCTGACCGCCGCGAAGGACGCCCTGGACCGCACGGCCGAGCGGCGCGCCTCGACGGCCGCCTCCGTCTGGTACGTCGATGTGAAGACCAACAGCGTCGTGGTCCAGTCGACCGACCCCGCCAGGGCCTCCGACTTCGTCGCCGCCAGCGGAGTGTCCCCCGGCGTCGTACGGATCGTGGAGTCCGACGAGCAGCCGCAGCCGCTGGACGATGTGCGCGGCGGCGAGGCGTACTACATCAACGGCACCGCGCGCTGCTCGATCGGGTTCTCGGTGACGAAGGGCTCCCAGGGCGGCTTTGTCACCGCGGGCCACTGCGGCGAGGCGGGCGCCACCACCACCGGCGTCAACCGCACCGCCCAGGGCACCTTCCAGGCCTCCCGCTTCCCCGGCAACGACTACGCCTGGGTGTCGGTCAACAGCGACTGGAAGCCCACCCCCGCGGTGCTCGGCCCCGCCGGCGCGATCGTCACGGTCGCCGGCTCCCAGCAGGCGCCGGTGGGCTCCTCCGTCTGCCGCTCCGGCTCGACGACCGGCTGGCACTGCGGCACGATCGAGCAGCTCGACACCAGCGTGCGCTACGCCGAGGGCCTGGTCAGCGGGTTGTCCCGGACCACGGTGTGCGCCGAGCCCGGCGACTCCGGCGGCTCGTACATCTCCGGCAGCCAGGCCCAGGGCGTCACCTCCGGCGGCTCCGGCGACTGCACGGCCGGCGGCACCACGTACTTCCAGCCGGTGAACCCGATCCTCACGACGTACGGCCTCGCCCTCACCACGGGCTGAGGCCCCGCCCCCGTCCGGCGGTCCGCCCGGGTCCGTGTCCGCTCGTATGCGGCCACGGACCCGGGCGGGGCCGCCGTCACCGGGGCTTGACGGCCGCGTGGACGGTGAACGCGCTCAGCCAGAACACATCCGGCCGGCGCAGCACGCCCGCCTCGTCGTCGGGGTCGATGAGCCGCCCGAGCGTGGCGCGGTCGGTCGCGTCGAGGCGGTCGGCCAGCCGCTCGTGCAGGCGGGCCAGCTCGATGTGCAGCATCTCGCGGGCCGGGGCGTCGAGCGGGGCGGGGTGGTCGACCAGGAAGGTGCGGCTGCGGGCCCCGGTCAGCCCGGCCGCCCCGAGCATGGCGGGCCAGTCCTCGACGATCTCCTTGGCGCCGGGCAGCTCCGCCCGCATCTCGGTGAACCCCTCGTCCTGCACGGCGTCGATCCGAGCCAGCAGGCCGGGGCGGCCGATGCCGATGTCGCGGGGCAGCGCGCGCAGCGGCAGCCCGCCCTCGGACACGGCCAGCACCCCGCCGGGGCGCAGCGCGGCGGCGAGCCCGTCGAGGGCTCCCTGCTGGTCCCCCAGGTGGTGCACCGCCTTGCTGGACCAGATCAGATCCGCCTCGCCCACGTCGGCCAGCCCGTCGGGCAGCTCGGCCAGGTGGGTCCGTACGCGGTCGGCGACCCCGAGCCGCTCGGCGCGGGCGTGGGCGCGCTCCAGCAGCTCCGGGGTGCCGTCGACGGCCACGACCTCGGCGTCGGGGAAGGCGCGGGCGAACAGGCAGGTGGCGCCACCGGGCCCGCTGCCCACGTCGAGCGCGCGGCGCACGGGCACGGCGAGGAGCCCGCGCAGCCATTCGGCGGTCTGCTCGAGGGCGGGGGTGCTGAGCTCCGCGTTCTTTTCGAGGAGCGTTCCGAAGACGGCCCAGTCGACGGCGTGCGAGGCGTCGCCGTGGGCGTGGCCGCCGTGCGGGTGATGGGTGTGGTCGTCGTGGGTGTGCGGGTGTCGGGTCATGCGAGGAGCCTGCCCCCGCCCCGCGCCACCGGCAAACTTCCTTGCCGTTCCGGCAACTCGACCTGTTGGGCAGCGGCTAGGCGACGCCCTGTGCGCGGGCGATGTCCTCGATGCGGTGGGCGAGCCGGAGGTCGAGTTCGGTCACCTTGCCGCCGACGCTGTGGGTGTTCACCGAGACGCCGACCTTGTTGTAGCCGAGGGTCAGATCGGAATGGTGTCCCAGCTCCTCCTGCGCCTCGGCGACCTCGGCCACCAGGCGGGCCGCGGCCGGGTGGCCCGGGAAGGAGTAGCCGCGCACCAGCAGATCGTCCCGCAGCGACCAGCCGGGGAGGTCCGCGAGGCCCCGCTCGATCTCCTCGTTCGACAGCGGCTCGACGGCCATGGCGCCTCCCTTTCGTCGCGACTGGTCCCACCCTCCCACGCACCCCTCCGACCACCCGCGAGGCGGGCGGCACGTGTTCGGTTACGGTCGGGGTATGACGACTGCCGTGACTGCCCCGGGGGTGGGCTCGCTGCTGCGCGAATGGCGGGACCGGCGGCGCATCAGCCAGCTCGAACTCGCGCTGCGCGCCGACTCCTCCGCCCGCCACATCAGCTTCATCGAGACCGGGCGGGCCAGGCCCAGCCAGGAGATGGTGCTGCGCCTCGCCGAACACCTGGACGTGCCCGTACGCGAGCGCAACGCCCTGCTGATCGCGGCGGGTTACGCACCGCACTACCCGGAGACCTCGTTGGACGACCCCTTGATGGGCCCGCTGCGCGAGGGGATGGAGCGGCTGCTGACGGCCTACGACCCGTACCCCGCGATCGTCGTGGACGGCACGTATCACGTGGTGGCGGCGAACCGGGCCATGGCCGCGGTGCTTGAGGGGGTCGCGGAGCACCTTCTCCGGCCGCCGATGAACGCGATGCGCATCACCCTGCACCCGGACGGGCTGGCCCCGCGGATCCGCAATCTGCGCGAGTGGCGCGGCCATCTGCTGGAGCAGATGGAGCGGCAGCTGGCCCTGCTGCGCTCCTCGCCGCTGCGGGAGCTGTACGAGGAGGTCAGCGCCTATCCGGTGGACGCGGGGGGCCGGGAGGAGGCGGCCGTGGGCGGGGACCACGCGCCGTTCGCGCTGCCGATGGTGATCGAGCACGCGGGAGAGGTGCTGTCGTTCGTGTCCACGATCACGACCTTCAACACCCCCATGGACGTCACCGTCTCCGAGCTGGCCATCGAGACCCTGCTCCCGGCCGACCCGGAGACGGCGCAGGCCCTGCGGCGGCTCATGCCGTAGGGGCCGCCGGGACCCGGTCCAGGAAGCCGAGGACGGAGCGGATCCGGCCGTCCTCGGCCAGGGTGATCACATCGGACCCGGCGACGGGCGCGGAGCCGTCGGCCGTGGAGACCAGCTCCCAGGTGAAGCGGGCGGTGTCGTGGTGTCCGTCGACGGTCCCGGTGTGCTGGAAGACAAAGCCGGGGAACTGCTCCTGGGCCCCGGCGATGACCGCCGCGAGCTGGTCGTGGCCGCTGACCGCCGCGAGGGGGTCGGTGTAGCCGCCGTTCTCGGTCCAGGCGGCGGCGACGGCCTTGGCGCGGGCCTCGGCGTCGGTCGCGTTCCACGCCTCGAAGTAGCGGGCGACGGCGGTCTCGTACTGCGACTGGGCGGTCATGGCAGGGCTCTCCTCATGGCATGAAATCCACTGGTGGGACCGGGTCCCGAGCCGGAGTGCGCCGGCCCGGAACCCGATGCCTCCACCCTGCCGCCGACGGCTCGCCCGGTCGATTACCCGCCAGGTAATGACGACGGCCCGGCTCAGGACAGCGCCGACCAGGCCTCCTCGACCAGGTCCGCGACCTTGTCGGGCCGGTTGGACACGCCGCTGCCGGCCGTACGGACCTGGACGGTCAGCCCGGCGCCGGTGCGCTGGCAGTAGGTGACGTGCACGGAGTCCGCGGTGGGTTCGGATCCCTCCATGGTGGGCTGGTTGTAGAGCACGCACGAGACATCGCCGATGGTCTTGAGCTCGTCCGGCGCCTTGGCCAGCGCGAGCCGCTTCGGGTCCACGTAGAGGACGTACGGCTCGGGGGCGCGGCTGCGGACCGCGATCAGCGTCGCGGTCGTCTGGAAGTCCTTGTCGACATACTGCTTCACCACGGCGGCGGCACCGCCGTACGCCTTGGACACCCGCTCGCCGCTCAGGCGCGCCTCCTCGGCGAGCTGTTCGGCCGTCTTCTCGCCCTTGGCGCCGTTGGACTCGCGCTGGGCGTCCACGAGCGGTCTGAGCCCGTCGAGCTTCGCGGGGGCGCTGAGCTCGCCTCCGCCGCCCCCGCCGCCGAAGCCCCCGCCGTCGTCGTCCGAGAGCAGCGCGGGTATGCCGGCCGCGGCCAGCCCGACCACGAGGCCGATGGCCGCGGTGACCAGCGGATTGCGCAGCGAGAACCGGCCCTGTCGCGGGGCCGGGGCCGCGGCGGGGGCGAGGGCCGGGAACTGTCCCGGCTGCGGCGGGATGCCCGCGGGCTGCGGGGGAAGCCCTTGCGGCTGCGGGGGAAGTCCCTGGGGCTGAGGGGGTGTCGGCGGCTGCTGCTCAGTCATGTCGGCCTCAAGGTTTCTCACGAGTCGTCACCTATGTGTCGGTCCATCATTCTGGCCCAACCGGCTGGATCCCGGGCCTAGTAGACACTGTCTACCCTTCCTGGTAGACAGTGTCTATGAGCGAACACGACACGGGGCTGCGATCCCGTCTGATCGAGGTCGGCGTCGACCTGGTGACCAGGGAGGGGATGGCGTCCCTGACGCTGCGGGAGATCGCCCGCAGGGCCGGGGTGTCCCACGGCGCCCCGCGCCGCTACTTCCCCACCCACCTGGCGCTGTTGTCCGCGATCGCCCGGCAGGGCTTCGGCGCGCTCGCCGCGCAGGTCGCCGAGGCGGTCGGGGACGGCAAGGCCGCGCCGCGCGCCCAACTGATGGCGCTGAGCCGGGTCTACCTCGACTTCGCGCTCACCAACCGCGGCATGTTCGAGCTGATGTTCCGCCATGACCTGCTGGAGAGCGACCACCTCGGCCTGCGCGACACCAGCCTGCCGCTCTTCGAGGTGCTGGTCGACCTGGTCGCCCGGGCGCGGCCGGCGGCCGACGCGGCGCCCCGGGTCGTCGCGGGCGCGCTGTGGGCCAATCTGCACGGCATCGTCCAGCTGTGGGGCTGGGGCAGCCTCCAGCTCGGCACGGGCGCCGACGACGTCGAGCCGCTGCTGCGCGCCGCGCTGGACGCGCACCTGGGGCCTGAGCGGTCGTGAGCGCCTCGCGGCACCGCCGCTTCACGCTCGTCGGCAGCGTCGCCGGGGCCGCGATCGTGGCCCTGGACGGCACCGTGCTGACCGTCGCGCAGCCCGCCATGCGGCGGGATCTGCACGCCTCGTTCACCGCGGTGCAGTGGACCAGCACCGGCTATCTCATCGCGGTGGCGGGCCTGCTCGTCTTCGCCGGGCGCCTCGGCGACCGCTACGGCCACCAGCGGCTGTTCGCGGTCGGCACGCTGGGCTTCGCCGCCACGTCGGCGGGCATCGGCCTGGCGCCCGGGGTCGGCTGGGTGATCGGCCTGCGGGTCGCCCAGGGGGTGTTCGGCGCGCTGCTGCAACCGGCCACGCTCGGGATGCTGCGGGCCGCGTATCCGCCGGACCGGATCGGCATGCCCATCGCCCTGCGCACCAGCGCCATCGGGGTGGCGGCCGCGGCCGGCCCGCTGGTCGGCGGGGCGCTGACGGATCAACTGGGCTGGCGCTCGGTCTTCTTCCTGACCGTGGCACCGGCACTGCTGATCGGTGTCCTGGCGCTCGTCGTGCGGATCCCGGAGCCGAAGCGGGCCGCCGACCTCCCGCTCGATGTGCCCGGCGCCCTCCTCCTCGCGCTGGCCCTGGCATCCCTGGTGCATACGCTCGTCGCGCTGCCGGAGGCCGGCCGGACGGCGGCGACCGCGCTCGGGGCCCTCGCCACGGTGGCGGCCGGAGCCGCGTTCGTCCGGCACGGGCGGCGCGCCGCGCACCCCCTGCTGCCGCCGGGCGTGCTGCGGGCGGCGGCCGTCGCCCCGGCGCTCGGGATCCTGGTGGCGGCGTCGGCCGCGGTGTTCGGGACCCTGTTCGTCGCCACGTACTTCCTCCAGGACGTGCTCGCGCTGGACCCGCTGGCCAGCGGACTCAGGGCGCTGCCGCTGCCCGCCATGATGGTGCTTGGCGCGCCGGTCTGTGCCCTGCTGCTGCGCCGGTACGGGCCCCGCCCGACGGCCGTGGCGGGGATGGCGCTGCTCGCCCTCGGCGTGCTGCTGTTCTCCCGGCTCGGCCCGGCGCCCACGGCCCTGGAGATCGGCGGCTGCTTTCTCGCGATCGGCGCCGGATTCGCCGCGGCGATGGTCACCGCGACGGCCGTGGTCGTCCGCCAGGCTCCGGCGGATCACGCCGGGGTGGCGGGCGGGCTTCAGCAGACCGCGATGAACATCGGCCCGGCGCTGGGCGTCGCCGCGGCCACCATGCTCATGGCGCTCACGACGATGGGCGCCGCGCTGTCGGTCCTGGCCGCCGTCGCCGCGGCCGGGGCGCTCCTCGCGGCCCGGCTGCCCCGGTCAGGCGGCCGACCCGGCGGCGCTCCCGCCGGCCGGGGGCGCGCCGTCCGCGCGGGCGGTCTCCGCGGGGGCCGCGGGTCCGGTCCGGCCGGCGGCGCGGCGGGCGGCCATCAGCACGTGGACCAGCACACCGGCGAAGAGGAAGAGCGTGCCCTGGTAGACGGCGGCGTATCCGGCGCCCGCGACCAGCCAGAAGGAGAAGCCGAAGCCGAGCAGCGCGAGTAGCAGGTCCCGGGCGAAGCGGCCGGGGCGCACCTCGTCCCGGCGCCCGGTCAGCAGGAAGTGGACCTGGGCGCCGGCGGCCAGCAGATACGGGACGGTGGCCGAGAAGGTGGTGATCAGGACGAGGGTCTCGAAGACCCCGTCCGAGCCCGAGGTGTAGTTGACCACGGTGAGCAGCGAGGCGAGGGCGGTGCCGACGAGCACGCCGAAGGTCGGCACCCCGCGCCGCTTGGCGGCGAACGCGGCGGGGAAGAGCCCGTCGCGGGCGGCGGCGTACGGGGCCTGGGCGCTCATCAGGATCCAGCCGTTGAGCGCGCCGACGATGGACACCACGGCGGCCAGCGCGATCAGGGTGCCGCCCCAGGCGCCGCCGAACATGGCGTCGACGGCGTCGGAGAAGGGGGCGGTCGAGTTCACCAGGTCCCGGTGGGCCACGGTGCCGAAGACCGACAGCGTGCCGACGAGGTAGACCACGGCGGCGCCCACGGTGCCCAGCACGCTGGCCCGCCCGACGTTGCGCTCAGGGTCGCGCACCTCGCCCGCGCTCATCGACGCCGACTCGACGCCCACATAGCTGTAGAGCAGGATCGCGGCCGCCGCCGAGAGCCCGCCGACCGCGCTGCCGCCGCCCGCGTTGAACGGGCCGAGGTTGTGCGGGTCGAAGAAGAACAGCCCGGCGACGGCGACGAAGAGCAGCGGCACGAACTTCAGCACCGTCGAGACGATCTGCACCGCGCCGACCCAGCGGGTGCCCGCCAGGTTCGCGAGCGCCGGGAGCCACAGCGCCAGCAGCGCCACGGCCAGGTCGACGCCCTTGGACTGGTGCCCGGGGGCCAGCACATGGACGTAGCCCACGGCCGCCACCGCGAGCGCCGCGTTGCTCACCCAGGTCATGGTCCAGTACGACCAGGCGGACAGAAACCCCGCGAAGTCGCCGAACGCCGCGCGCGCGTAGACATACGGCCCGCCGGTGCGCGGATCGCGCTCCGCCAGCCGGCCGAAGACGAGCGCGAGCGCGACCGCGCCGACGGTCAGGACGGCGAAGGCGAGCAGGCTGACGGTGCCGTACGGGGCGACGGAGGCGGGGAGCAGAAAGATGCCGCCACCGATGATGTTGCCCATGACGAGCGCCGTCGCCGTGGGCAGGCCGAAGCGGCGGGCGGGGTGCGGGTCATGCATCCCGCCATGGTCGGGGAATGCGCACGATGCGCAAAATCACCGGGTTTTGTCCGGCATGGGCGGCGGGGCCGCCGAAGATGCTGCGGTGACACCCCCGGGCCGCCGTGATTCCTCACCCGTCTGGCGCGGGATCTGCGGCCCGTCCGCCTCCCGCAGCCAGCGCCGCAGCACGGTGTGCACCCGCTCGGCGCCCACCAGCTCCTCCCCCGGCCGGGTGGGCGGGCTGAGCTCGATGGGCCACAGCAGAAAGGGGTGGCTCTGCGCCCCGCCGAGCCCGCCGTGCGAGCCGATCTGTCCCTCGAAGGCGTGCACCTCGCCGGTGGCCGGGTCGTACGCGGAGTTGACCATGATGTCGGGGGCGTTCGGGAAACGCGCGGTGCGCCGCACGGCGGCCGCGGCGCCGTCCCCGAAGGCCGCGAGCGGGCTGCGCCCCACGACGCGGCCGGTGTCGAGATGGTGCTCGGCGCCGTCCGCGCCCAGCACCACCGCGCCGTGCCGCTCGGATCGTACGAGCAGAAAGCCCACCCCGGGGTGGTCGGCGAGGGTGCGCAGCAGCGCGGGGTGGCGGCGGTCGATCTCCTCGCGGCTCATCCGGCCCGGTACGTCGGGGAAGGACACCAGGCCCAGGTTGCCGGAGGCCAGCACCACCGGGTCGGAGGGGCCGTGGCCGTCGCCGTCCGGCTCGGGCCGGCGCAGCGCGGCGCGCGCCGCCTCGCGCGCCTCCGCACCGGTGGGTGTACGCCCGGCCTGCCGGGGCACGGTCAGCCCGCAGCCGGCCCGCACCAGGTCCTCCAGGGTGAGGCCGTAGGCGTCGGCGAAGGTCGCGCCGGGGCTCTGCCCGTGGTCGGAGAGCAGCACGATGCGGTAGTCGCGCGGCGCGTGCTCGACGACCTTGGCGATCAGCGCGACACAGCGGTCGAGGCGGCGCAGCACCTGGTGGGTGTCGCGGCTGCGTGGCCCGGAGTGGTGCGCCACCTCGTCATAGGCCACCAGGTCGGCGTAGATGGCGGTGCGCCCGGACAGGATGTCGCCCATCACCGCGGCGACCACCACATCCCGTTCCACGACGGTGGCGAAGGCGCGGATCAAGGGGTACAGCCCGCCGCGCCCCACGCGCGGCGCCGAGCGCCTCAGCCTGGCGCGCGCCGCCTGGCCGAGCTCGCGGAAGACCTCGGCAAGGAAGGAGCCGGCGGTGCGGGTCGCGTTCGCGGGGTCCCTGAAGTACGCGAAGTAGCCGCTCCGGGAGCGGTTGTGCCTGCCGCGCCGGGCCGCCACCGAGAGCACCAGCGCCAGCTCCTCGGCGCCGCCGGTGAACAGGTTGCCGCGGCTGGCCCCGTCGACGGTGAGCAGCCCCCCGTCGCCGGTGCGGGCCGCGGCCCGGCGCTGCAACTCGGCCGCGCTGGTCGGCCGGTTGCTGACCATCACCTGGCGGGTCTGCTTCTCGTACCAGCGGAAGGCGGGCACGTCCTCGTTGGAGCCGTGCAGGATGCCGAGCTGGCTGGCGCCGGTCTGGCTGGACCAGTCGGTGCGCCAGGGGGTGAGCGTATGGGTGGTGTCCACCCAGCTCGCGAGGGTCGGCATGAGCGGCGGCCGGTTTCCGCGGTCGCACACCGCGTCCCGCAGCACATCGTGTCCCACGCCGTCTATCTGGAGGAACACCGTCCCGGGCGGCTGCGGCCCCCCGCCCGGACCGCCCAGGCGGCGCCGTCGGCGGTCCGCGAGCCGCGCGAGCCGGCGGCGGTAGGCGCCGTCGTCCCGTACGGCCAGGAAGGTGCTGGTCGCCGAGGACGCGGCGGACATCACCGCCGCGACCACAACGGCGGTCTCGGGCTCGGCCGCGCCGCGCCCGTCCGGGATCAGGCTCAGCGCGATCAGCAGCAGTGAGCCGTTGAGCACGAACACCAGCAGGCCGAGCACGAAGGCGGGCACCAGCAGCAGGGCCCGCACAAGCAGCGGCCACACCAGCGCGCTGAGCAGGCCGAAGGCCCCCGCCCCGCTCGCGGCGGTGATCGCGACACGGGTCGCGCTGTCGCCGTCGGCGGACTGGAGCCGGAAGTCGGGCAGGATCGCCGCGAGCGCCAGCATGGTGAGCGTGGACACCGCCCATACCGCGATCACTCGCAGCAGGGCCGCGCCCACGGTTTTCCATCGGGGCATCTGCACGCCGCACCAACCTCGTGTTCCTGGCCCGCTCGACACGCGCGGGCCGTCCCCCAGCCTGTCACAGCGGATTTCGGGCCCGGCCGGTGCCGTTTCCCCCCGTCGCCGTCTCTCTATAAGAATTTCGTTCATTGATATGGACACGCCATGCGGGCGGGCCTACCGTGACTCTTGGTCTAGACCATGATCCATTGACTGGAGGTGACGATCACATGCCCGCATTACGCATCAGAACGCTCCTCGCCGTCGCCGCGCTCGCGGCGGCGCTGACGGGCGTGGCTCCGGGGACACCCGCGCCCGCCGTACAGTCGCCGACGGACGGCTGGCAGCAGAAGTCCTTCACCTACGCCATGCACAAGCCGTGGAACCTGGACCTGAGCGAGCGCTACACGTACGACTCCGGCTCCAAGACACACACCATGTGGGTGTACTCCACCGACGAGCCCCTGGAAGAGGGCAGCTCGACCGATCCGCGCACCGAGATGCGGTGGAACCAGGAGTACACCTCGGGCAAGCGCATGTGGGACGCCGACGTGTACATCCCGTCCGGCACCAACGGCGCGGACTTCATGCAGATCCTGCGGGTCAAGCACCCGTCCGGCACCCCCGCGACCGACATCATGCTGCGCGTGTCCAGTGAGAACGGCGGCACCGTCAAGCGCTACACGGACCAGGTCGTCAAGACCGGTGTCTACAACAAGTGGTGGAACCTGAAGGTCGCGCACGACGCCGACGCCGGGCGGATCCGGGTCTACGCCGACGACCAGCTGGTTCTGACCGTCGACGACCGCGGCCCGGCGACGCGCCACTTCAAGAACGGCGTGTACCACCACGGCAGTGGCCGGGCCGAGGCCCGGTTCCGCAACATCCACTATTGGGTTCAGTAGAGGAGCGCGAGATGTCGGGAAAGCATCGTGTGATCGCCGCCGCGTCGGCCGCCTGCGGACTGCTCCTGGCGGTACCGACCGCCGCCCACGCCGAGGTCGAGCCCGGCGGCTGGACCTCCGAGTCTCCCTCGTTCAAGGTGCAGGAGCGGGGCTGCGGCCAGGTCGACGGCCTGACCTTCACCCTCACCTGTTCCACGGCCGGCGGCGACCAGCGCGCCGAGCGGCGGTACGACACGTACACCGGCGGCACCCGCCAGTTCGAGGGGTACTTCAAGGTCACCAGCATGGGCGGCACGCGGATCAGCCTGAAGCAGACGTTCAACGACACGGACGGCGCCGCGGGCCCGTACTTCATGCTGGCCGTCGAGCGCGGCGGGCGGCTGTACGCCGTGCACGGCGGGGACACCCTCTCGAACGCCGGGACCGTCGGCGCCACGGTGCGGGTGAACACCGTGCACCAGGTGGGCAAGGAACACCGCACGTACATCAACGGATCGCTGAAGCACACCGTCGACAGCCCCGGCGGCAGCTTCTACGACAAGTTCGGCGCGTACCGCACCAGCAGTGGCAACGGCCCGGCCACGGTGGTGTGGAGCAACGTCAAGTTCTGGCGCAAGTGAGCGGCGCGCTCCGAGCCCTGGCGGCGGCGGTCCTCGTCGCCGCCGGCCTGGCCGGCTGCTCCTCGCCCCGGCCGTCCGCCACCCGCCCCGCCGAATCGGCCACCGGCACCAGGCTGACGGCCACCCTGACCTCGCCGGTGGACATCACCCTGAGATGGACGGGCACGGAGCCGGGAGCCGCCGGCCGGATCGTCGAGTTCGCGACCGAACCCGAGGGGCCGTACACGATCCTCGACTACCTCCCGCTCGGCCGGACCTCGTACCGGCACCCCGAACTGATGCCCGAGACGCCCTTCTACTACCGCGTGCGCCCCTACTACGGGCCCGCCTCGCGGCCGGTCGACGTACGGCTGCCGAAGGGGGAGTTCACGGAGAAGGACCAGAAGGACGACCACGAGTGGGCGCCGCCCCGGACGCAGCGCCAGACCGCCGTCCGTACCGGCTCCGTCACACCCGGAGCGGCCGGGGCGGCCGGGGCGGCGGCCCCCACGGGGCTGCGGGCGACCGTCATGCACGCCAACGGCATCAGGTTCACCTGGACCGACCACGCCTCCGACGAGCAGGGCTATCTGCTGGAGGACCGGCCGCGGGGCGGCGACCGCTTCCGGCCGGTCGCCGTCCTGGACCCGGACATCAACTCCTTCGGCCTGATCACCCTGGAGAACGAGAAGCGGGCGACGTACCGGGTGCGGGCCTTCCGCTACGGCGAGCGGTCCAACGTCGTGCACCTCAAGACGGGGGCCTCGCCCCAGCGGTAACGGCTCACGCGGGGCGGCCGAGCTCCTTGCGGAACAGCTCCAGGACGTTCCCGCCGAGGACCTTGAGGATGTCGCCCTCGGGCAGGCCCCTGCGGACCAGCGCCTCGGTGACCAGGGGCAGCCCCCGGGGGCCCTCAAGCCCGGGCACCACCAGCTCGGCGTACTCGAGGTCCTCGCAGCACGGCGGGCTGACGTCCGCGCTGACCTCCTTGATGAAGTCGGGCCCCAGGCCCACCCGGTCCACGCCCGCGACCTCGATGACATGCAGGATGTGGTCGGCCAGCCGGTCCACCGTGCGCTCGGCGGGGTCGGTGGCCAGGAACTCGCCGAGGAAGTTCACGCACACCATGCCGCCGGTCGCGGTGATGCCGCGGATCTGTTCGTCGGTGAGGTTGCGGTGGTGGTCCAGCAGGGCACGGGCGGAGGAGTGGGTGGCCAGCACGGGCCGGGTGGCCAACTCCAGCACATGGGCGACGCCCGAGGCGCCCAGATGGGAGACGTCGAAGAGCATCCCCAGTCGCTCCATCTCCGCCAGCGCCGCCACCCCCGCCTCGGTGAGCCGGCTGCCGGTGGCGTCCTCGCCACTGCCGTCGGCCAGGGCGGTACGTCCCCAGTGGGCGATGGAGGCCATGCGCACCCCGAGCCGGTACAGGGTCGGGATCAGCTCCACGTTCGCGTCCAGTCCTGGGGCGCTCTCCAGCGCCAGAACCAGCGCGATCCTGCCCTCGTCCAGGGCGCGGTCGATGTCGTCCCCGTCCAGGCACAGCCGTACCTCGTCCGCGTTGCCCTCGGCGAGGGTGTGCGCGCACTCGATCATCCGCAGCGTCTCGCGCAGCGCGCCCTCGGGGCGGAACCAGTCCTCGATGAAGACCGGCAGCACCTGGAGGTCCACCCCGCCCTCGCGCAGCTGGGGCAGCCACTGGTCGCGGAAGAAGGAGGCCCAGCGGCGCGGCGGGCGGGCGGTGACGGCGACCAGCAGGTCGTTGTGGGCGTCGGCGACCACCGCGCGGCGGTGGAGTTCCAGGTACGAGGACACGTACGGGCATTCCTTTGCGGTCAGGCGGTCGATCGGAGCGTCCGGGGGCAGGGTGCCCCACGGGCCGGGTTCCGCGCCATGGAATATCGAGGGGGCAGGGGCTGTCGGCCGCCGCCGGGCGCGGTGAGAGGATCGAGGGGCACATAACCGTCCGCGCCGCCGTCCACTGGTCCGGGCGGAGCCACGAGGGAGGGTCCGAGTGTCGGTGGAGATCACCTGGTGGGGGCATGCCACCACCACCGTGCGGGACTCCGGTGTGCGCGTGCTGACCGACCCGCTGTTCGTACAGCGGCTGGCGCATCTGCGGCGGCGCCGCGGGCCCGTGCCGCCGCCCGCCGCCGCGGTCGCCGATGTCGCGCTGGTCTCCCATCTGCACGCCGACCACCTCCACCTCGGCTCGCTGATGCGGCTGCGCCCCGGCACCCGGCTGGTGGTGCCGCGCGGCGCGGGGCGGGCCGTGCCGGGGCTGCGGCGGGTGGCGCGGGCGCGGGAGCTGCGGGTCACGGAGGTGCGGCCGGGCGAGGAGATCGCGGTGGGCGAGGTCCGGATCCGGGCCGTGCCGGCCGCGCACGACGGCAGACGGCTGCCGTACGGGCCGAGCGGGGTGCCCGCGCTCGGCTATGTCCTGCGGGGCGAGGCAACGACGTACTTCGCGGGCGACACCGGGCTGTTCGACGGCATGCCGCGGGCGGTGGGCGACTGCGATGTGGCGCTGCTGCCGGTCGGCGGCTGGGGCCCCTACCTCGGCCACGGCCACCTCGACGCCCACCGGGCCGCCGAGGCCCTGGCCCGGCTGGGCGCGCGCACCGCGATCCCCGTGCACTACGGCACGTTCTGGCCGATCGGCATGGACTGGGTCCGCCCGCACGAATTCCACGCGCCCGGCGACGACTTCGTCCGGCACGCCGGACAGCTGGCCCCCGACGCGGTGGTGCACCCGCTGCGGCACGGCGAGTGCGTACGCCTGGAGACCGCCAGATGACCGGCCGCATACTGGAAGGCATCGGCGATCTCGCGCGGAGCGTGCCGCCCGAGTCGACCCAGCAGGCAGTGGGCTATCCCTCGCTGTTCCTGCTGGTGGTGCTGGGCTCGCTGGTGCCGGTGGTGCCGACCGGGGCGGTGGTGAGCTCGGCGGCCGTGGTGGCGGTCCATCAGAGCGTGCCGCCCCTGTCGCTGCTGGTCGTCTTCGCCGTGGCGTCCTTCGCGGCCTTCCTCGGCGACATCGCCCTCTACTGGCTCGGCCGCCGCGGCCTCCGCTCGAAGAACGGCTCCCGCTGGCTCGCCCAAATCCAGGGCCGCGCCGCCCCCGAACGCCTGGCCCAGGCCCGGACCCGGCTCGACGAGCACGGGGTGGCGGTGCTGGTCCTGTCCCGGCTGCTCCCGGCCGGACGCATCCCGGTGATGCTGGCCTGCCTGCTCTCCCGCATGCCCATGCGGCGCTTCGCCCGCGGGGACGCCCCGGCGGCGCTGGCCTGGGCCGCGACCTACGCGCTCATCGGCATCCTCGGCGGCACGCTCTTCGCCAGGCCCTGGGAGGGCGTGGCCGCCGCGATCGCCCTCACCGTCCTCGTCGGCGCCGCCCCCGCCCTCCGCCGCCGCACCCGGGCCCGCCGCGAGGCACACAGCGAGGCGACGGGCTGACCGCCGGGCCGGCCGGCGAGCCGGCTGCGGCTCAGCCTCGGGCTGCGCAAGGAGCGGGGCCGTTGGGTCGTGGCGCGCGAGCATCATTCGTTCCCGGACACCTCCGGCCCCGACGCCGCGTAAGTGGCCGTGCGGGGCCCGGCCGACGAGGGGGCGGCCGGGCCCGGGCGGGGCGGCGGGGTCAGCGGCAGAGGACGGATCGGAGGGCTTCGGCCAGGGTGCGCTCCGGTTCGCGCGCGGCGTCCGGTGCGCGCCAGGCGATGAAGCCGTCGGGGCGGATGAGGACCGCGCCCCGGGGGGTGGTGCCGTGGAGTTCGGTCCAGTCGACGCCGGGGTCGGGGGTCAGGTCGTGGGTGGGGTCGGGGCCGATGCGGTAGGCGGCCAGCGGCATGTCGAGGCGGTCGGCGACGCGCAGGGCGGCGCCGTGCCAGGCGGCGCCTTCGGGGCCGGTGAGCAGGACACAGGTGCGCTCGTAGAGGTCGAGGGTGGACAGCCGGGTGCCGTCGCGGTCGATCCACAGGTGCGGGGCGCGGCCGCCGGGTTCGCCGACGGCGGTGAAGCGCTCGGGGACGACGGGGACGGCGGGGTCGGCGCCGAGGATCGCGTCGGAGGCGTAGCGGTAGCCCATGGCCACCGCGAGCACATCGCTCTGCCGGCCGGTGGACGGTGGCGCGGTGTAGCCGGGGTGGCTGTGTTCGGCGGAGCGCGCGGCGGCGCGGGCGCTGGTGGCCACGGCGACCGGCTGGCGTTCGGCGCCGTAGGTGTCCAGCAGGCCGGGTCCGGCCCAGCCGCCGAGGACGGCGGCGAGTTTCCAGGCAAGGTTGTGAGCGTCCTGGATGCCGGTGTTGGAGCCGAAGGCGCCGGTGGGGGACATCTCGTGGGCGGAGTCCCCGGCGAGGAAGATCCGGCCTTCGCGGTAGCGCTCGGCCACCCGTTCGGCCGCGTGCCAGGGGGCCTTGCCGGTGATCTCGACCTCCATGTCGCGGACGCCGGTGGCCCTGCGGATGTGTTCGGCGCACCGCTCGTCGGTGAAGTCCTCCAGGGTCTCCCCGGTCTCGGGGTGCCAGGGGGCGTGGAAGACCCACTGTTCGACGTTGTCCACCGGGAGCAGCGCCCCGTCGGCCTCCGGGTTGGTGAGGTAGCAGGCGATGAAGCGGCGGTCGCCCACCACATCGGCGAGGCGCTTGGCGCGGAAGGTGATGCTGACGTTGTGGAACAGCTCGCCGTGGCCGGTCTGGCCGATGCCCAGCCGGCGCCGTACGGAGCTGCGGGGGCCGTCGGCGGCGATGAGGTAGTCGGCGCGCACCACGGAGGTACGGCCCGACTCGCGGTGCTGGACGACCGCGGTCACCCCTTCGGCGTCCTGCTCGAAGGAGATCAGTTCGGTGGAGAACCGCAGCTCGCCGCCCAGCTCCTGGGCGGTCCGCAGCAGGACGGGTTCGAGGTCGTTCTGGCTGCACAGACACCAGCCTGAGGGGCTGAGCCCGCGCATGGTGCCACCCGGGTCGATCTCCCGGAACAGCCAGTTGTGGTCCATTCCGGTGAGGGATTCGGCCTGGAGGATGCCATGGTTGCCGTCCAGGACGGACGCGGCCTCGCGGATCGCCTGTTCCACCCCCGCGGTGCGGAACAGCTCCATGGTCCGGAGGTTGTTGCCGCGCCCTCGGGGGTGTGTGGAGGTGCTCGCGTGTTTCTCCACGAGCAGGTGTCCGACGCCCAGACGGCCCAGGAAGAGTGAGGCGGACAGTCCCACCAGGGAGCCGCCCACGACGAGTACTGGCACACGCTCATCGACATGGGGATTCATCTCGCTGCTATTCCCGGGGTTTCATGCCTGGTCAGGCGTCTGGTAGGCCCCTTCGCCCGGATGGCTCACATATCTCGCGGCATCCGTGGGAGCGCTCCACGATCGACTCACGGGCGCCGCGTCCGGCGAAGGACGCCCCCGGAGGAGGAGTAGAGCCTATGAGCACCCTGCCCAAGACTTCGCGGCCCGCGAAGTCCACGACGACGACCGAGCCCCCGCCCCGGCAGTCCATGCTCACCGACGCCCGGCTGCGCGTGGTGCTGCTGGTGTCGGTCCACGCGGGCGCCGAAGAGCGTTTTCTGCATGCCTACGAGCAGTTGTCCCAACAGGTGGCCGCGGTCCCGGGGCACATCAGCGACCAGCTGTGCCAGTCGATCGAGAACCCCTCGCAGTGGCTGATCACCAGCGAGTGGGAGAGCGCCCCGCCGTTTCTGAGCTGGGTGGAGAGCCCCGCGCACCGGGAGATGGTCAAGCCCCTCCACGGGTGTGTCGAGGACACCCGGTCGCTGCGGTTCAGCGTGTTGCGGGAGACCTTCTCGGGCAAGGGCGCCTCCGGCCGCCGCGCCGCGCCCCCCGTGCAGCTGGCCCCGAGGATCGGCGACGGCCTGGTGCGGCACGCGCTGACCTTCACCGTCAAGCCGGGCAGCGAGGGGAGCGTGGCCAAGATCCTGGCCGACTACGCCGCGCCCGAGGCCCGGGTGGACGAGCACACGCGGCTGTGCCGCACCTCGCTGTTCATGAGCGGCAACCGTGTCGTACGGGCGGTCGAGGTCAAGGGCGACCTGGTGGCGGCGTTGCGCCATGTGGCCAGACAGCCGGAGGTCCGGGCGGTCGAGGAGGCCATCAACCCGCATCTGGAGGAGGACCGCGACCTGGACGACCCGGAGGCCGCGCGGGCGTTCTTCATGCGGGCCGCGCTGCCCGTGGTGCACCATCTGACCGCTGACCCCAGCCGCCCGCCGAATCTGCACCGCCACATGCTGCTGTACCCGGTGAAGACCGGCTGCGGGCCGGCGGTGGCCAGCCTGCTGGCCCGTCAGGACGACCTCGCGGTGAGCAAGGCGAAGTCGGCGATGGCCTCGGGCAAGGGGCGGCACACGATCGTCAGCAGCACGGTCTTCCAGCGCGACGACATCGTCGTACGGATGGTGGACATGGGCGTGCCGCTCGACAGCGAGCCCGCGGTGGCGGCCGGGGTCAGCGGGCCGCGCGCGGCCGCCGTGCTGACCCGGCTCCTCGACGCGGGCGGCGCTGGGAAGAAGAAGATCGACCTGGTCGGCGAGGCCGGGCTGCGGCGCTTCCTCGACGACTGCGACATGGCTCAGGTCACCGACCGCCGCGCGGCGGACTACTGACGCTCCCGCTCCCTCTCCCCCCCGGGTCCCCTGCCCGTAGCCCCGCTACCCCCCGGCCCTTCCCGTACCCACCGACACGTCGTGCGCGGCGGCCGCGCCGTCTTCTTGGAGGCCAGAATGACCACGCAGTCCCACCTCATCGTCGACCATTCCGCGGTCGCCCCCAACCGCCGCCGCGGCGGCGATGTGCGCGCCATGCTCACCCCCACCACGGTGGGCGCCACGAGCGGCTTCATGGGCATGGCCGTCGTACAGCCCGGCGAGCGCGTCACCGAGCACTACCACCCGTACTCCGAGGAGTTCGTGTACGTGGTGTCCGGTGAGCTGGAAGTGGACCTGGACGATATGGCGCATCCGCTCCGTGCCGACCAGGGGCTGCTGATCCCCATCAACATGCGCCACCGGTTCCGCAACGTGGGCGACACCGAGGCCCGGATGGTGTTCCACCTCGGCCCGCTGGCCCCGCGGCCGGAGCTGGGCCATGTGGACACCGAGACCGCCGAGCCCGCCGAGGCCGCGTCGTGACCCGACGGGTGGTGGTCACCGGGCTCGGTGTCGTCGCCCCCGGGGGCGTGGGTGTCCCGGCCTTCTGGGACATGCTCACCGCGGGCCGCACGGCGACCCGCGGCATCACCCTGTTCGACGCCGCCCGGTTCCGTTCGCGGATCGCCGCCGAGTGCGACTTCGACCCCGTGGCCTGCGGGCTGTCGGAGGAGCAGATCGAACGCTCGGACCGGTATGTGCAGTTCGGGCTGGTGGCCGCCACCGAGGCGATGAGCGACGCCGGGCTCGCGCCCGGGGGGCCCGGTGTCAAGGACCCATGGCGGATAGGCGTGTCGATGGGCTCGGCGGTGGCCGCCTCCACCCGGCTGGAGCAGGACTACGTCAAGGTCAGCGAGTCCGGCGCGCGCTGGGATGTGGACCACCGGCGGGCCGGTGCTTATCTGCACCACGCGTTCTCGCCGAGCGCGCTCGCCTCCGGTGTGGCGGAGCTGGCGGGAGCGCACGGGCCGGTGCAGACCGTGTCGACGGGCTGTACGTCGGGTCTCGACGCGATCGGGTACGCCTTCCAGACGATCGAGGAGGACCGGGCCGATGTGTGCGTGGCGGGGGCGGCGGACACCCCGGTCACCCCGCTCACGGTGGCCTGCTTCGACTCCATCAAGGCGACCTCGACGAACAACGACGACCCGGCCCACGCGTCCCGGCCGTTCGACGCCCACCGCGACGGCTTCGTCCTCGGCGAGGGCGCGGCCGTGCTGGTCCTGGAGGAGCTGGAGCACGCGCGGGCCCGGGGGGCCGACGCGTACTGCGAGTTCAAGGGGTTCGCCACCTACGGCAACGCCTACCACATGACCGGTCTGACCCAGGAGGGCCTGGAGATGTCCGAGGCGATCAACCATGCGCTCGGCCACGCCCGCATCGACAGCACCGAGATCGACTACGTCAACGCGCACGGCTCCGGCACCAAGCAGAACGACCGGCATGAGACCGCGGCGGTGAAGCGGTCGCTGGGCGACCACGCGTACAAGACGCCGATGAGCTCGATCAAGTCGATGGTGGGGCATTCGCTCGGGGCGATCGGGGCGATCGAGCTCGCCGCCTGCGCCCTGGCGCTGGCCCACGGCGTGGTCCCGCCCACCGCGAACTACGAGACCCCGGACCCCGAGTGCGACCTGGACTATGTCCCGCGCACCGCGCGCGCCCTGCCGCTGCGCAATGTGCTGTCGGTCGGCAGCGGGTTCGGCGGCTTCCAGTCCGCGGTGGTGCTGGGCCGGGCGGGAGGTTCGGCATGAGCGTGTCTTGGCGCGCTGCGCGGGCTGGACTGAGGAGCCGCGCAGCGACGGAGGAGCGAGCAGCGACGGAGGAGCGAGCAGCGACGAGGGAAGCCCGCGCGTTGGAGCGCGCCAAGACCGAGCGGGAGGGTGCCGCATGAGAACCCGGACCCCCGAAACCCCGGCCCAGGGAACCCGGCCCCGCGAGCGGGCCTTCACCCGCGCCCGCGGGGCGGTGGTGACCGGGCTCGGTGTCATCGCGCCGAACGGCGTGGGCACCGACGCCTTCTGGAAGGCGACCCGGGAGGGGATCAGCTTCCTGGACCGGCTGACCCGCCCCGGCAGCGAACACTTCCCGGTGCGGGTCGCCGGCCAGATCCGCGGCTTCGACCCGGCCACGATGATCGAGGAGCGGCTGCTGGTCCAGACCGACCGCTTCACCCATGTCGCGCTGGCCGCCGCCGACCTCGCGCTCGAGGACTCGCGGCTGCCGGTGGACGACCTCTCGCCGTTCGCCATCGGCGTGGTGACCGCGGCCGGTTCCGGGGGCGGCGAGTTCGGCCAGCGCGAGCTCCAGCAGCTGTACAGCCAGGGGCCGCGCCATGTGGGCCCGTTCCAGTCCATCGCCTGGTTCTACGCGGCCAGCACCGGCCAGGTCTCCATCCGCGGCGGCTTCAAGGGCCCCTGCGGGGTGCTGGCCAACGACGAGGCCGGCGGTCTGGACGCGCTGGCGCACGCACGGCGGTCGATCCGGCACGGGGCGGACGCGGTCGTCGTGGGCGCCACCGAGGCGGGGCTCGCCCCGTACTCGATGGTGTGCCAGCTGGGGTGGCGGGAGCTCAGCCGGGCCCGTGAGGCGGGCCGGGCCTATCTGCCGTTCACCGCCGACGCGTGCGGCTTCGCGCCCGGCGAGGGCGGGGCGATGTTCGTCGTGGAGGAGGAGGGGGCGGCCCGCCGCCGCGGGGTGCCGATCCGCGGGTTCATCAGCGGCCACGGGGCGACCTTCACCGGGGCGTCCCGATGGGAGCGGTCCCGGGAGGGGCTCGCCCGCGCGATCCGGGTGGCGCTGGAGGACGCGGACTGCGCGCCCGAGGAGATCGACGTGGTGTTCGCGGACGCGCTCGGTGTGCCGGAGGCGGACCGGGCCGAGGCGCTGGCCATCGCGGACGCCCTCGGCGAGCACGGCTCCCGGGTCCCGGTCACCGCGCCGAAGACCGGCTTCGGCCGGGCGCACTGCGCGGCTCCCGTGCTGGATGTGGCGGCCGCGGTGCTCGCGATGGAACACCGCATGGTGCCGCCCACACCGTATGTCACCGATGTCTGCCATGACCTCGACCTGGTCACCCGCAGTCCCCGCCCCGCCGAGCTGCGGACGGCGCTGGTGCTCAGCCGGGGGCTCATGGGTTACAACGCGGCGCTCGTGCTCCGCGGCCCGGAAGGAGATATCTGATGTCCCGTCAATTCAGCCACCCCGAGTTGGCCGCGCTCATGAAGAAGTGCGCCGGCCTGACCGTCGACCCGGCCGCTCTCGCCGGGTCGCCCGAGATGACCTTCACCGAGTTCGGCCTCGACTCGCTCGGCCTGCTCGCCATCGTCGGCGAGCTGGAGAACCACTACGGCATGCCCATCGAGCCGGGCGCCGAGAGCTGCAAGACCCCCAATGACTTCATCGACGTCATCAACGTCTCGATCACCGCAGGAGCATGAGATGCCCGGGCACACCGACAACGAGATCACAATCGCGGCACCGATGGACCTCGTCTGGGACATGACCAACGACATCGAGCGCTGGCCCGACCTGTTCAGCGAGTACGCCTCGGTCGAGGTGCTGCGGCGGGAGGGGGACACCACCACCTTCCGGCTGACCATGCACCCCGACGAGAACGGCAAGGTCTGGAGCTGGGTGTCCGAGCGGGAGACCGCCCGCGATGTGCACACCGTGTGGGCGCGCCGGGTCGAGACCGGCCCGTTCGCCTTCATGAACATCCGGTGGGAGTACGAAGAGACGCCCAAGGGCACCCGGATGCGCTGGACCCAGGACTTCGAGATGAGGCCCGACGCGCCGGTCGACGACGCCGGGATGACGGACCTCATCAACCGCAACTCCAAGGTCCAGATGGAGCTCATCCGGGACAAGATCGAGCAGCGCGCCCGCGCGACGGTGGAGGCCTGACGATGTATCGCACCATGATCGTCGCCAAGATGAACCGGGACGCGGGGCCCGGCATCGCCAAGGTCTTCGCCCACTCCGACCAGGGCGAACTGCCGAAGCTGATCGGGGTCACCGGCCGCAGTCTGTTCCAGTTCGGCGATGTGTATCTGCATCTGATCGAGGCCGACCGGCCGCCGGCGGAGCAGGTCGCCCGGTACGTCAAGCACCCGGAGTTCCGTGACGTCAGCGAGCGGCTCCAGCCGTTCGTCCAGGCGTACGACCCGGAGACCTGGCGGGAGCCGAAGGACGCCATGGCCCACGAGTTCTACCGCTGGGAGCGCGACCGCGCCTGACCAGGGCCGGAAAGGAGCCGGAAGGGAGCACCACTGTGGTCGCGGAATGGGTGCGCTGCGAGCGCTGCGCCGACCTGATCTACGGCAAGAGGTTCGCGCGCACCCTGCGCGTATGCCCGGACTGCGGCTGGCACAGCCCGCTGACCGCGCGGCAGCGGCTGGACCAACTGCTCGACGCCGGCTCCGCGGCGCCGGTCGGTGAGGTCCAGCCGCTGCACGATCCGCTGGAGTTCGCCGACACCCGGCCGTACGCGGAGCGGCTGGCGGACGCGCGGGCGAAGACGGGGCTGCGGGAGGCGGTGATCTGTGCCCTGGGCCGGATCGAGGAACAGCCGGTGGTCGTGGCGGCGATGGACTTCCGGTTTCTCGGCGGCAGCCTGGGCTGCGGGGTGGGCGCGCTGATCTGCGAGGCGGCACGGACCGCCCTCGCGCGGCGCGTCCCGCTGCTGCTGGTCACCGCCTCCGGCGGGGCCCGGATGCAGGAGGGCGCGCTGGCCCTGATGCAGATGGCCAAGACCGCGCAGGCGATGGCCGAGCTGGACGAGGCCGGGATTCTGACGGTCACGCTGATCACCGATCCGACGTACGGGGGCGTGGCGGCCTCCTACGCCACCCTCGCCGATGTGCTCGTCGCCGAGCCGGGCGCGCGGCTGGGCTTCGCCGGGCCCAGGGTCATCGAGCAGACGACCGGGGAGCGGCTGCCGGAGGGCTTCCAGACGGCGGAGTTCCTGATGGAGCACGGCATGATCGACAACATCGTGCCGCGCTCCGCCCTCCGGCCCACCCTGGCCCGTCTGCTGGCGCTGGGCCGCCCGGCCCCGTCCGAGGCCGGGGCAGGGGCAGGGGCCGGGGCCGAGCCGGCCGAGGCGCCGCACACCGCCCCCGGGGAGCAGCGCCCGGCCGCCGCCGAGGGCCGGGCGGCGCGGGGCACGGTCGTACGGCGGCTCGAGGAGGTGGCGGAGCGGGACGCCTGGGAGGCGGTGCGGACGGCCCGGCAGTCCGAACGCCCCACCGTGATGGACTACTTCGGCCAGATCCTCGACGACTTCCACGAGCTGCACGGCGACCGGCTCCTGGAGGACTGCCCCGCCGTGGTCGGCGGCCCGGGAAGGCTGGGCGGGCGGCCGGTGATGGTGATCGGGCAGCACAAGGGCGGGGCGAGCCTGGCGGAGCGGCAGGCGCACCGGTTCGGGATGCCCGCGCCCAGCGGCTACCGCAAGTCCGCGCGGCTGATGCGGATGGCGGCCAAGCTGGGGCTGCCCGTGATCACCCTGATCGACACGCCGGGCGCCCACCCGGGCCCGGACGCGGAGCGCGGCGGCCAGGCGCTGGCCATCGCGGACAATCTGCGGCTGATGTCGCGGCTGCCGGTGCCCGTGGTGGCGGCGGTGGTCGGCGAGGGGGGCAGCGGTGGCGCGCTCGCGCTGGCCGTCGCCGACCGGGTGCTGATCAGCGCGGGCGGCATCTACTCGGTCATCAGCCCCGAGGGCTGCGCCGCCATCTTGTGGAAGAACCCCGAGGCGGCCAGGGCCGCCGCGGCGGCCCTGCATCTCGACCCCAGGGAGCTGCTGCGGCTCGGGGTGGTCGACGGGGTCGTACCGGAGCCGCCGGACGGCGCCCACCGCGACCCCGCCAAGGCCGCCGCCCTGCTCGGCGACGCGCTCGCCGAGACCCTCGGCGAGCTGGTGCCGTGGGACCCGGGCCGGCTGCTGCGGGCGCGGGCAGAGCGCTTCGGCCACTTCGGGCTGGACACGGGGGTGACCGCCGGGTACGCCGGCGGCCGGCTACACACCGATAGAGGTGCATCGTGACAGCGGACAGCCACACCACGGACCATCGCGAGAACGGACACCGGCCGGGCGCGGTCGTGCTGCCCCCGCACACCACGCTGGATTCGCTGTGCCGCAGCGTGACGGAGCTGGCGAAGGCCGCGGCGAAACAGCCGCGGCGCATCACCCTGCGGCACGGACAGACGACGGTGGAAATGGAGTGGCCCGATCCGGCCGGTTCTGACCACGCGTCCTCCGGTGTCCCCATGCCCCCGGCCCCCGCCGCTCCGCCGGCCCCCGCCCCGCCACCGCATCCGGAGACACACACGGCCGGACCGGACCCCGCGGTGACCGACGGGGCGCGGCCGGAGCCCGGGACCCGGCAGACGGGGGCCGGGCTCCGGTTCGTGTGCGCGTCGACGGTCGGCACGTTCTACCACGCGCCCGAGCCGGGGTCCCCGCCGCTCATCTCGGTCGGGGACACGGTCAAGCCGGGGCAGCCGATCGGTGTGCTCGAGGTCATGAAGATGATGAGCACCATCGAGTCGGACGTGGCCGGGCGGGTGGTGGAGATCCTGGTGCCCAACGGGCAGCCCGTGGAGTACCAGCAGCCCCTCATCGCGGTGGAGCCCGGGCCCGCCGCCGGGCCGGTGTGATCCGCGTGTTCTCCACCGTACTCGTGGCGAACCGCGGCGAGATCGCGGTGCGTGTGCTGCGCGCCTGCCGGGAGCTCGGCATGCGCACCGTCGCGGTGTACTCCACCGCCGACCGCGACTCGGCCCAGGTCAGGCTCGCGGACGAGGCCGTGCACATCGGCCCGCCGCAGTCGAAGGCCAGCTATCTCAGCGTCCCGGCGATCATCGAGGCGGCGCGCCGCACCGGGGCGCAGGCCATCCACCCCGGATACGGATTCCTGTCCGAGGACCCGGACTTCGCGGAGGTGTGCGAGGACTCCGGGATCACCTTCATCGGCCCCCCGGCCGAGGTGATGCAGCGCCTCGGCGACAAGGCGGCGGCCCGCGCGCTGATGGCGGAGGCGGGCCTGCCGGTGCTGCCGGGCAGTACGGGAGCGGTGGCCACGCCCGCGGAGGCCAGGGACATCGCCGGGCGGATCGGCTATCCGCTGATCCTCAAGGCGGTGGCGGGCGGCGGCGGGCGCGGCATGGCGGTGGTCCGCGAACCGGACGCGCTGGTGCCCGCGTTCAACGAGACGCGAGCCCACGCCCGCGCGGTGTTCGGCGACGAGCGCCTCTACATGGAGCGGTTCGTGGAGGACGCGCGCCATGTGGAGGTGCAGGTGCTCGCGGACCGGCACGGCAAGGTGGTCCACCTCGGCGAGCGCGACTGCTCCGTACAGCGGCGCCACCAGAAGATGGTGGAGGAGGCGCCCGCGCCGAATCTGCCCCAGGAGCGGCGCACCGCGATGTGCGCGGCGGCGGTGCGCGGCGCGGCGGCGGTGGGGTATGTCGGGGCGGGCACCTTCGAGTTCGTGCTCACGCCCGACCACGAGTTCTATCTGATGGAGATCAACTGCCGGCTTCAGGTCGAGCACCCGGTCACCGAGATGGTGACCGGGATCGACATCGTCCGGGAGCAGATTCTCGTCGCCGCCGGGCAGCCCCTGACGTTCGGTCAGGGCGATGTGGTGCGGCGCGGAACGGCGATCGAATGCCGGGTCAACGCCGAGGACCCGGACCGCGGCTTCGCGCCCACACCCGGCACCCTGACGGAGTTCACACCGCCCGGGGGGCCTTTCGTGCGGGTGGACACCCATGCCTTCCCGGGGTGGCGGGTGGGTCCGGACTACGACTCGCTGCTGGCGAAGGCCGTGGTCTGGGCGCCCGACCGCGAGCAGGCGCTCGCCCGCATGGACCGGGCCCTGGGCGAGTTCCGGGTCGGCGGCGGGGGCGTACGGACCACGCTGGGCTTTCTGCGGCGGGTTCTGGCGCGCCCGGAGTTCCGGTCGGCGACGCACACCACGGGGCTGATCGGAACGATGGGCCGAAAAGATGACTCGGCATCAGCCCATTCGCGCGGCGAACGAGTGAAGTCGACGGATATCTCCACCCGGAGGGCTTACAACCGGCCCGAAGGCAGGCCGCGTCAAGTGGCAGCGGGGCCCCCCGTCGCTGACGGTTGATAAGACACCTACACGATCCCTTTATCTGGCAAATGTCAGTAATCGCGCAGGTGCCGGAAGGAATGACTCATGCGATCTACTCGCGCACTCATCGCCGGGGCGGCGCTCGCCGCATCCCTGTCCCTGGGCGCACCCGCCGCCGCGTTCGCCGCTGACGTCTCCGACCCGGGCGGCCAGGGGGGCTACTCCAGCGGTCAGGAGTCCGACGAATACGGCTCCGGCAGCTCCTGGAAGGAGAAGGAGAACAAGGAGGGCAAGGAGGAGGGGGACTGGAGCGGCAAGGGCAAGGAAGAGGACTTCGGCAAGGAAGAGTTCGGCAAGGGCAAGGAAGAGTTCGGCAAGGAGAAGGAAGAGGACTTCCGCAAGGAAGAGTTCGGCAAGGAAGAGTTCGGCAAGGAGAAGGAAGACAGCTGGGGCGGCAAGGGCAAGGAAGAGGAGAAGAAGGAGGAGGGGGGCTGGGGCGGCAGCAGCTCCTGGAAGGAGAAGGAGAAGGAGGGCGAGCACGGCAAGCCCCACGGTGGCGTCCACACCGGTGGCGGTGGCATGGCCACGACCGGTGGCGGCATGGCCGCCGGCTCACTCCTGCTCCTCGGCGGCCTCGGCGCCGGAGCCTACGCCCTGCGTCGCCGCAAGCCCACCGGCACCGCGATCTGAGGGTGAACGAACTCTTTTCATAGCCCCGCTGCCGTGGCCGACACCGCTTGTCGCGGTCGGCCACGGCAGCGCCGCTCTCCGCCGGCGAAGAAAGGCAGTTTCCCCATGGGCAAGCAGGGCGGGGCCGACGGCAACACCCGCGCTCTCCGCTGGGCCGCCGCGTCGGCCCTCATCGGCGTCTTCCTGATCTACAACTCGGTCGACGCGGCCTCCACCCAGCCATCGCCATCGCCGAAGAAACCGGCGGCCAGCGGGCCGGTGCTCACCCCCCGCCCGGAGACGGCCGCCCCCCAGGAGGTCCGGCTCGGGCCGGCGCTGCCGCGCTCGCCCGCCAGACATCTGGACATCCCCTCCATCGGGGTGAGCGCGCCGTTCACCGAGCTGACGCTCGACCGGTCGGGGGTGCTGATCCCGCCGCCCTCCGACAACAACAACCTGGCCGGCTGGTTCAACGGCGGCCCGTCCCCCGGCGAGCGGGGCAACGCCATCGTGGCGGGGCATGTGGACACCAAGACGGGCCCGGCGGTGTTCTATCCGCTCAGCACGCTGAAGAGCGGCGCCCGGGTGACCATCACCCGCGCCGATGGAATCGTCGCGACCTTCGTCGTCGACTCGGTGGAGACGTTCAGCAAGGCGAACTTCCCCGACGACCGGGTGTACGGGCAGACCCCCGACGCGCAGCTGCGCCTGATCACCTGCGGGGGTTCATACGACCGCACCGTCCGCGACTACACCGCCAATGTCGTGGTGTTCGCCCATCTCGAGTCCTTCCGGTGGGCCTGAGCCACCACCTGAGCCACCACCTGAGTCACCGTCCGGAACGCCGTGACAGCCGGGTGCCCGCGTGAACACCGCCACGCGGGCACCCGGCTGTCGTATGTCCTGCCGCCGGCCGCGGTTACCCGGGCACCCGGCTGTCGAACGCGTGCAGATAGGGGTTGACGGGGGCGATGCCGGTGACGCTCAGCCCGGCCTCGGTCATGCGCGTCACCAGGCTGTCCGAGGAGTGTTTCCGGCCCCCCACGTTGAGGAGCAGGAACAGGTCCATGGCGGTGGTGAACCTCATCGAGGGGCTGTTGTCGAGCAGGTTCTCGATCACCAGGACCCGGGCGCCCGGAGGGGCCGCCGCCACCACGTTGGCCAGGGTCCGGCGGGTGGACTCGTCGTCCCACTCCAGTATGTTCTTGATGATGTACAGGTCGGCCCGCACCGGGATCTCCTGCCGGCAGTCGCCGGGCACCAGCCGGGCGCGCGAGGCCAGCGGCCCGCCGTCGCGCAGCCGCGGATCCGCGTTCGCCACCACCTGCGGGAGGTCGAGCAGGGAGCCGCGCAGCGCCGGGTGCTTCTCCAGCAGGGACGCCAGGACGTGCCCCTGGCCGCCGCCGATGTCCGCCACCTCCGCGGCCCCGCCGAGGTCGAGGAAGGCGGCGAGCTCCGCGGCGGACTGCCTGCTGGAGGTGGTCATCGCCTTGTCGAACACACGGGCCGAGTCCGGCGCGTCCTCGTGCAGATAGGTGAAGAAGCCCTTGCCGTGGATCTCGTCGAACACGCAGGTGTCCGAGCGCACGGCCTCGTCGAGCCGCGGCCAGGTGTGCCAGGTCCACGGCTCGGTGCACCACAGGCAGATGTACTTCAGGCTGTCCGGGGCGTCCTCGCGCAGCAGCCGGGACATCTCGGTGTGCGCGATCCGGCCGTCCTCGGTCTCCGCGAAGACTCCACAGCAGGCCAGGGAGCGCAGCAGCCGGCCCAGCCGCTCGGGCTCGGCGCCCACGGCGGTGGCCAGCTCCGCGACGGTGGCGGGCCGCTCCCCCAGGGCGTCGGCGACGCCCAGGGAGGCGGCCGCGCGAACGGCGGCCGCCCGCGCCGCGCCGAAGACGAGTTCCCGCAGCTGCGGGGCGGCCTTGGACGGAACGCCGTCGGCGGGGGCGGTCGCTGTCTTGGGCGGGGTGGTGCGTATGGACGTCATGACGCCTCCTTGGCGCAGTGTCCGACGGGCTCGGAGACGGTGCAGGTGTTGCCCTCGAAGGTGTTGCCGGGCCCGGCGTCCCGGTCGGCGATGTCCGCGGGCTGGTTGTTCGCCATCACGTTGTCCTTGATGGCGTTGCCGCTGTTCTTGGCGCCCACGGCGCTGGGGAACAGCACGATCCCGCCGGACATCGGTGAGGTGCCCGCGTTGTCCCGCACCGTGTTGCCGGTGATCCGGACCTCCTCCACGCCGGTGAGCAGGATTCCGGTGCCCTGGATGAAGTCGAGGCGGGGGTTGGGCGGGCAGTACTTGTTGTTCTCGTAGACCTGGTTGCCGACGATGGACAGGTCCCCGGCGCGGGGCGTCCCCTCGTCGCCCACGACGAACACGCCGCCGCAGTTGCCGGTGAGGGTGTTGGACTCGACGGTGAGCACCCTGACGCGCCGGATGCCGACCCCGACCCGGTTGCCGGTCAGCCGGTTGCCCCGGATGACCGCGCCCCTGGTGTCGATGGCCGCGCCCTCCTCGTCGACGGTGTTGGCGATGAAGATGCCCGACTGGCCGTTGTCCTTGGAGGTGTTGCTGCGGAAGACACCGCGGGTGGACTTCTCCTGGCCGATGCCCTGCTGGCCGTTCTGCACGGCGGTCACCGTGCGTACGTCCATCTGGTCGGTGTGCTTTCCCCAGATGCCGTTCTTGGCGAAGCCGGTGACCTTCAGCGAGCGGATCCGCACACCGGTGACGAGCTGTTCGGCCGTACCGGTGACGCAGATGCCGGTCTGGGCCATGGCGCAGGCGTTGGTGCCCGCCTGCTCCGGGGGCTGGATGACGGTCGTCTCGCCCGCCCCGCGCAGGGTCAGGCCGGAGGTGGTGATCTGCACGTTCTCCCGGTAGGTGCCGGCCTCGACGAGGATGGTGTCACCGGGCTTGGCGGCGTCCACCGCGGCCTGGATGGACTCGCCCGGGTGGACGATGTGCTGGGTGTTGGCGTGGGCGGTCGGCAGCGGACCGAGTTCGATGACGAGGGCGGCCGTGAGGACCGCGAGGTAGCGAAACTGACGAGTGCGCATGAACAGAAAGCTAGGTAGGGTGCGCGCCACCTGCCACTTATGCCCCCTTATGCACTAACCGCCGCGGCTCGCCAGGCCCAAGGAGTGTCTGCCGCATCGCCTGCGGCCCCGCGCGTTACGCGTCGCGGGCGAGCACGCGGGAGGAGCCGACCGGGAGGTCCCACAGCGCCTCGCGCGGCAGCCGCGCCGCCTCCCACGCCGCACGGACCCGCAGCAGCGGCTGCAACGGGGGCTCGGCGGAGAGCAGAAAGGTGGACCAGTGCATGGGCATCATCACCCGCGCCCCCACATCCCCGAACGCCCGTACGGCCTCCTCCGGGTCGGTGTGCACCGTACGCAGCATCCAGCGCGGCTCGTACGCGCCGATGGGCAGCAGCGCCAGGTCGATCCCCGGGTAGCGGCGGCCGATCTCCCGGAACCAGTGCCCATAGCCGGTGTCGCCCGCGAAGTAGCTCCGCCGCCCGCCCGGGGCGGTGATGACCCAGCCGCCCCACAGGGAGCGGCAGGTGTCGGTCAGGGTGCGCTTGCTCCAGTGGTGGGCGGGCACGAAGTCGAACCGCACCGGCCCGTCCGCGCCCGGCAGTTCGGCCGCCTCCCACCAGTCCAGCTCGGTGACGTCGGTGAAGCGGCGCGCCCGGCACCAGGCGGCGAGCCCGGCGGGGACGAACAGCGGGGTGGCGCGCGGCAGCCGCTTGAGGGTGGGCGCGTCGAGGTGGTCGTAGTGGTTGTGGCTGATGACCACCGCGTCGACGGGCGGCAGGTCCTCCCAGCGCACCCCGACCGGGGTGACCCGGGGCGGGGTGCCGAGGATCCGGCGGGACCAGACGGGGTCGGTGAGCACGGTCAGCCCGCCGGTCCGCAGCACACAGCTGGCGTGCCCCGCCCAGGTGACCGCGGTGTCGCCGGGCCCGGCGACCGGCAGCGGGCCCGGCTCGAAGGGGAGTTCGGGGATCTGCCGGAGGGACTCGACGGGCGGGCGCAGCCGGCCCTCGCGGGCCAGCCGGGCGATCGCCCGGACACCGGGCAGCGGGGAGGTGAGGCGGTGGGTGAACGACCGCGGCCAGGTGCGGAGCTCACCGCGGGGGCGCGGGGCGGCGAGCGGCGGGGCCGCCGCCTGGCCGGGGCGCGTCCGCGCGGCGGGGCGTCGCCCGGCCGGCTGCGCCTGATCTGCCGGCTGGGCCTGATCTGCCTGATCGGTCATGGCAGTGGGCTCCCTTCTGTGCCGGTCGGCCTCGGTCCGGCCTGGGCCAGCTCGCGGAAGGCCGTCTCGAAGGCGGACAGCGCCGCGGCCACATGCGGCACCCGCAGCGGGTCCGCGGCGGCGAGCGCGGCCAGCCGCGCCTGGTCCCCGGTGCCGAGCAGCGGCAGGGTCGAAAGCCGCACCCGCAGGGCGTGCGGGGCGTCGCCGAAGCGGTGCCCGCCCGGTACGGGCCGGCCCAGCCGCCGGGTCAGCTCGCGCTCCAGCTCCACCGAGTCGGTGATGCCGCGGGCGGCCAGGTCGCCGCGCAGCTCGTCGAGGTCGGCGTACAGCTGACGGCCGGCCTGCGGGGGGCGGCACAGCGCGCCGACGGCGGTGAGCGCGCGGTAGGCCGCCGCGGCCACCGCCCCATGGGCGCGGGCCGCGGCCGCCGTACGCTCGCGGACCGGCTCGGGCTCGTCGAGGGCATGGGCGGCGGCCGCGGCCACGGGCGGCAGCGGCACGCCCCGCACCGCGTCCAGGGTGGACAGCACCCGGACGCGCAGCTCCACACCGCGCTCGGTGGCGGGGAACCGGGCGACCGCGGCGGGCCAGCCGGGCGGGGTGAAGGCGCCGGCCAGGTCGGTGACCACCACCACGTCCTCGGGGCACATCTCGGCGGGGCTCAGCAGCACCGTGCCATGGGGGTGGTGCACGGTGTCCCGCCAGGTCTCGTCGCTCACGATCAGCAGCCCCTCGGCCACGGCCGCCTCGCACACCTCGTGCAGCAACTCGGGCGGCGCGGTGGTGCCGGTCGGGTCGTCGGCGACGGACAGCAGCAGCACCCGCGGCTCGCCCTCCTCGGCGCGGACCCGGCGGACGGTCTCCAGCAGCGCGAACGCGTCGGGGACGCCGCCGCACTCGGCGGGCACCGGCGCGTGGTACGCGGGGCGGCCGACCAGCCGGGCCAGCGGTGCGTACCAGGCGGCGCTGGGCCGGGTCAGCAGTACGTCGCCGCCGACCGCGGCGAGCAGCGCGAGCAGCAGCGGCTGCCCGCCGGGGGCGGCCGCGACATGCCCGGGGTCCGTCCACAGGCCGCGCCGCTCCCAGTAGCCGCAGGCGGCGGCGCGCAGCGCCGGGCCGCCGCCGACCGGCTCGGGCGCGGTGCGGCCGGCCGCACCGGCGAAGCGCGCGGCCAGCTCCGGAAGGACCGGCAGGCCGCCGTCCTCGGGGTCCGCCGGAGCCGGGGCGGTCAGCTCCCGCTGCATTCGAAACACACCTCCGGATCGACGGAATCGACTGACTCGACTGTCTCCGCTGTGTCCGTTGTTTCTGTCCCGCCCCGTCCACCTTCGCAGATCAAAGGATCCGGCGGCGGAGCCGACACGTGGGCCGGTGCCGTTTGCCCGGGGCGGCGGCGGGCACCCGGCCCGTATGACAGGGATGCCTCAGCAACGCGACGTGGTGGACCTGCTCACCGCGGACCACCGCGAGGTCCAGGTTCTCTTCGAGGGATACCGGGCGAACGCCGACCCGGGGCAGCGGCGGCTGCTGGTGGAGCGGATCACCGTCGAGATCGTCCGGCACTCGGTCGCCGAGGAGCAGTATCTGTATCCGACGGTCCGCAGGGCGCTGCCCGACGGCGACGAGGTCGCGGAGCGGGAGATCGAGGAGCTGTCCGAGGCCGAGCGGATCCTGGGCGACCTGGAGGACCTGGACCCCGCCGACCGGCGGTTCGACTCGCTGGTCCGCGAGCTGTACGACGTGGTGTCCATGCACATCCGCGGCGAGGAGGACGTGATCTTCCCCGAGCTGCGCGAGCGGCTCACCGAGGAGGAGCGGATGGCGCTCGGGCTGCGGGTCGGCGAGGCCAAGGCCGCCACCCCGGACCCGCCGGGCGGGCAGATCGGCGGCGGGCAGGCCGGCGGCGGGTCGGTCAGCACGGGGCGTCCGCTCGCCGAGCGGGTGCGGGAGTGGCTCTCCGGCCCGGGCCGGGCCTGACGAGCCTGATCAGATCCCGCTCGATGTCGCGGCCACGGGTGCGTACGACGGTCCCGGCGAGCTGGGCCAGCTTGCGGTTGGTCCGCTGGGAGGCGCGCCGCAGCAGGTCGAAGGCGGCGTCCGCGTCGCAGCCCAGCGCGTGCATCACGATGCCGCACGCCTGGTCGACCACCGGGCGTGAGCGCAGCGCCGCGTCCAGCCGGCCCAGCTCGGTCAGCGCGGCGCGGTAGCGCACATCGCGCGCCAGGCTCTCGGTGGCGAGGTCGCCGAGCAGCTGGATGGCACCCCGGGCCGCCTCCGCCAGGGGGCCGGGGCGCAGCCCGTAGACGGAGATCGCGATGGTCAGGCCCTCGCGGACGAAGGGCAGGGTGGCGCTGGAGCGCACGCCGGCGTCCAGCGCCGTGGCCCGGTAGTCCGGCCACCTCCGGTCGTGCAGCAGGTCGTCCGCGGCGGCCGGGCGGCCGGTGGCCCGGGCGGCCGGGATCGGGCCCTCGCCCGAGGCGAGCTGCACCGCGACCAGCGCGGACAGATCGGGATGGGTGGCCGCGCTCGGCTGCTCCCCCGGACCGGGGCCGGGGTCGAGGAGGGCGGTGGCGGTGGCCCCGCAGCCGGTAGGGGTGCACGACGCGGCCTGTTCCGCCAGCACGGCGAGGCCGCGGTCCAGCGAGGGGAGACGCTCCGGCATGGTCGGGTCCAGTCCTTCGAGTCCTTTCACGGCGCTCTGTCCGCCTCTTCGGCTGCCCACCGCCCGGCCGGGGAAACGGGCGATGCGCCGCTGCCCCTCCCTTGGGCGGGCTACGGTGAACGCATGTCCGGGGCACAGGAGTACGGCGCCGAGTTGGCGGATTTCCGCGCCCGCGTCGCCGAACTGCGGACCGCGCGGGCACTGCCCTCGCACGAGCGGGACTCCGTACTGGACGCCGCCCTCATCGAACTCCAGCATGTGGTGGAGGTGCTGTGGCCGTGGTATGAGCGGCTGGCCGCCGCCGAGCCGGGCCCCGGCCGCACCGATCCGCAGGAACAGCGGCTGCTGCGCGCCCTGTTCCAGCGGCTGCCGACCGCCGTCGCCCTGCTGGACCGCGACTGCGTGGTGCGGCGGATGAACGCCTCGGCCGCGCAGCTCTTCCGGACCCGCGCCGGCTACGCCGCCGGGCGCCCGCTGACCGACTCCCTGCGGCCCGACGGGCGGGCGGTGCTGCGCTCCCAGGCCGCCGCCGTCGCGCGCGGCGAGGGCGGGCGCAGCCTGGTGGTGCGGCTGCCGGGGCCCGACCGCGGGGCGCTGCGGGCGACTCTCACCGCCCTGCACCCACCGGACGAGCCGCACCCCGCTGTGCTGGCGGTGTTCCAGCCCACCGGCCCGGACGAGACCGACGTCCAGCCACGGACACCCCGGCCCGGCCTTGACGAGGTGACACGCCACACCGAGCTGCTCGACCTGGTCGACGACATGGCCACCGCGCTGCTCGCCCCGGCGGCGCCCGACGGCGACGGCCCCGAGGCCGTCCTCGGCCGGGCGGCCGCCGTGCTGCACGGCCGCTTCGCGGACTGGGTGATCGCCGATGTGTGCCCGGGCCCGGCGCGGCCGGCGGCCGTGCGCCGGGTGGTGACGCTGGGCCCGCCGGAGGCCGCGGGCGCCCGCGCGGACTCGGTGGCCGGGCAGGACCCGGCCGACTGTCCGCTGGTGGCCGAGGCGATACGCGACGGGGCCGCCGCGCTGCGGGTGCGGCCCCAGGACGCGGGCGCCTTCGGCCACGACGCCTCGGGCGCGCCCGTCCTGGTCCGCGAGGAGGTCACCTCGCTGCTGTGCGTCCCGCTGCGCGCCGCGCCCGCGGCACCGGTGCTGGGCGCGCTCACGCTCTTCCGTACGGGCGGGCGCGGGGCGTTCGCGATGGCGGAGGCGGGCGTGGTGGACCGGGTGTCCCGCCATATCGCCCTGGCGCTGGGCTGAGTCCCGCCCCCGTAGCTGCGCGGTGTTTCCTTCCCCGCGCCCCGGTTACCCGTCGCCTCGTGGCACCAGCGCCGTGAGTGGCGGCAGCGCCGTGAGTGGCGGCACGCCATGACGGGCACGAGCGTTCGAGGAGGGCCCCGCCATGACCGAGTACGGCTATTTCCTGGCCGCGGAGGAACACGGGCCCGCCGACCTCGTCGAGCAGGCGCGGATGGCGGAGCAGGCGGGCTTCTCCCGCCTGTGGATCTCCGACCACTACCACCCCTGGAACCGGGAACTGGGCCAGGCCTCGTTCGTCTGGTCGGTGATCGGCGCGCTCGCCCAGGCGACCTCGCTGCCCGTGCAGACCGCGGTGACCTGCCCCATCATCCGCGTCCATCCGGCGATCGTCGCCCAGGCCGCCGCCACCAGCGCGGTGCTGCTGGAGGGCCGCTTCCGGCTGGGGGTGGGCTCCGGGGAGGCGCTGAACGAGCATGTGCTGGGCGACCGCTGGCCCCAGGCGGCCATCCGGCTGGAGATGCTCGAGGAGGCCGTGGCGGTGATGCGCCAGCTCTTCGAGGGGCGCCAGGTCAGCCACCACGGCAAGCACTACACGGTGGAGAACGCGCGCCTGTACACGGTGCCCGAGGAGCCGGTGCCCATCGACATCGCGGCCTTCGGCTCGGCCGCCGCCGCGCTGGCCGGGCGGGTCGGCGACGGCTTCATCACGATGGTCCCCGACGCCGAGCTGGTCGCGCGCTTCCGGCGCGGCAGCGGCGCGGGCGGCAACACCAAGCCGGCCAGCGGGGGCCTCCAGGTGTGCTTCGGCCCGGACGCCGACGACGCGCTGCGCACCGCCCACCGGCTGTGGCCGGCCGTGGCGCTGCCGGGCGCGCTGCTGACCCAGCTGGCCACCCCCGCCCAGTTCGAGCAGGCCGGCGAGCTGGTCACCCCCGAACGGCTGGCCCAGCAGGTGACCTGCGGCGACGACCCGGACGCGCATGTGGCCGCGCTCAGGGCGTACGCCGACGCCGGATTCGACACCGTCTACGTCAACCAGATCGGCCCCGAACAGCGCGGCTTCTTCGACTTCTACCGCACCAAGGTGCTGCCGCGGCTGACCGGCTGAGCCGGTCGACAGGAGTGACCACCATGACCGAGAAAGTCGCCGACCACCTCCTGGCCCGGCTGCGCGAGTGGGGTGTCCGGCATGTCTTCGGCTGCCCAGGCGACGGCATCGGCGGGCTGCTCGCCGCGTGGGCGCGGGCCGGGGACGAGCCACGGTTCGTACGGTCCCGGCACGAGGAGATGTCCGCGTTCGAGGCCGTCGGATACGCCAAGTTCAGCGGGCGGCTCGGGGTCTGTGCGGCGGGCTCGGGCCCCGGCGCGATCCATCTGCTCAACGGCCTGTACGACGCGAAGCTCGACCACGCCCCCGTGGTGGCGCTGGTCGGCCAGACGCACCGCAGCGCGATGGGCGGCTCCTACGAGCAGGAGGTGGACCTGCACAGCCTGTTCAAGGACGTGGCGTCCGACTACCTGGAGACGGTGACGGTCCCCGAGCAACTGCCGAACGTGCTCGACCGGGCGATCCGCACCGCGTACGCCCGCCGCTCCCCCACCGCCGTGATCATCCCGGCGGACGTCCAGGAGCTGCACTACTCCCCGCCCATTCAGGCGTTCACCATGGTGCCCTCCAGCCTGGACCGCAGCGGCTGGTCCGCGGTGCCCGCCGCGAGCGCGCTGGAGCGGGCCGCGGATGTGCTGAACGCGGGCGACAGGGTGGCGATCCTGGTCGGCCAGGGCGCCGCGGGGGCGCGCGCGGAGGTCGAGGCGATCGCCGAGCTGCTGGGCGCGGGGGTGGCCAAGGCGCTGCTGGGTCTCGATGTGCTCGGCGATGAACTGCCGTATGTCACCGGGTCCATCGGGGCGCTGGGCACCCGGCCCTCGTACGAGCTGATGCGGGACTGCGACACGCTGCTGACCATCGGCTCCAACTTCCCGTACGCCGAGTTCCTGCCGGAGTTCGGCACCGTCCGGGCGGTGCAGATCGACCTCGATCCGCACATGATCGGCATGCGCTACCCGTACGAGGTCAATCTCGTCGGCGACGCCCGCGAGACCCTGCTGCGGCTGACACCGCTGCTGCGGCCCAGGGAGGACCGCGACTGGCAGGAGCGGATCGTCGCGGAGGTACGTCGGTGGCGCGAGGTGATGCGGCACCGCGCCGAGCTGACCGCCGACCCGATCAACCCCGAGTACGTCGCCCACTGCCTGGACTCGCTGCTGCCCGGCGACGCCGTCCTCACCTGCGACTCGGGCTCCGTGGCCCACTGGTACGCCCGTCAGTTGCGGATGCGCGGCCAGATGCGCGGCTCGCTGTCGGGGACGCTGGCCGCCATGGGCTGCGGGGTGCCGTACGCGATCGGCGCCAAGTTCGCCCGGCCCGACCGGCCGGTGGTGGCGCTGGTCGGGGACGGCGCGATGCAGCGGAACGGCATGTCCGAGCTGATCACGGCGGCCGGGTACCGGCACGCGTGGGACGATCCGCGGCTGGTGATCGGGGTGTGGAACAGCCACGACCCGAACCAGGTGACCTGGGAGACGCCGACACTGGGCGGCGCCGCGCAGCTCCCGCCCGCGCGGCAGCTCCCCGATGTGCAGTACGCGCGGTTCGCCGAGTCGCTGGGGCTGACCGGCATCCGTGTGGAGAAGCCCGAGTACGTCGAGCAGGGGTGGCGCGACGCGCTCAACGCGGATGGCCCGGCGGTCGTCGAGTTCCTCACCGACCCGGACGTGGCGCCCGTCCCGCCGCACGCCACCTGGGAGCAGCTCGAGGCCGCCGGCGACGCGCTCGCCAAGGGCGACGGGCACCGGACGGGCCCGGCGCGCCATGGCCTGAGGGCGCGGGTGCATGAGTTCCTGCCGCACCGCGGCAGCAAGAGCGAGAAGAAGGGAGCGTCCCGATGACCGATCGCAAGGAACGGCAGCGCGAGGGATACCGCGCCGCCGACCCCGCCGAGGGCCCGCTGACCACGGACCAGGGGGTGGCGGTCGACCACACCGACGACTCGCTCACCGTCGGGGAGCGCGGCCCGACGCTGCTGGAGGACTTCCACTTCCGCGAGAAGCTGATGCACTTCGACCATGAGCGGATCCCGGAGCGGGTGGTCCACGCGCGCGGCGCGGGCGCGTACGGCTACTTCGAACCGTACGAGTCCTGCGCGGAGTTCACCCGGGCCGCCTTCCTCCAGGACCCGTCCGTGCGCACCCCGGTGTTCGTGCGGTTCTCCACGGTGGCGGGGCCGCGCGGCTCGGCGGACACCGTGCGCGATGTGCGCGGCTTCGCCACGAAGTTCTACACCTCCGAGGGCAACTACGACCTGGTCGGCAACAACATGCCGGTGTTCTTCATCCAGGACGGGATCAAGTTCCCGGACTTCGTGCACGCGGTCAAGCCCGAGCCGCAGAACGAGATCCCCACCGGCTCGTCCGCACACGACACGCTGTGGGACTTCGTGTCCCTCCAGCCCGAGACCCTGCACATGATGATGTGGCTGATGTCCGACCGGGCCATTCCGCGCAGCTACCGCATGATGCAGGGGTTCGGCGTGCACACCTTCCGTTTCGTGGACGCGCGCGGCCACGGGACCCTGGTGAAGTTCCACTGGAAGCCCAAGCTCGGGGTGCACTCGCTGGTGTGGGACGAGGCACAGGAGTGCCAGGGCCGGGACCCCGACTTCAACCGGCGCGACCTGTGGCAGTCGATCGAGGCGGGTGAGTTCCCCGAGTACGAGCTGGGGGCGCAGCTGATCCCCGAGGAGGACGAGTTCGGCTTCGACTTCGATCTGCTCGACGCCACGAAGATCGTGCCGGAGGAGCAGGTACCGGTCCGCCCCCTCGGCCGGATGGTGCTCGACCGCAACCCGGACAATTTCTTCGCGGAGACCGAGCAGGTGGCCTTCCACACGGCCAATGTGGTGCCCGGCATCGACTTCACCGACGACCCGCTGCTCCAGGCCCGCAACTTCTCGTATCTCGACACCCAGCTGATCCGGCTGGGCGGCCCCAACTTCGCGCAGCTCCCCGTGAACCAGCCGGTGGCCCCGGTCCGCACCAACCAGCGCGACGGCTACCACCAGACGGCGATCCACACCGGCACCAGCTACTCCCCCAACTCGCTGGGCGGCGGCTGCCCGGCCATCGCCGGCGCGGACGGGTACGCGTTCTCCCACTACCCCGAGCGGCTCGACGGCGCCAAGCTCCGCAAGCGCGGCGAGAGCTTCAAGGACTTCTACAGCCAGGCCGCGCTGTTCTGGAACAGCATGAGCGACTGGGAGCGGCAGCACATCGTCGACGCGTTCCGCTTCGAGCTGGGCAAGGTCGGGGCGGTGCAGGTGCGCGAGCGTACGGTCGAGCAGCTGACGCACATCGACCAGGGCCTGGCCACGGCGGTGGCCGAGGGCATCGGCGTGGCGACACCCGCCGTCGCGAACACCGAACACAAGCCGCTCGCCTCCCCCGCGCTGAGCCTCACCAACCTCCACGGCGACGGCTCCATCCGCACCCGCCGGATCGCGGTGCTGGTCACCGACGGCGTGGACACCGGCCAGCTCGCCCAGGCCCAGGAGGCGCTGAGCGCACAGGGCGCGGTCGTCGAGGCGCTGGCGTCACACGACGGGAAGGTGCGCGGCGCCGACGGAAACGGCTACGCGGTGGACCGCGCGCTGCCCACGGTCGCCTCGGTCCTCTACGACGCGGTACTCCTGCCCGGCGGCCCCACCGGCACCCCGGAGCTGAGGTCGGACGAGACGGCGATGCGGTTCGTGCGGGACGCGTACCGGCACGGCAAGGCGATCGGGGCGCTGGGGTCGGGCGTGGGCATCGTGTCCGCGCTGGAGCCGGAGGGGCTGCACATCGCGTCCGGCCACGGGCATGTGTGCGCGGACCGGGGCGTGGTGACGGATGCGACGACGGGGACGGCCAGTGAGGAGTTCACGCGGGCCTTCACGGACGCGGTAGCCGCGCACCGCCACTGGTCCCGCCCCCACCTCCACTTCTGAACCCCGCCGCACCATGGGCTCCGCCCTGGACCCCGAGGGGGCCCGGGGCGGAGCCCATGGTGCGGCGGGGTTACGGGGTTACGCCTCGCGGCCGAGGAGGGCCAGGAGCTTCGTCTGGGCATCCGCACCCGGCGGAGCCTCAACCGCCGCGGCGAACATCCCGCTCTTCTCCAGCTCCGCCGCGTACGGCGCAACCTCCCGCACCGAGAAGTCCACCAGCGGCTTCGGAAGCCGCTCATCCGCCCCGATGGCCCGGGACAGATCCCACGCGTGGACCGTCGCGTCGGCCGTCATCTGCGTGCAGTAGTCCGCGGCGGGCGTCTCGCCGAACGAGAGGTCGACGCTGCGCTCCAGCGCGCCGGGCGCGGCAAACGCCGCGCGGGCCGCCGCGGCGGCCTCGTCCCAGGTGGCGACGGGGTCATCGCCCAGCAGATCGCCCTCGAACACGTCGCCCTGCTCGGCCGCCGTGCTCCCGTCCCGCACCAGCGGCGGCACCCACATCTGCTCGGCCGCGAGGTGGTTGACCAGGTCGCGCACGGTCCATTCGGTGCATGGTGTCGGGTCGTCCCACTGGTCCGGCCGGATGGCGTGCACCCGCTCGGTGAAGAGGTTCAGCGCCTCGGCGTGCCTGGCGAGCAGCGGATTGCCCAGATTGCTCTTATCGGTCATATGCGACAGGTACCCCAGCCCCGGATGGCCTAACACAGGGACAGCGACACACGGACACGGCACCGGGCGCGGGCCCCTGAACTCCCACACCCGGTGCCGTTCCTCACTCCCAATGGCCGCTCGGCCGACACCCGGGTCCCCTCCCCTCACGCCGTCAAACCATCGTGTCGATGGCCGCGCGGCGGGTACGCGGGGAGGACCAGAAGCGAAGGTGAGGACGATGCCATGCAACGAGGCAGCAATCGGCTGAGTGTCCACAAGGACGACGAGATGAAGCATGAGCTCCAGGAGCTGATGCGTTCGGGCCGCCCCACCCGGGCCGAGGAGTGGTACGACCCGGAGCCCGGCGCCGACGACGACCCCGAGGTCACCACCGGACCGGTGGCACCGCTCGGCGCGGTCGGCGAGGCCGAGGCGCTGCGGTTCGAGCTGGCCCGGCATCTGGGGCGCACCCCGTTCCCGGCCAGGCGCGGGGCGCTGCTGCACGCCCTGCACCAGGCACACGCCCCGGACCGGCTGATCGAGGTGGCGGCGGAGCTGCCCGAGGACCGGGTGTTCCGCACGGTGCAGGAGGTCGTCGCCGGGCTCGGGCTGCGCCCCAGCACCTAGACCCGCTAACCACATACTGAGACGCCACTCTCGCGATGCGAGATGGCGGCGTACGGTGGCGACGAGCCCATCCGGTCGTCTCGAAGGGGAGCCGAGCCATGCCCGAGAACTCCGCCACCGCCGTCTACACGCACGGACACCACGAGTCCGTGCTGCGCTCGCACACCTGGCGCACCGCGGCCAACTCCGCCGCGTATCTGACCGGCCGACTCAAGCCGCACATGCGGATCCTGGACATCGGCTGCGGCCCCGGCACCATCACCGCCGACCTGGCCGAGCTGGTCCCCCAGGGCGAGGTCATCGGCGTGGACGCGGACGCCGGGGTCCTGGAGCAGGCCCGGTCGACGGCCGCGGAGCGCGGCGTGTCCAATGTCCACTTCGCGGTCGGCGACGTCTACCAGCTGGACTACCCCGACGACTCGTTCTGCGTCGTCCACGCCCACCAGGTGCTCCAGCACCTGGGCGACCCGGTGGCCGCGCTGCGCGAGATGCGCCGGGTGTGCAAGCCGGGCGGCATGGTGGCGGTGCGCGACTCCGACTACTCCGCCATGACCTGGTACCCGGCCGTCCCCGGCCTGGACGACTGGGCCGGGCTGTACCAGCGGGTGGCGCGGGCCAACGGCGGCGAGCCGGACGCCGGCCGCAGGCTGCTGTCCTGGGCCCGCCGGGCGGGCTTCACCGACATCACCGCGACCGCCGGGACCTGGTGTTACGCCACGGCCGACGAGCGGGCGTGGTGGAGCGGCCTGTGGGCGGACCGCACCACCGCCTCGTCATACGCCCAGCGGGCGGTGGAGGGCGGCCACGCCACGGAGGACGAGCTGCGGCGGATCGCGGACGCGTGGCGGGAGTGGGGCGAGCAGCAGGACGGCTGGTTCACCGTGCTGCACGGCGAGCTCGTCTGCCGCGTATGACGCCCGCGCGGGCGGTCAACTAGGCTCGCCCGCATGGACATTCTCGGGACCTCGCTACGGGTGTGCGTCAATGATCTGGACGCGGCGATCGCCGTGTACGAACGACTGACGGGCGCAGAGGCGCTCCGCTTCCAGCGCGGGGCCGTCTCGGTCGCGGCCGTCGGCTGCTTCTTCCTGATGAGCGGTCCCGAGGCGGAGCTGTCCATCCTCAGCAAGGTCACGGCGACGCTCGCGGTGAAGGACGTGGACGAGGCGGTGGCCGATCTGAAGGCGGTGGGCGCGGAGATCATCGCCGGTCCGCTGCCCACCCCGATCGGCCGCAACCTGGTGGCCCGTCACCCCGACGGCTCGGTCTTCGAGTACGTCGACCGGAACCCGGGCTAGAGGTGTCCGGCGGGCCCTCCCCACCCCGCCCCTTCCCGCAGTCTCGATGTGCGGCTCCGCCGCGTGGCAGGAGCTTCGCCCCTGGACCCCGGGGTCTGGGGCGGAGCCCCAGTCTCGGGAAGGGGCTGGGTGGGGGAGGGCCCGCCGCAGGCGTCAAGATCCGCCGGACAGGGCCCAGCCGCCCGACGGCGGCGGTTACGCGGGCCGCATCCGGAACTCGTACCGCTCCGGGAGCGGGTGCTCGGCGCGCGCCCGCTCCCGTACGTCGTCGGTCACCGGCGCGCCGTCGCCCGCGACCAGCCGCTCGGCGATCGCGTACCACGTGTCGCTCAGCGTCTCGTCGCCCTCGCGCAGATCCGCCACCTCGAAGCCCTCGTCGAAGACCGCGCGGGCGGCCCCGGCGTCGCCCCGGGCCAGCAGCACCTGCGCCATCAGCAGCCGGAACCGGCCCAGCTCGCGCAGGGCCGGGCGCAGAGCCCAGAGCAGCGTGTGCGCCTCCTCGGCGCGCCCCGCCGCGAGCAGCGCGACCACCGTCTCGCGCCCGAGCGCGACCTCGACCGCCGCCTCGACCCCGTCCGCACCCAGGGCCAGATCCATCGCCCGCAGCAGCCGGTCCGCCGCGCGCGCCGGGTGACCGGCGTCCGTGTCCGCCACGGCCAGGCAGCGCAGCGCCCACGGCGTCTCCATACACCGCAGCGACCGCTCCCAGCTGCGGGTGGCCTGCGCCCGGTCGCCCGCGTGCCACTGGGCCACGCCCAGGTGGTACTCGGCGGCGGCCGTGGAGGGCGCCGCCTCCAGGAGGTCGCGCCAGGCCGGGGAGACCAGGGAACAACCGGGGTCGGCCGGTGACTTGCCCGCCTCCCAGGCCGGGAACGCGCCCGTGCGCAGCAGCCCGCGCCAGGGCTCCTGGGGCTCGCCCAGCGTGTCCGGGTCGAAGGGGGTGCCGGGCAGCCGGTAGCCGCCGCGCTCCGCCTCCAGCGCGCCCCAGCCGGAGCCGGCGGCCAGCCGCTCCCCGGGTTCGGCGTCGGCGTACGGGCGCCACGCGGCGAAGGCCGCCACCACGGCGGCGCGCGGCGCGGCCGACTCCAGCCGGGTCTCGACCTCCCGCCGGGCCGCCGCCCAGTCCTCGCCGTGGACCGCCGCCGGGTCGGCGGCCAGCGGTCCGTACGCCTCAAGCCAGGCGAACTCCTCGCCCGCCTCCAGCGGCACATGCTCCAGCTGGGTGCGGGCGAGCCCGGCCTGGATCTCGGCGTAGCCCGCGGTGCCGGGCTCGGTCAGCCACCGCTGCCAGCGCCGCCCGCCGGGCCCCGCGCCCCACAGGAAGAGCTTGCGGCCGCGCAGCCCGTCGGTGGAGGTCTGGACGAGGCCGTGGCCCGTCCCGTCGAGCGAGGCGATCCAGGGGCGCGCGTCCTCGGGCAGGTCGTAGAAGTAGTCGGCGGGGTAGGCGCCGTGCAGCGGGTACGTACGGTCGGTGCCGTCCCACTCGGGGACCGGGACATGGCGCAGGGTGCGGCTGTAGCCGAAGTGCCAGGCGGCGTCGGCGGGCGCGAGCACGCGGGTGTCCTCGCCCTCCGGGACGGCGATGTTGGACCACCAGTAGACGGGCGCGGTCCGGTGGTGCGGATTGCGGATCCGCACGCCCACGTACAGGAAGTCGGAGTCGTTCGGCAGCCACAGATCGACCTGGAAGGGCAGGTCGCGCAGCCGCTCCCACTCCCACAGCCGCACCATCTCGCCCCCGTCGGGCGCCGGGACGCGGGCGGCGTGCAGCGGGGCGCAGGCCAGGGTGGTGTGGCCGGTGGCGCCGATGTTCCACTCGATGCCGCCGGAGAACCACGCGCCGTTGAGCGCGAAGTCGGCGGGCTGCATCACGGGGTTGCGGTAGAGGAGTTCACGGCCGGTCGGCTTGTGGTGGAGGGAGTACACCCGGCCGCCGAGGCCGGGCAGCACGGTGGCCCGCAGCCGGTCGTTCTCGATGACGAGGGCGTCCAGCCCGGCAGGCGCCCGCCCGCGCCCGTACCCGTCGCGCAGCCGCACCGGCAGCACCGAGCGCAGCGGCTCGTACGCGGTCTGGCGGGCCATCTCCGCGGGCAGCGTGGCGCGCGTGTGCTCGTCGATGCGGTGCACCTCGCGCGGGAGCCGCAGCGCGGGCAGGGGGTTCTCGGGCCCGAGCGGGGCGGTGGGAAGGGTCAGGGTGGTACGTCGCACGGTCGTGGCCACGGGCTGCCTCACTCCGACTGCCTAGGGTCGCCCCGGCTGCGGCGACCGTCCGATGACCATGGAACAACGGCGCGGCCCCACTGACCAGAGCGTCAGCCCAACAGGGCCTCAGCCACCCACGACATCAGCCCTGGGCCTCAAACATGTCGCTGGTGATGGCGTAGCGCTCGTGGTCGCGCCACGCGCCCTCGATGTAGAGGTAGTCGGGCGAGAACCCCTCCAGCCGGAAGCCGTACCGCTTCACCAGCGCCAGCGACGCCTCGTTGCCGGGCTGGATGTTGACCTCGATGCGGTGCAGCCCCAGCGGCCCGAAGGCGTAGGCCAGCACGAGCCCGAGCCCTTCGGAGACATAGCCGTGTCCGGAGTGGGGCGCGAACGCCCCGTAGCCGATGGTGCCGCCCTGGTAGGCGCCGCGGACGATGCTGTTGACGTTGATGAACCCGGCGATCGCCCCGGTCTCGGGCAGGCAGACCAGGAACCCCTCGTGGTCGTCCCGCTCCAGCTTCGTCATGAAGATGTCGAAGGCCTCGTCGGTGGAGGGCGCAGTCAGCCACGGGTGGTGGAGGGCGGCGCTGGTGCGGGAGAGCCGGGTGAACTCCGCGCGGTCGTTCCGCTCGGTGTGGCGGATGGCCACGCGGGGTCCCATGGCTACGTAGGGCGAGTCGGGCATCCGCCCATCGTAAGCCGGTCGTACCGCCGCCCGTCCGGCAAACCCTAGGGGGCCTTCTCCAGCAGCGCGTACGCCGCGGCGTACCCGGGGCCCCCGTCGGAGTCGGCCGCGGCCGCCGCGAGCTGGTCGGCGGGCAGGTCGGCCAGCGTCCAGGGGCCGACCGGCACCGGCCGCTCGCCCGTGCCGACGTAAGCGATCGCGGGGTCCTGGGACAGCCCCGTGCCGATGCCCTTGAGATACGCCTCCTTGCGCGTCCAGCAGCGCGCGAAGGCGGCGGGGCGGTCGAGGGTGGGGAGCTCGGCCAGCTCGGCGCGCTCGGTCGGGTGCAGGCTCTGGGCGACCTGGTCCACGACCGACACCGGCTGCGTCTTCTCCACGTCGGCGCCGATCGGCGAGCCCGCGAAGGCGAACAGCACCAGGTCACCGGCGTGCGACAGGTTGAAGTGCAGCGGCGTGCCGACGACCGCGGGGCGGCCGTGGGGCCCGCCGCAGCCGGGGCAGTCCTCCCGGGTGAACGGCACGGCCGCGGGCTCGATGTCCAGATAGGCGCCCAGCAGCTCCCGCAGGCCCAGGTGCGCCGCGGTGTACCGGTGCTGGTCCTCGGTCCGCACGAACTTCGCGGCGCGCTCACGCTCCTCGGCGTCGAGGATCTTGCCGGGCGCGCCCTGGTCCATCGCGGCCATGTACCGGGAGACGCTGAGCAGCCAGGTCTCGGGCCCGCCGGGCGGCCACGCACCGGCCACGGCGGCGGGCAGCGGATCACGGCCGACGACGCGCGATGCCCTCGGGGGTGTCAACTCGCTCCTCCAGGTGGGTCGGTGAGTCGGGCTCGGATCACGACTACGCGGATCACGCTACGCGGTTCACTCCGTCAGCTCCAGGGCCGGAACGCCGGGCGGGGCGAGCCCGAAGGCCCGTGCGTACAGGCCGAGTTCGGCCTCAACGGCGCGGATCATGGTGTCCGCCCGGCGAAAGCCATGGCCCTCGCCCTCGAAGGCGAGATACGCGTGCGGGACGCCGCGCCCGGCGACCGCCGCCAGGAAGCGCTCGCACTGCGCGGGCGGGCAGACCGGGTCGTCCAGGCCCTGGAGCAGCAGGAAGGGGACGCTGACGCGGTCGGCGCGGCCGGTCAGCGACCGGTCGCGGTAGCGGTCGGGGACCTCGGCGAGCGGCCCGATCAGGGACTCCAGGTAGCGGGACTCGAAGTCGTGCGTCCCTTCGCCGGCCCAGTCCATGGGGTCGAGGACCGGGTATTTGACCGTGCCGCACGCGTACAGCCCGGCGGTGGTCTTGGAGGTCAGCGAGGCGGCCGCGGTCCAGCCGCCCGCGCTGCCGCCCCGGATCGCGAGCCGGGCCCGGTCGGCGCTGCCCTCCTCGGCCAGCGCCTCGGCGACGGCCGCGCAGTCCTCGACGTCCACCACGCCCCACTGCTCGCACAGCCGGTCCCGGTAGGCGCGGCCGTAGCCCGTCGAGCCGCCGTAGTTGACCTCGGCGACGCCGATCCCGCGCGAGGTGAAGTACGCGATCTCCAGGTCGAGCACGAGCGGGGCGCGGTCGGTCGGCCCGCCGTGGGCCCAGACCACATACGGCGGCGCCTCGCCCTCGGGCGCGGTGTGGCCGGGGTTGTGCGGCGGATAGATGTGGGCGTGGATGTCCCGGCCGTCCGGCCCGGTGAAGGTGCGGGCCTCCGGGCGCGGGTAGTACGCCGGGTCGACGGGGTCGGTGTGCGCCGCGCCGATGACCCGGGCGTAGCCGGTGCGGGTGTCCAGCTCGACCACCTCGTGCGAGCTGTGCGGGCTCGCGGCGACGCCGACGACCCGGCTGCCGTCCACGGCGAGCGTCGCGTCCCACTCGGTCCACGGGCCCGGCGCGTCGGCCAGCTCGCCGGTGCGCGGGTCGAGGATGCCGAGCCGGGCGGCGCCCCGGCCGTGCACGACGGCGATCAGCCCGCCGGGCAGCGGCGCGAACCAGCGCAGGCCGAGCTTCCACAGCGGTCCGCCGAACTCCTCCTGGCGGGGGCAGAGCCCGGTGCTCGCGATGACGCCATTGCCCGTCGCGTCGGGGTCGACGCGCTCCAGCTGCCACCAGCCGCTGAGGTCGGAGACGAACAGCAGCGTGCCGTCGGCGTCCCACTCGACCTGCACCACCGACTCGTCGGTCTCCCCCACCACCGGGCGCGTGCCGTGGAAGCGGCCGTCCTCCGTCACGTCCGCCACCATCACGACGGTGCCGTCCCACGGCATCTGCGGGTGGTCCCAGGCGATCCAGGCCACCCGACGCCCGTCCGGGGAGAGCTGGGGCCCGGTGACGAAGCGGTGGCGGTCGTCGGACAGCTGGCGCACCGCCGTACGGTCGTCGGCGGCCGAGCCGTCAAGCGGCACCGCCGCGATCACGCGGCGTACGTCGGTCGGCCCCTCGCCGGTGAACTCCTCCAGCACGCCCCACACTTCGCCCAGTCCGCCGCGGTCGGCGTGCAGCCGCAGATCCGCCCAGCGCAGCCCGCCGCCGAGGTCCGAGGCCGGGGTCAGCGGGCGCGGCGGGGCGCCGGTGGGGTCGTCCGGCTCGTACGCGTACAGCCGCTGGTCGGCGTGGTGTGCGAAGACGACGAGCGGGCCGCCCGCCGGGCGGGGCACGGCGGCCCACGGCAGGCCGCCGTACTCGATGACCCTGCTGCGTACGTTCCACGGCGCGGGCAGCGCGCTGACCTCGGCGGCGCCGGGCCGGCGCCGCATCAGCGTGCGACGGCCGCCCTCGGCGGGGCGCGGCGCGGTCCACCACACCTCGTCGCCGACCGTGCCCACGTACTCCGGGTGGCCGTCGTGCGAGGCGGCGAGCGCGGCGTCGATCGGGGACCGCCAGGCGCCGTACGGAGTCGTGGCCACCATGCTGTCACCCATCGCGTCATCCATTCCGTCGCCCAACCCCAATCCCATTGATTTTGTGGTGAGTTTGAGACAGCGACACGCCGTCGCTTCGGCGTGTCGCCGTCTCATACTCACCACAAGTCCCCCCTTACGCTCGCCGCAGGAAGTGGTCGAGCACCCGGACGCCGAAGTGCAGGGCGTCCACCGGCACCCGCTCGTCCACGCCGTGGAAGAGCGCCTGGTAGTCGAAGCCCTCGGGCAGCCGCAGCGGCGAGAAGCCGTATCCGACGATGCCGAGCCGGGAGAACTGCTTGGCGTCCGTGCCGCCGGACATGCAGTACGGCACCGCGTGTCCGTCCGGGTCGAAGTGTTCGAGCGCCGCCCGCATGGCCGCGAAGGCCGGGCCGTCGACCGGGGCCTGGAGGGCAGGCGAGCGGTGGTGGAACTCCCAGTCGACGTCAGGCCCGGTGAGCCGGTCGAGGGTGGCGTGGAACTCCTCCTCGCCGCCCGGCAGGATCCGGCCGTCCACGTACGCCGTGGCGCTGCCGGGGATGACGTTGACCTTGTAACCGGCCTCCAGGACGGTCGGGTTGGCGCTGTTGCGCACGGTCGGCTCGAGCAGGGCCGCGGCGGGCCCCAGCTCGGCGAGCAGCGCGTCGACGTCGAAGTCGGGCGCGTCCACGTCGGCCTTGAGCCCGCGCAGCGGCGCGATCTCGGTCAGCGCGGCCTTCACGGTCGGCGTCAGCCGCACCGGCCAGCGGTGCTCGCCGATCCGCGCCACGGCGGCGGCCAGCCGGCTGACCGCGTTGTCGCGGTTGACCTTCGAGCCGTGCCCCGCCCGGCCCCGGGCGGTCAGCTTGAGCCAGGCCGTGCCGCGCTCCCCCGCCGCGATGGGGTACAGCCGCGTCCCGTTCCCCGCGTGGAAGGTGAAGGCGCCGGATTCGCTGATTCCCTCCGTGCAGCCTTCGAAGAACTCGGGGTGCTCGTCGGCGAGAAAGCCGGAGCCCGGCTCCGCGCTGTCCTCCTCGTCGGCCGTGAAGGCCAGCACGATGTCGCGGCGCGGCCGTACGCCCGCGCGGGCCCAGGCGCGGACGGCCGCGAGCACCATCGCGTCCATGTTCTTCATGTCGATGGCGCCCCGGCCCCACACCACGCCGTCGCGGACCTCCCCCGAGAAGGGGTGCACGCTCCAGTCGGCGGGCTCGGCGGGCACCACGTCCAGATGGCCGTGGACCAGCAGCGCGGGGGCGGACGGATCGGTGCCCTCGATCCGCGCGACGACGTTCGTCCGCCCCCGGTCGCGCTCCAGCAGCGTGGCGTCGATGTCCACCTCGCCCAGCCGCTCCGCGACGTACTCGGCGGCGGGGCGCTCGGTGCAGTCGCCGCCGCCGCGGTTGGTGGTGTCGATGCGGATCAGCTCGGAGGTGAACCGCACCACCTCCTCCAGCGCCCAATCGTCGATCGCCTCGACCGGCGCCGGCTCAGCCATACTGCTCCTCCACGGCGGCCGAGACGAGCGTGGTGACCGCCTTGAAGCAGCGGATGCCCTCGTACATGTCCGGCGAGGTGTACGCCACCCGCCGCACCCCGCTGTGCTCCACCCCCGGCACGGCGGTGGCCGCCCCCACCAGGTGCTCCGCGTCGAACTCCAGCTCCACCGTGAACGGCCCGGCCTGGACGGGCTCATGCCGCACCGCCAGCGGGGCCGCTTCCCGGGCCGCCGCCCGGATGTCCGCCGCCGTACGGGCCGGGGTACGGCACACCGCCGCGTACCGCGAGACGTAGTCCTTGACCGCGACCGACCGCGCCGCGGGCGCGTACCCCTTGGCGTCCTCGCAGGTCCGGTCGTCCCCGGTGACCAGCACCACGGGCACCCCGTACTCGGCGACCACCAGTGAGTTCAGCCGCCCCTCGCTCGCGGGCACGCCGTCCACCCACACGCCGGTGATGGAGTTGGCGAGATAGGTGTGCGCGAGGACGCCCTCGGTCCCGGCGCCGGTGTGATAGCCGACGAACGCGATCCCGTCCACGTCCCCGTGCTGCACGCCCTCCACCATGCTCAGGCTCTTGTGCTTGCCCGTCAGCATGGCGGCCCGCTCGTCCAGCTCCTCCAGCAGCAGATTGCGCATGGACCAGTGCGCCTCGTTGATCAGCACCTCGTCCGCGCCCCCGTCGAAGAACCCGGTGACCGCCGCGCTCACGTCCGAGGTGAACAGATGGCGGCACCGCTCCCACTGTGGCGTGCCGGGCAGCACATCCGCGGGCCAGGTCACGCCCGTGGCACCTTCCATGTCGGCACTGATGAGGATCTTCAAGACTGTCCCCGCTCCTCCCAGGTCACGTATCCACTTGACTATGCCCCAAGATGGCCCCGGTTCGGCACGGCTCGGCCGCGGTGTCGGCCCGCAGGTGGCCCAGGCATGAAAGGCCGCCTTCCGCGCACGCTAGTGTCGCGATCATGAACATGGAGGAGACCGAGGACTTGTGGCGGGCCGCTCTCGCCAACCGTGACCCGCACGCCATCGAACGGTTACTGCGGTGCAGCGCTGCACTGGCGAAGCTGCTACGGCGCGGTGAACAGCCGGGGTCGATCGAGGCGGCCGAGTTGCGCGGGCTCCTGTTGCTGGGCGGCGACGGCGACGTCCCGTTCGCCGCGGACTCCCCATGGGACGTACCGGTCGGCGCCGGCCTCACCGAGGCCATGGCGCACCTCTGGGCACCCGTCGCCGGATCCTGCCCTCGTTTCCTCGCGGCGCTGCGCGCGGAAGTGCTCGGGCTGGCGCTGGTCGCCGTGAAGGGCGAGTACCTGCTCGCGTACCTGTATCTCGCCGACCGCTCGGGGGATCCGCCGCGCGACCTGGCGGACCTGCCCTTGAGGTCGCGGTACGAGTCCCTGGAGGTGCTGTGGGGCACAGCCCCGACCCGCTTCGGTCCGACGGACGTCGTCCCCACGCTGGACGAACCGCTCCCCGCGGCCGTCCGGGACCTGGCCGCGGTCCACGCCTCCCTCACCTCCTTCGACTTCGATCTGCGCCTCGACCGCTTCACCACGACGCTCGGCGCCTCGACCCTCGCGAACTACGAGGACGAGGACCCCGACGACTACGACGAGACTGACGACTTCGTCCGTGCGGTGAACGGCGAGTTCGACCGCTGGATACGGTTTTGCACATGCGACTCCGCTGCTGAGGCCTACTTCCTGGACATGGCCGACCGCGACGCCGACGGCACCCCCCGGGTCGCGCTGTCGGGCCTCAACGGCACCTCCGAGCGGCCCGGCGACCCCTTCTGGGACTGGGTCGACGAGGCGTTGCCGTCCCTGATCTTCTGTCTTTGAGGACATCAGGCGTCAGGTACCAGCCTTGATCGCTTCCAGTTTCTCCGCTTCGGCGTTGACATTGTCGACTGCCTCGGCCGGTGACGAACAAGCTAATGTCAGGCTGTCGAGCATCGAATCAAGGCCCTCCCAGGAAGTCCGTCACGTGGCACATCCGTACCCGCTGTTCGCGTACCTGGACGCCGCGCCGGTCGAGATCAGCACCCCAGCAGCTACGGGCTACACCTTGCGCCGCTACCGCGATGACGAGCACCACCGAGAACCGGTGTTCCTCGGCCGGGACAGGGCCGTCTTCGCGTTCCGGTCAACGGCCAACCTCGTCGCCTTCCTGCGCAGCGAAGAGCCGCACGACCTGGTCGGCACGCCGGACTGGGAACCACCCGACTGGGAGGAAGTCCCGCTGGTGGCGGACATCGGGCTCACCTATATCAGGCATGAGCAGTTGGAGGTCTGCCGACTCGACAACATTGCCCAGATGTTCGGCGCACGCGCTTCCATGGTGGACCTCGACGGTGCGCAACAACTCTTCGACGTCCCACCGATTTTGTTCCATCCGCCGCTCGACAAGGTCCTGGAGCTCATGCAGACCCACCATGTGGCCCGCGAACTCGCCGAATACGCGGGGCTCGCCGAAGCGGCGGATGCGCTCGCTCCCGAGTCACCGCTGGCAACGTTCGAGCGGGAACTGGGGGCGGCTTATTTCACGAAGTCCGGCGACCACCGAGAGCTGTCTCGTCATGACACGGACGTGCTCGCGGCTCTCTGGTCCGAATTGGTCGACAAGATCGTGCCGGTCGTAGATTTCCGCGACTGAGATAGGGGGGTGCGGTGGAGGTCACGCCTCGGGGCGAGGCCTCCCGCGCACCCCACGCGCCGGCGCGAGACGCCCTCGGTCCCACCCGCACCCCGAACACGCCCGGATCATTCCTGCCAACTATGCTTCCCGTGTCTTCTTGTCATGATCACCCAGACCGGAGTTCCCCCCATGCCCCTCATCCGGTTGTCCGCAACAACGTCGCTCCTCACGGCCGTAGCCGCCGGCGCGCTGCTCGTCGGCTGCTCGGCGTCGGTCAGCGTCGAAAAGTCCACGCCGAAACTGTCCGCGGACAAGCTCGCCACCACAGTCGCCGAAAAGCTCGCCGCCACGACCGGCCAGGCCAAGCCGGACATCACCTGCCCCGACGCCCTCGAGGGCAAGGTCGACACCACCACCCGGTGCAAGCTCACCGCGGACGACGGCAGCACCCTGGGCGTCACGGTCACGGTGACCGGCGTCGACGGAAACAAAATCAACTTCGACGTCAAGGCCGACAACACGCCCACCCCGGCCCCGAGCTGACCCACCACCCCAAGGCCTGGAACTCCTAAGGTCTCCTTGGCCCCAGGCCTAAGGCACCCCCTGGGCGGCAAGATGCGCAAGCCTCCCCATGTGGCGCCCCCACCTTGGACACGACGCTGGAAGCACAGCAAGAGACCAGCTCGTCCAAGGAGACCGCATGTTGCACCACGAGTTCCAGGCCGCCCGCCAGGCCGCCGTCCTGGCCCGCGCCGCGCAGCGCCGCCTGGTCCGCGAGGCCGAGCGGGACGCGAGGGCGGCGGTCCGTACCACCTCAGACAGCCGCAAGCGCTACTTCCTACGCTCACGACACGCGTGAAACGCCCGCCGCCGGCCCCCGCCGACGCCGAGACCCCTGTCCCTCACCTCGTACGCCATGCGATGCTCGGCACCGTGCACAGCAGTCACATAAGCCCCGTCTTCGTAGGCCGCGGCGCCGAACTCGCCGCCCTCGGCGAGGCCCTGTCCCGGGCGGACGCCGGGGAGCCCCGGGCCCTCTTCGTGGGCGGCGAGGCCGGCGTCGGCAAGACCCGGCTGATACAGGAGTTCCTCGGCCGGGCCGTCGCGGACGGGGCCGTCGTCGCCCTGGGCGGCTGCGTGGAAACCGGGGCCGACGCCCTGCCCTACCACCCCGTCTCGACCGCCCTGCGCTCCCTGCGCCGCCGGCTCGGCGCGGAGCTCGACGCCGCCATCGCCGGCCAGGAAGGCGAGCTGGCCCGGCTGCTGCCCGAGCTCGGCGAGATGGACCGGGGACGCCCCGAAACCGAGGGCCGCGCCCGGCTCTTCGAACTCACCGTCCGCCTCCTCGAGCACCTCGCCGCGAACCGGACCCTCGTGCTGGCCCTGGAGGACCTGCACTGGGCCGACCGCTCCACCCGCGAGCTGCTCAGCTACCTGCTGCGCGCCCTCACCCACAGCCGCCTGCTCATCGTCGCCACCTACCGCGCCGACGACCTGCACCGCCGCCACCCGCTGCGCCCCGCTCTCGCCGAGTACGAGCGGCTGCGCACCGTCACCCGCCTCGAACTGCCCCGCTTCGAGCGCACCGAGGTCCGCCGCCAGCTCGCCGCCATCCGTGGCGAGGCCCCGCCAGAGCAGGTGCTGGACCGGGTCTTCGACCGCTCCGAGGGCAACGCGTTCTTCGTCGAGGAGCTGGCCTGTAGCATCCTCGAAGGCTCGCCGGGCGGCATCAGCGACTCCCTTCGCGACCTCTTGCTGGTCCGGGTCGAGGCGCTGCCGGACGAGGTGCAGCGCGTGGTGCGGATCGCCGCCGAGGGCGGCTCCGAGGTGGAATTCCGGCTGCTGGCCACCGTCACGCGCCTCGCCGAGGACGAGCTGATCGAGACCCTGCGTACCGCCGTGGGCGCCGCCGTCCTCCAGCCCTCCGAGGAGGGCGAGTCCTTCCGCTTCCGGCACGCCCTGATGCGCGAGGCCGTGGCCGGCGACCTGCTGCCCAGCGAGCGCTCCCGGCTCAGCCGCCGCTACGCCGAGGCGCTGGAGGCCGACCCCACGCTCGTACGGCCCGAGGAGCGGGCCGGGCGGCTGGCCGGCTACTGGTTCGACGCCCGCGACCCCGCCAGGGCGCTGCCCGCCGTGATCGCCGCGGCGGCCGCTGCCCGCGGCCGCCACGCGTTCGCCGAGCAGCACCATCTGCTGGAGCGGGCGCTGGAGCTGTGGGACGACACCCCCGAGGAGCTGCGCCGCCAGGCGATGCGGCAAGGCGTCGAGGACGGCCTGTACATGGCCATCTCCCCGGACGCACCCGGGGACTTCCTGGACCTGCTCGCCGCGATCACCGTCGCCGCGCGCCTCGCGGGAGAGCAGGAGCGAGCGCTCGCCCTCTGCAAGCGGGCGCTGCGCAAGCTGGAGGGTGAGCCTCTGCGAGCGGCCTGGTTCTGGCTCGAGCGCTACCAGTTGGTGCGCGACCTCGCCCGTTCCGACGGCTGGGACGAGATCACCCACGCCCGGAAACTGATGCAGGACCAGCCGCCGTCCTTCGTCCACGCCAAAGCGCTGACGCTGGCGGCGCACTGGTACGCCGTGCACCAGCCGACGACGACGGTGATAGAGACCGCGCAGCAGGCGGTGGAGCTCTGTCGGGCGACGGGCGCGGAGATCACCGGCCTTACCGCGCAGCTCACCCTGGCCTGGCTCACCATCCACTCGGGCGACGTCGAGACCGGGCTCGAGCAGGCCCGCGCCGTGTGCGCCCGCGGTCTGGAGCCGGGCAACGCCATCGTCCTGCTGCGCGGCCACGGCAACCTGTCCACGGCCCTGCACGGCATCGGCCGCTACGCCGAGGCCGTCGAGACCGCCGAGCGGGGCAGCGGGCTCGCCGATCGGCACGGGCTGCCGGACACCGCCTCGTACATCGACGCCAACCTCGCCGAATCCCTCATCCAGCTCGGCCGCTGGGCCGACGCCGACGAAGCGCTCGATCGAGCACTCGGCCGCCGCGGGGTGAGCGTCCGCATCCGGGCGCTGATCGCCGAGCGGAGGGCCGAACTCGCCCTGGTCCGGGGCGCGTACGACGAGACTCGGCGTCGACTGGAGGAGTCCGAAAGCAGCAACACCGGCCCCTACCCGGAGCCGCAGCACACCCTGGCCGTGAGCCGCGTGGCCATCGCGCTGGCGGCCGCCGACGGCCGGATCCTCGATGTCCGCTCCCTGCTGGATACGGCGGTCGGCGAGGCCATCCCGCCCGGCCATCAACGCTACGGCTGGCCGCTGCTGTACGAGGCCGCGGCGGCGGAGGCGCGGGCCCGTGCACTCGCGGTGGCCGAGCCGGGGCGTGCGGCGGCGGTGGAGCGGATCCGCAAGGCGATGCAGGGCCAGCCCGATTTCGCACCGCTGTGGGTCGCGCAGGCCCTGATGATCCAGGCCGAGCTGCTCACCGCCGAGGGCCGGGACGCCACCGCCCACTGGACGCGGGCTGTGGCCGCCGCCGAGCAGCTGGAGTCCCCGCCCCTGCTGGCCACTGCCCGGTTGCGACTCGCGGAGGCCCTGGTCTCCCAGGGCGGCGACGGGTCCCGCCAAACGGCCGGTGAGCTGCTGCGGCAGGCCGAGGCGGTGGCGCGCGAGCTGGGCGCGGCGCCACTCGAGACGGAGATCACCACGCTGGCCGGCCGCGCCCGGATCCCGCTGCGGCAGACCGACGGGGAGACGGCCCCGCCCCCGACGCCGGCGGCGGCGCTGGGCCTGACCGCCCGGGAGCGGGACGTGCTGCGGCTGGTCGCCGCCGGGCGGAGCAACCGGCAGATCGCGGAGGAGCTGTTCATCTCGCCGAAGACAGCGAGCGTGCATGTCTCCAACATCCTGGCGAAGCTGGGCGCTTCAGGCCGAGGGGAGGCCGCGGCCATCGCGCACCGGCTGGGGGCCTTCGAGTAGCCGCACAGGACGCACCTTAGAGACGGACCCGAGCCCAGACGGTCTTCCCGACCACCCGCTCCCGCACGCCCCACGCCTCGGCGAACGCAGCCACGATCGCCAGCCCGCGCCCGGACTCGGCGTCCGGCACCGCATCGGCGAGGACCGGCAGCCCATCGCCGGGGTCGGTCACCTCGATGCCGATGAGCTTCTCGGCGTCGTAGGCGATACGTACCTCGTAGTACCTCCCCGGTACGCGGCCATGCCGCACCGCGTTGGCCGCCAGTTCGGAGAGGACGAGCAGCGCGACCTGCGCGGAGCCCGGCTCCACCCTCCACACGCAGAGAACGGCCGCGGCCGTTTGGCGAGCGTGATGGACAGAGAGCGGGACGGGCGTAAACCTCTGCTTCCAGCCATGAAGCGGAATCACGCCGTGACTTTGTGCGTTCATGCCCCCACTGTCAGTGCACGTCGCTAGCGTGACCAGTAACAGAACGTCGACCGCGGCTGGCGCCAACTCCGCTCGAACGGACGTTGATCAGCGTTTAGCCGCGTTGAGGGGGTGGTTGGGATGGCAATGCCCAAGAAGAAGGACTCCGCGCCGCCGACCATGAGGTACTTCGCAGCTGTGCTGCGGATTCTGCGCGAGGCCGCGGGGTTGACGCAGGAGCAGCTGGGCGAGCTGATGAACTACACAGGGTCAGCAGTGAGCGCGGTGGAGACGTGTGCGAAGCCGCCGACGGATGAGTTCGTCGAAGCGGCCGAGAAAGCACTGGACGCGGGTGGGTTGCTGCGCTCGGCGATCGCGTTCTTGCGGTTGGAGCGGTATCCGGTGCACTTCCAGGGCTTCGTGCAGCTGGAGCAGGAGGCACTGAGTGTGTCGTCGTACTGCCCGCAGCTGATTGATGGGCTTCTGCAGACAACGCAGTACGCACGGGAGGTGCTGAGCTGTGGATTTCCTCCGTTTGCCGAGGAAGAGGTCGATCTGCTGGTTGCGGCCCGCATGGACCGCAAGGCGCTCCTCGACCGCAAACCAGCAGCAGTGGTCAACGTCATCCTCGAAGAGGCAGCGCTGCGCCGACTGATCGGTGGACCAGAGGTCATGGGCTCGCAGTACGACTACCTCATCGACTGCGCGGCGCGGCCCAACGTCGTCATCCAGGTCATGCCGATGAGCCGAGCCGGACACGCCGGGCTGCTGGGCCCGATGAAGCTGATCGACACCCCGGATGAGACACCGCTCGTCTATCTGGAAGGCCAGGGCAAGAGCATCCTGGTGTCAAAGGCGGACGAGGTAGGTGTTCTTACTCGCCGCTATGCCATGATCAGGTCCCAGGCCCTCGGGCCGGACGAATCCGTAAGCTTCATCGAGCAGTTGATGGGTGGGCGATGAGCAGACTCGTATGGTTCAAGAGCAGCTACAGCGACTCCAGCGGGGGTGACTGCGTCGAGGTGGCCACCACCCCCGCCACCGTCCACGTCCGCGACTCAAAGATCCCGGACGGGCCGAACCTCCACATACCCGCCGACGCCTGGTCGGACTTCCTCGCCTTCGCCACCCGCTAGGGGCCGCCGCCCCAGACCCCGGGGTCTGGGGCGGAGCCCCAGTTCGGGAACGGGCGGGGTGGGGGAGGAGCCCGCCGCAGGCGTCAAGACGAGCCACCACCCGCAGCCGTCGCCGACGGCAGTCGTCCCACCGCACACGCCCCGGACACCGTGTCCGCGAAGTGCAGCGTGCCACCGTGGCGGGCGGCGATCTCACGGGCGATGGCCAGGCCCAGCCCGGCTCCGCCGGACTTTCGCGTGCGGGCGTCCTCCAGGCGGCTGAAGCGCTTGAAGACCCGTTCCCGGCCCGCCACGGGGATGCCGGGGCCGTCGTCGCGGACCTCGAACACGACGGTGGCCCCGTCCCCGTGGTGCTCACTCCGCACCGTGACCTCCACCGAGGTGTGCGCGTAGCGGCAGGCGTTGCCGAGCAGGTTGCGCAGCAGCCGTTCGAGCTGGACGTCGCTGCCGCGGACCCAGGCGGGTGGGTCGTCGGCGGTGCAGCGGATGTCGAGGGGGCGGGCATGGGGCAGATGGCGGTGTTCCACGGCCAGGTCGTGGGCGAGGTCGGTGAGGTTCACCTTCGTGTCGGCGATGGGCGCGCCGCCGTCGAGTTGGGCCAGGAGCAGCAGGTCGTGGCTGAGGTTCTGGAGCCGCACGATGTCCCGGAGGGCGTCGCGTACGCGGCTCTCCCAGTCGACGCCTTCCGGGTGCGTCAGTGACGATTCGAGGGAGGCCCGCAGCCCGGCGAGCGGGCTGCGCAGCTCGTGGGAGGCGTCGGCGATGAACCGCTGCTGGAGTTCGGCCGACCGCTCCAGCCGGTCCAGGGTCGTGTTGATGGTGCGCGCGAGCCGGGCGATCTCGTCGGCCGAGGCCGAGGTCGAGACCGGCACTCGGCGGCCCAGCGACCGGGCCGTGATGTCCTCCAGTTCGCGGCGGATGGCCTCGACGGGGCGCAGCGCGCGGTGCGCGGCGATCCACGCGGTGGCGGCGAGGATCACGACGACGAGGGGCGCCCAGTACGCCAGGCGCCAGCCGAGGCTGGGCAGGTAGCCGAACGCGGATCCGCCGGTCTGGTACGACCACCAGAGTTCGCCGACGAAGAGGAGGGCCGTACCGGCGCCGACCACGAGCGCGAAGCGCAGACGCAGGGACAGCGTCCGTCGGACGGAGCGCGAGAACGCCCACACCGTGGCTCCGGCGAGCAGCATGATGGCCGGGGCCCCGACCTCAGGCTGCCGCAGCCGCTCCACGACAGCCGCGTACGGGAGAAACACGGCGCCCGCGATGAGCAGCCAGGCCGCGGTGAGCCCGACCCGGATGGTGTTCGACTTGCGCGCTTCAGGCGGCATGGCCGGTCATCCGGTAGCCGATGCCCCGGACCGTCTCGATCGACGCGCGGCCGAAAGGCGTGTCGATCTTTCGGCGCAGGGCGCTCACGTACACCTCGACGATGTTCAGATCGCCTTCGAAGTCCGCCGACCAGACCTGATCGACGATGTCTATCTTGGGCACGACTTCACCGGCCCGCCGGGCGAGGCATTCGAGCACCGCGAACTCCTTGGCGGTCAGCCTGAACTGGACATCGCCACGGCCGCTGGACCGGCCCGCCGGGTCGATCCACAGGTCGCCGATGCGCAGCACCGTGCGGGTCCGGGCGCCGCCGCGGCGGAGCAGGGCGCGCAGCCGGGCTTCGAGCACCACGTACGAGAAGGGCTTGGCGAGGAAGTCGTCGGCGCCGGTGTCCAGCGCCTCGGCCTCGTCGTACTCGCCGTTCTTGGCGGTCAGCATCAGGATGGGCGTCTCGATGTCCTCCGCCCGGAGCCTGGCGCAGACCCGGTATCCGTTCAGGCCGGGCAGCATGATGTCGAGCACGATCGCCTGGTACGGGTTCTGGCGCGCCATGTGCAGGCCGACCAGGCCGTCGTGGGCCACGTCCACCGCGTATCCGGCCGCTTCCAGGCCTCTCTTCAGGGCGACCGCGAGCCCTTCCTCGTCTTCCACCACCAGTAGCCGCATCGCCTAAGTATCCACAGCCGTTCCCCGACGTCCCTGAAGAGGTCTTCAGGATCCTTCAGCGTCGTCTCAGCGGCTCCGGGTGAGCATCGGGCCCGTTCCCCGCCTGCCCTCCGGCCCTTGAGGTGACCCGTGCCCACCGCCCCCCTGCTCATCCCCGATCCGGTCCACGGCGCCCCGGAAAGAGCGCCGCGCGGCCAACGGGTGGCTCTGGTGGTGGCCGTCGTGACGACGCTCGCCGCCGTCGTACAGCAGGTGCTGCACGCGGTGGGGGTCGTCGGTGGGCAGCCGTGGCCCTTCCTGCTGGTCGCCGCCCCGGCGTGGCTGCTCGCCGTGAGGGGCCTGCGAACGGTGCCCGACCCGCCGCCCGTGGCCGTCCAGGCCGTGGAACGGCTGCGGCGAATACCCGCGTGGGCGTGGGTCGCCGGGGTGCTGGCCATGGCCGCCGCCGCGTGGGCCGCGCTTCAGGACCACGAGCCGCTGATCGGCCACGAGGAGGCGGTGTACGGCAACAAGGCCCGCTCCTGGCTTGACGACGGCACCCCGGACGCGGGCTGGGGCACCTACCGCCCGGTGGGGCTTCCCGCCCTCGGCCGGATCGCCCTGGCCGTGCACGACGACGTGGGGGCGCTGCGGGTGGTCGCGCTGCTGCTGACCCTGTTCACGCTGACCACGACCTATCTGGTCGCGGCCCGGCTGACCACTCCCCGCCGGGCCGTGGTGGTGACGCTTCTGCTGCTCAGCGGGCTGGGCTTCCTGCGCCGCGTGCCGCTGTTCCTCAATGACATCGGCGCCACGGGCCTGCTCCTGATCGTGGTGTATCTGCTGGTCCGCGCGCAGGAGAAGCCCGGTTCACGGGCACTGCTCGCCGTGCCCCTCCCGGCGCTCGCGGCCTTCTATCTGCGGTACGGCGTGGTGGGCACCCTCGCGGCCGTCGTCGCCGCCGCCGTCCTGGCCTACGGGCCCCGGGCCTGGCTGGCGCAGGGCCGCCGGCTGGCCCTGTGCGCGGGTATCTTCCTCGCCGGGCTGATACCGCACTTCGTCTACGCCACCGAGGTCACCGGCGGCCCCCTCGGCCTGATCTTCTCCGCGACCGAGCACGCGGGCCGGGCGTATGTGGGCGACGGTCTCGTGTACTACCTGTCCATTTTCCCGTACCGGCTGGCCGGTGACCTCGGCGGCGTCGTCATGGCCGCGGGGCTGTGGGGGCTGGGCGCCGCGATCAGGCGCCGCCGCCGTGACGACCGCCGCCACGTGTTTCTGGGCATGACCGCGGTCCTCACCTTCGTCGTGCTGGGCGTGGCCACGGACGGCGAGCCCCGCTTCGTCTATCTGCCCGTCGTGCTGCTGACCGTGCTCGGTGTGCAGACCCTCGCCGAGGCCGCCGGGCGCTGGTCCGCGACCGTGCTCACCGCCGTCGCCGCGCTGGCCGCCGTCACCGTGCCCGCCACCGCGCAGTACGTGGCGCACGACGCGATGCCGGGCCCGACCGCCCAACGCGTGTCGACCCTCGCCGTGGCACGGCAGCTCGCCGGTGGTGACCGGCCCTGCCTGCTGGTCACCGGCTACGAGCCCGACCTCGGCTGGTACTCCGGCTGCGATGCGGTCACCTACGGACAGTACCGGCGGATGACGCCGCCCTCCGGGGTCGAGGTGAGCCTGGTCCTCTTCGAACGGGGCCGGTTGCAGCCCGGTCCCGCGTCCCTGCGCCGTCTCATCGACGGGCGTGCCACCACGACCCGGACGATCCCCACCGAAGGCTCCCTCGGCACGGCCACGGTCATCACGCTGGGCGCGAGGAGTTGAGCGCGGCGACCACGAACCACTGGGCCGGGAGGTCGATCCGCGTCCCGTCGGCGCGGTACTCGGTCTGCGGCAGGGTGGTGAGCCCGTGGTCCAGCACCGTCAGCCCCGCCTCGCGCAACAGCTCCGGCACCTCCACGGTCCGCGCGTCGGCGGGCCGCAGGCCGTGGTCGAACACCCGGCGGAGTTTGGGCGGCGGGCCGCCGGGGTCCTGTGCGGCCTCGCGCAGTACGGTCTTGGACTCCTCGGTCAGCTCGGCGACGAAGGCCCGCCCGTGCCGTCCCAGCAGGGTGGCCACCGCCTCCGCGACGGGCCGCCGGTCCGGAGGGTCGCTCTGGTGGATGACGGCGCGCATATAGACGTTGGTGTCGCCGAGCCGCTCGTGGAGTTCCCGTACGCGCGCCGCGTCGGTCAGGTTGAGCTGCTCGTACTCGGCCACCTTCTCCGTGTCGGCGCGCCGCGCGTGTTCGATGGCCGCCTGGGAGAGGTCGACGCCGATGGCGCGGGGGAAGTGGGAGGCCAGATAGCGGGTCTGGGTGCCGTTGCCGCAGCCGAGGTCGGCGATCGGCAGCCCGGTGTCCGCGTGCGGGGCGAGCAGTTCGAGGTGCGGGGCCGCGGACAGTGACGGGTCGGCGTCCCAGATGGCCTCCCCCGGCGCGTCCGAGGTGTTCTGCCAGTAGCTCTCCCACGCCTGCCTGTAGCGCTCCGACACGCTCATCCGCCGCTCCCCGGAGTAGAGGCCACCCATACGATCAAGGTGACTATCGCCGCTCACCAGCCGTGGACAAGAGCCGGGCGCGTTCCTTCACGCGATATTCGCGCCCCCGCGCGACCCGCGCGCCGCGCGCTCCGGGCGGGGAAGTGTCTGTTCGAACCAGACCGTCTTGCCGTCGGCCGACCGGCTGCCGCCCCACTCCCGCGCCAGCGCGTCGACCACCCGCAGCCCGCGCCCCGTCTCGTCGTTGCGGCCCGCGCTCAGCAGCACCGGCAGCTCGTGGTCGTCGTCGAAGACCTCCCACAGCAGCGCGTCCGTACGGACCAGGCGCAGCACGACATGGTGGGTGTGGGCGTGCCGGATCGCGTTGGTGACGACCTCGCTGACCAGCAGTTGCGCGGTCTCCACGGCCTCCGGGAGCCCCCATTGGAGCAGCCGCTCCCCCACCAGCCGCCGCGCCCGGCCCACTTCGCGCGGCTCCAGCGCGAGCCGCCACTGGGCCACGTCGGCGGCCGGGATGCCGTTGAGCCGGGCCATCAGCAGCGCCACGTCGTCCTTGCGGCCGCCGCGGGTGTTGAGGGCGCGGATGATGGTGTCGCAGGCGTCGTCCATGGACGCCGCCGGGTGTGCGGCGGACTCGCACAGCGCGGCGAGCCCGTCGCCTATGTCCTGGCCGCGCACCTCCACCAGGCCGTCCGTGCACAGCACCAGGCGGTCGCCGGGCGACACGCGTATCCGGGCGGTCTCGAAGGGCACCCCGCCGACCCCGATGGGCGCTCCGGTCGGCAGGTCGAGCAGCTCGCTGCGGCCGTCCTCGGCGCGCACCAGCACGGGCGGGATATGGCCCGCGTTGGAGATCAGCAGCTCGGAGCGGATGGGGTCGTAGACCGCGTAGAGGCAGGTGGCCAGGTAGTGCTCGCCGAGCCGCTGCGCCAGGTCGTCGAGGCCGCGCATGAGCTGCGCGGGCGGCAGGTCGAGGGCCGCCATGGTCTGTACGGCGATCCGTAACTGGCCCATCATCGCGGCCGAGTTCAGGCCGTGTCCCATGACGTCGCCGACGACGAGGGCGGTGCGCGAGCCGGACAGCTTGACGCAGTCGAACCAGTCGCCGCCGACCCGGCCGAGCCGGGTGCCGGGCAGATAGCGGGTGGCCGTGTCGCATCCGGCCATGCGCGGGGTGACCTGGGGCAGCATGCTGTCCTGGAGCGTCTCGGCGACGTTCTCCTGGTACGTGTACATGCGGGAGTTGTCGAGCACCAGGCCCGCGCGGGCGGCGAGTTCGGCGCCGGTCGTGCGGTCCATGTCGTGGAACCGCTCCCGCCCCGCGCGGCGCATCAGCACCATGAAGCCCAGCACCACATCGCGCGCCTTGAGCGGCACGATCAGCAGCGACCGCCCGTTGATCAGCGGCCGCAGGTCGCGCTTCTCGAACTCCCCGGAGATCCGGTCGCCCAGCGCGTCGTCGATGTACGGGATCAGCACGGGCTCGCCGGTGACCATGCACTGGAAGAACGGCGTGTGTTCGGGAAACGCGATGGCCTCCCCGACCGGCACGGTGTCGTCCCAGCGGCCCGGTTCGTCGTTGTGCTCGACCCACACCCGGTGCCAGATGGTGGTGACGTCGGGCGGGCCGTCGGGGAATCCCTCGCCGGCCAGCACCTGGGCGCGGAGATGGGTGCCGGCGAAGTCGGCGAAGCGGGGCACGGCGGCGCTGGTGACCTCGCGGATGGTGCGCGCGAGGTCGAGCGAGCTGCCGATGCGCCCGCTGACCTCGTTGAGGAATTCCAGGCGCTCGCGGACGGCGGCGTATTCGAGGTCGATGTCCTCAGGTGCGTACGGCACTCCGGGGGCGCTCGGCGCTCCCTGCGCGCCCCCTGCCCCGCCGCCGGTCCCGGCCCCGGCGGACGCGGCTCGCCGTGCGGCCTCCTGCCGGGCCTGCCGCTCCCGGTAGCGGGGCATGCCCCAGTCCGGGGTCACCGGCACCCGCTCGTTCCTGCTGATCTCCAGCACCGGATAGCCGAGTTCGAGGATCTGCGCGACGATCCGGCCGGCCCTGGCCGGGCCCATGTTGGGCAGGATGTCCGGCAGCCGCCCGGCGAGCCGGTCCGCGCCGGGGAACTCGGTGTGCAGCGCGAAGCCGGGCGAGAACCGCTCCCGCTCCCCGCCGGTCGCGCGCTCCGCCTCGGCCAGCCCCGAGGCGTCCGCCGCGAGCACCAGCAGCCGCTCCGGCCCCGACCCGACCAGCGGATACGCCCACCACAACACATCGACCTGGCCATGCGCCTGATCGGCCATCCGGGCCCGCCCGGCCGTGGGATACGGCGGCGCCCCGGCCGGCGCGGCGTCCAGATCGGGCCCGCGCCCGTGCTCGTGCCCGCCCTCCTCGTATCGCCATTCCTCGCCGCCCAGCGCGCCCGAGACCGGCATCAGATCGACGGCCCGGCAGCCCATGGCCTCCTCACGGCTGCGCCCGAAAAGCCGACGCGCACCCGAACTCCAGTGCGTCACCAGCCCGTCGACGTCGATGACCACCACCGCGAGCGGCATCCGCCCGGGCCCGCCGCTGCCGCCCCGCTGCGCCGGCACCCGGGGCACCCCGCCCAGCTCATCGTCGCCGTGCGACGTGCCACGGTCCATCGCCGGAAGACTCCTTAACCAGGCAAGATCTGCGCCACCGCTACCCACGGTACGACCGCCGCGGGCCGCCGCGCGCCCCAATACCCGAATAGGGGGTTGTCTCAGCCGCGTATGGTCACGCCGTGGCGCGTGCGCAGTCGGCGCAGCTCCCACAGGGAGATCGCGGTCACCGACAGGGGGCCGCCGAACAGGGCACAGAACTGGGCCCACAGCGGCCCGCCCGGCATGCCGCCCCCGGTCGCGTTCAGGACGGCGATGATCCACACCATCACCACGGTGATCACGGCGGGCAGCGCGGCGTGCACATAGGCGGTGTTGAAGGCGGAGCGGGCGATGTAGGCCGAGGCGAGGACGGCGAACGGCAGCAGCCACAGCAGGAACCAGAGCGCCGGGACGGCGGCCACGAACAGCCATACCCCGTGCAGGTCGTGCAGCACCGGGGTTTTCAAGATCACGTACGACAGGCCGGCGATGACGGCCACGGTCAGGACGTACAAGCCGACGGTCTTGAGCGGGACGCCGAGCCGCGAGCGCAGCAACCGCCGCCGCTCCGCGGGCGCGTAGCGGATGAAGAGGGCGATCACCACCGGTACGACGATGATGAGCAGGACGGGGGTCAGGATGAGCTGGCCGGCGCTTTCGCTTGCCTGGTCCTCCAGGTCGCCGTCCTCCCCGTACAGGTAGTAGAGCGCGACCGTCGCGAGGACGCCGAGCGCCGTGCGGGCGATCTGGACGCGGTCGACCACGGGGTCGTGCACGCGCCCGCCGCCGTCCTGGTCGAACAGTCGCCGCGCGGGCCGTTGCGAGAGGCGGAACAGGGGGATGAGGAAGGAGAGGAAGGGCACCCGCCGGTACCAGCGCCGGCCCGTGGGCGCCGGCCGGTAGGGCCCGGGCGGCGGGGGCGGCGGACCATAGGGGTTCGGCGGCGGCGGTCCGTACGGATCGGGCGTCGGCGGCGGCGCGTACGGATCGGGTGCCGGGGGCTGTGGTCCCCAGCGGTTGTTTCCCTGCCCGGGGCCGTTCGGCGGACCCCATCCCCCCGTTGCCATGCCAACTCCTCCTCGCCCATGTCTTCGACGACGCGTTCTCGCCGATGGCCGGGAAGTCTAGGGCACGGAGGCGAACTTGCCAGGTGCCCCGGAGGGCTCAGTCCTCGTGGCCGAGTTGCAGGTCACGCTCGGTGCGGCCGCCGCCCGCGACCTGGAGGACCGTCGCGACCGGCGGATAGCCGGCCGCGATCACCGTGTACTCGCCCGCCGAGAGGTCGACGAAGCGGAAGGCGCCGTCCACCGTGGTGGTCGCCGTGTCAACGACGTTTCCGGCCGCGTCGAGCAGCGTGACGCGCGCGTCCTCGACGAGCCGTCCGCCGCCCGCCCGCACCACGCCGCGCAGCACCGCGCCGCCCGCCAGCTCGATGTCCTGCCGGGTCTCCCGGGCGGCCTGGACGGTGACCGGCAGCGCGGCCGGGCGGAAGGCGGGGGCGCTGGAGGCGAGGGTGTACTCGCCCGCCACCAACTCCGTGATCACATAGCCCCCGTCGAGCCCGCTGCGAGTGGTGGCGACGACCTCGCCGCGCACATCGGTAAGGGTGACGGTGGCGTCCCGCACGGGAGCGCCGTCCGCGGTGCACACCATCCCGGCCAGCCGCCCGGCCCCGCCGAGCACCACGTCCAGGTCGACCGGGCGCTCGCCGACCGTGACGCTGACCGCCCGCGGCTGATGGCCGCCCGCCGAGGCGATCAGGACGTACGAGCCCGCGCCCGGCGTGCTCAGCGCGTACCGGCCGTCCTCGCCGGTGGCCCCGCGCCCGATCTGGCGCCCCGCGATGTCGATGAGGGTGAGCGCGGCGCGCGGGACCGTGGTGCCGTCGTGGTGCTGGACGGTGCCGCAAACCGGAATGCCCGCGATGGTGGGGGCCGGGGCGGTCCGGGGCACGGTCCGCGCGGCGGGGACGACGGGGTCTTGCTGGACGGCGAAGTCGGTGGTGGACACCAGAGGTTTCTCCTTCAGGAGGAAGGCGAGCAGGAAGCCCAGGACGAGCACCGGCACGAGATAGAGGAAGATCCGCGGCATGGCGTCGGCGTACGCCGCGATATAGCCGTCGCGCAGCGCGCCGGGCAGCGAGTGCACCAGTTCCGGGGTGACCGACTGGGGGTCGGAGATCCCGGTGCCGGAGGCCCCCGGATCGGGGCCGGCGGCGGGGAGTTCGACCGCGAGCCGGTCGGCGAGGCGATGGGCGAACAGGGTGCCGAAGACGGCCGCGCCGACGCTGCCGCCCATCTGCCGGAAGTAGTTGTTGGCGCTGGTGGCGGAGCCGATGTCGGCAGGGCGTACGGAGTTCTGGACGGCGAGCACCAGCACCGGCAGGACCAGCCCGAGGCCGAGCCCGAAGACCCCCATCCACAGGCTGTAGTCCAGGCGGGAGGTGCCCACCTCCATCCGGGAGAGCAGCCACATGCCGATGGCAGCCAGCGCGCTGCCGAAGAGGGGGTAGATCCGGTACCGGCCGGTCATGCTGATGAGCTGGCCGGAGGCGATGGAGGCCACGACCGTCCCGGCCATCATGGGGAGCATCAGCAGCCCCGACTCGGTGGCGCTGACGCCGTCGACCATCTGGAGAAAGGTGGGCAGATAGCTGGCGGCCCCGAAGAGGCCCAGGCCGATGACCGCGCCGATGAGCCCGGTGACGCAGAAGACCGAGTCGCGGAACAGCCGCAGCGGCATGATCGGTTCGGGCGCCACGGCCTCGACGACGGCGAAGAGGATCGCGCTGCCCAGCGCCCCGAGCGCGAGCCCGAGGATGACGCGGGACTTCCACGGGTACTCGGTGCCGCCCCAACTCGTCAGCAAGACCAGGCAGGTCGAGGCCACGCCCAGGAGCAGCGCGCCCAGATAGTCGAAGCGGCCCCGCCGGGCGACCCTGGGGAGCTTGAGGGCGACGGTCACGACGGCCATGGTGGCCAGGCCGAAGGGCACGTTGATGTAGAAGCACCAGCGCCAGGACAGATGGTCGGTGAGATAGCCGCCGAGCAGCGGCCCGGCGACCGACGCGAGGCCGAACGAGGCGCCGATGAGCCCCATGTAGCGGCCGCGTTCGCGGGGCGGAACGATGTCCGCCATGATCGCCTGAATGCCGATCATCAGGCCCCCGGCGCCCACGCCCTGGACCGCCCGGAAGGCGATCAGCTCGTCCATGGTGCGCGACCAGCCCGCCAGGGCGGAGCCGGCCACGAAGACGGCGATGGCGAAGAGGAAGACGCTCTTGCGCCCCATGAGATCGCCCAGCTTGCCGTAGACCGGGAGCACGATGGTCGAGGTGAGGAGGTAGGCGGTGACGGTCCAGGACATCTTGTCCAGGCCGTGCAGTTCACCGACCACCTTCGGCAGGGCGGTGGCCACGATGGTCTGGTCGAGGGCGGCCAGCAGGAGGGTGAGCACCAGCCCGAAGAAGATCATCCGGACTCGGGCCGGGCTGAGCGGGATGGGAGCGCCGCCCGGCGCCCCGGGGTCCGGCGCCTGCGCCTCCCAGGCGGCCTCCGGCGCCGTCTCCGGCTCCGCCGGAGGCGCTGTCGGTGGTGCTGCCTGTGATGCCGTCTGCTGTGCTTGTTGCTGCTGCGCTTGTTGCGCGGCCTCGTGCGCCGTCCGGGCCCATGCGGGCACGGGAGCGGTGGCGCGTCCCGGCTCGTCCCCCTTGGCCAGGGGGGTCCAGGTGATCCCGCCCACGTCCATCTCCCCTTCGTCGCGCCTGCACCGCCGCCCTTTTCTCGCATTACGCGACAACTGTGAGCAAGCGCGACGAATCGCCGATGACGGGTGGGGAGAGGGACGTTCAGAGGCTTTCGCCCCGGTGGGAGGGTGTACGGCGGCGAGGCACGCCGCAAGGAAAACCACCCGATCCGGTGAATCCTCCGGTTGCCTCGCGACCGGCTACTTCTCGACCTCGGCCGCGAGCTTGGCGAGCACCGCGTCGTAGATCCGGGCCAGCCCCTTGGGCGCGAACATCCGCTCGAAGAAGCCGCCGATGCCGCCCGCACCCTGCCAGGTCGAGGTGACGACCACCCGCGCCTTGCCCTCACCCGCCGGGGTCACGACCCAGGTGGTGACCATCGAGGAGTTGCGGTCCTTCTCGATCAGCTCCCCGTCGGTCGGCTCGGTCACCTCCAGCAGACAGTCGCGCACGCGCTTGCTGGTGGCCTGGAGCTTCCAGTGGACCAGCGTGCCCTCACCGTCGCCGCCCTCGCGTACCTCGTACTCGCTGAACTGCTCCGGCAGCAGCCGGCCGCGCACACCGCTGTAGTCGGCGAGCGCGTCGAACACGTCCTCGGGGCTGCCCGTGACGATCCGTTCGGTGGTGGCCTCGACTTGGCCCATTGCTCTCCTCCACTCGTGGAACGGCGCCCCGTCATGCGGCGCTCTCGACTGCGGCAAGCCAACCATTTTTGCTGGGACTTTGCCTAATTGGAGGCCGCCACCGGTAAGGCCTCGGCGGCCGGATCAGCGCACCGCGCGGACACCGTCGAGGGCCACGCCGAGGACGCGGTCGCGCTGGGCGTCGTCGAGGAAGTTCGTCGCGGTGATACCGGCCACCATGCGCAGCAGGTCGTCGAAGCCGATATCGGTGCGGACCTGGCCGGCCTGGAGCGCCCGTTCGAAGAGCGGGCCGCCCGCCCGGTACATCGACTCGCGGCAGGCGGCGAAGATGTCCGACTCGCCGTCCATGGCCTCGCGGATCGCCCGCTTGTTTTGGAGAGGCCACCCATGCCCCGCAACTCCGCTCGCCTCACCTTCGCGGTCCTCGCGACAGGCGCCGGCGTGTTCTCCATGCTCCAGTCGCTGATCGCCCCGGCCCTGCCGACCGTGCAGCACGCCCTGCACACCTCGCAGTCGACCGCGACCTGGGTGATGACCGCGTATCTGCTCTCCGCCTCGATCTTCACCCCGATCCTCGGCCGCGTCGGCGATCTGATCGGCAAGAAGCGCACCCTGGTCGCGGTGCTCGTCACGCTGACCCTCGGCTGTCTGCTCGCGGCACTCGCGCCCACGATCGGCGTCCTCATCGTCGCCCGGGTGATCCAGGGCATCGGCGGCGCGCTCTTCCCGCTCTCCTTCGGCATCATCCGCGACGAGTTCGCCGCCGAGGAGGTGAGCCCCAGCATCAGCAACCTCTCGGCGGTCATCGCCGCGGGCGGCGGCGTCGGGATGGTCGCCGCCGGACCCATCGTCTCCGCGCTGGACTACCGCTGGCTGTTCTGGCTGCCCGTCGGGATCGTCGCCGCCACCGCGCTGATCGCCCTGCGCTTCATCCCCGAATCCCCCACCCGCGCCTCCGGACGCGTCAACTGGCTCGGCGCCGTGCTGCTCTCGGGCTGGCTGGTCGCGCTGCTGCTGCCGCTCAGCCAGGCGGCCGTCTGGGGCTGGGGCTCGGCCCGGGTGATCACGCTCTTCGTGGCCGCCGCGCTGCTGTTCGCCCTGTGGCTGATCGCCGAGGCCCGCTCCGCCAACCCGCTGATCGACCTGCGCGTCATGCGACTGCCCGCCGTATGGACCACCAACGCCGCGGCGCTGCTGTTCGGCGCGGGCATGTACGCGATCTGGTCCTTCCTCCCCGGCTTCGCGCAGACCCCGTCCGCCGCGGGCTACGGCTTCGGCGCCTCCGTCACCGGGGCCGGGCTGCTGATGCTCCCCATGCTGATCGCCATGTTCGGCGCGGGCGTGCTCAGCGGCCGCCTCGAGCCGCGCCTCGGCGCGAAGCGGCTGCTGGTGGCGGGCGCCGCGCTCGGCGCCGTCGCCTGCGGCTTCCTCACGCTGTGGCACGACCGGCAGTGGCAGGTGGCGTTCGTCGCCGGGATCTTCGGCCTCGGCATCGGCCTGGCCTTCGCCTCGATGGCCAACCTCATCGTGGGCAGCGTCCCCGCCGAGCAGACCGGCGCCGCGACCGGCATGAACGCCAACATCCGCACCATCGGCGGCTCCATCGGCGCCTCCGTCACCAGCGTGCTGGTCACCAGCCGCCTCCAGCCCTCCGGCCTGCCGTACGAATCCGGCTACACCCACGGCTTCGCCCTGCTGACCCTGCTCTGCCTCGCCGCCGCCCTCGCGGCCCTGCTCGTCCCGGCGGGCCGCGCCCGCCGCACGGCCGGCTCGCTCCGCGCCGCCGGCGGCCCGGCGGTCGCCGAGCCCCGGGCCTCGGCGCCGAGCGCCCGGGGCTGACCGGGACTGACCGGGACTGACCGGGACTGACCGGAGCACCTCCGGGGGGCTGACCCATGAATGAAACATGTGTTCTAATTCTGGGACGAGCGAGACCCCCGGAGGTGCGAGCCATGCGCTGGGACAACCTGACCGACGGCGACGGGGCGGCCGCGCCCGCCCTCTTCGCGGCAGACGCGGTGACGACCCGCACCTTCGACACCCCCGAATTCCGCGGGATCACCTTCCACGAGATCCGCGCCCGCTCGATCGTCAACCGGGTGCCCGGCGCCTCCCGGATGCCGTTCGAATGGACGGTCAACCCGTACCGCGGCTGCTCCCACGCCTGCGTCTACTGCTTCGCGCGCAAGACGCACAGCTATCTCGACCTCGACACCGGCCTCGACTTCGACACCCAGATCGTGGTGAAGATCAACGCCGCCGAGCTGCTCCGCCGCGAGCTGGCCTCCCGCCGCTGGCGCGGCGAGCACATCGCCATGGGCACCAACGTCGACTGCTACCAGCGGGCCGAGGGCCGCTACCGGCTGATGCCCGGCATCCTCACCGCCCTGACCGAGCGCGCCAACCCCTTCTCCATCCTCACCAAGGGCACCCTGATCCTGCGCGACCTGGAGCTGCTGCGGCGGGCGTCCCGCGTCACCGATGTCGGCGTCTCCGTCTCGGTCGGCTTCACCGACCCCGGGCTGTGGCGCACCGTCGAGCCGGGCACGCCCTCACCCGAGCGGCGCCTGGAGGCGGTGCGCACCCTGACCGACCACGGCATCCCGTGCGGGGTGCTGATGGCCCCGGTGATCCCCTACCTCGGTGACTCCCCCGAGCAGCTGCGCGCGACCGTACGGGCCATCGCGGCGGCCGGGGCCACGTCCGTGACGCCGCTCGTGCTGCATCTGCGGCCCGGCGCCCGCGAGTGGTTCACGGCCTGGCTGGCCCGCCACCACCCGCGGCTGCTGCCCCGCTACGACGCGCTGTACGGCGGCGGGGCGTATGCGCCGCGGTGGTATCAGCGGCGGATCACCGGGATGGTCCACGAGTTCGCCGACGAGTACGGCATCGGCCCGTACCGCGCGGGCGCGCACCGCGGCGTCACCGCCCCGCGGGCCACGGATGCCGCCCCCGCCACCGAGGCGCCCGACCAGCTGACGCTGCTCTAAGGGTGCCCGGCGCACCGTGACGCCTGCGGCGGGCTCCTTCCCCTCCCCGCCCCTTCCCGAAACTGGGGCGCTGCCCCAGACCCCGAGTCCAGGGGCGAAGCCCCCCCCACGCGGCGGAGCCGCACAACGGCAGGGGGCGGGGAGGGGAAGGAGCCCGGCGATGCGCGCGGGGTCCTCCGGCGGACGGGGCTCGCGGCCCGGCCGGCGCGGCCGCGCGCCGCCGCAGGCCCGGCGCGTGGGGCTTGGCGCGATAGCGGGCGAACCAGCCGTCCTCCGGGATGGGACCGGTTCCGGCGGACGGCCCGCCGCCGTCCCCGCCGCCGTCATGCGCTCGCGGCCGCCCGGCTCACCGCGGCCGCCAGCCGGTCGCGGGCCTCGGTCTGGGCGGCGATGCGGGCGTCAAGGACGGCGAGCCGCTCGCGGGCGATCCTCAGCCCCTCGGCGGCGGGCCGCACGCTCGTCACATCGCCGTCCAGGCACGGCAGGAAGCAGCGGATGTCGTCCAGCGTGAGGCCCACCGCGAGCAGTTCGCGGATGTTGCGCACGCGGACGACGGCCCGCTCGTCGTAGTCGCGGTAGCCGTTGGGCTCGCGCGCGGACGTGATCAGCCCCGCCTGCTCGTAGTGGCGCAGCGCGCGCGGCGTCGCGCCCGTGGCCTCCGCCAGCTCCCCGATCCGCACCGGTCCCACCTCCGGTGCCCGTTCTACCAGCCGTCCACCGCCCGCGCTCAGCCGACCACGGCCCCGCCGTCCACCGGCAGGACCACGCCCGTCACGAACGCCGCCTCGGGCGACGCCAGTTGGGTGATCGCCCACGCCACCTCCTCCGGACGCCCGATCCGCCCCAGCGGGGTGTGGGCCAGCTGCCAGGCCCGTACCTTCGCGCGCTGCTCGGGCGTCAGCCCCTGGTGCTCCCCGATGGGGGTCTCGATCGCGCCGGGCGCGACGGCCACCACCCGCACCCCGCGCGGCGCCAGCTCCACCGCCCAGCTGCGGGTCAGCGTGTCCAGGGCCGACTTTGTCGCCGCGTAGACGGAGTTGCCCGCCCAGCCGCGCTGGCCGATGGAGGTGCTGACGTTCACCACCACACCACCGCCGTTCTCCTCCAGCGGGCCCAGGGCCGCCCGCGTCAGCAGCACGGGCGCGAGGAGGTTGGTGGCCAGGAGCGGGGCGGACAGCTCGCGGGTGCTGTCGCCCAGCGGCGCGGCGCGCACGATCGCGGCGTTGTTGACCAGCACGTCCAGCCGGCCGTGCGCCTCGACGGCGTGCCGCACGATGTCCTCGGCGGCGCCCTCCGCGGTGATGTCCGCCGGGAAGGGCTCGATCATGGGGTGCCCCGCCGCCGTCTCGTCCAGCGGCCCGGGCCGCCGCCCGACCGCCACCACCCGCGCCCCCAGCCCGGCCAGCGCCCGGGCGGTCGCCCGGCCGATCCCGGTGCCCGCGCCGGTGACGAGGGCGACCCTGCCGTCGAAGGGGGCGGTGGGCTCTTCGGTGTTCATGTCGTTGCTGTGGTCCATGGGCGGGATCCTGCGAGCCTGCCGCCAATGGCAGGGTCAAGCGGCCTACGGTGGGCGCATGGACGGCGTACATGTGAGGGAGATGACGGAAGCGGACATCGACGCCGTGGCGGCGGTGCGGGTGCGCGGCTGGCAGGCCGCGTACCGGGGGCTGATACCGCAGGCGCACCTGGACGGCTTGAGCGTGGAGAAGGACGCGCGGCGGCGGCGGGAGTTCTTCTCCAGAGGGGTGGGGGACGTGGTCAACCTCGTGGCCGACGGCCCGGTCGGCGAGGTGGTCGGCTGGGCGTGCTTCGGCCCGTACCGGGACCGCGATCTGCCCTCGGGGGACGCGGAGTTGTACGCGATCTATGTGCGCCACGACCTGTTCGGCGGCGGCATCGGGCGCGCCCTGCTGACGGAGTCCGTCAGCCGCGCCGCCGAGCGGGGCTTTCCACGGCTGCGGCTGTGGGTGCTGGAGGGCAACGCCCGCGCCCGGCGCTTCTACGAGCGCGCCGGCTTCGCGCCCGACGGCGGTCAGGAGGACTACGAGGTGGACGGCGTCCCCGTCCCCGAAGTCCGCTACGCCCGCCCCCTCGCCCCCATAGCGGCCTGACCCCATCTCGCCCCGCGCGCGCACGGGCGCGCGCGAGGCGGGGCGGGGGGCGGTCAACGCACCCGTGCGCGGCCCGGCTTGTCCGGGGCCGGGCGGCGGGGCCCGAGAGGGGCGCCTCCGCCGCTGATGCGGGCCAGCGCCGCCGCGGCGGCCGCGCTGAGGCGGGGGTGGCGGGCCGCGGACGTCAGGGCCGGGACAGCGCGTTCGTCCCCGATCGCCCCGAGGCCCTCGACGCAGGCGCGCGCGATCGGCCAATGCCGGTCCCGGGCCGCCAGTTGGCGTTCCAGGGCGGCGACGAGGGCCGGGACGGACTCGGGGGCGCGCAGCTCGACGAGCAGCCGGATGGGGTGGAGCGAGTAGGCGGTGCGCAGCGGGTTCGTGGCCAGGGCGGCCGCCGCGCGGGCGGTGCGCGGGTCGGCCAGGCGGGCCAGGACGCGGGCGGCGGTCGCGCAGCGGGCCTGTTCGCGGTAGTTGAGAAGGAGGACGAGGGTCTCGAAGGCCCGCCGGTCCCCCGCGCTGCCGAGCACGAACGCGGCGGTCTCCCGCGCCCACAGCGGCTGCTCGGGCGCGACAAGGATGCGGGCGAGCTGCTCGCGCGCGGCGGGGGTGCCCTGCCGTACGAGCGCGAGCAGCGAGGCGTGGGCCCTGGCCTCCTCCGGGGACGAGAGCGAGGCCCGCACCCGGTCGGTCAGTACGCGGAATTCTTCGTCCATGTGATGGTCTCCCCTCCCCGGTGACCGGCGCCCCGGCGCGCGGGTCACAAAATGTGCTCTGGCGTCTTGGTTACCCGCCAGTTAAACTGGCGACACGAGCAGCACCCCTGCTCTGGCGGCCTGGTGACGCAGCCGCCGTGTGAAGTCGTGAAGTCGGTTCGGCAGTTTGGTACGGCGTGGCCCCGGGACAGGGCCGGCCGTGTGTCTCCCCCACGGGCAGTCTCCTCCGTGCGGCGCCGTCCGTCAGGGAGCGTGCAAGCCCTTCCACAGGAGTTTCGTGTCAGCCCTCCGCGCATGACCGAAAGCTCCTCTCAGTCGTCTCAGTCGTCACTTCATCCCCATATCCGGGGAACACCCTCTGGAGTCCGCGATGGACCGTCTTCCGACCACCGACGCCAGTCCCACGTCCGACCCCGCGCCGAGCCCTGAAACGCCCACCCCTGATATCTCCCCCTCCCGGGCCCCGCTCACTACTGTCGCCGTCATCGGGCTCGGCACCATGGGCACCGGCATCGCCGAACTGCTGGCCAGGGCGGGCCGCGGGGTTCGCGAGGTCATCGGCGTCGACGTCAGCGAGAGCGCCGCGCGCCGGGCCGTCGCCGCGCTGGAGACCGCCACCGCCCGCGCCGTGCGCCGCGAGCGGATGACCGAGCGGGAGCGGGAGGAGTCGCTGGCCCGCTTCCGCGTCTCCACCGATCTGCGGGCCGCGGCCGACGCGGATCTGGTGATCGAGGTCGTGCCCGAGAGCTACGACATCAAGCTGGAGGTCTTCACCGCCCTGGACGCCGTCGTCCGGCCCGAGACCATCCTCGCCACCGGCACCAACGCGCTGTCCGTGACCCGGCTGGCCGCCGACTCCGCCCGCCCCGAGCGCGTCCTGGGCCTGCACTTCTTCCATCCCGCGCCCGCCATGAGGCTGGTCGAGATCGTCTCCAGCGTGCTGACCTCGCCCGCGGCCGTCGCCGCGGTCACGGCGCTGGCCCGCGACCTGGGCAAGGAGCCGGTCGCGCTCGGCGACCGGCCGGGGTTCGTCGCCGACGGGCTGCTGTTCGGCTATCTCAACCAGGCCGCCGCGATGTACGAGGCGAAGTACGCGGCGCGCGAGGACATCGACGCCGCGATGCGGCTGGGCTGCGGGCTGCCGATGGGCCCGCTGGCGCTGCTCGACCTGGTCGGCGTCGACACGGCCCGTACCGTCCTGGAGGCGATGTACGCGGCCTCCGGCGACCGGCTGCACGCGCCTGCGCCCATCCTGGGCCAGCTCGCCGAGGCCGGGCTGACCGGCCGCAAGGCGGGCCGCGGCTTCTATACGTACGAGGCGCCGGGCAGCGGCACCGTGGTCCCGGACGCGCTGACCCCGGACCCCGCCGACCGGGCCCCGGTCGCCGCGCGCCCGGTGCGCGTGGTGGGGGTCGCGGGGTCGGGCACCATGGCGAGCGGGATCGCCGAGGTCTTCGCCAAAGCGGGCCACGAGGTCGTGCTGGCCGCCCGCACCCCGGAGAAGGCGGAGGCGGCCAAGGCCAGGATCGCCCGGTCGCTGGGGCGGTCGGTGACCAAGGGCCGACTGACCGAGCAGGCCCGCGGCGAGACGCTGGCCCGGATCTCCCCGGCCGGGTCGCTGGACGCCTTCGCGGACGTGGACTTCGCCGTCGAGGCGGTCGTCGAGGACCTGGCCGTCAAGCAGCAGCTCTTCGCGGCGCTCGACAAGGTCTGCAAGCCGGGCACGGTGCTGGCCACGACCACCTCCTCGCTGCCGGTCATCGCCTGCGCCCGCGCGACCTCGCGCCCGCAGGACGTGATCGGCCTGCACTTCTTCAACCCGGCGCCCGCGATGAAGCTGGTCGAGGTGGTGCGCACGGTCCTGACGGCGGACGAGGTGCGGGCCACGGCGCACGCGGTCTGCCAGGCCGTGCGCAAGCACCCGGTGGACTGCGGCGACCGGGCCGGCTTCATCGTCAACGCGCTGCTGTTCCCGTACCTCAACAACGCGGTGAAAATGGTGCAGGAGCACTACGCCTCGCCGGACGCCATCGACGCCGCGATGAAGCTCGGCGGCGGCTATCCCATGGGCCCCTTCGAGCTGCTGGACGTCGTGGGCCTTGATGTGTCCCTGGCCATCGAGAGGATGCTGCACCGCGAGTTCCGCGAGCCCGGTCTGGCACCCGCGCCGCTGCTGGAACACCTGGTCGCGGCGGGGTGCCTGGGGCGGAAGACGGGGCGCGGCTTCCGGGAATATGCGAAGGCCTGAGGAGCCGGGCGGGGCGGACAGTGCCCCGCTTCCGTCCGCGCCCTCCGAGCCCGCTGCACCAGGGGTCCGGGGGGCATCGCCCCGGAAAATGCAGTACGTTCCCCACATGTCCCAGCCTCTGAAGGCCGCTCGTACGCCACGTACGAACCGAACGAACTCGTCCGGCGCGGGAGGCAACGGCACCCGCCGGGCCACCGCCCAGCGCTTGGCCATGCGCCGCAAACTGGCGGCCGCGGCCATGGAGTTGTTCGCCACGCAGGGCTACGAGGCGACGACGGTCGATGAGATCGCGGCGAGAGCGGGGGTCGCCCGCCGCACCTTCTTCCGCCATTTCCGCTCCAAGGAAGAGGCGATCTTCCCCGACCACGACGACACATTGGTGCGGGCCGCGGACGTGCTGGACGCGGCGCCGCCGCACGAGCACCCGCTGGACACGGTGTGCCGGGGGATCAAGGAGGTCATGCGGATGTACGCCGCCTCCCCCGCGGTCTCCGTGGAGCGCTACCACCTGACCCGCGAGGTGCCCGCCCTGCGCGAGCGCGAGATCGCCTCGGTGGCCCGCTACGAGCGGCTGTTCACCCGCTATCTGCTGGGCCACTTCGACGAGGGCGCGCACCACGACGGCGACGACGACCCGCTGCTCGCGGAGGTCGCCGCGTCCGCCGTGGTCACGGCGCACAACCACGTCCTGCGGCGCTGGCTGCGCGCGGGCGGCGTGGGCGATGTGGAGGCCCAGCTGGACCACGCCTTCGACATCGTCCGCCAGGCCTTCGGCACGGGCATCGGCGCCGGGCGCCCCCTCCCCGGCCGCCCGGCGGCCACGGTGTCCGCCAAGAGCGGGGAGGAGGACGTGGTGGTGATGGTGGCCCGTACGGATGCCCCGCTGGACGAGGTGATGCGGACGATCGAGCGAGCGCTGAAGCGCTAGCGCCCCCACGGCGGGTGGCTCTCCCCTCCCCGCCCCTTCCCGAATCCGTGGCTACGCCCCGGACCCCACCGGGGGCGCGCCGACGGGGGGACGCCCCCAACCCGCTGGCCCGCGAGGCAGCGGGCGAGCCCAGCCCCACCAGGGCCGAAACGCAACGCGCAGGTCCCTGGGGGCGAAGCCCCGCCAGGACCTGCGCAACGTCCCAGGCCCCCGGGACTAGCGAGCGTCCCCGCCGGGCCCGGGGACGAAGCCCCACGGGAGCCGGGGCGTAGCTCCGCCGGGCCCGGGTGCACCCCCCGGATCCGGGGCAGAGCCCCGCCGGGACCCGAGGGCAGAACCCCGCCAGGGCCCGGGGCACACCCCCGCCGGGACCCGAGGGCAGAACCCCGCCAGGGCCCGGGGCACACCCCCGCCGGGACCCGGGGGCAAAACCCCGCCAGGGCCCGGGGCACACCCCCGCCGGGACCCGGGGGCAAAACCCCGCCAGGGCCCGGGGCACACCCCCGCCGGGACCGGGGCGCCTCACCCGGGGGCGAAGCCCCACCGGGACCCGGGGCTCCGCCCGGGGGCGCAGCCCCACCGGGGGCCGGGGCGGAGCCACGGTTTCGGGAAGGGGCGGGGTGGGGGAAAGAGACGCGCTAGTCCGCCCGCGTGAAGCGCGCCGCGAAGCCGCCGTTTTTCGGGACGGCGACCGACAGCCGGGACGCGGCCGTGACCTCGCGGGTCTCGGTCGCGATCTGGCCGTCCGCGCCGTCCGTGTACAGCTCCGCGCGCCACTTGCCCGCGCCCAGGAAGCTCAGGGGCTCGTCCAGCGTGCGTGCCTCGCCCGAGGTGATCGCGCCCAGGTACCAGTCGTCGCCGGACTGGCGGGCGAGGACCGCGCGGTCCCCGGGGGCGCCGTCGACCAGCTTGGTCTCGTCCCAGACCGTGGGTACGGTCCGCAGGAACTTCCGGGCGAGCGGCCGGCTGTCGTACGACTCGACGCTGTCGGCGAAGTGCTGCACCCCCGACTCGTACACCACGGACAGCGCCAGCTCCGCCGCGTCGCTCGTGGGCCGCACCCCGGTGAAGGTGACGGGCGTGAAGTCCATGGACCCGATGAGGTTCCGGGTGAAGGGCAGCGTGGTGTAGTGCGCGGCGGGGAAGGGCTCGCGGCCGGGTTTGGGGCGGGTGCCCTCGGCGCCCTTGACCGCCTCGGTGCTCATCAGCTGGGGCCAGGTGCGCTCCTGGCCGCGTGGGATGGTCGCGCCGTGGAAGTTCAGCATGAAGTGGTACTTCGCGCTGTCCTTGAAGACCGCGTCGTACCACCGCATCCGGTCCTGTCCGTCCGACTCCAGGAAGTCGATCTTCAGTCCGACCACGCCCCAGGACTTCCACAGCGGCATCAGCCGGTCCCGCTCGCTCTGCGCGTCGATGGTCTGCCAGCGCGCCCAGAGCCAGACGCCGACGCCCTTCTCCTTGGCGTAGGCGGTCAGTTCGGGCATCCAGTCGTTGCTCCAGCCGGAGTCGACGAGCACGTACTCCCAGCCCTCGCGGGCCGCGAAGTCGACGAACTTCTTCTGGGCGGCGAGGCTGGTGGGGCTCTGTCCGTCGGACCACCAGGACCACGCGGCCTTGCCCGGCTTGATCCAGGAGGTGTCGGCGACCTTGGAGGGCGCGGCGAGGTCGGTGGGCAGGTCGCTCTCGGTGACGGTGGCCAGATCGCCGATGACCAGGGTGCGCCAGGGGGTGGTGAGGCCGGGGGAGCTGACCTCGGCGGGGTCGGGGAGGGTCAGCTTGAAGCGGTCGGTGTCGGCGTCGAGGGTGAGGCGGGAGCCGCCGTAGGAGCTGTTGAGGTCGGCCTCCTCGACGAGCAGCCAGCTGTCGCCGACACGGAAGAGCGACGGGTAGCCGTAGTCGCCCGCCTCGGCGTCGGCGACGGTGGTCCGGTCGTGGGCGGACTCGTAGTCCTGGCGGCCGTTGTCGTAGGGCAGCAGGAAGGATTCGGCGGTGGGCGGGACCGCGAACTCGGTGGTCTCGCCGAGCACGGTGACGGTGTCCGCGCCGCCCTCGCCGGGCAGTACGTAGCGGTAGGCCAGCCCGTCGGCGGAGACCCGGAAGACGACCTTCAGCATCCGCCCCTGCTTGCGGAAGGTGAAGGTGGACTCGGAGGCATCGGAGGTGTGGCGGGTGCGGCGCCCGGTGGTGGTCGTGTACGTCTCATGGATCCGCTTGTCGCTGCGCCCTTCGTAGCGCAGCCCGGTGCTGAGGTCGGCGTCGGCGGTGCGGATGCCGAGCGCGGAGGGGCGCAGCACGGTGGTGCGGCCGTCCTGGGCGGACAGGGTCAGCCGGCCCTCGCGGGTGAGCGTGAGCTGCCCGCTGACCTGGCCCTGCCCGGTCAGCCGCCAGCTGTGGCCGTCCGCCTTCGCATCGGCCTGCGCCCGTAGGGGGACGAGGACGGCCGCGGCGCAGGCGACCGCCGCCGCGGCTCTGATGACCCTGGATCGTATGACGCGCATCGTTCCCTCCCGGGGAGTCGGCTCTTGGAGCGCGGCCCGATACATCTGACCTATCCGGTGTCTTGACGCATCATTAGCCCGTTCCTACGCTCCCGTCTAGCCAAATCATCGGATCAATCTGTTTGCTGTGTTGGATGGAGCTGATCGAAAGATGGCAGTCAGCAGACGCGGATTCCTGGGCCGGGTGGCAGCGGGCGCGGCCGCCGGGACGACGGCGGGGGTCACCCTCACGGAGCCCGCCGAGGCGGCGGCGCAGCAGGCCGTGACCCTGCGGGGCATGGGGACGGACAAGGAGTGGGAGCGGTTCCTGGCGGCACAGGACCTGGTCTGGAAGCGGATGCCGCGCACCTGGTACGAGGGGCCCTTCCTCGGCAACGGGCTGTTCGGCTCGATCGTCTACCAGGAGCCGGGCGAGAACGCCCTGCGCTTCACGGTCCACCACAGCGAGTCCCAGGATCACCGCCCCGACCAGGGCGGCAGCGACTGGGGCGTGGCGCGGCTGCCGGTCGGCAATCTGCTGCTGCGCCCGGTCGGCGCCATCACCGGCGTCGATCTGCGCCTGGACCTGTGGAACGCCGAGGTGCGCGGCACGATCACGACCGACAAGGGCACGCTGGAGCTGCGCGCCCTGGTGCACAACGACCGGACGATGCTGCTGGCCACCGTGGAGGCGAGCGAGGGCGAGGAGGGCTTCCACTGGGAGTACCGCCCCTCCCCCGCGATCAGCCCTCGCATCGTCCGCGAGAACCCGCCGGCGGGCTTCGAGCCGAACCCGGCCCCGGTCAGCCGCACCGAGGACGGTCTGGGCATCACCGTGCAGTCGCTGGTCCCGGGCGGGCAGACGGCCAGCGCGTACAAGGAGCGCGCCACGGGCCGGGAGCGCACGTACTACCTGGCGGTCGCCCACTCCTTCCCCGGCACGGACGCGGAGGGCCGGGTGCGGACCACCGTCCGCAAGGCGTCGGCGCTGCCCGTCTCCAGCCTGCTGCGCTCGCACCGCGACTGGTGGCACCGCTTCTACCGCAAGAGCTTCATCTCCGTCCCCGACGGCATGCTCCAGAGCTTCTACTGGATCCAGCTCTACAAGCTGGCCTGCGCGGCCCGTGAGCACGCCCCGGTCATGGCCACCACCGGCCCCTGGGTGGAGCCCACCCCCTGGCCCGGGGTGTGGTGGAACCTCAACGTCCAGCTGGAGTACTGGCCGGTCCACGGCTCCAACCACCTGGAGCTCGACGCGATCCCGCGCACCCTCACCGAGAACACCGATGTGCTGATCAGCGCGCTCAAGCCCGAGTACCGCGCCGACTCGGCCGGGCTGCGCCGCTCCACGGACGCGCAGTGCGAGGACAACGGCTCGGTCCCGGTCCCGGGCGTCGGCGACCCGGAGGTGGGCAATCTGCCCTGGGCGCTGCACAACGTCTGGCTGACCTACCGGCACTCGATGGACCGGGGCCTGCTGGAGGATGTGCTCTACCCGCTGCTGCGCCGCTCCACCAACTACTACCTGCACTTTCTCCAGGAGCAGTCGGACGGGAAGCTGCATCTGCCGAAGACCTTCTCGCCCGAGTACGGGTCGGCCCCGGACTGCAACTACGACCTGGCGCTGCTGCGCTGGAGCTGTACGACGCTGCTGGAGACCGTCGAGCTGCTGGGCAGGGACGACGAGCTGGCCCCGAAGTGGCGCGAGGTGCTGGACAAGCTGGTGGACTACCCGGTGGACGAGAACGGCTTCATGATCGGCACCGGGGTGCCGTTCGCGAAGTCGCACCGCCACTACTCCCACATGCTCTCCGTCTACCCCCTCTACCTGGTCAACTGGGACCAGAAGGAGAACCGCGACCTGATCGCGCGCTCCCTGGAGCACTGGATCAGCTTCGAGGGCGCGCTGCGCGGCTACAGCTTCTCGGGCGCGGCCTCGATCTCCACCCAGATGGGGCGGGGCGACGACGCGCTGAAGTATCTGCGTGAGCTGGTGGCGCGGTTCATCCAGCCGAACACGCACTACTACGAGGCGGGCCCGGTGATCGAGACCCCGCTGTCGGGCGCCCAGTCGATCCACGACATGCTCTGCCAGAGCTGGGGCGACACCATCCGCTTCTTCCCCGGTGTGCCGGGCGAGTGGCGGGATGTCACCCTGCACGACTTCCGCACCCAGGGCGCGTTCCTGGTCAGCGGGGTGCGCAAGGGCGGCAGGACGCGCTGGGTGCGGGTGCGCAGCCTGGCCGGGGAGCCGTGCCGGGTCCGCCACTCGATCGCCGGGCGGGTCACCGTGGCCGGGGTCGGCGGGCCCGCGCCGAAGTGGCGCGAGGTGGCCGACGGCGTGATCGAGCTGGAGCTGCACCGGGACGAGGAGGCGGTGGTGTACCCGGCGGGGTCGCGGCCGGACTTCGAGATCGCGCCCGTGAAGGTCACCAGCCCCGCCGAGCGCTGGGGGCTGCCGACGGTGCCGGAGACGGGCGCGGTGACCCAGGTGGATCTGGTCGGGCACTTCGACAACGACGCCATCACCACCGAGATGTACTACGGGGACGGCGACTTCGACGGCACCGGGCGGACATATCCGATGGCCCAGCTGCCGCAGACCGCGCAGACGGAGGACGACGGGGTCTCCTTCTCGTTCACCAACGGCAGCGAGGGCTCCGACAACAACGTCATCGCGGCCGGCCAGAAGGTCTCCGTCCCGGTCGGCTCGTACGCGAAGCTGCACGTACTGGGCTCCGGCGACACGGCGGACGTCACCGTCCCCGCCGAGCTCGGCTACGCGGACGGCTCGACCACAAAGGTGAACGTGCAGCTCACGGCCTGGCTGTCGGGCCCGAAGTACGGCGAGACGGAGGCGGTGCGCACCAGCCAGATCCACACCCGCACCGGCCCGCTCGGCACCAAGGCGGCGATCTTCCACCAGAAGGTGGCGCTCGACCCGGCCAAGGAGCTGTCCTCCATCACCCTCGGCGCCCCCTCGGGCACCGCGAGGGCGCACATTTTCGCGCTCTCGCTGGAGAAGAGCGGCTGACAGCCGACCTTCCTTCCACGACGCGGCGGCCGTCCCATCCGGGGCGGCCGCCGCCGCTCATGTGTGCCACCGGGGTGACAATTGAGTGAATTTGTTGGCACGCAGTGTCTTGCGACCTGACACGGAGTGCCATACGGTGATGTTGTCCGGGCTGTCCCCGCACGCCCGCCGTGCGCGCCCGGACCGCCTGCGTCACCAGGCACCCTCCGCGCCAACCGCGCACCGCTCAGAAGCACCGCTCAACAGCAGCACCGCTCAACAGCAGCACCGCTCAGCAGCACCTCCGCCGGACCGACGGCACCAGCAGCAACCGTCATGAGCCCAGCGTTCCCTCAAGCGTCCCCCGACGCTTCGCCGGAGGCACCGATGAACGAAATCCTGGACGCGATCCTGGCGTCGACAGCGTCCGAGCACGGCTCCCCCGCACTGGGGCCCGAGGACTTCGCGGCCCTGCCCGTCCCCGAGTCGTATCGCGCGGTGACCGTGCACAAGGACGAGGCCGAGATGTTCGCCGGCCAGACCACCAAGGAGAAGGACCCCCGCAAGTCCCTGCACGTGGACGAGGTGCCGGTGCCCGAGCTCGGCCCCGGCGAGGCGCTCGTGGCCGTCATGGCCAGCTCGGTGAACTACAACTCCGTCTGGACCTCGATCTTCGAGCCGCTGCCGACCTTCGGCTTCCTGGAGCGGTACGGCAGGCTCTCCCCGCTCGCCAAGCGGCACGACCTGCCGTACCACATCATCGGCTCCGACCTCGCGGGCGTCGTGCTGCGCACCGGTCCGGGCGTCAACATCTGGCGGCCGGGCGACGAGGTCGTCGCGCACTGCCTGTCCGTCGAGCTGGAGTCGGCCGACGGCCACAACGACACCATGCTCGACCCCGAGCAGCGCATCTGGGGCTTCGAGACCAACTTCGGCGGCCTCGCCGAGCTCGCCCTGGTCAAGTCCAACCAGCTGATGCCCAAGCCCAACCATCTGAGCTGGGAGGAGGCGGCCGCCCCCGGCCTGGTCAACTCAACCGCGTACCGGCAGCTGGTCTCCCGCAACGGCGCCGGGATGAAGCAGGGCGACAACGTCCTGATCTGGGGCGCCAGCGGCGGGCTCGGCAGCTACGCCACCCAGTTCGCCCTGGCCGGCGGCGCCACCCCGATCTGTGTGGTCTCCTCGCCCCGCAAGGCCGAGATCTGCCGGGCCATGGGCGCCGAGGCGATCATCGACCGCAGCGCGGAGGACTACCGCTTCTGGAAGGACGAGCACACCCAGGACCCGAAGGAGTGGAAGCGGTTCGGCAAGCGCATCCGCGAGCTGACCGGCGGCGAGGACGTGGACATCGTCTTCGAGCACCCGGGCCGGGAGACCTTCGGCGCCTCGGTGTACGTCACCCGCAAGGGCGGCACCATCGTCACCTGCGCGTCCACGTCCGGCTACACGCACGAGTACGACAACCGCTATCTGTGGATGTCGCTCAAGCGCATCGTCGGCTCCCACTTCGCCAACTACCGCGAGGCATGGGAGGCCAACCGCCTGATCGCCAAGGGCAGGATCCACCCGACCCTCTCCAAGGTCTACTCCCTGGAGGACACGGGCCAGGCCGCCTACGACGTGCACCGCAACCTCCACCAGGGCAAGGTCGGCGTGCTGGCGCTGGCCCCGCAGGAGGGCCTGGGCGTGCGCGACCTCGAACTGCGCGAGCGCCACCTCGACGCCATCAACATCTTCCGGGACGCGGCGTGACGGCCCGCGAGGAGCGGGGCAGCGAAGAGCGGAGGAAAAAGGACCGGCCCTGGCTGATGCGGACCTACGCCGGGCACTCCTCCGCCGAGGCCTCCAACGCGCTCTACCGGAGCAACCTCGCCAAGGGCCAGACCGGCCTGTCCGTCGCCTTCGACCTGCCCACCCAGACCGGCTACGACCCGGACCACGTCCTGGCGCGCGGCGAGGTGGGCCGGGTCGGCGTCCCCGTCTGCCACCTCGGTGACATGCGGCGGCTGTTCCAGGACATCCCGCTGGACCGGATGAACACCTCCATGACCATCAACGCCACCGCCATGTGGCTGCTGGCGCTCTACCAGGTGGTCGCGGAGGAGCAGGGCGCGGACGTGGCCGCGCTCCAGGGCACCACGCAGAACGACATCGTCAAGGAGTACCTGTCGCGCGGGACGCATGTCTTCCCGCCGGGGCCGAGCCTGCGGCTGACCACCGACATGATCGCGTACACGGTCGGCGCCATCCCCAAGTGGAACCCGATCAACATCTGTAGCTACCACCTCCAGGAGGCCGGGGCGACCCCGGTGCAGGAGATCGCCTACGCGATGTCCACCGCGATCGCCGTGCTGGACGCCGTCCGGGCCTCCGGGCAGGTGCCCCAGGAGCGCTTCGGCGATGTGGTGGCCCGGATCTCCTTCTTCGTGAACGCGGGCGTCCGGTTCATCGAGGAGATGTGCAAGATGCGCGCCTTCGGCCGCATCTGGGACCGGATCACCCTGGAGCGCTACGGCGTCCAGGACTCCAAGCACCGCCGCTTCCGCTACGGCGTCCAGGTCAACTCGCTGGGGCTGACCGAGGCCCAGCCGGAGAACAACGTCCAGCGCATCGTGCTGGAGATGCTGGCGGTCACCCTCTCCAAGGACGCCCGCGCCCGCGCCGTACAGCTCCCGGCCTGGAACGAGGCGCTCGGGCTGCCGCGCCCCTGGGACCAGCAGTGGTCGCTGCGCATCCAGCAGGTCCTCGCCCACGAGAGCGACCTGCTGGAGTACGGCGACATCTTCGCCGGGTCGCATGTGATCGAGGCCGAGGTGGACGCCCTCGTCGAGGCCGCGCTGGCCGAGATCGAGCGGATCCAGGAGATGGGCGGGGCCATGGCCGCCGTCGAGTCCGGCTATCTCAAGGCGCAGCTGGTCGCCTCGCACGCCGAGCGCAGGGCGCGTATCGAGGCGGGTGAGGACAAGATCGTCGGCGTCAACTGCTACGAGTCCACCGAGCCCAATCCGCTCACCGCCGACCTGGACACCGCGATCATGACGGTGGACCCGGCGAACGAGGCGCGGGTGGTCCGTGCACTGGTCGACTGGCGCGACCGGCGCGAGGAGGGCCGGGCCCAGGACGCCCTGGCCGCGCTCAGGAAGGCCGCGGCGGGCAGCGACAACCTCATGGCCGCGACCCTGGAGTGCGCCCGCGCGGGCGTCACCACGGGCGAGTGGGCCTGGGCGCTGCGGGAGGTGTTCGGTGAGTACCGCGCCCCGACCGGGGTCGGCGGGGCGCCCGTGGCGGTCGCCGCCGAGGCGGGCACCCCGCTCGCCGCCGTGCGTACGAGGGCCGCGGCGACCGCCGCCGACCTCGGCGTCGGCAAGCTGCGGCTGCTGGTCGGCAAGCCCGGCCTGGACGGGCACAGCAACGGCGCCGAGCAGATCGCCGTACGGGCCCGGGACGCCGGCTTCGAGGTGATCTACCAGGGGATCAGGCTCACCCCCGAGCAGATCGTCTCGGCGGCTGTCGCCGAGGACGTGCACTGCGTCGGTCTTTCCATACTCTCCGGCTCGCACGCCGAGCTGGTGCCGGAGGTGCTGGCCCGGCTGCGCACGGCCGGGGCGCCGGACATCCCGGTGATCGTCGGCGGGATCATCCCGGCCGCGGACGCCCTCGCGCTGCGCGAGGCCGGAGTGGCTGCCGTCTTCACCCCCAAGGACTTCGGTATCACAGAGATCATCGGCCGTATCGTCGATGAGATCCGCACCGCGAACCAGCTCGACCCCCTGGAGGTCCCCGTATGACCGCGCACCCGTCGCCTGTGAACCGTCTGCGTCCGCGCCGCTCCTGCCTCGCCGTGCCCGGCAGCAACCCGCGCTTCCTGGAGAAGGCCCAGGGCCTGGCCGCCGACCAGGTCTTCCTGGACCTGGAGGACGCGTGCGCGCCGCTGGCCAAGCCCGGAGCGCGGCATACCATCGTCAAGTACCTCAACGAGGGCGACTGGACGGGCAAGACGCGGGTCGTGCGCGTCAACGACTGGACGACCGAGTGGACGTACCGCGACGTGGTGACGGTGGTGGAGGGGGCGGGCCCGAACCTCGACTGCATCATGCTGCCGAAGGTGCAGAACGCCCAGCAGGTCGTCGCGCTCGACCTGCTGCTGACGCAGATCGAGAAGACGATGGGGTTCGAGGTCGGCCGGATCGGCATCGAGGCGCAGATCGAGAACGCCCAGGGCCTGAACAACGTCAACGAGATCGCGCAGGCCTCCCCGCGCATCGAGACGATCATCTTCGGCCCGGCCGACTTCATGGCGTCGATCAATATGAAGTCGCTGGTCGTGGGCGAGCAGCCGCCCGGCTACCCGGCCGACGCCTACCACTACATCCTCATGAAGATCCTGATGGCCGCGCGCGCCAACGACCTCCAGGCGATCGACGGGCCGTATCTCCAGATCAAGAACGTGGACGGCTTCCGCGAGGTCGCCGGCCGCGCCGCCGCGCTGGGCTTCGACGGCAAGTGGGTGCTGCACCCGGGCCAGGTCGAGGCCGCCAATGAGGTCTTCTCGCCCGCGCAGGAGGACTACGACCACGCCGAGCTGATCCTGGACGCGTACGAGTACTACACGTCGGAGGCGGGCGGCAAGAAGGGCTCGGCGATGCTCGGCGACGAGATGATCGACGAGGCCAGCCGCAAGATGGCGCTGGTGATCGCCGGCAAGGGCCGGGCCGCCGGCATGACCCGGACGTCCCGCTTCGAAGCCCCGGAGGGGTGAGCAGATGCAGTTCGGCCGCACGTATGAGGAGTTCTCGGTGGGCGATGTCTACCGGCACTGGCCGGGGAAGACCGTCACCGAGTACGACGACCACCTCTTCTGTCTGCTGACCATGAACCACCACCCGCTCCACCTGGACGCCAACTACGCCGAGAAGACCACCGACTTCGGGAAGAACGTGGTGGTCGGGAACTACATCTACTCGCTGCTGCTCGGCATGTCCGTGCCGGATGTCTCCGGCAAGGCCATCGCCAATCTGGAGGTCGAGTCGCTGCGCCACGTGGCGCCCACCTTCCACGGCGACACGATCTACGGCGAGACCACGGTGCTCGGCAAGACCCCGTCGAAGTCCAAGCCCGACCGGGGCGTGGTCCATGTGGAGACCAAGGGCTACAAACAGGATGGCACGCTCGTCTGCGTCTTCCGGCGCAAGGTGATGGTGCCGACGGCGACGTACATCAAGGAGCGGGGCGGCGAGCAGCCCGGCCGCCCGCCCGTCTCCGAGCTGGGAGAGGACTGAGATGAGCCGCCTCGCGCAGACCGACGGCCTGACGGACGTCCAGCAGGAGATCCTGGCCACCGTCAGGGACTTCGTCGACAAAGAGATCCTCCCGGTCGCGACCGAGCTGGAACACCGCGACGAGTACCCGGCCCGGATCGTCGAGGGCCTCAAGGAGCTCGGTGTCTTCGGGCTGATGATCCCCGAGGAGTACGGGGGGCTCGGCGAGTCGCTGCTGACCTACGCGCTGTGTGTGGAGGAGATCGCCCGCGGCTGGATGAGCGTGTCGGGGATCATCAACACCCACTTCATCGTCGCGTACATGCTCAAGCAGCACGGCACCGAGGAGCAGAGGGAGTACTTCCTGCCCAAGATGGCGCTGGGCGAGATCCGAGGCGCCTTCTCGATGTCGGAGCCCGGGCTCGGCTCGGATGTGTCCGCGATCACCACCAAGGGTGTCCGGGACGGCGACGACTATCTGCTCACCGGCCAGAAGATGTGGCTGACCAACGGCGGCACCTCCACGGTGGTGGCGGTGCTGTGCCGGACGGACGAGTCGGGTGAGGCGGACGGCGAGGTCCCCCCGCACCGGTCCATGACCACCTTCCTGGTGGAGAAGGAGCCGGGCTTCGGCGAGGTCCGGCCCGGGCTCACCATCCCCGGCAAGATCGAGAAGATGGGCTACAAGGGCGTCGACACCACCGAGCTCATTCTGGACGGACTGCGCATTCCGGCGGATCGCGTCCTCGGCGGCGCGACCGGCCGGGGTTTTTACCAAATGATGGACGGAGTGGAGGTCGGCCGGGTCAACGTGGCCGCCCGCGGCTGTGGCGTGGCACGTCGCGCCTTCGAGCTCGGCGTCGCCTACGCACAGCAACGGCACACCTTCGGCAAACCCATCGCGCAGCACCAGGCCATCCAGTTCAAACTGGCAGAAATGGCCACAAAGGTCGAAGCGGCTCATGCGATGATGGTCAACGCGGCCCGCAAGAAGGACTCGGGCCGGCGCAATGACCTGGAGGCCGGGATGGCCAAATATCTGGCCTCGGAGTACTGCAAGGAGGTCGTGGAGGACGCCTTCCGCATCCATGGCGGCTACGGCTTCTCCAAGGAGTATGAGATCGAGCGCCTGTATCGCGAGGCCCCCATGCTGCTCATCGGCGAAGGGACCGCCGAGATTCAGAAAATGATTATCGGACGAAGGCTCCTGGAGGAGTACCGCATCCAGGGCTGAATATCCCTTTTGGTGCGGTATCGCGGTGGTAGCCGCGAGAAGAAGATCACACCACGCCAGGGAGACTTCGGCCATCGACAGGCCCTGGCGCTTGCCCAGTTACCGCTCGCAACCGATACCATCCCGGAAAGCCGCCGTCCCCAAGTGTTATGTCGCGGCACCCTCCGCTACGAAGGTCATCCATGCCCCACAGCCATTCCTCTGCACAACGCGACAGCCTGGCCGGCGTACGCCTCGCGCGCGGAGCGTCGCCGTGGCTCCTCCCGACCGTCGCCACCGCGGCGGTCAGCCTCGCTCGCGCCCGCCGCTCCGGACGCTGGGCGGCGGTCGCCGTGCCCGCCACCGCTCTCGCGGCGGGCATGCTGTGGTTCTTCCGCGACCCCGAGCGAGAGATCGCTCAGGGTCGGGTCATCTCCCCGGCCGACGGCGTGGTGCAGAGCATCATGCCGTGGAAGGACGGGCGCACCCGCGTCGCCATCTTCATGAGCCCGCTGAACGTCCACGTCAACCGCGCCCCTCTGGCCGGCACCGTGACGTCCGTCGAGCACATCCCCGGCGGCTTCGTGCCCGCGTTCAACAAGGAGAGCGAGAACAACGAGCGGGTCGTCTGGCACTTCGACACCGAGCTCGGCGACATCGAGATGGTGCAGATCGCCGGGGCCGTGGCCCGGCGCATCGTGCCGTATGTGCCCCAGGGCACCAAGGTGGAGCAGGGCGAGCGGATCGGTCTGATCCGTTTCGGTTCGCGTGTCGACATCTATCTGCCCGAGGGCATCGATGTCGCGGTCGAGGTCGGCCAGACCACCACAGCGGGGGTGACTCGCCTTGACCGTCACTGATCCCGAAACACAGGCCGCCACCTGGTCCCCCGGGGCCGAGGTGGAAGAGGACGTCGACGAGACGGACGACATGCCGTTGTCGACGCGCCTGTCGATAGCGGACACCCTCACCCTCGGAAACGCGACCTGCGGCTTCCTGGCGGTGTACTTCACCACCACCGGCGTCCTCATCCCGCACCTGACCGGCAGCGAGGACGGCGGCATGACCCGGCACAGCGCCGCCTCCGCGGTGATGCTGATGCTGCTCGCCTCCGTCTTCGACCTCTTCGACGGGCTCGTCGCGCGCAAGCTGCGCAGCTCGGCGATGGGCGCGGAGCTGGACAACCTCTCCGACCTGATCAGCTTCGGGCTGGCCCCCGCGTACTTCGTGGTGGTGTGGGGCATGGTCGCCGACGACGCGTATCAGCGGGTGTCGGCGGTCGCCGCGATCGTGGTGTTGCTGGCGGTGGTGCTACGGCTTGCGCGATTCTCCTGCGTGACCATGCCCAACGGCGTCTTCCAGGGCATGCCGAGTCCCTTCGGCGCGCTGACCGTGGTGTCGGTCGTGCTGCTCGGCCTGCCCTTCGTCCCCACGCTGCTCGCCATCATCGGCGTCGCCTGGCTGATGGTGAGCCGGGTGGAGTACCCCAAGCCCCGCGGGCGGCTCGCGGTCGCCATGCTGAGCTGGATCGTCACCAGCATGGGGCTCCTGGCGGCCTGGGCCTTCGAGGCCCCCGGCGGCGAGCTGCTGCTCCAGACGGCCTGCGCGCTCCAGGTGGTCCTCGGCGCGGTGATCCCCCTCTTCGCCACGGCCCGCCGGGTCAACGCCTTCCGCGACAACCGCCGCGAGTCCCGGGCGGCGCAGCTGCCGTAGCGCGGCGATCAGGCAGACAAAACGGGGTGGGCCCGAGCGATCGCTCGGGCCCACCCCGTTTCCGTGCCGCGTGTCCGCGCCGGCGAGGCGGGACGGGCTACTGGCTCATTCCCCACCCCGCCCCTTCCCCCAACCGGGGCTTCGCCCCAGACCCCGGGTCCAGGGGCGGAGCCCCTGGGTCGGGAAGGGGCGGGTGGGGACAGCCCACTGGTGTGGCCGAAACGGGGTGGCCCGAGCGTTTCGCTCGGGCCACCCCGTTTCCGTGCAAAAAACCGCGACGAGGCGGGACGCGCTCAGGACAGGAAGTCCGCCGCGAGCTGTTCCGCCGCGCGCTCCAGAAGCGGGCCAGCCTCGGCGATACAGCGGGCCGGGTCCGGCTCCAGGGCGGTCAGCGGGTAGGCGCGGCTGATCCCCGCACCGGCGAGCGCCGCCTCCGGCAGCGCGAGACGGCCGCAGACCGCGACCACCTCGACCCCGCGCGCCCGCGCCGCGGCCGCCACTCCCGCCGGGGCCTTGCCGTGCAGGGTCTGCTCGTCGAGTGAGCCCTCGCCGGTGATCACCAGATCGGCGCGTTCGAGCGCCGGGGCGAAGCCGAGCACGTCCAGCATCACCTCGATACCGGGACGGAAGGCCGCGCCGAGGCCGATCAGCGCGCCGTAGCCGATGCCGCCCGCCGCGCCCGCGCCGGGCGCCTGCGCGTACTCCGCGGCCCGCGGCCCCACGGACCGTTCCAGGACCTCCGCGAAGTGGGCGAGCGCGCCGTCCAGGAGCACGACATCGGCCATGGTCGCGCCCTTCTGCGGGCCGTACACCGCCGCCGCGCCCTTCGGCCCGGTCAGCGGATTGTCGACATCGCTGGCCAGGACGATCTCGGTGTCCGCCAGGCGCGGGTCCAGGCCGCTCAGATCCGCCGTGGCGAGATCCCGCAGCGCGCCGCCCCCGGGCCCCACGGGCTCGCCCGCGGCGTCGAGCAGCCGGGCGCCCAGCGCGGCCAGCATGCCCGCGCCGCCGTCGGTGGTCGCGCTGCCGCCGACCCCGAAGACGACGGTACGGGCGCCCGCGTCCAACGCCGCGCGCAGCAGCTCCCCGCTGCCGTACGTGGTCGCGGCCAGCGGCGCGAACAGCCCCTCCGGCAGATGGCGCAGCCCGGACGCCTCGGCCATCTCGACCACCGCCACCTCGCCGCGCAGCGCGTAGGCCGCGGTCACCGGATCGCCCAACGGCCCGGTCACCCGCGCCTCGCGCCGCTCGAACCCGGCCGCGACGGCCGCGTCGACCGTCCCGTCCCCGCCGTCCGCGACGGGCAGCGCCTCGACGCTCACCGCCCCGGCCCCGCCCGCCGCGCCGCGCCGCAGCCCGGCCGTCACATGAGCGGCGACCTGCACGGCCGTCAGCGAGCCCTTGAACTTGTCCGCGGCGATCAGCACCCGCCTCGGCGCTCCCGGCCGTATCCCGTCGCGTGCCTCTGCCTTCGCAGCATCCGCCACCGTCGTCACCCCTCGCTCTCGTCCCCCAGCCTGTCCAGCCACCCCGCGGTGACCCTATCCGGACGGCCTTCCTCCTGCCCAGCGACGCGGTGTCGGCCTGCGGCGGGGCCCCGGCTCGGGTACACCTGACTCATGGCCCTTGGCGGGAGCGCACTCGCGGACCGGATCCTCGGCGGCTGGCTCGGCCGCATCGCCGGGAACATGCTCGGCAAACCGGTCGAGCGGGGCGATCACTGGACCCGTGAGCGCATCGACCGCTATCTGCGCCGCGCGGACGCCCTGCCGCTGACCGACTACGTCCCCGCGCTGGAGCCCCCGCCCGACCCCGTGGAGTTCGAGCTGCGCCCGGAGTGGCAGGAGTGCGTCCGGGGCCGGATCCACGGCAGCTGCCGGGACGACGACGTGGACTACACCCTGCTGGGCCTGCACCTCCTGGAGACCCACGGCTTCGCCTTCACCACCGAGCAGGTCGGCGATCTGTGGCTGCTGCGCCTGCCCTATCTCCAGACCTTCACCGCCGAGCGGGTCGCCTACCGCAATCTCACCGCCGGAGTGAAGCCACCGCTCACCGCCACCCTCGACAACCCCTACCAGGAGTGGATCGGCGCCCTCATCCGCGCCGACATCCACGGCTGGGTCAACCCCGGCGACCCGCGCGCCGCCGCCGCGATGGCCCGGCGCGACGCCGTGCTGTCGCACACCGGAAACGGGGTGTACGGGGCGATGTGGGCGGCCGCGCTGATCGCCGCCGCGTTCACGGCCGACGGGCCGCGCGAGGCGATCGAGGCCGCGCTGGTGCGGATCCCGCCGCGCTGCCGCCTGGCCCGTACGGTCCGCAAGGTGGCCGCCCTGTACGAGGCGGGGGTGGCCTGGGCGGACACGCTGGACCAGCTGGAGCGGGAGACCAGCGGGCTGCACTGGATCCACATCGTGCCCAACGCCGCCGTCATCACGGCCGGACTGCTCTACGGAGAGGGTGACTTCACCACGACCATCGCCCTCACCGTGCGCGGCGGCCTGGACACCGACTCCAACGGCGCGACCGCCGGGTCGGCCGCCGGTGTCCTGTGCGGCGCGGCGGCCATCCCGCCGCAGTGGACCGAGCCGCTGCGGGACCGGGTGCGCAGCGCGGTGTTCGGCTTCGACGGGTCGCGGATCAGCGACCTGGCGGCGCGTACGCACCGGCTGGCGATGGCGGGGGCGCGGGTGGCCGGTGGGCTGAGCGGGGGTGCCACGGCAGGCGCGTGATCGGTCCGCGCCGGCCGCGGGTCAGCGCCGGCCCCGGGTCAGCGGCCCAGGGGTCAGCGCCCCAGGCCTCCCGCACAGGCCGAGCCGACGTAGCCCTTGCGGCCCCGGTAGTTCACCGCGACCCAGTACTTGTCCTTGGCCTCACCCTGCGCGCACCGGTAGCTCTTGCCCACCGTCTCACCGCACCTGTCCCACACGCGCAGACGCTTGCCGCGGTAGGTCTTGATCAGCCCTCCCCTGGGGTTCTTGGTCTTCCGCACGTTGTAGTAACCGCGGCGCCGGTCCACGTAGAGATAGCAGGTCACCGCGGACCCCCGGGATTCGTTGGGCGCCGCGGACTCGTAGGGGGCCGCGGACACGCTGGAAGCCGCGGACACGCCGGGAGCGGCGGACACGGCGTGGGCAGGCACACTCGTGCCGCCCATCAGCAGTACGGCACCGATCCCCGCGGTGGCCAGAGAATGACGAAGACGCATTGAGTTACTCCCCATCCGAAGCATTCGCTTCCCGAACGGACACGACTGGGCGCCTCAGCGCCCGTCGGGCCCATGAACGCTTCTCAGGATGGCGAGAGCGACCGCACCCGGCGTTGTCAATCCCGGCACGGTTGTTGACGATTCGCGCGCGATGTCCCGACCGCTACTCCGTGTCCCAGGGGCTGCCCAGCCAGCCCTCGTGGCTGTCGAGCACCGCGAGGAGCGAGGCGGTGACGCGCTCGTCCCACCCGTCCTCCTCCACGTCGAGCTCGAAGTTGTCCCCCGCCCCGCTGTGGAAGTCGAGGACGATCCGGCCCCCCGCGCGCCACTTCGTACGGCGCGGTGTGCGCGCGACGTCGCCGCTGCCCGCGACCAAGCTGCCGGCCACGATGACCAGCTGGACCGGGAAGAGCAGCCACCACACGCCCCACCAGAAGGGCCGCCCCTTGAGCCCGACGACGGGCTGTGCCCCGGCCTGCTGGACGGTCCAGCGGCTGCGGACCCTGCCACCCCTCATGGCCGGTTCGCGGGTGATGAGGGCCAGGGGCTCGCCTTCGGCGCCCAGCACCTCGTACGTGGCGGGGCTGCCCTTGGCCGCCGACTTGGTCACGACCTGGGCGAACACCTCCGTGCGGTGCGCGTCGGCCCAGAGGGTGAAGGCGCGGGCGCCCTGCTTGCGGGCGGCGCGGTACTCGGCGAGGCCACCGCCGGGCGGAAATCGCCGCTCGGGGAAGGCCACGGTCCGAATGGTCCGGCCGCCGGCGCGGTCGGGGCCGTCGGAGACGCGTATCTCCCGGGTGAGACGCCCGTCCTGAGGCGGCGGATCCCCCTTCTTGGCCGACGTCGTCACACTCGTATCGCTCAGCCACACAGACCGCGTCATCCGGAACTCTCCGCCTCCACCGCGCCGATCACATACGGAGCCGGACTCTACCTCTCCGCATAAACGCGCTCGCCTCCGTCCGTTTCTGGTGCGTAGGCTCGCCGCATGAGCACCGAAGCGACACGCCGGCCGCTCGTGGCGATCCTGAGCGGGGCGGGCATCTCCACGGACTCCGGGATCCCCGACTACCGCGGCCCGCAGGGGTTGTGGCGGCGCGATCCGGAAGCCGAGAAGCTGGTGACGTACGAGTACTACATGTCCGACCCCGACATCCGGCGCCGCTCCTGGCAGATGCGGCGGGACAGCCAGGCGCTGCGCGCCGAGCCCAACCGGGCACACGAGGCCGTGGCCCGGCTGGAGCGGTCGGGCACCCCGGTCCGGGTGATCACACAGAACGTGGACGGGCTGCACCAGCTCGCCGGGCTGCCCGCGCGCAAGGTGCTGGAGCTGCACGGCACGGCGCGGGCCGTGGTGTGCACGCGCTGCAAGGCGCGCTCCGAGATGGCGGAGGCCCTGGAGCGGGTGGCGGGCGGCGATCCGGACCCGGCGTGCCTGGCCTGCGGCGGAATCCTGAAGTCGGCCACGGTGATGTTCGGGGAGAGCCTCGACCCGGAGGTGCTGACGGGCGCGGTCGCGGTGGCGAAGGCATGCGAGATCTTCATCGCGGTCGGCACCAGCCTCCAGGTCCAGCCCGCGGCCTCGCTCGCCGGGATGGCCGCCGAGTCGGGCGCCCGGCTGATCATCGTCAACGCCGAGCCCACGCCGTACGACGAGCTCGCGGACGAGCTGATCCGCGAGCCCATCGGCACCGCCCTGCCCGCGCTGCTGGAGCGGATCGCGGCGGAGGGCTGAGGGCTGATGCGAGGGCGCCCGTCCGTGCGGAGCGGACGGGCGCCGGGCCATCGGTCAGCGGCGGGTGATCCGCGGGTCCCAGTCCTGGGGGGTGTCGTTGTAGCGGTAGCCGGTGAGCGGGGTCTTGATGCGCCCCGTCGGGTCGGTCAGCACCAGCCGCTCGCCCCAATCGCGTGTGCAGCGCCGATCCGGCGGGCACTCCCAGCGCACCAGGCGGTCGTTGTCGGCCCAGGCGAGTGCCATGCCGCTCGACGGACCAACCGTCCGGTGCGTCCCCGTCTCCTTCACGGTCGCCGTCCACCCGTCGCCCACCGTGTAGTAGCGCCCGTCCGGCGACAGGCTTGAAGGCGCCGCGTCCAGGCCCTCGTACGGGGGGGCCTTCTCTTTCGCCCGTCCTTCCAGGTCGTACCACGTCTCGATGGCGCCGCCCGGCGGTCCCAGCACCACCAGCAGCGTGCCGTCCCGGCTCCACCGCACGTCGATACGGCCGACCCCGACGAACCCGTCGTCCATGTCGACGCCCATCGGACGGTATTCCTTCCGGCCCGAGTCGACGTCGACCAGGTAATAGCCGGTCCTCGCATGGGGCGTGAACCGATCGCGGGCGGTGGTCTCGATATCCGGATAGCCGCTGTACGTAGTGACCGCCAGCCGCTTGCCGTCCGGCGACCACTGCACCCCGCCCGCCTTGTGCTCCAGCGGGATCCACTTCGTCACCTTCCCGGTGTCCAGATCGAGGATCCCGACGCGGGACGCGGGCAGCGTCTTCTCCAGGACGGCGGCCTGCTTCATGCCGGGGGCGACATCCAGCCAGCCCCAGTTCGTCTTCTCGTAGCGCTGCGTCCGTGGGCTGTAGAGATGCCAGGTGTAGGTGGTCCGCTTCATCCCGTCCTGGTTGTGGGTCTTCCGGTCCGCCTGGTACGCGGACACCGCGACGTCCCCGGCGGCGATCAGGTGGCGCGGCGGCGACTCGCCCGGATACGCGGACACGTCGCCGGTCATCATCCGCCCCGGCCCCGAATGGCCGGGCTGATCGCGCTCCGCCAGCTCCGGCACCACCACCCCGCCCGCCAGCAGCGCGAAGGCGGCGGCCGCCACCGTCACCGCGGTCGCCCGGCGCCGGCGGCGCCGCAGCAGGGCCCGCCCCGCCAGGTCGGCCCCGACCGGGGGTGTCCTCTCGTCGGCCCACTCGTGGAGGGTGTCCCGCACCAGCTGTTCAGCGTTCACTTCCACACCTCCACAGGTGAGTTGCCGAATCCGAGGCCGCCGCCGGGCGCGGCGGCGGGGTCCAACTCCGGTACCAGCGCGCGCAGTTTGGCCAGCGCCCGGTGCGTGGTGCTGCGGACCGTCCCCACCGAGCAGCCGAGCAGCTCGGCCACCTCGCCTTCGGGGCAGTCCTCGAAGTAGCGGAGCACCAGCATGGTGCGCTGACGCGCCGTCAGCCGGGCCAGCGCCCGGCGCACCAGGATCCGCAGCTCGGCCGCGTCGGCGGCATCCTCGCGCCCGGCGGCGTCGGGGAGTTCGGCCACCGTGGTCTCACGGCGCGTGCGCAGCAGCCGCCACAGGCTCACCTGCTGCCGGTAGAGCACCTGCCGCAGATACGCCTCGGGGCTCTCCAGCCTGCCCCAGCGCCCCGCCGCTTTCGCCAGCGCCGTCTGTAACAGATCCTCGGCGGCGTGGGTGTCGCCGCCGGTCAGGAGGGTCGCCGTGCGCATCAGCGCGGGCGAGCGCGCCGCGACGAATTCGCGGAAGCGGCGCTCTTCCTCGTCATTCATGGTTCCCCGTGATCGGTCGTCTTCGTCTCGCGGTCGTCTGTCACCTCCTTGGACGTGTGCGGGGCCGCCCCGCTATGTCGGGTCCGTCAAAAAAGTTGGAGACCCGGCTGCCGCCCGCGCGCCTCGAAGTCCAGCAGCCGCCGCTTGCGGTCGATACCGCCGCCGTAGCCGGTGAGACTGCCGGTGGCGCCGACGACGCGGTGGCAGGGGACGATGATGCCGACCGGGTTCTTGCCGTTGGCCAGGCCCACGGCCCGGGAGGCGGTCGGCGAGCCGAGGCGGTCGGCGAGCTGCCCGTACGAGACGGTCTCGCCGTACGGGATCTGCCGCAGCTCGGACCAGACGCGGCGCTGGAACGGTGTGCCGGACAGCCGCAGCGGCAGGTCGAACTCGGTCAGCTCGCCCGCGAAGTAGGCGCGCAGCTGGCGGATGGTCTCGGCGAACGGGGACTCGTCGGGGTCGCCGGGGGCGCCGAAGGTCTCCTCGGCCGGGCGGTGGCGCTGGTCGGTCATATAGAGCCCGGCCAGGGCGTCTTCGTCGGCGACCAGGGTGAGCGGCCCGTACGGGCTGTCGATGACGGTGTGGGTGCGGGACATGGTGGGTTTCTTTCGATTCCTGGTTGCTTACGGTTCCGGGTTTCTTGCGGTTCCGGGTCGCTTACGGTTCGGGCATGTAGTTGATGGGGTGGTCGTCGGTGGCCCACAGGTACTGCACGGCGTACGCGCGCCAGGGCCGCCACCGCGCCGCGTACCGGGTCAGCGCCCCCGGCGTGGCGGGCAGCCCCAGCCCGGTGGCGGCGCGCCGCACCCCGAGGTCGGTCGGCAGAAACGCGTCCGGGTCGCCGAGCGCGCGCATCGCGATGACCTCGACGGTCCACGGCCCGATCCCGGGCAGCTCGGTGAGGCGCGCCCGCGCCTCGTCCCAGTCGCTGCCGACACCGAGGACGACCCGGTCCGAGGCGAGCGCGTCGATCAGCCCGATCAGCGTGGCGCGGCGGGTGCGCGGCATGGCCAGCGCCTCGGGGTCCAGGCCGGCCAGGGCTTGCGCGGTCGGGAAGAGGTGGGTGAGCCCGCCCGACGGGTCCTCGATCCGCTCGCCGTGCGCCGTCACGAGCCGGGCCGCGTGTGTACGGGCCGCCGCCGTGGACACCTGCTGTCCGATCACCGCGCGCACCGCGAACTCGTCGGCGTCCACCGCACGCGGCACCCGCCGCCCCGGTGCCTTGTCGACCAGCGGGGCGAGGTCGGGGTCGGTGCGCAGCAGCTCGTCGACCGCGGTGGGGTCGGCGTCCAGGTCAAGCAACCGCCGGCATCTGCTGATCGCCCCGGCCAGGTCGCGCATGTCGGTGAGGGACAGCTGGCAGGCGATGTGGTCCGGCTCAGGGCGCAGCGCCACGACCCCGTGCCCGTACGGCAGGCGCAGCGTGCGGCGGTACGCGCCGCCGCGCCACTCCTCCACCCCGGGCACGGCGGTGGCGACCAGGTGGCCGAAGAGGTTGTCCGGGCACAGGGGCGCCCGGAAGGGCAGCCGCAGGGTCAGCGCGCCCGGCGCCGCGGGCCGCCCGCCGCGCTTGGCCCGCTGCCGCAGCTCGGTGGGCGAGAGCGCGAAGACCTCGCGGACGGTGTCGTTGAAGGCCCGGATGCTGGCGAACCCGGCCGCGAAGGCGATGTCCGCCATCGGCAGCCCGCTGGTCTCGATCAGTAGCCGCGCGGTCTGCGCGCGCTGCGCCCGGGCCAGGGCCAGCGGGCCCGCGCCGAGCTCGGCGCGCAGCTGCCGCTCGACCTGGCGCGTGCTGTAGCCGAGGCGGGCGGCGAGGCCCGGCACCCCCTCGCGGTCGACGACCCCGTCGGCGACCAGCCGCATGGCGCGGGCGACCAGGTCGGCGCGCTCATTCCACTGCGGCGAGCCGGGGCTGGCGTCGGGGCGGCAGCGCTTGCAGGCCCGGAAACCGGCCTGCTGGGCGGCCGCCGCGCTCGGGTAGAAGCGCATGTTCTCGGGCTTGGGGCCGACGACCGGGCAGCTGGGGCGGCAGTAGATGCGCGTGGTGACGACCGCCACGAAGAACCAGCCGTCGAAGCGCTCGTCCTTGGCCTGCGCGGCCCGTAGGCACCGGTCGGTGTCGGTATGCATGACTCCAGCATCGGACATCGGGAGGGGCGGGGCTCGCGAGAATCCGACATCGAGGTCGGAGCCGCCCTCGACGGGTTCGCCCGCCTTGCCGAGCTACGGCGCATTGGGGTGAAAGGGCAGACCAGCGGCGCTGTGATCGGCATCATGGGAGGGTGACGGACTACGCCGAGATAGTGCTTGCCGACGACACCTCCGTACGCCTGGAGCTGGCCCCCGTGGGCACGGCCCCGAGCGGCGGACCCGGCGGCGAAGCGGGGGGCTCGCGGCCCGGCAGACCGGGCGGGATCGGCGGCGTGGGCGGGGTGACGCCGGTGGGGCGCGGGTCGCGGGCCGCGGCGGCGCTGGCCGCGGAGGGGCTGCGTACGGTGCTGCGGCCGCTGGGCCCCCTGCTCCAGGAGGTGCACGACGCGGTGTGCGCCGCGCCGAACCCGCCCCACGAGATCAATGTGCAGTTCGGTGTGCAGGTGGGGCAGGACCTCAAGCTGGGCATCGTGGGCGCCAACGGACAGGCCAGCCTGACCGTTTCGGCCACCTGGCAGCTGTCCGGTGCGGATGGCGGTCAGGGGGCCGGCCAGGCGGCTGGCGGCCAGGGGGTCGGCGGCCAGGGCCAGGTCGCCGCCGCCGGGCCGGGCAACGGCTCCGGCCCCGCCGCCTGAGCCATGGGGTGGTTCCACACCCGCGGGCCCTCCTCGCGGCCCGCGGTCTCCGTCCTGGCCGAGGCCGACGGCGAACCGGCCGGCTCCGGAGTGCTGCTCCCCGGCCGGCACCTGCTGACCTGCGCGCATGTCGTCAACAGCGCCCTGGGCAGGCCCGATCCGCTGGCCTCTGACCACCCGGGCCCGGTCACGGTCCGGGTGCGGATCATCGCCCCGGGGGTCACCGTCGAGCGCGAGGCCGAGCTGACGGCCTGGATCCCGCCGCGGACGGACGACGGCGGGCTCGGCGGCTACGAATGGAACGGCGATCTCGCGGTGCTGCGCGTGACCGGGGCGCTGCCGCCCGCGTTCCAGCCGCCGCCCTGGCACCCCATGGTCAAGGAGCAGCGGGTCCGCGCCTGGCACGGCAGCGGGGAGCCGGGCGTCTTCGCCGACGCCGAGGTGACCAACTGCGACGGCCGTTTCGGCTACTTCGACGGGGGCGTCCGCTCCCTCGACATCGAGGAGTCCTACAGCGGCGGGCCGCTGTGGACGAACGACGAGAGCGCCGTCGTCGGGCTCGTCACCGCGAAGCTGGATATTCGTGGGGGTCCCGTGCGCCGCGCCTGGGGCATCCCCTGGCAGCGCGTCCGGCGGGAGCTGGACGACAGGGGGCTGGCCCATCTCGCCGCCGGTCCCGAGGACGGCGTGCGCGATCACCCCGCCTACTGGGAGCTGGTCACCCTGCTGGACGGGCCGCTGCCCGCGGTCGATGGCTGGGCGCGCTGCGGGCGGGCCGTCGCCCGCCAGTGCGGCCTCGGCCACCGCGCCGACGGGGCGCCGTCGGCCGAGGAGTTCGCCCGACTGCTGCTCACCCATGAGCGGGCGCTGCCCGCCCTGGTGGAGGCGGCGCGCCGCACCGCTCACGAGTTGGCGGACCAACTGCTGGCCGTGGCAGGCCGACACGGGCTGGCTCGGCTGCTCTCGCCCCATGAGTACAAACGGCTGGTCGAGCACATTGACGCGCTGCCCGCGCCCGCGGCGGCCCGCGTCCCCGCCGCCGTACGGGCTGCGCTGCCGCTGGCCGCCTTGCCGGCAGCGCTGTTCAACGGCGGCGGGAGCCACGCCGCGCTCGTCGAACACCTGGAGACACTGCACGGCGACATCGCGTCGGCCCCGTACGGCGGTGTGGCCGTGCCGAGGCTGCTGCGTGCCGTCGAGTACGTGGCGGCGGCCTGCTCCCGGGCCGGTGGAGGGGACACGGCACTGCGGCAGTGGTGCGACCGGGTCGCCGAGCGGCTCGGCGTGTCCGAGACGGCTCTGTTGGACCGCCGCAGGGACGCCGCGGACTGGGCGAGGAAGTGGCGGCTGAACCCGCCGCGCGTGCTGGTCGAACTACGCGCGCTGCCCTCCCGCGAAGACGGCGCCGAGCGCTATCGCATGCGGCTGTGGTGCGACGACGGATCCGGCCCGCAGCCGGTCTCGGAGCAGGACCAGCGGCCGCGGACATCGGGCGAAGTGGCCCGGGAGATCCTGGCGGTCGTCGGTCCGCTGCGCCGGGCGGACGACAGTGTGCTCCCGGTCGTCGAACTGGTCGTGGACCGCGACTCGCTGGAGCTGCCCCTCGACGACTGGGAGGACCCGGACCAGCCGCTGCCGCGGGTGCTCGGCGCGGAGTACCCGGTGGTGGTCAACTGCCCCGAGCTGCGCGAGCGGGGCGGCGACGGGATCCTGTCCGACTGGCGGGAGCGGTGGCGGCGGCTGGACAGCGAGGAGCCCCTGCACATCGATGACGAGGCGGCCGAGAGCCCGCGGGCTCTGTACGGGCTGCTGATGGAGCGGCGGTTCGCGGGCCGGGCGAACATCGTGGCGTCCGGGCAGCGCCGTTCCGCCGCCGTGCAGACGTGTCTGGCCGCGGGTGTGCCGGTGGTGCTGTGGGACCGCGGCGACAAGCCCGGCTCCCCCGCCCTCGGCCACTTCACCGACCCGCGCGGGCACTTGCCGGAGCAGGTGCGGATCTACCGGGCCATGGCGCTTCAGCGCCCCTTGACCTGCCCCGGCCGCCCGGTGCTGGCGTGGGCCGACCCCGCCCTGCTGCCGCCGGACGGCGCGGGGCGGCCGGTGCCGGAGGAGGAGCCCGAGGAGCTGGTGGTGGGCGGGACCCTGTCGCACATGGCCACCGACGGGCCCTCCCTAGTGGTTATCGAGGAGACGCCTTCGCGCCTGCGGCCGACGTGGGTGCGTCTCGGCCTGGAGTCGAGGTCTCTCCCGACGGAAGCGGAGAGTCTCGACGAGCCGCCGCCACCGGGAGCAACTGGGCCCCCGTCGGACGATGTGTGGTCGGACGGCTCGGCCGACGAACGGGTGGTGGACCCATGGCTGTCCGTGGACCCCGAGCCCCCGCCGCCCGACACCGGCGGGCCACCGCCGAACGCCGGCCGGCCGCTGCCCGTGCTGGAACTGGCAGACCCGACCGACTCCGACCCGGAGGATTTCGCATGGTGACCACGTACGACGACTGGCGGCTGTTCCACGGAGACGGCCGACAGCGCCCGGTCGAGATGCCGCCCGCCCCGCCCTGGCGCACCTTCGGCCCCGTCGCGCCCGACGGCGGCCCGGCCGAGGGCCCCGCCCCCACCCGGCCGTACCTCATCTCGCCGGAACACGCCGACGTGGTGAACGCCGCGCTGCATCTGCGCCGCCCGCTGCTCGTCACCGGCCACCCGGGCACGGGCAAGTCCTCGCTGGCGCGCGCCATCGCCCACGAGCTCGGCCTGGGCGAGGTCCTGCACTGGCCGGTCAACAGCCGCTCCACCGTGCAGGACGCCCTCTACCGCTACGACGCGATCGGGCGGCTGCGGGAGACCGCGCTCAGCCGCGACCGCGGCGACGCCGAGCCTCCCCTGGGCAGCTTCGTACGGCTCGGGCCGCTCGGCACGGCGCTGGTGCCCGGCCCGCGCCCCCGCGTGCTGCTGGTCGACGAGCTCGACAAGGGCGATGTGGATCTGCCGAACGACCTGCTGACGGTCTTCGAGGAGGGAGAGTTCGAGATCCCGGAGCTGGCCCGGCTGCCCGAGGAGCAGTCGGTGGTCGAGGTGCTCACCGAGCGCGCGGAGGAGCGGGCCACGGTACGGCGTGGGCGGCTGCGCTGCCAGGAGTTCCCCGTCGTCGTGATCACCAGCAACGGCGAGCGGGACTTCCCGCCCGCCTTCCTGCGCCGCTGCGTACGCCTGGAGCTGCCCACCCCCGACGAGGCCAGGCTGCGGGAGATCGTCACCGCGCATCTGGGCGAGGACGCGCTGGACGACGTGGACCGCCTGCTGGAGGCCTTCCTGCGCCGCCGCTCCGCCCGCCAACTGGCCACCGACCAGCTGCTGAACGCGGTGTTCCTGCGCGCGAGCGGCGTGGACCTGTCGGCGGACGGGCTGCTGGACGCGGTGCTGCACCGGCTGGGCGGGGTGGTGTGACCCGTGGCGGGGGAAGGTCGGGGCGGGCGAGGGCCGGAGGCGCTCGGGCAGCTGGATGACGCGCTCGCGATCCTGTCGGACAGCGGGGCGGAGCTGTCCCAGGAGCAGCTGCTCGACGCGCTCTGGCTGGCCACGCGGCTGCCAGCTGGGGCCGCCAGGACGGGGGCGCCGCTGGAGCGCGCCCGTACGGCCGCCGGGGCCGTCCCCAGCACCCCGGCGCCGGGCCCCGCCGCCTCGCCCCCGCCACGGCCGGACGCTCCCACCGTGCCCTCGCCGACGTCACGGCAGACGCCGTCACAACAGACGCCGCCACGGCGGACGCCGTCACGACAGAGCGGGCCGGCCGGCGGCACGAGCGGTCTGTACGGCGCGATCGAGGCGTCCCCCGCCCCCGGCGCTCCCCCGCCGCCCGCCACGCGGCGCGCGCTGCCGCTGCGCGTGCCGGAGGCCAAGGCGCTGCGCGCCGAGCTGCCCATCGGCCGGGCGCTGCGCCCGCTCAAGCAGCACCGGCCCAACCCGCTGAAGCGGGAGGTGGACGAGGTCGCCACCGCGACGGCGCTCGCCGAGACCGGCCTGCCTGACGTGGTCACCCGCCCGGCCCGCGAGCGCTGGCTGGATCTGGCGCTCGTCGTCGACGACGGGATGTCGATGCTGCTGTGGCGGCGGCTGGCGGTCGAGCTGCGCACCCTGCTCCAGCGCGCCGGGGCCTTCCGCGTCGTACGGGTCCTGGGCCTGCACACGCGGGGCGGCGACGCGCCCGTGCTGCGCGCCAAGCCGTACGTCCCCGAGGCGCCCGTCCTCCCCGTCACTGCCGTGTCCGACCCGTCGGGGCACTCGCTGGTGCTGGTGCTGAGCGACGGGGTGGGCGCGGCGTGGCGGGACGGCCGGATGTCCGCCGTACTGGAGCGCTGGGCGGGCCACGGGCCGACGGCCGTGATGCACGCGCTGCCGCCGCGCCTGTGGGAGGGGACCGGGATCCGCGCGCAGCGCTGGCAGGTGCGCACCCGCAGGCCCGGTTCGCCGGGCGCGGACTGGGCGGTCACCGACCCCGTCCTGCCCCCGGAGCTCGCGCGCTTCGACGGCGTCCCGGTGCCCGTCCTGGAGCCGGACGCCGGGCCGCTCGCCGACTGGGCCCGGCTGATCGCCTCCGCGAGCGGCACGGCCGTACTCCCGCTGCTGGCCCCGCCACGCCCGCGCCGCCCGGCCGCCGCGCCGCCCGGCCCTGCCAGGCCCGGGGACGACCTGAGCCGTCTTCTGCGCTTCCGGGAGGCGGCCTCGCCGGAGGCGTACCGCCTGGCGGCCCACCTGGCCGCGGTCGCTCCACTGCCGGTGCCCGTGATGCGGCTGGTGCAGGAGGCGGTGGAGTGGCGGGCGGACACGGGACATCTGGCCGAGGTCTTCCTCGGCGGGCTGATGCGCCCGGCCGAGCCGCCGGCCTCGGCGGGCCCGGGGCCGTTCCCGCCGCAGCACCGCCCCTTCACCTTCACCGACACCGTCCGGCGCGCGCTGCTTGGCGCCGTGCCGCTGCCCGAACTCGACGAGACCCGCGAGCTGATCGGTCGCCGTCTGAAGGAACTCGCGGGCAATTCCCCCGACTTCCCGGCCTGGCTCGCCCACCCGTCCGGCGCCGACCACCTCCCGGCGCGGGCCCGGCCCTTCGGCACGGTGGAGCAGCGGCTGGCGGCCCGGCTGGGCGCGTCGCCGGTCGCGAGGGCAGTGTCACTGCCGGCGCACCGCTGGCGTCCGCTGAGGCCGGAGGACCCGCGCACCATCGGTCCGTACACGCTGCGGATGGCCGACCCGTCGGGGTTCCGCGTCACCACCTACATCGGGGACGAGGACGCGTACGGCGAACAGGTCGTCATCCACACCGCGCTCACGGCGAACGGGCCGCAGGCGGCCGACCTGCTCCGCGTGCAGGCGGAGGCGCTGCGCCGGATGGACGGCCGGTACGCGGCGAGGCTGCTGCGGCAGGACCTGGACTGCGCGACGCCATGGATCGCCGAAGAGCCCTTCACCGCGGAGCGGCTGAGCGAGGTCCCACTGAGCGGCGACGGAGACCGGGCCTTCGCGATCGCCCGGCAACTCGCGGACGCGGTGCGGGTGTGCGCCGCGGAGGGCATGGCGCACGGGGACCTCCGGCAGTCCACCGTCTATGTCTCCGACGACGGGCTCTACCTGACCGCCTGGTCCGCGGCCTGCGTCGACGGCGTCCCGTCACCGGCCAACCCGGTCCTGGTACCGGCCCCCCAGGACAACGTCCTCGAGCTCGCCCAGATCCTGCTGAACCTCGGCGGCGGGGCCCGGTTCAGCGGCTCGGAGGTGGCATACGACCTGTCGCACTGGCGCGGCCCCTGGCGGTCGGTGCGCCATGTGGTGCTGGCCGCTCTGGCGCCCGATCCGCGCGACCGGCCGACGGCGCGGGAGGTGTGGGAGGCCTTCGGAGGGTCCGATCCGGCCACACCGCCGCCCGTGCCCGTGTCGGAATCCGCCCCGGAGCTCAGCAGAGAGCAACGGGCCCATGGCTGGACGCCCCTGTCGGACCAGGACCCTCGCCGGCTCGGCCCGTTCACCCTGCACGGCCACGTCCGCACCGACAACGGCACGACCGCGTATCTCGGACGGGACCCCAACGGGGAGTCCGCCGTGCTGCGCACGATGGGCTCTAGGACCAAGCGGCGGAGCACGCTGCTCGCTCTGAGTACGGAAGTAGAGGCACTGCGCCGGATGGCGGGCCGATATGCGCCGAGACTGCTGGGGCAAGACCTCGAAGGCGAACCTCCGTGGATCGCCGAGGAGCTGATCGTCGCCCCCGACGGCTCCCCGGCCCGCACCCTCACCGCCCTGCTCTCCGACGGCACGGCCGACGGATGGGACGCGCGGACGGCGGCCATCCTCGGTATGCAGTTGGCGGAGGCGGTGAGCGTCTGCTCGGCCGAGGGGATGGAGCACGGCCATCTGACGACGGACACGGTGCTCATCGTCGACGGTACGGTGAAGCTGATCGGTTGGCAGACGGCCGTCATCCACCAGGAGTACCCGTCGCTGAGCAGGCATCTCACGCTCGACGACGACATCTACGCACTCGGCGAGATCCTGCTAGCCCTGGGCGGTGGTCAGCTGACCACCGACGAGCGGCTCGGGATCAACATCGTCGGGGAGTCCCGTTGGGAGGGCACGGCCTGGGTGCCGCTACGGACCCTGATTGCCGCCTGCATGTTCACCCCGCCCCGGGAGCGGCCGACGGCACGCACGGTCGCGCACGCCTTCTCCCAGGTAATCGGGCATACGCAGCCCAGCGACGGCGGCGAACCGGAAGGAAGGCCCGAGCCGATTCGTACTCCCTCGGCCTCCGGCCACCGGATCGCGGCGCTCGGTCTCCGCGAGGGCACCGATGACGCGGCCAGGACCATCCTCGCGCTCGGCTGGGTCTTCGCCCGGACACTGCAGCAGCACGCCATCGCGGTCGATGTCGGTCCGGGCGCGGGCCACCTCACCCGCCTCTCACGGCGCGGGATCGGTGCGCGGCTGAGCGATCTGGCCAGGCAGCTGCCCGGTCTGTTCGCTGTCAGGAACCTTCGGTTCACCTCGCGGGCCGACGACAGTCTCACCATCCTCACTTACAACCCCGCTTCCCGCGGCCGTCCCATCGAGGACGCCGCCTACCGGCGCGTCATGGACACACTCGGCATGCGGTACCCGCTCGCGCTCATCCACGCGGCAGCGAGTCCGGCCGCCAGTGAGACGGCGCTACGCGCCCTCGACGCCTCCGATCAGCTGATCCTCGTCTGGTCGGCGGAGCACAGCGGACCGCCGAGCGACGCCGACGCGACCTTCGACCGGCTCAGCGCACAGGGCCACACGGAGCTGCTGCGCCGCAGCATCGTCGTCGTCACGGACATGCGCCCCGACACCGTCAAGACCACGCCACACGGCCGCGTCCTACCTCACTTCGACGGCAGGTGCCGCGCCGTGGTGCTGATCCCCTACGACCCCCACCTGGCGGGCGACCAGCAGCTGGACCTCAACGCCCTGCACCCGATGACCGTCCACGCCCTCTGGGACCTGGCCGCCCTCCTCGCCGAGGGCTTCACCCCACAGGACGGCGGTCCGCCGGGCTGACCAGCCCGGACGGGGGAAGCGTACGGGGGTGCCACCGGCCGGTGCCGGGGGCGCGCTGCGGAGGGCCTATGGTGTACGCCATGTCGTCCACCGACCTCATCCGCATTGTCTCCCGCTCCTCCCCCATGGCCCTCGCGCAGGTCGAGCGGGTCCGCGCCGAACTCGCCCAGCTGCGACCCGGCATCCGTACCGAGGTGGTGCCGGTCACCACCTCCGGCGACCGGTGGATGGGCGACCTGTCGGCGCTCGGCGGGAAGGGCGCGTTCACCAAGGAGGTCGACGCGGCGCTGCTGGCGGGCGAGGCCGATCTGGCGGTGCACTGCGTCAAGGACGTGCCCGCCGACCGTCCGCTCCCCGCTGGCACGGTCTTCGCGGCCTACCTCAAGCGGGACGACATCCGCGACGCGGTGGTGCACCCGGGCGGGCTGACGCTCGATCAGCTGCCGGAGGGCGCGCGCGTCGGCACCTCGTCGGTGCGCCGTATCGCGCAACTGGCCGTCTCCCACCCGCATCTGGAGTGCGTGCCGATGCGCGGCAACGCCAACCGCCGCCTGGAGAAGCTGGACGCGGGCGAGGCCGACGCGCTGCTGCTGGCCGTGTCCGGGCTCGAGCGCATCGGCCGCACAGACCGGATCAGCGAGATCCTGCCCGTCGAGACGATGTGCCCGCCGATCGGCGCCGGGGTGCTGGCGCTTCAGTGCCGCGAGGACGACACCGCGACCATCGACGCGGTCTCCGGGCTCGGCGACGCGGACGCCTGGAAGGAGATCACGGCGGAGCGCATGCTCCTGCATGTGCTCCAGGGCCACTGCAACTCCCCCATCGCGGGTTACGCCAGGGCCGAGCGCGACGGCCGGCTCTCCCTGCGCGCCCGGGTCTTCAGCCCGGACGGCAAGACGGTGCTGGACGCGCACGAGTGGGCCGGCCCGCTGGACCCGGCCACACTCGGCACCTCGGTGGCGGTGGCCCTGCTGCGCCAGGGGGCGCGCGAGGTGATCGACACCATCCCGCACTGAGCGGCCACTGAATTTGTGGTGAGTATGAGACGGCGACACGCCGACGGCGCGGCGTGTCGCCGTCTCATACTCACCACAAACGTCGCGAGCTACGCCTCAGGGATGCGCACCGCGCGCCCCGTCACCCGCACGCGCTCGTCGTCGGGCCGGATGTCCACCACGAGATCGCTGGGGCGCCCCATGTCCTCCCCCTGCCGGATCCGCACCCGCACCGGCTCCGACACCAGCCCGAGCGCCCGCAGATAGCCGCCGAAGGCGGCCGCCGCGGCGCCCGTGGCCGGGTCTTCGACGACGCCGCCGGGCGGGAACGGGTCGCGGGCGTGGAAGTCGAAGCGGTCCGCGGACTCGCGCCACACCAGGTGGACGGTGGTCCACCCTTGGACCCGCATCAGCTCTTCCAGCGCGTCGAAGTCGTAGTCCAGGTCGGCGAGCCGCTCGCGGGTGGCGGCGGCGAGGACGAGGTGGTCGTTGCCCGCGAAGGCGATGTGCGGCGGAAGGGCCGGGTCCAGGTCGTCCCGGGTCCAGCGCAGGGCCTTCAGCGCCTGCTCCGTGACGGCCTCGTCGGCCGGGCGGGAGTGCGTGGGCGCGCTGGTCAGGGTGGCCTGCGGGGCCGTACCGGCATCGCCGCCCCCGCCCTCCCCTCCGCCCAGGGTTGTCGCCACGCGGATCTCGCCCGCCATCGTGTCGAAGACCAGCTCGCCGGGGCCGATGCGCTCGGCGAGCGCGACGGCGGTGGCGATCGTGGCGTGGCCGCAGAAGGCAACCTCGGCGCGGGGGCTGAAGTACCGCAGCCCGTAGCGGCGCGCGGCCTCGTCCCCGGCCGTGATGAACGCGGTCTCGGAGTAGCCGACGTGGGCGGCGATGGCCACCATCGCGGCGTCGTCGAGGGCCCCGGCGTCGAGGAACACCCCGGCGGGGTTGCCACCGGAGGGGTCGGTGGTGAAGGCGGAGTAGCGGAGGACGTGGTCGAGCGCGCTGTCGGTGCTCTGTGCGGTGGTCATGGAGTAACCGTGTCACCGCCTCCCCCATCGCGTCCAACGATTGTTTTCGCTCACGTCCATCGAGAATCTCGATACACCCAGGTAGGATCGGATGCCGATGGACACCAGACTTCTGCGCACCTTCGTGGCCCTGGCCCGTACCGGCAGCTTCACCTCCGCTGCCACCGAGCTGCACCTCGCCCAGTCCACCGTGACCGTCCAGATCCGCTCGCTGGAGCGGGAGCTCGGCACGCGCCTGTTCGACCGGCTGCCCGCGGGCACGACGCCGACCCCGTCCGGGCGGCGGCTGCTCGAGGAGGCCGAGCGGGTGCTGGACGCCGAGGCCCGGCTGCGGGCCACCGCGGCGGCCGGGAACGGCGAGGGGGCGGACGGCGCGGTGGAGGGGCAGGTGGCGCTCGGCGCGGGAGAGTCGCTGTGCTCGTCGCATCTGCCCCGGGTGATCGCCTCGCTGCGGCGCACCCACCCGGGCGTGGACGTCCATCTGCACACGGCCGACACCGCCACGGCCATGGAGGGGCTGCGCTCGGGCCGGCTCGACCTGGTGCTCCTCCTGGAGCCGGAGATCGACGCGGCCGACCTGGTGACGCGGCCCATCGCACACGAACCGCTGGTGTACGTGGCCGCGCCCGGCCACCGGCTGGCCGGGCGCGAGGCGGGGTGGGCGGAGCTGGCCGGGGAGAGCTTCTTCGTCCACGAGGAGGGCTGCTCGTACAGCGACCGGCTGGCGCGCTCCCTGCTCGCGCTGCCCGGCCCGCCGCCCCGGCTGACCCGGTTCGGGAGCATCGAGGCCGCCCGCGCCTGTGTGGCCGCCGGGCTCGGGCTCACGCTGCTGCCCGAGGCGACCGTGGAGCGGCAGCTGCGCGACGGCCTGCTGGCCCGGGTCGACGGGCCCGCGGTGCCGCCCGTGCCGGTGCAGCTCACCCGGCACCGCAGGCGCTGGACCTCGCCCGCCGCCCAACTGGTCGCCGACGAGCTGACGCGTCTCCTCGGAGACGGAGACGGCTAGCGGTCCGTCAGTGGTCCTCGGCCGCGGGCTCCAGCACGAAGACGGGGATCTCGCGGTCCGTCTTCTTCTGGTAGTCGGCGTAGTCGGGGTACGCCTCGACCGCGCGCGCCCACCACTGGGCCTTCTCCTCCCCGTGGACCTCGCGGGCCGTCATGTCCCGGCTCACCGTGCCGTCCCGCAGCTCGACCCGGGGGTCGGCCACGACGTTGTAGTACCAGACGGGGTTCTTGGGCGAGCCGCCCAGCGAGGCGACCGCGGCGTAGGCGCCCTCGTGCTCCACCCGCATGAGCGGGGACTTGCGGATCTTGCCGGACTTCGCGCCCCGGGTGGTCAGGAGGATGACCGGCAGCCCGCGGATCGACATTCCCTTGGTGCCACCAGAGCTCTCGATCCGCTCGACCTGATCGCGCACCCACTTCTCGGGGCTCGGCTCGTACTCACCCTGTAGAGGCATGGCTTCCTGTCCCATCGTCGGTTCGGCCACGGCTTTCAGGGTGCAACGCCGGGCCGCGGCTTCAGCATTCCGGCGGGGCCGGGGTCAGTCGCGGCCGCTCAGCCGCCGCCACACCGCCCGCGCCGCGTGGTGCCCGGACATCCCGTGCACCCCGGGCCCCGGCGGGGTGGCCGAGGAGCACAGGAAGACCGACGGGTGCGCCGTGGCGTACGGGACACGCGCCAGCTTGGGGCGGATCACCGTCTGGAGGCCCGCGAAGGCGCCGCACGCGATGTCGCCTTCGACGTAGTTCGCGTTGCGCGCGGCGAGCTGCGGCGGCCCGGCCACCGCGCGCGCGAGCACCAGGTCCCGGAAGCCGGGCGCGAAGCGCTCTATCTGCCGCTCTATGGCGTCGGTCGCGTCCCCGTCCCAGCCGCGGGGCACATGGCCGTAGGCCCAGAAGACATGCTTGCCCGCCGGGGCGCGCGAGTCGTCGACCACGCCGGGCTGGGCGGTGATCAGGAAGGGGGTGTCGGGGGCGCGCCCCCCGGTGGCGGCCCGCAGTGCGGTGGCGATCTCGCCGGCGGTGGGGCCGACGTGGACGGTGCCGGCCCGCCGGGCCTCCGGCGCGGTCCAGGGCACCGGGCCGTCCAGGGCGTAGTCGACCTTGAAGACGCTGGCCCCGTAGCGGAAGTGGTGGTACGCGTGGCCGAGCCCGGCGATCCGGGCCAGGGCGGTCGGCGAGGTGTCGAAGATGTACGCGCGGGCGGGCGGCAGTTCGTCGAGCCGCTTGACCTCCACCCCCACATGGATCGCGCCGCCCTGCTCGCGCAGATACGACCCGAGCGCGTCCGAGATGGCCTGCGAGCCGCCGCGCGGGACCGGCCAGCCCACCTCGTGGCCCGCGAGCGCGAAGAACAGCGCGAGGCCTGCCGTGGCGATGCCGCTGGTCGGGGAGATGGCGTGGCCCGCCATCCCGGCGAGTATCGCGCGCGCCTTCTCGTCGCGGAAGCGGCGGCCCAGGAGGGTGACGGGCTGGATGGCGTGCAGCCCGAAGCGCGCCCAGGTCAGCGGGTCGGCGGGCACCCCGTCCCACGCGGTGCGCAGAAAGTCGCGGGCGAGGGTGTCCCACTTCCCGATGTACGGGGCGACCAGCCGGCGGTACGTACCGGCGTCGCGCGGACCCAGCGACATGGCCGTCTCACCGACCGAGCGGGCCAGGACGGCGGCGGTGCCGTCCGGGAAGGGGTGGGCCAGCGGCAGCTCGGGGTGCAGCCACTCCAGGCCGTGCCGGGCGAGCGGCATGGCGCGGAAGGCCGGGGAGCCCACGCCCAGCGGGTGCACCGCGGAGCAGGGGTCGTGCCGGTAGCCGGGGAGGGTGAGCTCTTCGGTGCGCGCGCCGCCGCCGATCGTGTCGGCGGCCTCGAAGACCTCCACCGCAAAGCCGCGGCGGGCCAGTTCGACGGCCGCGGTCAGCCCGTTCGGCCCGGCACCCACCACGACCGCGTCGAGCATGGACGGCACGTCGGCTCTCCTCCCCGTCCCGAGGGTTTCTGAGGATCGGTCAGCCGGCGACCCGGTCGGCCGGGGCAGCCAGCAGGCTCAGGATATGCCGTACGGTCGCCGCGTCCCGCGCCGCGGTGAAAGGAAGCGCGTTTCCGCCCGTGATGCGGAACGAATCGCCGGTCAGGGTCGCGCTCGCGCCGCCCGCCTCGGCGACCAGCAGCAGCCCGGCGGCGTGGTCCCAGACGTTCTCCCAGGTGAAGGCCACCGCGTCGAGCTGGCCCCGGGCCACGTTCAGATACTCGAGCCCGGCCGAGCCGCACGGGCGCGGCGCGACCCCGGGTGTCCGCAGTACGGACAGGGCGCGCTTCTCGTCGTCGGTGGTGAAGTCGTAGTGGGAGATGGCGACTTCGAGATCCCTGCCGGGCTCCGGGTGTCCGGCGCGTATCGGCTCGCCGTTCAGCACCGCTCCCCCGCCGCGGCGCGCGACGGCCATCTGGTCGAGGGCCGGGGCGAGGGTCCACGAGGCGAGCACCTCGCCGTGGTGGGCGAGGCTGACGAGGGTCGCGAAGCCGGGGTCGCCGTGCACGAACTGCCGGGTGCCGTCGACCGGGTCGACGATCCACACCGGCGCGTCGCCGCCCAGCGCGCCGAGCACGGCCGGGTCGGCGTGCACGGCCTCCTCGCCCACCACGGCCGAGCCGGGCAGCAGCGCGGTCAGCGAGGCGGTCAGGTGCTCCTCGGCCAGCCGGTCGGCGACCGTCACCAGGTCGTGGGGGCCGTTCTTCTCCACGATCTCGTGGTCGGCGAGCTGCCGGAACCGCGGCATGATCTCGGCGGCGGCCGCTTTGCGCACCGCCTCCTCGACGTCGGACAGATCACCGGCGAGAAACTGCTCGATCATGCCCTTATCGAACCATGCCCCGGCGACGGCCGGTGTCCACGCGGCGGCCATGGGATGGCCGCCGCGTGAACGACCTCAGCAGCAGGTGTGGTGGGCGTGCTCCTCACGGTGCCACCAGTACTGCTCCCGGGCGGGGCCCTGCGGTACGTCGGCCACCTCCGCGGAGGCGGAAGCGGTCCGTACGGCCGCGGCGCTACGTGCGGACGCCGTGCCCGTGGACGCGGCCTTTGCGGACTTCCCGCCGGCCAGGTCGTCCACCGAGTGCACCACACCCCCCAGCACCACGCGCCGCACCGCCGCGGCCGCCTTGATGTCGCTCAGCGGGTCGCCCTCGACCAGCACCAGGTCGGCGAGCTTCCCCGGCTCCACGGTGCCCATCCGCGCGCTCATGCCCAGCGTCCGCGCGCCCTCGACGGTCGCGGAGCGCAGCGCCTGGTGGGGGGTGGCGCCGTAGCGCACCATGGCCTGGAGGTTCAGGTGGTAGTAGATGGCCGGGGGCACCAGCGGGCTGTCGGTGCCCACCCCGACGTGCGCCCCGCCCTCCAGCAGCCTGCGCACCGTCGCCCCGTGCCGGGCGACGAAGGCCAGCAGGTCGGTGGGGACCGTCTGCCGCGCGTCCGCCACGCCCGTACGGAACTCCTCGTACTCCGCCTCGCTCATCAGCGAGGTGAGCCGCCGGTCGCCGACCGCCCACTCGGCGTAGCGGTAGAGCGCCGCGCGGGTGGCGGGCAGTCCGGCGCCGGACAGGCCGAAGGTCGGGGTGAAGGACATGCCGGAGGCGATCAGCGGCTCGGTCATGTCGTCGTAGGCGTGGCCCAGGTGGGTCTCCTTCTGGCGGCGGCCGTAGCGGCTGGTGCCGCCGAGGTGCTCGGTGCCGTCGGCGCCGAGGCCGAGCGGGCCGAAGAGGTAGTGCGAGGTGGCGCGCATCCCGCGCCGGTGGCCGCCCCGGATGGCGGCGCGCTGCATCGCGTACGGCAGCCGCACATACGTCTTGACCAGGTCGTGGCCCAGCGCCTCGGCCTTGTCGAGCTCGCGCTCCAGCTCCTCGGTGTCGGTCACGGGGCGGCCGGAGGAGTAGTAGATGCGCGAGCCGTCGATCAGATCGCCGGCCGCGAAGACCCGGGGGCCGACGCGGCGCCCGGAGGCGGTGGCCTCCTTGGCCTCGACGGCCGCGTAGTGGGCGGTGCCGGGCGAGCGCACCGCCGTGATGCCGAAGGACAGCCACAGCTTCATGGTGTCGGCCCGCTGCCAGGGCCCGTGTTCATGGACGGCGATCAGGCCGGGCAGCGCGGTCAGGTGGCGGGCGTCGACGGTGCGGCCGCCGGTTCCGGCGCGGACCGATCCGCGCGCCACCACGGACTCGATGCGGTCGTCCTTGATGACGATGTCGACGTCGTGGCGCAGCGACTCGCTCGTGCCGTCCCACACCGCGCCCACCTGCACCACCGTGCGGCCGGACGGCTTGGCGGGGCGCCAGGTCAGCTTGACCGGGACGGTGCGCGCGCGGCCCGTGCGGGCGTCGGCCAGGCGCAGCCTGCCGTTGGAGAGGTAGAGCAGCGAGCTGGAGTCGGCGCTCCAGCTCGGGCAGTCGGCGGTCTCGCCGTTCAGCCGGCGGGCGGTCCCGGTCGGCCGCCCGGCGGCGTCCAGGGCGCTGAGGTGCAGGGTGCCGCCGACGACGTACGCGGTGTGCTTGCCGTCGGGCGAGTGGACGGGCCCGGCGTCGATCCGGTTGACCAGGGACTTGCCGGGGACCGGGTCGTCGTAGTGCGCCTCGCCGCTGGCCAGGTCGACGGTCAGGACGCGGTTGAAGCCCTCGCGGTAGCGGGCGGTGACGGGCGCCAGGGCGGCCAGCGAGAGCTTGCGGCCGTCGGCGGAGAAGGTGGGCCTGCCGGGCGCGTTGAGGGGGCCCGCGACCTTGCGTACGGCGCCGGTGGCCACGTCCACGGTGTGCAGGGTGCCCGACCCGAGGCCGAAGGCGACGCTCGCGCCGTCGGGGCTGAACGTCGGTCCCGAGGCCGCGTCCTGGAGGTCGGTCAGCCGGCGGGTCGTGCCGTCGGCGATGTCGTACGTCCACAGGTCGACGGCGCCGCCGTTGCCGCTGCCGCCTCGATCGCTGACGTAGACGAGGGTGGAGCCGTCGGGGGACCAGGCGGGGTCGGTGTTCAGGTGTCCGTCGGAGACGACGGCCTTGGGCGAGCCCTTACCTCTGAGCGGGCTCGCAGGTGCGATCCAGATGTCGCCGAGAGCCGCGAAGGCGATCCGCTCGCCGTCCGGCGAGAGGGACGGGGAGACGATGCCCTTGACGGGGCGGGGCGCGGTGGAGGCTGGGGCTGCGTCGGCGTCGCGGGCTGCGGGCCGCTCCTGGACGCGGGGGACGGTGAGGTGCGCGGCGAAGGGGATGTCCTCCGCCTTGCCGGCCTGTGCCTTGCCGCCGGGGACCTTGCGGCGGCGCACCTTTCCGTCGGCCGTGTAGAACACCTCGTCCTTGGACGGCCAGCGGGCCGCGAACGGAAAAACGTCCTCCGCCGGGTCGGACACGGTCCGGCCGTCGACCACGAGGGCGGTGGCGGCCGAGGCGAGGTGGACATAGGCGAAGCGGGAGCCGTCCGGCGAGAAGGAGGGGCCCGCCACCCGCCCCTCGGTGACGGCGACGAGCGTGGTGCGCTTGCCGTCGGCGTCGACGCGGACGATGGACTGCGGGGCGTCGCCCTTGCCGCTGGTGAAGGCGATGGCGGTGCCGTCCGGGTGCCAGAAGGGCTGCGCCTCCTGGGCGGTGGCGTCCTTGCCCGGCGCCCACACCTTGGTGGCGCCGCTGTCGAGGTCGAGTACGTGGATCGCGTACCGGCCGTCCGCCTCCCCGGCGTAGGCGATCCGCTTGCCGTCCGGGGAGAACCGCGGCTCGCGGTGGTCGGAGGCACCCTTGGTGAGCTGCCGGGCCCCGGTGCCGTCGGCGCGGGCGAGCCAGAGGTGGAAGTTGCCGTCGGTGTACGACTGGTAGACCAGGTGGCGGCCGTCGGGCGAGAAGTCGGGCTCGGTCGCCTCCTGGTCGATATCGGTGAGCCGGCCCGCCTCGCCGCCCTTGGCCGGGACCGTCCAGAGCAGATTGAGCAGATCGAGGACGACCGTCCGGCCGTCCGGGGAGAGCGCGGCCGAGGCGTTGGTCGCCTGGGTGACGGTGATCCGCCGGGTGGCTTCGTCCGCGGCGCTGCCCGTGCTGTCGGCCTTCTCTCCGTGCTCGGCCGCGTTCGCCGCCGGCGCGAGCCCGGTCAGCCCGCCGCTCAGCCACAGACCTCCGGCGCCGGCAGCCGCCTGCCCGCCGCGCCGGATCAGCTTTCTGCGTGATATGCCCACAGCCGTACCCTCCGCTTGAAGATCACGATCTCGCCGAACCTAAAGGCAGGGTCAAGCGGGGGAACAGCCCGCAGAAATAGGTGTTACCTGAACTTAATCGCATCCGGGCAGGGGCGCCGGAGGACTCGGACTCACCCGGCCGGTCGGACACTTGGGGACGAATCCGGGGATGGACGGAATGCCGGACGGCCGACGGCAGTCGCCCCGCCGCCTTGATAGCCGATGGCTATAACGACAGGTCTTGGACGACGGCCCGACCCCTGAGGCAGCGTGAATCGCGACGGCGCCGACTCCGGCGCCGGGCCAAGCGAACAGAAAGGACGCGACCGCGATGCGCGCTCTGCTGTACGACCCCGGGGCCCCGCAAGGCCTGCGGCTCGGCGAGGCCCCGGAGCCGGTGCCACACGACGCGCAGGCCCTCGTCGAGGTCCACGCGGCCTCCCTCAACTTCGGCGAACTCGCCTACCGGGAAGAGCGAGCGCGCCCCGGGCAGCTGCTCGGCTGGGACTCGGCGGGGATCGTCGTCCGCGCCGCCGCCGACGGCACCGGTCCCGCGGCCGGCACCCGCGTGGTGTCCTTCGGACCACCGGGAGCGTGGGCCGAGCGGCGGGCGGTCGACACCGCCGAGCTCACCGTCGTCCCGGACGCGGTCGACCTCGGCGCGGCGTCCGCCCTGCCGGGCGCGGGGGTCTCCGCGCTCCAGGCCGTGCGCCGGCTGGGCCCCGTGATCGGCCGCCGGGTGCTGATCACCGGCGCCTCGGGCGGCCTGGGGCGCTTCGCGGTGCAGCTGGCCGCCCTCGCCGGCGCGTACGTCATCGCGGCGGTGGGCAGCCCGCAGCGCGGCGAGGGGCTGCGCGAACTCGGAGCCGACGAGGTCGTCGTCGGCCTCGAGCACATCACCGCGCCGGTCTTCGGCGTCCTCGACAACGTGGGCGGCCCGCTGCTGGCCGAGGCGTTCGCCCTGGTCGAGCCCGGAGGCTCGGCCCAGTCCATCGGCAAGGCGTCGCTCGAACCGACCACCATCGACTTCGAGCGCGAGCGGCTGACGGGCGGCGACAGGCGCCTCGAACCCTTCGTCGTACGGTCGCCCTTCGGCCCGGACCTCGCGTATCTGGTGAGCCTGCTGGCCACGGGCCGGCTCGACCCGCAGATCGGCTGGCGCGGCTCGTGGGAGCGGGCGCCGGAGGCGGTGGCGGCGCTGCTGGGGCGGCGCGTGCGGGGGAAGGCCGTGCTCGACATCGGGGGCTGATCCGGTCAGCGGGACGAACCGGAGGCCTTGGAGCCGGACGACTCGGAACCGGACGGCTTGGAACCGGACGAACCCGAGCCGGGTGACCCCGAGTTGGGTGACCCCGAGTTGGGCGCCTCGGAGCCCGGCTGCGGGCCGTAGGCGTTCAGGAAGCGGTCCCGGAAGGTGTCCATCCGCCAGACCGGGGTGTCCTGACCGGGCTTCAGGCCGTCCTGCCAGCCCCAGTCGGATATCCGCTTCAGCACATCCGGGTCGTGCGCGACGATCGCGACCGGCACATCCCGGCTGGCGTGGTTTCCGCTCACCCGCGCGAGGGGCTGGTGGTCCCCGAGGAAGACGAGCACGGTGTTCTTGTTGCCGTACTTCACCACGTAGTCGATGAGGCTGTTCAGCGAGTACTGAACGGACTTGCCGTACTCCTCGCGCACCTCGGTGGAGTCCGTGAACACGTCCTTGGGGTCCTTGCCCTCCTTCTTGATGTCGCCGTAGACCGAGCCGTCGCCGACCTCGTCCCAGCCGATCATCTTGGGGATGGGCGCCCAGGGCTGGTGGCTGGAGGTCAGGATGATCTCCGACATCAGCGGCTTGTCGTGCCGCTTGCCGTGCTCCAGCCGCTCGAAGGCCGTCAGGGCGTACTGGTCGGGCATGGTCGACCAGCTGAACTTGGGGCCCTTGTAGCCGAGGTCCCGGGAGTCGTAGACGTGGTCGAGGCCGTAGAACTTGCCCTCCGGCCACTCCTTGGTGACCCCAGGCATGATGCCGACCGTCCGCCAGGCGCCGGTGCGCTTGAAGGCGCGGGTGAGGGACAGATGGTCGCTCGCGGTCACGGTGCGGTAGCGGTTCTGGTTGTTGATCCACAGGCCGGAGAGGAAAGTGGAGTGGCCGAGCCAGCTGGAGCCGCCGTATGTCGCGGAGGTGAGCCAGCCGCTCTTGGCGGCGTACCCGGCGTCGCGCAGCTCCTCGGTCTTCTCGTCGAGCACCGCGTCGACCCCGGGCGCGATCACCGGGTCCTCGATGGCGCTGCGGCCGTAGCTCTCGATGAAGGTGAAAATGACGTCCTTGCCGCGCAGCCCGGTCAGCAGCTGATCGCCCGGGGTGTCCCCGTACGAGTCGACGGCGGCCACCTTGGCGAACTCCCGCTCGTCCCTCATCGTCGCCTTCACCCGGTCCACCCGGTTCTCGACGAGCGCGACCGTGCTCCGGGACGCCAGCGGGAGGTGCGACAGCTGGAGCCCGAACGCCGCGCTGACGATCCAGGCGGTCCCGAGCACCAAGGTGGCGCGGGTCGCGACGGCGTTGTTCCGGGCCATGACGTTGCTGATGCGCAGACACGCCAGCGTCATCACGGCGAGCAGCGCGACGGCGAGCACCACGACCCCGACCACGGCGAACGTCGCGGTCGTCGAGCCGAGCGAGTCCTCGAGGTACGACTGGGCGTCGTCGAGCAGGATCCAGTCGAGCACCAGGTTGAACCCGCGTCCGAGGAATTCGTTGAAGCCTATGTCGAGGAGGTTGAGGATCGTCAGCAGCCCGAGGAACACCCCGGCGAACACCGCCGCCACCCGCCTCGGCACCGGCGTCGGCAGCTGCGTCAGAAGGAGCACCGCACCGGCGCCGAGGACCGCCTCAACGGGGATGCGTATGAACGCGCCGGGCGTGATGAGTGGCAGCTGGTTCGGCAGCAGCAGCGCGATGACCACGAGCGCGACGGACACGCCGGTGGTCCCCCACGCCAAGGCCCGCGCCGCGACGGGGTACTTGTCCCGCCAGCCACGGCCGTCGCGGGCGTCATGGGCGTCGGCCGGGGAGTGTTCGGCGGCGTTATCGGCGGAGGGAGCGGCGTCCGGCGGGGTGTCGCCGGTCGCGTCGCGTTCAGCGACGTCACCGTCGGTGCCGCTCTTGGCGGCGCCGTCGTCGGCGTCACCCTTCGCGGCTGGGGCGGCGTCACCGTCGGCCGCCCCCTTCGCGGCCTCACCCGGCGCGGGCCGCGCTGAGGGGACGTCCGGGGCCGGGCCCTCCTCGGCGTCCGCCTTGTCCCTGTCCGGCAGTTGACGAGAGCGCGTGAAGAGCGACACCCCGAAGATCCTTCCGTGCTTGCGAAGCCTGATGGTGGCACGGCGGACCAGGCTCGGGAGGTCGGGTCCGCCGTTATGCCTTACGGCTGGTCGGCGGCTTCAGTTCAACTCCGCTTCCACAGGGCCGATGAGTTGACCTCCCGTTGACTTCCCGACTGTCATGCCCACGGCTACATTCGGCAATGGGAGCGCTCCCATACCCTCTAGGAGGATCTCCATGGCACCCGACCCGCACCCCCTCCCCCGTACGTCCAAGCGCATCCGCGCCCTCGCGGCGGCGACCGCCGCGCTGGCCGCGGCGGCGGCCATCACCCCCACCGCCACCGCCACCGCCACCGCCACCGCCACCGCCTCGTCCGCACCCGCCCGCGCGGCCGCCGCGTGTTCGGCGAACGGCTTCTGCGAGGACTTCGAGTCGCAGACCGGCACCGCCCCCGCGGGCCGCTGGAACACAACGGTGGCCAACTGCTCCGGCACCGGCACCGCGACCGTGGACTCCACCGTCGCCCACGGCGGCACCAAGTCCGTCCGGGTCACCGGCAAGGCCGGGTACTGCAACCACGCCTTCGCCGGCACCTCCCTGTCCGACGTCCCGGCCGGCTCGGAGCTGTACGCGCGCTTCTGGGTCCGACACACCACCGCGCTGCCCGCCCAGCACGTCACGTTCGCCGCCCTGCGCGACACCAACGACAACGCGAAGGACCTGCGGATGGGCGGGCAGAACAAGGCCCTCCAGTGGAACCGCGAGTCCGACGACGCCACCCTGCCCGCCCAGAGCCCGGCGGGCGTGGCGCTGTCCACGCCGCTGCCGCTCAACACCTGGACCTGTCTGGAGTTCCGGCTCGACCGCTCCGCGGGCCGCCTCGACACCTGGGTCAACGGCTCCCTGGTCACCGGCCTGGTCGTGGACGGCACCCCGACCCAGGACGTCGACCAGCAGTGGCTGGCCCGGGGCGGCTGGCGGCCGGCGCCCACGGATCTGCGGCTGGGCTGGGAGAGCTACGGCGAGGGCGACGACACGCTCTGGTACGACGACGTCGCCGTCGGGACCGCGCGGATCGGCTGCGGCTGAGCGTCAGGTCCGCTGAGCGTCAGGTCCGCGCGCGGTAGTCGCCGGGGGTGCAGCCGAACGCGCGGCGGAAGACATCGATGAACGCGCTGGCCGAGGCCCAGCCGCAGCGGTGGGCGACCGCGGTGACGGTGAGGCCGTCGGAGAGCAGCAGCAGCGCGTGGTGCAGCCGTAGTTGGGCGCGCCATTGGGGAAACGTCATCCCCATCTCGGTGCGGAAGAGACGGGTGAGCGTGCGGGCGCTCGCCCCGGCCCGGGCGCCCAGCTCGGCGAGCGGCCGAGGATCCGCGGGGTCGTGCTGGAGGAGCGCGCACACGGCGGCCAGCCGCGGATCCCGGGCCGTGGGCAGATGCAGGGGCTGCTGCGGAGCCTGCCGCAACTGGTCGAGCAGGACCGCGAGCAGCCGGCGGGACTCGGCGGTCCCCGGGTCGGCCTCCGGGCGGCTGTACGCGACGATCAGCTCGCGCAGCAGCGGCCCGACGGCCAGCACGGCGGGCCGGTCAAGTCCCAGCGGGTTGACGTCCACCGGCAGGCCGACGCCGTGCAGCACGGTGTGCCCGAAGGCCCGGTGTTCGTGCAGGGTGCCGACGGGGATCCAGATGGCCCGGGTGGCCGGGGCGACCCAGCTCCCGGCCTCGGTGGTGACCGAGAGCACGCCGCGCCCCGCGTAGACGACCTGGTGCACGTCATGGCGGTGTGCGGACAGCCCGGTGCCCGGGTCCAGGAAGCGGGTGGTCGTCGGCGTGTGTGCGCGGGCCGGGATGGTCCGGCGGGACGCTTGGCGGGATACCGACATCACTTGGCAGTTTATCGGAAGCCCGCCAGCCCGCGGCGCCTGGAGGATCGTCGGCGTGACCCCGAAAAACCACTCCCGCGACCGCTCCGTGTCCCGACCGATCACGATGATGGCCATCGGCCACGCGACCGTGGACTTCTACCAGGGCGCTGTGCCCACGCTGGTGCCGTTCCTGGTGGCCGAGCGCCACTACGGCTATGTGGCGGCGTCCGGCATCGTGCTGGCGGCCACCCTGCTGTCCTCGATCGTGCAGCCCTTGTTCGGGGCGCTGACGGACCGGTGGACGATGCCGTGGCTGATCCCCGCGAGTTCGCTCGGCGCGGGTCTTGGCATCGCCCTGTCCGGGCCCGGCGACTCGTATCTGCTCACCTGGCTGGCGGTGGCCCTCTCGGGCATCGGGGTGGCCGCCTACCACCCCGAGTCGGCCCGGCTGGCCCGGACGGCGAGCCGCGGCAGCCATGTGGCAATGGGCTGGTACTCCCTCGGCGGCAACATCGGCTTCGCCCTGGCACCGGTCGCCGTGGCCCCCGTCCTGTCCACCGGCGGGCTGGGCGCGTCTCCGTGGCTGGTGGCGCCCGCGGTGGCCGGGGTGGTGCTGACGGCCTCCGTGATCCGGTCCCTCGCCCGGCGCGCGGCGGCCGAGCAGGCCGCCGCGCGGGGCGCGGGCCGCGACGACTGGCCGGTGTTTCTGCGGCTCTCGGCGATCATCGTCTGCCGTTCGATCGTCTTCGTGGGCCTGAGCGCGTTCATCGCCCTGTACGCCCAGGAGCGCGTGCCCGGAGGCTCGGCGACGGGGTCCGCGGCGCTGTTCACGCTGTTCGCCGGGGGCGCCGTCGGCACCGTACTGGGCGGGCCGCTGGCCGCGCGCTGGGGGCGGGTCCGCACGCTGCGCATCGCCTACGGGGCGGCCGTACCCGCCGTCGCCGGGCTGGTGTTCGTCCCCGGACCGGCGCTCTACGCCTTCGCCGCCCTGACGGCCGCCGCGCTGTACGTGCCGTTCTCGCTGCACGTCACTCTGGGCCAGGACTATCTGCCGAACCGGATCGGCACGGCCAGCGGCGTCACGCTGGGGCTGGCCGTCAGCGTCGGGGGCGTGGCCAGCCCGGGCATCGGCGCCCTCGCCGATGCCGCGGGGCTGCGCACCGCGCTGGCTCCGCTGATCGCCCTGTGCGCCCTGGCCTGGCTCGTCGCGGGCACGCTCACGGAGCCGGAGACCGAGCGCGAGCCGGGGCCCGCCCCTGGGACCAGGGCCGGGGCTGGGACGCCCGGCACCCGCTGATCCCTCAGGCGAGCCGGGCCGCCTACGCCGCGAACGGCCGGTCGCGACGGGCGTCGTGGAGCACCGAGCCCCACCAGTCGAGCTGGTCCAGCATCGTCTTCGCCGCGGTGTTCGGGCCCTCGGGGTTCTTGAGCGTGCCGTCGGGGCCGAACAGCTCGTAGTACCGGGGGAAGGAGACGTAGTCGCGGACCGTGTGGGCCTGTAGCTCGTTGAAGACCTGCCGCAGGCCCTCGATGGCCAGCAGGCCGCCGCTGGCCCCGCTGTAGCCGACGAAGCCGATCGGCTTGGTCTGCCACTCGACGTAGTGCCAGTCGATCGCGGCCTTCAGCGCGGCCGGGTAGGAGCGGTTGTAGTCCGGCGTCACGACGACGAACGCGTCGGCCGCGGCGAGCCGCGCGGTGAGGTCCGCCATCTCGGCTGGGCGGGGCAGGTTCGGGTCAATGGCGGGGGGCATGGGCGGCAGGGCGAGCGGCAGTGGCGTATCGGCCAGGTCGATGAGGTCCACGGCGAACCGGCCGTGCGCCTCGGCCTGTTCGACGAACCAGTTGGCGACCGTCGGGCCGAACCGCCCTTCCCGGACACTGCCGAGGATCACCGCGAGCTTGAGGGTCTGGCTGGACATGGCTGGGATCGCTCCTTGTGAAGTGACGAAGTGGCCGTGAGGGCCACGACGTCCAACCTGCCGGGCCGCGCCAGTGCCAGGAAGGCCGGGCCAAGACTGGTAGTGGCAGGGCCACGATCCCGTTCAACCCGGCTGTTAAGTTCGTACGGTGAGCGACAACGAGCTGGGCATGTTCCTGCGCCTGCGCCGGGAAGCGGTCTCCCCCGCCGAGGTGGGGCTGCCCACCGGCCCCCGCCGCCGTACGCCGGGGCTGCGCCGGGCCGAGCTGGCCACGCTGGCCGGGGTGAGCGTCGAGTACGTGACCCGGCTGGAGCAGGGCCGGGACCGCCGCCCCTCCGCGCAGGTGATCGCCGCGCTGGCCGACGCGCTCCGCCTCACCCCGGCCGAGCGCATCCATCTGCACCGCCTGACCAAGGGCGCCGAGCCCGGCTACAGCTGCATGGGCGACGCGCTCCCGGGCCGTACGGTGCGCCCCACCGTGCGGGCCCTGCTCGACCGCCTGGAGCCCGCCCCGGCCGTACTCCTCAACCGCCTCAGCGAGATCCTCGCCCACACGGCGGGCTACGAGCGGCTGGCGGGCCCCATCGGCCTGCTGGACGGCAGCCCGCCGAACGTCGCCCGCTTCGTCTTCACCGACCTGCGCGCCCGCACCGCCTACCCCGACTGGGCCGCCGTCGCCGACGAACAGGTCGCCGCGCTCAAGCAGGGCCCGTTCCGCGCCGACCCCCATATCGCCCAGCTCGCCGACGAGTTGACCGTCACGACCGGAGACGCCTTCACCGGCCGGGTGGCCACCCTGCCCGGCCTCCCCAGGTCCAGCGGGGTTACCCGGCTGCGCCACCCCGAGGTGGGCGACCTGCGCCTGGCGTACGAGACCCTCGAACTGCCCGCCGACGACGACCAGCGGCTCATCGTCCACCTCCCCGCCGACGACGCCACCTCCGCCGCCCTCGACCTCCTCACGGGCCGCCGGCCGGGCGCGCTGCGGGCGGTGTCGTCCGGGTGACTCACGCCGGTTCGGGTTGCGGTTCCGGTTGGCGCGCGGGTGCGGCCTTCGGTTCCCACAGTCTGGTGGTCCGTACGTAGCCGTAGATCACGGAGATCATCGCCAGCATGAGCAGTGGTCCAAACACCCACGGATGTGCGGCCATCTGCATCGGCAGATAGCGATACGACACCAGGAGCGCGGCGAAGACCACGGTGCCGTAGGCGACCAGCTGGATTCCCGACCGGTCCCAGCCGCGGTCGAACGTGCGCAGCGCTGCCTCGATCGTGAGCGCGAACACCACGCCGGCGATGAGATCCACGCCGTAGTGGTAGCCGAAGCCCAGCGTCGCGCCGAGCGTGGCGATCAGCCAGAAGGTGCCCGCGTAGCGCAGAGTCCGTGGGCCCTTGCGGGTATGGATGAAGATCGCGGTGGCCCATGCCGTGTGCAGGCTGGGCATGCAGTTCCGCGGGGTGATCCCGTCGTAGGTGAACGGGTGCGGGGTACTGATCGTCGGCAACGTGTGCGGCCACAGGTCGGCCACCGCCCACTGAAGGCCGCCGGTGCCGGAGGTGCCCGGGCCGTAGGCGAAGATCGGCCCGACCACCGGGAAGATCATGTAGAAGGCCGGCCCGAGGAGGCCGATCACCAGAAAGGTGCGCACCAGATGGTGGGTCGGGAAGCGGCGCTCTGCCGCCACGTTGCGCAGCTGGTACAGCGCGACGACGACCGCGGCCACCGCGAGCTCACCGTAGACCCAGTCGAGAAGATGGGTGCCGATCGGGTCGGTGGCCCTGAGGATCCGGCCCGCCAGCCACGACGGGTTGCCCAGCGCGTGATCGGCGGTTGCCACGTACTGGTCGAGCACCTCCGGGCGGGCCTTCGACGTGATGAGCAGCCAGGTATCGCCGGTCTTGCGGCCGGCCACCAGCAGCAGGCCGAGACCGACCCCCTTCAGCAGCAGGACACGCTCCCGGCCGGTGCGGCGTGTGACGGCGATCACCGCACAGCCCAGCATCACCCACAACGCGCCGTTGCCGAAGAAATGATCAGCGGGCACCTTGACGCCGGCCGCCCACCGCACCAGCACGAAGACGACGTCGATGCCGATCGCGGCGCCGGCCGCGATAAACCGTTGCCGCCAGGTGAGCACCACCATCATCAATGCCATACCGGCATACAGCGGCCCCGGTTTGGGCGGAAATATGACCTCGCGCGCTTGGCTGGTCATCGGCCCCGGCAGGCCGTAGTGACGCGCGACGATCTCCAGCGCGATGAGGAATCCAAGGGTCACCACACCCGCCGTGACCCACAGCATCGTCCGCGGTTGGCGCCACGCGGCGAAGTTGATTCTGCAATTTATTCGCGACAACACCCGAGATACTATATGCATCAATTACTTGACCGATTTGTTGGCTTTTGACTAAAGAGGGCGTTCAGCCGCCCCCCTGATCGGCTCAAGATTCTCGATCACGACGTCGGCAGCGTCCTCTTCTCCCACGCTCAGCAGCCAGTCGGCGAACCGCCGGCCGTGCTCCTCCATGGGGCTGTGGTCGTAGGTGGGGTGTGCGGGACCGAAGTGCCGCTTCAGCCAGGTGAGGTACGCCTGGCGCGTGTCGACGTACGTCTGGCGCGTGGGAGGCGGGCCGTCGAACTCCTCGTCGAGGAGGTCCCAGAACAGGTCCCGCAGATCGTGCGCGGCGACGTAGAGATCGCCCTCGTCACCGAAGAAGAGCACGGGCAGGGTGGCGAGGTCCGCCCGGTCGTCGCAGCGCCACAGCGCGTAGAAGGAACCGGATGTGGTGGCCTTGGCGAAGGGGATCACGCGGTCGTCGAACTCCGGATTCTCCGATTCCAGCCAGGACGAGTCGTTGTTGTACTCCCGCAGTTCGAACCCTGGTGAGTAGAAGTCCGCGCATTGATCGTCGAACTCTTTGAGCAGATTCAGCTCGGGTATCGGTGAGTATGTGTCACTCATCGGGCCGCCTCGGAAGAAGAAGAGCAGACAGATGAGGCGACCCTACTGTTCGGGTGTGCACAGAGCGCGATCGGCGATCTGTCGGCGGCGTATCGGTGACGGCCGTGACGCTGGACGCGTCCGGCATCATCCCGAGCGCAAGGAGCCCGTATGCCCTCCGCAGCCCAGACCCAGCCGTGGGACGTTCATCGACTGCCGTCCGCCCAGGACAGGAATGTCCTGGTCACCGGCGGCAACGCGGGTATCGGCTACTTCGTGGCCGAGCAACTCGCCGGTGCGGGGGCCACCGTCGTGCTCGGCAGCCGGGACATGGCGAAGGCCGAGACCGCGATGGCCTCGATCCGGTCGCGGGTCCCCGGCGCGCGGGTGCGCTCCCTGCGGCTGGACCTTGCCGATCTCTCCTCGCTCAAGGCCGCCGTGGCCGCACTGCCGCTGGACCGTCTCGACGCGGTCGTCCACAACGCCGGGGTGATGTTCGACCACCCGCCGCGCCGCGAGAGCCAGGACGGCCATGAGCTGATGTTCGCGACCAACCACCTCGGGCACTTCGCGCTGACGTGGTGGCTCGCGCCGCTGCTCGCGGCCGCCCCCGCGGCCCGTATCGTCACCACCGGCAGCTTCGCGGCGAAGTCCGAGCGGCTGGACCTCGACGACCTCCAGAGCACCCGGGACTACCGGCCCAAACGCGCCTACGGACGGTCCAAGCTGGCGCAGATGCTCTTCGGCCTGGAGCTCGACCGCCGCCTGCGGGCGGCGGGCGGCACGGCGCTGAGTGTGGTCACCCACCCCGGCGGCGCGCTGGACTCCCTCACCCCCTCGCGCCCACCCGTCCACCTCCGCACCACCGCCGCCCGGCTGCGCGGCCTGCCCGCCGGCCTGCTCGTCCAGGGCAAGGAGGCCGCCGCGTGGCCCGCGGTGCGCGCCGTGCTCGACCCGTCCGTGACCGGCGGGCAGCTGTGGGCTCCCCGGGTGTTCGGACTGCGTGGCCTGCCCCGGGTCGAACCCCTCTGGGACCACCTGGCCGACACCACGGTCGCGGCACGCCTGTGGGACGCGAGCCGGGAGCTGACCGGCGTCGACCCGAGTTCCGGCCTCGCATAAAGGACGTGGCGGGCGACTGCCACACTGATCGCGTGTTCGACTTCGGGATCCAGGACTACCGGCCGCGCTGGATGAGCGGCCCCCGCGCGGTCGGGCAGGTCCACGGAGCCCGGCTGCGGACCCTCATCAGCCGCCCCCTGACCCGGCTATGGGTGGTGTGGGATCTGGAGGACGACGAGTGGTTTCCGGACTGCCCCGTGTTGCTCGACTTCGACGGCGAGCAGGTGGAGATCAACCACTGGAAGCTCGACGAGCTCTCCCTCACCTGGAACGCCATCGATCCGCGCCGCCCCGTCGAGTGGCCGGGCTTCGCCCTCCGATGGCGTGACGACGCCATCCCCGAGGCGGCGCCTCTCCTGGGCCAACCCGTGCGCAACGTCGAGCTCCTCGAATGGACCGGCACCGACGCGGCCCGAGGAACCGTCGATGTCGGCTTCGTCTTTCCGCACGGCCGGATCACCGTCTACAACGCCCTCGACGAGAACGGCCTGTCCTTCGCCCCGCCACACCCCCTGTCCCGGCCGCACCCGCTCGGCTGAGCCCACCGTGGCGGAATAATCCTCGGTGCCGCCGGAGCTGGGGACACAGAGGCAGCAACAAGAACGAAGGTGCGCGAATGCACGGTGAGTACAAGGTGCCGGGCGGAAAGCTCGTGGTCGTGGACCTCGAGGTCGAGGACGGGAGGCTGCGGGACGTCCGGGTCGCCGGTGACTTCTTCCTGGAGCCCGACGAGGCGCTGCTCGCCATGAACCGCGCGCTGGAGGGCGCGCCCGCGGACACCGACGCGCGCGGGCTCGCGGCCCGGGTCGAGGCGGCGCTGCCGGAGGGCACGGTCATGTTCGGGTTCACCGCCGACGCCGTGGGCGTCGCGGTGCGGCGGGCGCTGGCGCATGCCACCGACTGGACGGACTACGACTGGCAGCTGATCCACGAGGGCCCGCAGTCGCCCGCCCTGCACATGGCGCTGGACGAGGTGCTGACCGAGGAGGTCGCGCTGGGGCGGCGGCCGCCGACGCTGCGGGTGTGGGAGTGGGCCTCCCCCGCCGTGATCATCGGCAGCTTCCAGTCGCTGCGCAACGAGGTGGACCCCGAGGGCGCGGAGCGCCACGGCGTCGAGGTGGTGCGGCGGATCAGCGGCGGCGGGGCGATGTTCGTGGAGCCCGGCAACACCATCACGTACTCGCTGTATGTGCCCGAGTCGCTGGTGTCCGGACTGTCCTTCGCCGACTCGTACGCGTACCTCGACGACTGGGTGCTGGGCGCGCTCGGCGACATGGGTATCGCTGCCTGGTACCAGCCGCTCAACGACATCGCGACCGACGCCGGGAAGATCGGCGGCGCCGCGCAGAAGCGGGTGGTGACCGGGTCAGGGGCGGTGCTGCACCACGTGACGATGTCGTACGACATCGACGCGGACAAGATGGTGGAGGTGCTGCGCATCGGCCGGGAGAAGCTGTCCGACAAGGGGACCAGGAGCGCGAAGAAGCGCGTGGACCCGCTGCGCCGGCAGACCGGGCTGGCGCGCGCCGCCGTCATCGACCGGATGATCGCCTCGTTCCGTGAGCGGTACGGGCTCGCGGAGGGCGCGGTGACGGAGGCGGAGGCGGCGCGGGCGCGGCGGCTGGCGGAGGACAAGTTCGGCTCGCGCGAGTGGACCACCCGGGTGCCGTGACGACGGCGGGGTCAGGTCCAGTTGGCCGGCTCCGCCAGGGCGTACGACGAGGCGATCCGGTGCTGGTCGTGGAGGATCGTCAGCGTGGACGCCCCGGCGGGTGTGCCGTCCCGCCAGGCCGTGCAGTAGATGCCGCTGGACCAGCGGATGGTCTGCGAGGTGGAGGGCAGCAGGGTGATGCCGGTCGAGCTCACGGTCTTCCTGCCGTTGAGCCACACCTCGTACGCGCCCTGGCCGTCCCCGGCCAGCTTGAGCCGTACGACCAGCCTGATCCAGGCGCCCCGCAGGTCGGTGATCGCTCCGACCGTCCCGGAGACCGCGCGGCCGCCGTACCGGATCTCGTCCCCCTGGACGAACATCAGCAGCCAGGGGCCCTCCGGGTCCTCGGGGGACCACTGCTGGAAGGTGACGTTCTGGTCGTGGAACCGCCAGTCGGGGGCCAGCCGGATGGCCTGGCCGTAGTAGCGGTCCTGGCCGACGCTCTGCGCGCCCCGCCGGAGGACTTCGGAGTGATAGCCCCCGGTTTCGTCGATGTAGGTCTGGGTCGCGTCCAGTGAGTGCGCGCCCTTGTAGGTCGGGGTGTCGATGGTGCTGATCGACCCCTGTTTCTGGGCGTAGCTGTAGTCCCAGCCCTCGACGCTGCCTCGGTTCTGGAAGTACACGCCCTCCGGCAAGTCATCGGCGGCCGATGCCCTGCCGGAGGGCGTGAGAGTGGCGAGTGGTCCGGCTAAGCCAAGACCTCCGAGCAATGTGAGTGCCTGTCGTCGCTTCATGCCGTCAGATGATGGGAGCGACCGCGGCAAGGGTCAAGGACTTATCCTGAAAAGGTCCGAGGATTACGCCTCGGAGGCCGTTTCCTCTCGCCGCCTCTCTCGCCGCCCCAGCATCAGCAGCGTGTAGAGGACGAGGGAGGTCCCGAGCCCGACCGCCCAGCCGTAGTCGCCCAGCGGCTTCAGAAACGGGATCAGCCCGTCCGCCGGGAACGGGCCCGCCGTGCCGGGGTCGGTGTGCGCGCCGCCGATCGCGAGCAGCCCGCCCGCCGCGAAGGCGGCGAGCGCCCGCCGGTTCCAGCCGCCCGAGTACCAGTAGCGGCCGCCCTCGCGGTAGAGGTCGGGGAGGTGGAGGAAGGTGCGGCGGATGATCCAGTAGTCGGCGATCAGGATGCCCGCGACGGTGCCGAGGAGCGCGCCGACCGTGTCGAGCCAGGTGAAGATGTACACATCGGGGCTGGAGTACAGCTTCCAGGGGAAGATGACGACCCCGACGACCGCGGCGATGATCGCGCCCACCCGGAAGGTGATCTTTCCGGGCGCCATGTTGGACAGGTCGAAGGCGGGCGAGACGACATTCGCCGCGATGTTCACGGACACGGTGGCGATCAGGATCGTGATCAGCGCGAACAGGACGCCCGCCCCGTTGTCGATCTTGGCGGCCACCTGCTCCGGCTGCCAGATGGGGGCGCCGTAGACCGCCTGTGTACCGGAGGTCACCAGGACCGAGAGCAGGGTGAAGAGTGTCATGGTGGTGGGCAGGCCCAGCGACTGGCCCCAGAACTGGGAGCGCTGGTTGGCCCCGTAGCGCGTGAAGTCGGGGATGTTGAGCGACAGGGTCGACCAGAAACCGATCATCGGCATCAGGGCGGGGAAGAACACCGACCAGAAGTCGCCGCCCCAGCCGAGCCGGGAAGGCTGGTCCAGCAGCGGGCCCAGGCCCCCGGCCTTGTTCGATATCCAGATCAGCAGGGCGATCGCGCCGATGATGACGAACGGCGCGGCCCAGTTCTCGAAGCGCCGCAGGGTCTCCATGCCGCGCACGATGATCGCGATCTGGAGGGCCCAGAAGAGCGCGAAGGACAGCCAATGGGTCCATGGATAGCCGCCGAAGGAGGCGGCGCCGGTCCACCGGTCGCCGAACAGCTTCCCCGCGAGGAGGAAGATGGCCGCCCCGCCGATCCACGTCTGGATGCCGAACCACGCGCACGCCACGGCCGCGCGGATCAGCGCCGGGAAGTTCGCGCCCCGCACGCCGAAGGAAGCGCGGGCGAAGACGGGGAACGGGATGCCGTAGCGCGGGCCGGCATGGCCGGTGAGCAGCATCGGCACCAGCACGATCACATTGGCCACGGCGATGGTCAGCACCGCCTGCTTCCAGTCCATGCCGAGCTGGATGAGGCCGGAGGCTAGCGTCCAGGTGGCCGCGTTGTGGGCCATGCCGACCCATAGGGCGGTGAAGTTGTAGGTGTTCCAGGTGCGTCCGGCGACGGGTACGGGCAGCAGGTCCGCGTTGGCGTACGGCCCGGTGGGGGCAGCGGCGCCCACGGGCAGCTCGACGCGGCCGTCCGGGTGGGTCATCTGGGCAGCGGTCATGGGGCCCCTCTTCGTTCGACAGCGGTTTCGACAGCGGTGAGGAGGACGGGAACCATGTGCGGGTGTCGGGGGGAGGGGGAGGGGGAGGGGGACGGTCAGCTGGTCAGCGCCGGGATGACGCGTTCGCCGTACGCGTCGATGGTCGCCTCCTTCGCGTCGTGCATGGCGTAGATCGCGAACTGGTCGACCCCCAGCCCGCGCAGCACGCGCAGTTTGTCGATATGGGCCTCGGCCGGGCCGAGCAGACAGAAGTGGTCGACGATCTCGTCGGGGACGAAGCCCGTGCTGGGGTGCCCCGTGCGGCCGTGGTGGCCGTAGTCGTAGCCCGCGCGTCCCTTGATGTACGCGGTCAGCGCCTCGGGGACGGCGTCGGAGTGTTCGCCGTAGCGGCTCACCAGGTCGGCGACGTGGTTGCCGACCATGCCGCCGAACCAGCGGCACTGCTCACGCGCGTGGTCGAGGTCGTCCCCGATGTACGCGGGGGCGGCGACGCAGATGGTGAGGGAGTCCGGGTCGCGCCCGGCGTCCGCGGCGGCGTCCCGCACCGCCTTGACCATCCACCCCGTCAGATACGGGTCGGCGAGCTGGAGGATGAAGCCGTCGGCCTTGCGGCCGGTGAGGGCGAGCGCCTTGGGTCCGTAGGCGGCCATCCAGACGGGCAGCCTGCCGCCCTCGACCCAGGGGAGCTGCACGGGGGTGCCGTCGACGACCGCCTCCCGCCCCTCGGCCAGGTCGCGGATGGCGTCGATGGCCTCGCCGAGGCGGGCGAGGGTGTTCGGCTTGCGGCCCGCCACCCGCATGGCGGAGTCGCCGCGGCCGATGCCGCACACGGTGCGGTTGCCGTACATCTCGTTGAGGGTGGCGAAGGTGGAGGCGGTGACCTCCCAGGTGCGGGTCCCGGGGTTGGTCACCATGGGGCCGACGATCAGCCGCTCGGTGTGTTCCAGGATGCGGCTGTAGATGACGAACGGCTCCTGCCACAGCACGGCCGAGTCGAACGTCCAGCCATAGGTGAAGCCGGCGCCCTCCGCGCGCCTCATCAGATCGACGACCCCCGACGCCGGCGGATCGGTCTGAAGGACGAGTCCGAAGTCCATACTCGCTCCCAGGTCAGTCCAGGTAAGGGTCAGCCCGGATACGGGTCAGTCCAGGTACTGGCAGGTGTCGCGCGCGATGTACTGGCCGTGCCCCGCACGCCCCGTGAACCGCCGCCGGTCGATGACGGTTTCGCCGCGCGAGAGCACGGTCTCCACCTGTCCGGTGATCCGCTTCCCCTCGTACGCCGAGTAGTCGACGTTCATGTGGTGGGTCTCGGCGGACATCGTCTGCTCGGCCCGCGGGTCGTAGACGACGATGTCCGCGTCCGTGCCGGGGGCGATGGTGCCCTTCTTCGGGTAGAGGCCGAACATCCGGGCCGGGGCGGCACAGGCGATCTCGATCCAGCGGCGGCGCGAGATATGACCGTCCACGACCGCCTGATGGAGGAGGTCCATCCGGTTCTCCACGCCCGGCAGCCCGTTGGGGATCTTGGAGAAGTCGCCGCGGCCCAGCTCCTTCTGGCCCGCGAAGCAGAAGGGGCAGTGGTCGGTGGAGACGACCTGAAGGTCGTTGGTGCGCAAGCCCCGCCACAGCGCGGCCTGGTGCTCGCGGGGCCGCAGCGGGGTGGAGCAGACGTACTTGGCGCCCTCGAAGTCCGGCTCGGCGAGGTTGTCCGTGGACAGGAAGAGGTACTGGGGACAGGTCTCGCCGAAGACGGGAAGCCCCTTGTCGCGGGCCTGGGTCAGCTCCGCGACGGCCTCCTCGGCCGAGACGTGGACGACATACAGCGGGGCCCCGGCCACCCGGGCCAGCTGGATCGCGCGGTGGGTCGCCTCCGCCTCCAGCAGCGCCTTGCGGACCTCGCCGTGGTAGCGGGGGTCGGTCCTGCCCTCGGCGAGGGCCTGCTCGACCAGGACATCGATGGCGATGCCGTTCTCGGCGTGCATCATGATCAGCCCGCCGCCCACGGCACCGCGCTGCATGGCCCGCAGGATCTGCCCGTCGTCGCTGTAGAAGACGCCCGGGTAGGCCATGAAGAGCTTGAAGGACGTGACGCCTTCCCCGACGAGGAGGTCCATCTCCTTCAGCGAGCCCTCGTTGACGTCGGAGAGGATCATGTGGAAGGCGTAGTCGATCGCGCACCGGTCGGCCGCCTTGGCGTGCCAGGCGTCGAGGCCCTCGCGCAGCGAGTGGCCCACGGACTGGACCGCGAAGTCCACGATGGTCGTCGTGCCGCCCCAGGCGGCGGCGCGGGTGCCCGTCTCGAACGTGTCGGAGGCGGACGTGCCGCCGAACGGCAGCTCCATGTGGGTGTGCGCGTCGACCCCGCCCGGGATGACGTACTTGTCGGTCGCGTCGATTGTACGGTCGGCCGTCCAGCCCTGGGCGTACGCGCTGTCGGGCGCCGCGAGGGCGGCGACGCGGCCGTCCTCGACAAGGACGTCGGCCCGGGTCTCCTCGGCGGCGGTGACGACCAGGCCGCCACGGATCACGGTGCGGGACATCAGCGTGCGCTCCTTCCGACCTCGCCGGCCACTTCCGCCGATCCGTCCGCCATGGCCTGCGCCGCGCGGAGCGCCGTCGCGAGGATCTCCGCGCCCTCCTCCGCCTCGGCGGCGGTCAGGCTCAGCGGCGGGGCGACGCGCAGCACGCTGCTGTTGTGGCCGCCGCCCTTGCCGAGCAGCAGCCCCTCCTCGCGGGCCACCTCCAGGACGGCCGAGGCCGCCTCGGGCGACGGCCGGCCGCTGCCCGGCTCGACCATCTCGATGCCGATCATCAGCCCCCGGCCGCGCACCTCGCGTACGACGTCGAGCCCGGCGGCCGCGGCGCGCAGCCGGTCCATGAGCAGCCCGCCGACGCGTCGCGCGTTGCCCTGGAGGTCGTGTTCGAGGAGGTAGGTGAGGTTGGCGAGGCCGGCGGCCATGGTGACCGGGCTGCCGCCGAAGGTGGAGATGGAGTTGGCGTCCAGGCAGTTCATGACCTCTGCGCGGGCGACGACCCCGCCGATGGACATGCCGTTGCCGATGCCCTTGGCGAAGGTGAGGACGTCGGGCGGGCCGGAGGCGGCGTGCGCCTGCCAGCCCCAGAAGTGGTCGCCGGTGCGCCCCCAGCCGGTCTGCACCTCGTCGCTGATCCACAGGATGCCGTGCCGGTCCAGGACCTCACGGAAGGCGGCGAACAGCCCGTCCGGCGGGGAGGTGAAGCCGCCGACGCCCTGCACGGGCTCCGCGATCAGCGCCGCCACCTGGCCGTACGCCTGGCCCAGGACGTCCTCCAGGTCCGCGACACACCCCTTGATGAACTCGGCGTCCGACAACCCGGCGTACGGGCCGCGGCCGCGCACCCCGCCGTGCACGTACAGCGTCTGAAGCGGGGACAGGCTGGTCGGCGACCACGAGCGGTTGCCGGTGATGCCGACGGTCGAGAACGACCGGCCGTGGTAGCTGTTGCGCATCGCCAGGATCTGGTTGGAGCGCCGGAGCGTGGTGGCCAGGAGCAGGGCCGTGTCATTGGCCTCGGTGCCGGAGGTGGTGAAGAAGACGCGCGGGTCGGGGATGCCGGACAGCTCGGCGACGCGCTCGGCGAGCTCCACCATGGGGCGGTCGAGATAGAGCGTGGAGCTGTGGATGATCCGCGCCGCCTGCTCGCCGACCGCCTTGGTGACCTCGGGGAGGGCGTGGGCGGTCATGGTGGTGAGGATGCCGCCGAAGAAGTCGAGGTAGCGGTGGCCGTCGGCGTCCCAGACGTGGCGGCCCTCGCCGTGTGTCAGCTCGATCGGCCGCTCGTAGTAGAGGGCGAGCCAGTCGGGCAGCACGGCCTTGTGCCGGGCGTACAGATCGTCACTCACGGCTTCACCAGCCCCTCGTAGGCGTCAGGCCGCCGATCCCGGTAGAACGCCCACTGCCGGCGCACCTCGTCGATCAGGCCGAAGTCCAGGTCCCGGACGACCAGCGCCTCTTCCTTGTCGCCGGCCGCCTCGCCGACCAACTGGCCGCGCGGGTCCACGAAGTAGCTGGTGCCGTAGAAGTCGTTGTCGCCGTACTCCTCCACGCCCACGCGGTTGATCGCGGCGATGAAGTACTCGTTGGCGACGGCGGCCGCGGGCTGTTCCAGCTGCCACAGATACGCCGAGAGGCCGCGCGAGGTGGCCGAGGGGTTGTAGACCAGCTGGGCGCCGGCCAGGCCCAGCTCCCGCCAGCCCTCCGGGAAGTGACGGTCGTAGCAGATGTACACGCCGACCTTGCCGACGGCCGTGTCGAACACCGGCCAGCCCAGGTTCCCCGGTTTGAAGTAGTACTTCTCCCAGAACCCCTTGACCTGCGGGATGTGGTGCTTGCGGTACTTGCCGAGGAAGCTGCCGTCCGCGTCGATCACCGCCGCGGTGTTGTAGTAGAAGCCGGACTGCTCCTCCTCGAAGACCGGCACCACCATCACCATGCCGGTCTCCCGGGCCAGCTCCCGCATGCGCCGGACCGTCGGCCCGTCCGGGACCGGCTCCGCCCAGCGGTAGTGCTCGGCCTCCTGCACCTGGCAGAAGTACGGGGCGTTGAACACCTCCTGGAAGCCGATCACCTGGGCGCCCTGGGCGGCCGCCTGCCGGGCGTACTCCTCATGCTTCGCGATCATCGATTCGGTATCGCCGGTCCAGGTGCACTGGACGAGCGCGGCACGTACGACGTTGGGCATGGTCAGCTCCTTCGCCTTCGCAGGCGTCTACGCACGTAGATTCCGGCTGTGGAAAGAACGTAAAAGCGCACCGACCACTCTGGCAATACCGCGGCCGTTACTCAACGAAGACGTTCACGTTTCGTGTTATGTCAGGCAAGGCCGGGCACTCCCGGCAGCCCCGCGACGCGCAGCGCGTGCGCCAGGTCGTGGTGGCTGCTGGACGACACGCCGCTCGCGGCGTCCAGCAGCAGCGGCACCAGCTCGGCCGGCGCGTTCACCGCGGCCTGCGCGGCCTCGTCGGGCTTACGGGCCCTCACCAGGGCCTCCAGCAGAAACGCGGCCTCCGCGCTGCTGCCCGCGGCCAGCAGCGCGAGCACCGTCTGCGCCACCTCGGTGACGGGGCGGGCGACGCTCTGCCGCAGCAGCCGCGCGCCGTCCGCGCCGCGCCCCGAGGCGACCAGCGCGTCGGCGGCGGCGGCCAGGGCGGTGGGCGGCAGACAGGCCACCTCCCACAGCAGGGTGGCCACATCCGCCTCGAGACCGGCGCGCTCCAGCTCGGCGGCCAGTAAAGGGAGCCAGGGTGCGGGCCAGGCGGCGGCCTCGCACAGCAGGACATGCGCCTCCCCGCCCCGGCCCGTCGCGCGCAGCCGCGCCAGCCGGGCCACGGCCTCGGCGGCGGCCTGCCGCGCCTCGGCGGTCCGCGCCGCCTCCTGCGCGGCGCGCCGCGCGTCCTCCTCCTGCGCCTTGAGACGCCTGCGGCGCTTCGCGCCGTCCCCGCCCTCGTACGCCCCGGCGAACCGGGCGCCCCGGGGCGTGGCCCTGTCTCCCGGCTCGGCGGCCTCCCCGGCCTCGGCGACTTCTGCGGCCTCGACCGCGGTGGCCTCGACCGCGGTGGCCTCGACCGCGGTGGCCTCGACCGCGGTGGCCTCGACCGCGGTGGCCTCGACCGGCGCGGCCCCGGCGAACCGGGCCCCGCGCGGCCGCGACACGGGCGCGGACTCCTCCAGCCCCGCGAACCGCGCCCCGCGCGGCCGGGCCCGCCCGCCCGGGGCGGGTCCGGCGCCGCCGGGCCCCGCACCTGCCGCCGCCGCAGCCGGTCCGGCCGGGCCGCCCCCGGGTCCTGCGGCGGCCCTCATGCCACCGGACTCCGTGCCCGCCCCGGTCGCAGGTGCGCCACCGCCACCGCCAGCGCCCCATTCCTCAGCCGCCGCGCCTCCCGGGCCGCCATCGGCCGCCCAGCGGCCGCCCATGGGCGAGGTCCGTCCCGGCTCCGCCGACCCGGCGGCCCACTCACCCCGTCCGGCTCCCGCCGCCCCGACCTGGCCGGGCCCCCCGCTCCCAGGACCGCCCGGCGCGTCAGCCGTGACCCCGGGACCGCTGCCGACCGCCCAGGCGTCACCCACTCGCGGGACGCGCCCGTGCCCGGCCGACGGGGCGGGTCCGGCGGGCGCCGCGGCCCCGGGACCGCCGCCGGCCGCCCAGCGACCGCCCATGGGTGAGGTCCGTCCCGGCTCCGCCGACCCGGCGGCCCACTCGCCCCGTCCGGCTCCCGCCGCCCCGACCTGGCCTGGCCCCCCGCTCCCAGGACCGCCCGGCGCGCCGGGCATGCCCGCCGGGCGCGCGGCCCCGGGACCGCCGGGCTCGGCGGGCTCCTGCCCGCCGCCCGTCTCCTCGTACGCCGCGGCGAACCGCGACCCGCGCGGCCGCCGCATCCGTGCCGCGGCTCCGCCCGCCGGCCCGCCCTGCCCGGAGCCCGTTGCCGCCGCCTCGTCGCGGAACCACCCCTCGGGCACGGCGAGACCACCCGGCGCGCCCGCGGAAGGCGGCAGCGCGGCCAGGCGGGCGCGGAGCTCCTCGCAGCGGGCGGTGGCCCGCTCCCAGTCGTCGCGGGCCCATGCAAGGTCCGTCGAGAGCCGCTCCCGGGCGTCGGCATCACCGTCATCCTCGGCGGTGGCGTCGCGTACGGCGGCATGCAGTTCGCGTTCGCGCTGCGCCGCCTGCCGCTGCTCGCGGAGCATCGCCTCGAGCCGGTCGCGGAGGGCGGGGCGGCCGCCGACCGTGGTGTCGTACGCGGTGACGGACGCGCGGTAGAGGCCCGCGGCGCGGGCGGCGGCCTCTTGGGCCACCTCGGGGCCGCGCTGGGCGGAGAGGTCCTGGAGCAGGGCCTGGACCACGTCCCAGGGCGGCACCTCCCGCCCGTCCAGACAGGCCCGTATGCCCTCCGGGTCGCGCTGCGCGAAGACGCCGTACCAGCCCTTCTCCGCGTCCAGACGCCTCGTCAGCGCACGCAGATAGCGCGCGAACTCCGCAACCTCAGCCGGGAGTTGACCGCCGGACATGGTCATCCCTCTCCCCGTGGACCCGTGGACGATTCCCCCTCCAGTGGGCACGCATTCGACACCCTTTGTGTTACGGGAACGGTTACGAACGTGCTACGGGAGTTTTTCCGGCTCCGCACACACCGCCCGACCACGTCCGATCACGGCCGACGGCGGCCGACCGTGACCGAATCACGGTCGGCCGCCGCGGGGCGTCACTTCGCCGGGCGCACCACCATCGCCGAGCCGCCGCCGCGCCGTACGGTCTCCGCCGCAGCCAGCCAGCGCCCGTCGGGCAGCCGCTGCACGCCGGTCGCCGCCCCGATCTCCGGGTTCTGCTTGAAGGAGTGGCCCAGCGCCGTGAGCTGCCCGCGCAGCGGGCTGTTCCACAGCCCCGGCTCCAGCTCGGTCTGCGCGGCGTTGCGCTGGCTGGCGCGGGGCGCGGCGATCGCGTCGACCAGTGGCATGCCGCGGTCCACGTGGTTCAGCAGGGTCTGGAGCACGGTGGTGATGATGGTGGCGCCGCCGGGCGAGCCGAGCGCGAGCACCGGGCGGCCCTTGTCCGTCACGATCGTCGGCGACATGGACGAGCGCGGCCGCTTGCCGGGGCCGGGCAGGTTCGGGTCGTGGACGGCGGGGTTGGCGGGCGCGAAGGAGAAGTCGGTCAGCTCGTTGTTGAGCAGGAAGCCACGGCCGGGCACGGTGATGCCGCTGCCGCCGGTCTGCTCGATCGTCAGGGTGTAGGCGACGACGTTGCCCCACTTGTCGGCGACCGTCAGGTGGGTGGTGTTCTCGCCCTCGTACGTGGTGGGGGCCGCGGTCCCGCCGGTGTCGCAGCCGGTGGGCCGGCTGGGGTCACCGGGCGCGAGCGGGCTGCTCAGCACCGCGTCGGCCTTGATCAGGCAGGCCCGCGAGTCGGCGAACCGCTGCGAGGTGAGCCCCTTGGTCGGCACGTCCTCGAAGGCCGGGTCGCCGACCCAGCGCCCGCGGTCGGCGAAGGCTATCCGGCTCGCCTCGATGTAGCGGTGCAGATAGTCGCGGTCGCTGAGCTTGGTGAGGTCGGTCTTCTCCAGGATGTTGAGCGCCTCGGCCACCGAGGTGCCGCCGGAGGAGGACGGGGCCATGCCGTACACGTCGAGGCCGCGGTACGAGGTCCTGGTCGGGGCCTGGCGCTTGACCTTGTACGCCCGCAGGTCCTGCTCGGTCAGATCGCCGGGCCGTACGGTGCGCTGCGCGGCGGGGTCCACGGGCGGCTTGCGCACCGTACGGACGATGTCGCGGCCCAGCTCGCCCTTGTAGACGGCGCCAACGCCCTTCTTGGCCAGCAGGGCGTAGGTGCGGGCCAGGTCGGGGTTGGTGAAGGTGGAGCCGACGACCGGCAGTTCGCCGCCGGGCAGGAACAGCTCGGCGGTGGCCGGGAAGTCCTTGAAGCGGGCCTGGTTGTCGGCGGTCTGCTGACGGAACGTCGCGTCGACGGTGAAGCCGTCGCGGGCGATGCGCTCGGCGGGCTTCAGCACCTGGGCGAGTGAGCGGGTGCCCCAGGTGTCGAGCGCGGTGTCCCAGGTGCCGGGGGTGCCGGGGGTGCCGATGCTGAGGCCGCTGGTGACGGCGTCGGCGAAGGGGATCGGCTTGCCGTCCTTGTCGAGGAAGAGCTTCTCGTCCGCGCTGCGCGGCGCGGTCTCGCGCCCGTCGAGAGTGAACACCTTGTGCTGCTTGGCGTTGTAGTAGACGAAGTATCCGCCACCGCCGACGCCCGCCGAGTACGGCTCGGTGACGCCGAGCGCGGCCGCGGTGGCCACGGCCGCGTCCACCGCGTTGCCGCCGCGTCGCAGCACCTCGATTCCGGCCGCCGAGGCGTCCGCGTCCACGCTGGCGACCGCGCCGCCGTAGCCCTCGGCCACTGGGGACTTGGCGGGCGTCGCGGCCGGGGCCTCCCCGGCCGGTGCGCCGCCTCGCGCCCCCGCCGGGGCGACACCGAGCGCCACGACGAGACCGGCTGTCGCGGCGAGGGCCGGGAGTCGGCGCAGCGCGGTGGTAAGAGCTGGTGTCGTGGCTGACGTTGCGGGCGTTACGGCTGGTCTTGCGGGGTGCGCCATCCGGGCCTCCAAGCTAACGGCGGGGGCCGGAGCCTACCGGTGAGCGTCCGGGAAACGACAGGGGGCGCACAGAAGGCGAACACGCCCACAAGCTCGAACAAACACCCGCATCAAGGCTACGATGCGCGGCCATGAATGACACAGTGCAGGACCTGATCGCCGCCGGCGCGGCCCTGGTCGTGGGCCTGGCCCTCGGATGGGCCGTGCACTCAGCCCAGACGCGCCGCAAGCGCGCCCGCGAACAACTCTTCTTCGGGCTGCCCGACGGCTCGGAGTGCGTCCTGGTCACGCACCGGGACAGCACCTCCGCTCACTGGAGCATCCCGCGCCATGACGCGCTCGCGCTGCTCGGGATCGCCGCCGTCGTCGAGAACTGCGGGGCGCACGCGGAGGTGGCCCCGCACGACACCGGGCTCCAGGGCTTCGGCGCGCGCACCGAGTTCTGCGTCGGCGACCCGACCGCGCACCGCCGCCTCGCCGCCCATATGACGAATCTGCTGCCGGGGGTCGCGGTCCACCAGGGAGACGAGACCCAGGAGCGGGGCTCGTTCACGATAGGCGGCACCGAGTACCGGCCGGAGCCCGGCGAGGTGGAGTACGTACTGCTGGCCCGGCTCACGGCGGCCGAGGGCGGCCGCCCCGTCTTCCTGGCCGCCGGCCAGCGCCCGGTCACCCATCGCGCCGCGATCCGCCACCTCGTACGCAACCGCACCCGGCTGGCCCGCAAGTACGGCACGCAGGGCTCCTTCTGCCTGCTGCTGAAGATCGTCAACTCGCAGGCGTACGGCCCGGACGTGGTCGAGGTCGTCGCGGACGTCACCAAGGCCGCCACCTCGCCGCCCTCGCGCCCGCGCGCCGCGCACAAGGCGGACTGACCGCGTTTGCGGTGGATATGGGACAGCGACACACCGTGGCTTCGGCGTGTCGCTGTCCCATAATCACCACAAACTCAGACGGGGAAGCCGGGCGTCCGCCAGATCTCGCCGGCCGCGGTGACCGCCAGGGCCTCGTGCCCGTCGAGGGCCTCGGTCCAGGCGTGGGCGCCCGCGCCCATGGCGAAGGCGGCCGTGGCCAGGGCGTCGGTCCAGGTGAGGCCGTGGCCGGTCAGGGTGAGGGAGGCCAGGGCGGTGGCGGGTTCGCCGGTGTGCGGGTCGAGGACGTGGGACCCGCGCTCGGCCGTGCCGGAGGTGGCGACGGCCAGGTGGTCGCGGCCCGTGACGACGGCGCACAGGGCCCCGGGGCGCAGCGGGTGGGCGATGCCGATGCGCCAGGGGACGCCCGGGGCCGCCTCGCCCCGCAGCTGGATGTCCCCGCCCCCGTTCACGCAGGTGTTGTGCGCCCCCGCCGCGTAAAGGATCTCCGAGGCCCGTTCCACCGCCCAGCCCTTGACCATCCCGGACGGGTCGAGCCGGCCGCCCGGCGTGTGGCTGAACCAGCCGTCGGTGGCGCGCGCCGCCGCCTCGCACAGGCCCAGCACCTCCGCCACCTCGGGCCCGCACCGTTCGGGGGCGAGCTCGCCGCGGCCGAGCCGGCTGATGGCGCTGGCCGGGCGGTAGGTGGAGAAGACCTCGTCCACGTGGTGCAGCCACGCCACGGCCTCCTCCAGGGCCCGGCCGATGGCGGGCGTGGCCGGGTCGCGGATGTCGAAGGAGAAGACGGTGCCCATGGCGTGCTCGGCGTGACGCACACCGTGCCGCGGCTCAGACACCGGCCTTGTCCAGGGCGCTCTGCAAGGACTGGACATAGCCCTCGCTGGTGTAGGTGGCGCCGGACACCGCGTCGATCTGCGCGCTCTGGGCGGTGAGCGTCTCGCTGGTGAGCTGCGGCACCGCGTACGAGGCGATCTGCTGGGAGCGGCCGTCGCCGGACGGGGTCTGCACCGCCCTGACCGCGGTGATCTTCCCCTTGGAGAAGGTGACGGCGAGCTGCACGGGGCCGTAGCGGGTGTTGATCGTGGAACCGGTGTAGGTGCCGGTGGGGCCCGCCGGGGTGGTGTGCGCGGCGGACGGCGACGAGGGCGACGGCGCCGCCGAGCCGCTTGAGGAGGAGGACGAAGAAGACGGAGAAGGGGAGGACGGAGAAGGGGAGGACGAGGAGGGGGACGGGGACGGCGGCTGGGCCGCGACCGCCACTGTGGGGGTGTGGTGCGGTTTGAGGGACAGCAGCAGGACCACTCCCGCGACGGTCGAGGCGGTGGTGAGGGCGGCCTTTCGCACGGCCGGGGCTCCTTTGCGGTTCGGGTCAGAAGGCGAACGACTCGTGGTGGATGCGGCGGCGCGGCACCCCCGCCCCCCGCAGGGCCCGCTGGGCGGCCTCCGCCATCCCCGGCGGGCCGCACAGGTACACATCGCGCTCGGCGAGGTCCGGGACCAGCCGGCGCAGGGCGCGCGTGGTCAGCGGGGAGGAGTACTCGACCGGCTCGTCGACGACGTAGTGGACGATCGCCCCGCGCGCCACCGCCAGCTGGTCGAGCTCCGCGCGCAGCGCCAGGTCCTCGGGCCGCCGGGCGCGGTAGATGAGCGTCACCTCGCCGGGCAGGGTCTCGAACAGCGCCCGCAGCGGGGTGATGCCGACCCCGCCGCCCAGCAGCAGCACCTTCTCCGCGCGCCGGCGGCGGGCGGTGAGCGCCCCGTACGGCCCCTCGGCGAGCACCCGGGTGCCGGGCTTGAGCCGGGCCAGCGCCTCGCTGTGACCGCCGGCCGCCTTCACCGTGATCCGCAGGAAGGAGGGGTGGGCGGCGGCCGAGAGGGAGTACGGGTTGGCGGCCCACCACAGGCCCGGCGCCAGAAAGCGCCAGCGGAAGAACTGGCCGGGCTCGGCGCGCAGCTCGTCCAGCCGGTCCCCGGTCACATACACCGAGACGACGCCGGGCGCCTCGGGCCGGACCTCCGAGACCCACAGCCGGTGGCGCAGCGCCCGCCGCGCGGGCACCGCGAACCGGAACCACAGCAGCAGCGCCGCCACCCCGCCGTACAGCGCGTACCAGGCCAGCTGGGCCGGGCGGTTGCCGACGAAGTCGGCGCCGTTGGACAGCTGGTGGCCGAAGACCAGGAAGACCGCCAGGTAGGTGGCGAAGTGCAGCAGGTGCCAGGTCTCGTACGAGAGGCGGCGGCGGGCGGCGCGCGCGGACAGGACGCCGGTGGCCAGGAAGAGCAGGAAGCCGATGGTGCCCTTGAGGAGGTCGGGGTAGTGGAAGACCAGGGTGGTGGTCTGGTCCACGACGCCGGTGTGCGAGGTCAGCGCATAGCCCCAGATGATCAGCAGGGTGTGCGCGAGGGCGAGGGAGACGACGTACCGGCCGCCCATCGCGTGCCAGCGCGCCAGCCGGTCGCTGCCGATGGTGCGGTCCAGCACCGGCACCCGGGCCATGAGCAGCAGCAGGACGGCGCACGCGTATCCGGCGAGCAGCCCGGTGATGCGCCCGGCGCCGGTCAGCCAGCCCGCCGTGCCGACGACGGAGGTGGTGTCGCTCCACCACAGGGCCAGGACGGCGGCGGCGCCCGCCCAGATCGCGAGCTGCGAGAGGGCCGCGACGGAAAGGGGCGGGTGCGGGGGCGCCCCCGGGGCGGGCGGCCGGGCGCGCGGCGCGGTGGCGCGGCGGTCGTGGACGGTGGTGGCCACGGGGTCGTCCTTTCGCGGCGGGGCGTGCGATGCACAGCCGGGTTACGGTGCGGTCAGGGCGCTCAGCCTCACAGGCCAACTTCTGAAGACCCTCTGAAAAGGCTTTGAAGGGGAGGTTCCGGACACGATTCAGAGGAAACTCAGAGCGAACTCAGAGGGACCCCGGGGCCCGCCGCTTCGCGCGCCGGGGGATGCTGGATGTGTCATGGAAAACCACACCACGGACCCCTTCCTCCTCCGTCGGCCGGACGGCACCCCCGTCCGCGTGCTCGTCGTCGACGACGAGCCCGATCTGACGGAGGTGCTGTCGGGCGCCCTGCGCGGCGAGGGCTGGCGGGTCCGTACGGCGGCCGACGGCGCGTCCGCGCTGGCCGAGGCGCGCGCGTTCCGCCCCGACGCGGTCGTGCTGGACTGGATGCTTCCGGACACCGACGGGCTGACCGTGCTGCGCGCGCTGCGGGCCGAGCTGGAGGGCGTGTGTGTGCTGTTTCTCACCGCGCGCGACTCCGTGGAGGACCGGATCGCGGGGATCACGGCGGGCGGCGACGACTATGTGACCAAGCCGTTCAGCCTGGAGGAGGTCCTGGCCAGGCTGCGCGGGGTGCTGCGCCGGGCCGGGATGGCGCGCGGGCGAGACGTCCACCAGGCCGACCGGCTGGTGGTGGGCGATCTGGTGATGGACGAGAAGGCGCGGGAGGTCACCCGTGGCGGGGTGGTGGTCGAGCTGTCCCGCACCGAGTTCGAGCTGCTGCGGTTCCTGATGCGCAATCCGCGCCGGGTGCTGTCGAAGGCGCAGATCCTGGACCGGGTGTGGTCGTACGACTTCGGCGGCCAGGCCCATGTGGTGGAGCTCTACATCAGCTATCTGCGGAAGAAGATCGACGCGGGGCGGACCCCGCTGATCCACACCGTGCGCGGGGTCGGGTATGTGCTCAAGCCGAACGAACCCGGCGCATCGGAGACACCTTGAGCCGCCCGTCGCTTCCGCGCGCGCTGCGCGCCGCGCTCCCCCGCACCCTGCGGGCCCGGCTGACCACCGGCCTCGTGGTGCTGCTCGCGGTCGCTTCCGTGGCCGTGGGCCTGGCCACGGTGCTCGCTCTGGAGGGCTTTCTGGTGCGCCGCCTGGACCAGCAGCTCACCGCGGCGGGCGGGCGCTTCCCGGCGAGCCTGGAGCACGGCGAGCGGCGGCCGGACGCCGACAACCGGCCCGATACGCGCGGCCAGTCCGCGTACACGTTCGGCGCCCGGCTGAAGGGCGGCGAGGCCACGCAGGCGGCGGTGGTGCGGGACGACACGGATGTCACGGTGCCGCTCACCGGCGCCGATCGGCGCACCCTGGCCGGGGTGCCGGCCGACGGCCGCGGGCACGGCGTCCGGCTGTCGGCGATCGGCGAGTACCGGGTGCTGGCGGTGCGCGGGGACGACGGCGACGTCCTGATCACCGGCCTGCCGCTGCGCCCGGTGGAGGAGACCGTGCACCGGGTGGAGCTGGTGGAGGCGGTGGTCTTCGGGTCCGCGCTCGCGGTGACGGGCGTGGCGGGGGCGCTGTGGGTGCGGCTGTCGCTGCGCCCGCTGCGGCGGGTGACCGCCACCGCGGCCGGGGTGGCGCGGCTGCCGCTGGCCAGCGGCGAGGTGGCGATGCCGGCGCCGGTGCCGGACACCGATCCGCGCACCGAGGTCGGCCAGGTGGGCGCCGCGCTGAACCGGATGCTCGGGCATGTCGGCGACGCGCTGGCCAGCCGCCACGCCAGCGAGGAGCGGCTGCGCCAGTTCGCCGCGGACGCCAGCCATGAGCTGCGCACCCCGGTGGCCTCGGTGCGCGGCCACGCCGAGCTGGCGCTGCGCCACCCCGGGCCGGTGCCCGGCGAGGTGCGCCACGCGCTGGAGCGGATCCAGTCGGAGTCGGAGCGGATGAGCACGCTCGTCGACGATCTGCTGCTGCTCGCGCGGCTCGACGCGGGCCGGCCGCTGGCCCGCGACCCCGTCGACCTGACGCGGCTGGTGCTGGACGCGGCGGGCGACGCGCGGGCGGCGGGGCCGGAACACCGCTGGACGCTGGAGCTGTCCGAGGAGCCGGTGACCGTCGTGGGTGATGAGCACCGGCTACAGCAGGTGGTGGCCAATCTGCTGGCCAACGCCCGTACGCACACGCCGCCGGGCACCGAGGTGGCGATCCGTCTGGCGGCGCGCGCGGGGCGAACGGAGCCGGCGGAGCTGACGGTGACGGACGACGGTCCTGGCATCCCCGAGGCGCTGCTGCCGGAGGTGTTCGAGCGCTTCGCGCGCGCCGACCCCGGCCGCGCGCGGGCCGCGGGCGGCACCGGTCTGGGGCTGGCCATCGTGCGCGCCGTGGTGTCTGCGCACGGCGGGGCGATCGAGGTGACGAGCAGGCCGGGGAAGACGGTCTTCCGGGTCACCCTGCCGGACGGGCGGACGGCGGGGGCGGAGCCGCCGATCGTTACCCACGCGTAACTTACCGGCCTATTACCACCGGTAAGCCAGCACGGTTACCGTCGGGTCACTTAGGGGCTGTCAGGCGCCGGACACGCCCTTCTGCCGGTCCACTCCCCCTCCAGGAGCGACAGTGACCCACGCCCGCAAACCGCTGCGCGCCACCGCCGCAGCCGCCGTCTCGGCGACCGTGCTGGCCGGTGCCGCCCTCGGCCTCGCCCCCGCCGCGCAGGCGGCGGCTCCCCCGCCCCCGCCGCGGGCCGCCGCCCAGTCGGCGGCCTCGTCCGTACGGTTCGTCGACATCCCCGGCGACGGCGGCGTCACCCTGGCCGCCAACGTCGTCACCCCCCGCGGCGCGGACGGCTCGCAGCGCCTCCCCCTCGTCGTCCTGCCCACCAGCTGGGCCCTGCCCCAGGCCGAATATCTCGCCCAGGCCCAGAAGCTGGCCGACTCCGGCTATGTCGTGCTCAGCTACAACGTCCGCGGCTTCTGGCAGTCCGGCGGGGAGATCGAGACCGCCGGACCGCCCGATGTCGCCGACGCCTCCAAGGTCATCGACTGGGCGCTGGCCAACACCCCCGCCGACCCCGGCCGGATCGGCATGGCCGGGGTGTCGTACGGCGCCGGGATCAGCCTGCTCGCCTCCGGCTTCGACAAGCGGATCAAGGCCGTGGCCGCGCTGAGCGGCTGGGCGGATCTGGTCGGCTCCATCTACAGCGGCCGCACCCAGCACGCCCAGGCCGCCGCCCTGCTCAGCGGCTCCGGTGAGCTGCTCGGCCGCCCCAGCGCCGAACTCCGGCAGATCTTCCAGGACTTCCTCGGCTCCGACCTCACCAAGGAGCAGGAGATCGTCGAGTGGGGCCAGAAGCGCTCCGCCGCCACCTACCTCGACCGGATCAACGCCAACGGCACGGCGGTCATGCTCGCCAACGCCTGGGGCGACTCCATCTTCCCGCCCAACACCTACGCCGACTTCTACGAGAAGCTGACCGGCCCCAAGCGCCTGGAGTTCCGGCCGGGCGACCACGCGACCGGCGAGCTCACCGGGCTGCTCGGCCTGCCCAACGACACCTGGGACGACGCCAGGCGCTGGCTCGACCGTTACGTCAAGGGCGAGCGCAACGGCATCGACCAGGAGCGGCCGGTGCAGCTCAAGTCCCGTACGGGGGGCGGCTACGAGGGCTACCCGAGCTGGTCGGCCGTGCCGTCGGGCGAGCGCCGGATCGACCTCGGCGAGACCCGGCAGATCGCCGCGAACGCCGACTCCGGCGCCAACGCCGGGACCGTGCTGCTGACCGGGGCACTGGACCAGTTCCTGAAGATCCCGCCGCTGGTCTCGGTCCCGCTGCTGTCGCGCGAACGCGCCGCGGTCTGGCAGACCGGGCGCTACGACGCGGCGCAGCGCATCCGCGGCACGGTGTCGCTGCACACCACCGTGACCAGCGACAAGTCCAGCGGCACCGCGGTGGCCTACCTCTATGACGTGGACGCGCTCGGCGTCGGGAAGCTGATCACCAACGCGCCGGTCACCTTCCACGACCGCACTCCCGGCACGCCCTTCGCCGTCGACCTGGACCTGTTCTCGACGGCGTACGACGTCCCGGCCGGACACCGCCTCGCGCTGGTCGTCGACACCGTCGACCCGCTGTATATCGAGCACAACCCCGACGGCGCGCACCTCACCTTCTCCTCCCCGAAGACCGACCCGTCGTATCTGTCGCTCCCGGTCCGGGACTGAGGAGGCGCGAGCGCCAGGACAACGGGCGCGCCCGTCACGGCATCGTGTCGCCCGGGAGCATCGTGGCGGGCTCGGGCGGGGCCACCTTCACCGCCTCGGTCTTCACGCTGCGCCGCTCCCGCTTGGCGACCCAGTTGGCGAACCACGACAGCAGCATGCACATCCCGATGTAGACCGGGGAGATGACCATGACGACGGGGATGAACGGAAGGCCGTAGTCGAGGTTGCCGGCGATGAGCTTGCCCGCGTGCAGAAACTCCTCGTAGGTGATGAGAAAGCCGAGCGAGGTGTCCTTCAGCGCGACCACCAGCTGGCTGATGATGGCCGGCAGCATCGCCCGCACCCCCTGCGGCACCAGCACATGCGCCATGACCTGCGTCTTGCGCATGCCGAGTGAGTACGCCGCCTCGCGCTGCCCGCGCTCGACGGAATTGACGCCCGTACGGAACACCTCGGCGAGCACCGAGCCGTTGTAGAGGGTCAGTCCGGCGACGAGCGCGGGCAGCGGCTGCACCTTGAGCGCCACGAACACGAAGAAGATCATCACCAGCACGGGCATGGCCCGGAAGAACTCCACGACCAGCGTGGCCACCCACCGCACCGGGCGGTGCTCGGACAGCCGCCCGGCGGCGAGGACCCCGCCGAGGACGAGGGAGAAGACCGCGGCGAGGGCGAAGGCCTTGAGCGTGTTGCCGAGCCCGCGCAGCAGCAGGAGCTGGATGCCCTTGTACTCGAAGGGCCGCCACTTCTCGGCCGCGAACTGGCCCGTGTGGATGAGCAGATAGACGATCCAGGCGAGCAGGAGCAGCAGCACGACCGCGGCCAGCAGCCCATAGGCGCGGTGGCGGGCCCGGGCGTGCGGGCCGGGGACGTCGTAGAGGGCGCTGGCGGTGGTCATCGGGGCACCCCCCAGCGGCGCTCCAGCACATGGAAGAGCGCGCTGATGGCGAGCGTGATGATCAGATAGCCGAGGGCGATCCAGACGAACGTCCAGATGATGTTGTAGCCGAGCTCGTTGAGCGGTTTGTACGTGCCGAGCAGCTCGGTCACGCTGAACGAACCGGCGATGGCGGAGTTCTTGGCGAGCGCGATCAGGGTCGAGCCGATCGGCGGGATGACCGTGCGGAACGCCTGCGGCAGCACCACCGTGCCGAGGGTCTGCGGGAAGTTCATCCCGAGGCTCCGGGCCGCCTCGCCCTGCCCGACCGGCACGGTGTTGATGCCGGAGCGCACCGCCTCGCAGATGAACGCCGAGGTGTAGCAGCCGAGCGCGAGCACCGCGAAGGTGAAGAACGGCAGGACGAGCCCGAAGCGGGGCAGGCCGAGCATCACCGCGAAGAAGAGCAGGGTCAGCGGCGTGTTGCGGAGCACCGTCACCCACGCGGTGCCGAAGGCCCGCAGCGGGGCGACGGGCGCCACGCGGAAGCCGGCCATCAGCACGCCGAGCGCGAGCGCGAGCAGCGAGGCGTAGACGGTCAGCTGCACGGTGCCGAGGAAGCCCTCGCCGTAGAGGGAGAAGTTGTGCGTGAGAACGTACATGGGAGGGCGGTCCTGGGGTCGGTCGGGGAAGGGCGGAGCGGGTTTCTCAGCGCGGCGGGTAGCGGTCGACGGGCGGTGGCTTGGGGGCGGGCACCCCGGACAGGCCGAGGGTCGCGTTGTACGCCTTCAGCCAGTCGCCGTTGCGCTCATGGGCCTCGATGGCGTCGTTGAGGGCAAACCGCAGCGCGTTGTCCTTCTTCGGCACGCCGATGCCGTACGGCTCCTTGGAGAACGGCCTGCCGACGACCTTCAGCTCGCCCGGGGCCTTGGCCGCGTACCCCAGCAGGATGGTGTTGTCGGTGGAGACCGCGTCCACCTGGAGGCTGATCAGGTTGTCGACGCACACCGAGTAGGTGTCGTAGGCGACGGTGCGGGCCTTGGGGTAGTCGGTCTGGAGGCGCATCAGCGGGGTGGAGCCGGCCACCGAGCACACGGTCTTGCCGGCCAGGTCCTGCGGGCCGTGGATGTCCTTCTCGTCCTTGCGGACCAGCAGCGACTGGCCGGCCATGAAGTAGGGGCCGGCGAAGCCGACCAGGCGCTTGCGGAGCGGGTTGATGGTGTAGGTGCCGACGTAGTAGTCGATCTGGCCGTTCTGGAGGGCGGTCTCGCGGTTGGCGGAGGCGATGGTCTTGAACCTGATCGTCTTCGGGTCGAAGCCGAGGGAGGCCGACATCATCTTGGCGATCTCGATGTCGAAGCCGGAGTAGCGGCCGGTGGCCGGGTCCCGCTCGCCCAGGTACGGCTGGTCCTCCTTGGCGCCGACCACCAGATAGCCGCGGCGCTCGGCCTTCCGCCAGGTGGGAGAGGAGGGCAGCCGGAAGCCGGTGTTCACCTTGTAGGCGGGCAGCGCGCCGGGCTTGGGCCCCTTGACCGGCGGGCTGCCCTCCTTGCCGCAGCCGAAGACCGCGGCCGGCAGCGCCATGGCGAGGGCCAGGGCGGCGAGCGCGCGGCGGGTGCGCGTCATGTGGTCCCCCGGGCTCAGTGCTTGAGGATCTTGGAGAGGAAGTCCTTGGCGCGCTCGGTGCTGGGCGCGGCGAAGAACTCGTCCGGCGGGCGGTCCTCGACGATCCGCCCGCCGTCCATGAACACCACCCGGTTGGCGGCGTAGCGCGCGAACCCCATCTCATGGGTGACCACGACCATCGTCATGCCGTCGCGGGCCAGCTGGCGCATGACCTCCAGCACCTCGTTGATCATCTCCGGGTCGAGCGCGGAGGTCGGCTCGTCGAAGAGCATCGCCTTGGGGTCCATGGCCAGCGCGCGGGCGATCGCCACGCGCTGCTGCTGACCTCCCGACAGCTGGGCCGGGTACTTCTCCGCCTGGGTGACGAGCCCGACCCGGTCCAGCAGCTCGCGGGCGCGCCGCTCGGCTTCCTGTTTGGTCCGGCCGCGCACCTTGAGCTGGGCGAGCATCACATTGGCGAGCACGGTCTTGTGCGCGAAGAGGTTGAACGACTGGAAGACCATCCCGACGTCGGCGCGCAGCCGGGCGAGCTCCTTGCCCTCCTCGGGGAGGGGGATGCTGTCGATGGTGATGGTGCCGGAGTCGATCGCCTCGAGGCGGTTGATCGTCCGGCAGAGGGTCGACTTGCCGGAGCCGGACGGTCCGATGACGACCACCACCTCGCCGCGGCCGACGGAGAGGTCGATGTCCCGCAGGACGTGCAGCGCGCCGAAGTACTTGTTGACCTCGCGCAACTCGATCAACGCTTCGCCGAAGGCCATACCGGCCACACCCACTTTCAGCTGTGCCGCGCTCAGCGCAAACTATCCACACATAAGGGGCGCTTTAGCGGCGACACGCATCAATGGATATTTAACCCCTGAAAGGGGCCGAGTGGGGGATTGCGGCTCAGACCGCGGTCCACGGATCGCGGCTCACAGACCGCGGCTCAGACCTCGGCGACCTCGGCGTACACATACGACAGCTCGGGCGCGCCGTCGGCCGCCCACTCATGGCCCGCCCCCACCACGTCGATCTCCCGCCCGGAGGCGAGCCGGACGATCGGCCGGCCGTTCGGCCACACCTGCCACAGGGCGCCGGGCACGGTACGGATGATCACGGTGCCCAGATACAGCCCGGCGTCGTTGCCGAGCCACGGCAGCTCGTCGGGGTCGTCGCGCCAGCGCGGCAGCAGCTGGTCCAGCGCTTCGAGCGAGGCCGCGGAGTCGTCGAGCCCGACCCCCGCGGACGCGGCCCGGGCGCGCAGCAGCTCACACTCCGACAACAGCTGCGCCACGCCCTGCTGATCCGCCTCCCGGGCGGTCATGACAGCCGTACCTCGCGCCTGGTCGTGTCGCTTGCGCCAGTTGCCCAAGAACGGGATGTTCATACCAGCCAGCGTGGCACCCCCACGCCCGCCACACCACAGGGCGCGCGGATAGCCCGTGATCCGATCATTGTCTTGACGACACCCTTCCGTCTCCCTACGTTCGTCCCGCACCTGTCGGATCGCCGGTTGGGTTGGTTGCGAGAGGGGACACGCATGCTCCTGGGCAGACGGTGGACAGCGACCGCGTTCGTCACGGGAGGTGTCGCCCTCTCCTTCGCCTGGACGGCGGCGGCGCCCGCGGGCGCCGCCACGCCCGGGTCACCCGGCCAAGAGCCCCGAAAGCCGCTCCCCTTGGAGCGGCTTTTCGACAACACGGCGGTCAGCGACGACGGCGGCCCCGGCGGCGCGGACTTCGACGGCGCGGGCAACTCGCTGTCCGCGCAGGATCTGCGGGCCGCCGGCTGGGCCCCGGGCCGCACCCTCACCATCGACTCCGCCCGGCTCACCTGGCCCCGAGCGGCCGGCCACGCGCGCCCGGACAACGTACGCGCCGACGGTCAGACGGTGCGGCTGCACGGGCGCGGCGACGGGCTGTCGTTCCTGGTCGCGGGCACCGGCGGCGAGGCGAGCGGCGCCGGCGTCGTCCGCTACCGGGACGGGTCGAGCAGTACGTACACGCTCACCGCGCCGGACTGGCGCTCCGGCCCGACGGGCACCCGGGCCGTCGCCCTCCCCCACATCAACAGCGGCGCGGGGCAGCGGGTGGAGACCGCGCGGCTTTACGCGGTGACGGTGCCGGTGGAGCGCGGCCGGGACATCGCCTCGGTGGTGCTGCCCCGCGACCCGGGCGCCGCGGATCTGCATGTGTTCGCCGCCTCGGTGCGCCGGGCCGCCGCGGGGTGGACGGGCAGCTGGTCGGCGAGCAGCAGCGGATACACGGCGGTCGGACCCTGGACCGACCAGACGCTGCGGCTCGTGGTGCACACCAGCGCGGGCGGGCCCCGGGCCCGGATCCGGCTGGCCAACACCTTCGCCGCCGCCCCGGTGCGGATCGGCCGCGCCAGCGTCTCCCTGCAAGCGGAGGGCGCGGCAGCGGACGGCGACCCGGTGGCGCTCACCTTCGGGGGCCGGGAGGGCATCGAGATCGCGGCGGGGGCGCAGGAGTTCAGCGACCCGGTGGGCTTCGACGTCCCGCCGGACGCCAATCTGCTGGTGAGCATCCATCTGCCGGACACGGTCCAGGCGGTGCCGGTGCACAGCCAGGCCACCCAGCGCTCCTATCTGAGCCCGCCGGGCAGCGGCGACCACACGGCCGACGCGGACGGCGATGCGTACACCGGGACCCTGACCACCTGGCCGTTCCTGACCGGTGTGGACGTCGGGGGCGGGCCGGGGTCGGTGGTGACCCTCGGCGACTCGATCACCGACGGCACCAAGTCGACCACCGGCGCCAACCGGCGCTGGCCGGACGTGCTGGCCCGGCGGCTGCTCGGCCAGTCCGACGTCCCCGCGTACGGCGTGCTCAACCAGGGCATCTCCGCCAACCGCGTGGTGACCGACCGCTACCCGGGCGAGGGGGTGAGCACGGACACCGGCGGGGTCAGCGCCCTGAACCGGCTGGAGCGCGATGTGTTCGCGCAGACGAACGCCCGCACGGTCGTGGTCTTCGAGGGCATCAACGATCTGCGCTGGGGCACCTCGGCCGAGCAGCTGACCGCCGGGCTGCGCGCCCTCGCGCAGCGGGCGCATGAGCGCGGGCTGCGGGTGGTGGTGGCGACGATCGCGCCCTGCGAGGGCGAGTCCCTGTGCACCGCGGACGTGGACGCCCGGCGCAGCGCCGTCAACGCCTTCATCCGTGACAGCGGCGGGGTGTTCGACGCGGTGCTGGACTTCGACGCGGCGGTGCGCGATCCGCTGCGGCCGCAGCGGATCGCGCCCGTGTACGACAGCGGTGACCATCTGCACCCCGGCGACGCGGGGCTCCAGGCGATGGCCGACGCGATCGATCTGCGGCAGCTGACCGGCTGAGGCTTCCGGCCGGCCGGGAGCGTCAGACCTCGAGGTCGACGACGACCGGCGCGTGGTCCGAGGCGCCCTTGCCCTTGCGCTCCTCGCGGTCCACATACGCGTCGCCGACGGCCTTGGCGAAGGCCTCGTTCCCGTACACCAGGTCGATCCGCATGCCCTTGTTCTTCGGGAAGCCCAGCTCCCGGTAGTCCCAGTAGGTGAAGGGGTGGTCGTACTTCAGGGGGCGCGGCATCACGTCGGACAGGCCCACCTCGCGCAGGGCGGCCAGCGCCTCGCGCTCCTTGGTGGTGACGTGTGTCGAGCCCTCGAAGACGGCGCGGTCCCACACGTCCTCGTCGGTGGGCGCCACATTGAAGTCGCCGAGGACGGCGAAGGGGCGGCCGCCCGCCGCGTCGGCCGCGGCGGAGTCCCGCAGCGCCTCGAACCAGCGCAGCTTGTAGTCGTAGTGCGGATGCCCGATCTCCCGGCCGTTGGGCACGTACACCGACTGGACGCGGACGGCGCCGCAGGTGGCGGCGATGGCGCGGGGCTCCTGCTCGCCCTCGTAGGCCGGGCCGCCGGGCAGGCCCGAGGTCACCTCGGCCAGGCCGACCCGGGAGATCACGCCCACCCCGTTCCACCGGCCCGTGGCGTTGACCGCGGCTTCGTAGCCCAGCTCGCGCAGCGGCTCGTACGGGAAGGCGCTCTCGGCGCTCTTGATCTCCTGTATGCACAGCACGTCCGTGCCGCTGCTCTCCAGCCAGGCGAGCAGGCGGGGCAGCCGCGCGGTGATCGAATTGACGTTCCAGGTCGCGATGCGCATAGGGGACAACCTACCTCGCGGGTCCGACAACGCTCACCGTGCGGCCGTGCCGCTCGGACCGTCGGCTCAGGCCGCCGGCTCAGACCGTCACGCTCTCCCCCGGCACCAGGCGGACATGCTCCGCGCCGCCGATCCCGGGGCCGTCGGGGCCGAGCATCCGGCCGTAGACCAGCGGCGCGATGTCGGACAGCAGGGCGTCGTGGACGTCCACCGCGCGGCTCGGCGCGACCTCGCGGACGTAGTCGACGACCTCGGCGAGCTTGTTCCACGGCGCGTGGACCGGCAGCAGCAGGGTCTCGACCGGCCGCCCGGGCACGGTGAGCGCGTCGCCGGGGTGGAAGACCGAGCCGTCCACCACGTATCCCACATTGGTGATCCGCGGGAGGTCCGGGTGGATGACGGCGTGCAGCTGCCCGTGGACCTCGATGTCGAAGCCCGCGGCGGTGAAGGTGTCGCCGTCCCCGACGGTGTGCACGCGCCCCGGGAAGGCGTCCGCGATCTGCTCGGCGACGGAGGCGAGCGTCCAGATCCGCGCGGCGGGGTCGGCGTCGAGCGCCGCGTGCAGCCGCTGCTCGTCGAAGTGGTCCATGTGCTCGTGGGTGACCAGGATCGCCTCGGCGCCGACCGCGGCGTCCCCCTCGCTGAACGCGCCGGGGTCGATGACGAGCGACCGCCCGTCCTTCTCCAGCCGGACGCAGGCGTGGCCCTTCTTGGTGAGCTTCATGGGGATCATTGTGCTCCCGGCGGGCGCGCCGGGCGCTCCGTGCCCCTCCCGGGAGGCCTCACGCCTCGGGCGTGGTCTCCTCGCGGATGACGCGCTGGGCCACGGAGAAGGCCGAGTTCGCGGTGGGCACGCCACAATAGACGGCGGTGTGCAGCAGCACTTCCTTGATCTCGGCGGGGGTCAGCCCGTTGCGCAGCGCGGCGCGGGTGTGGAAGGCGAGCTCGTCGAGGTGGCCGCGGGAGGCGAGCGCGGTGAGGGTGATCACGCTGCGGGTGCGCCGGTCGAGGCCGGGCCGGGTCCACACCTCGCCCCAGGCGTAGCGGGTGATGAAGTCCTGGAAGTCGCCGGTGAACTCGTCGGCGTTGGACTGGGCGCGGTCCACATGGGCGTCGCCGAGCACTTCCCGGCGCACCCTGATCCCCTTGTCGTACGCGTCCGAGCGGGTGTCGGGCACGGCGGGGACGGGGTCGGCGGCGTAGCCGATCTCGGCGACCGGGATGCCGGTGGGCGGCGCGGTGGCCAGCATCGCCCGGTGCGCGGGGGCGGGGATCATGGTCATGCCGGTCGGCTGGTCCGTGGACTGCCAGGCGGTGGAGAAGTGGCGCACCAGGAGGTCGGTGACGGCGGTGGGCTGTTCGACGGGCGCCAGGTGGGAGGCGCCGGGGACGACCGCGAGCCGCGCGTCGGGGATCCCGGCGACGAGCACCCGGGCGTCGGCCGGCGGGGTCACGTGGTCGTCGGCGCCCACCACGACCAGGGTGGGCACGCCGATGCGGCCGAGCTCGGCGTTCATGTCGAAGGCGGCCAGGGCCTCGCAGGCCGCGATGTAGCAGCCGGGGTCGGTGGTGCGGACCATCTGCACGGACCACTCGACGATGGCGGGCTGGCCGGCCGCGAAGGCGGGGGTGAACCAGCGCTCGGGGGTGGCGCGGGCGATCGGGTCGAGGCCGTTGGTGCGGACCACCACGCCGCGCTGGCGGTACGAGTCGGCGGTGCCGAAGCGCGGTGAGGCGGAGACGAGCGCGAGGGAGCCCACTCTGAGCGGATGTCGCAGCGCCAGCTCCGCACCGATGGCCCCGCCGATCGAGCAACCCGCGTAGCCGAAGCGGTCGATGCCCAGCCCGTCGATCGTGGCCAGCAGGCGCTCGGCGAGGTCGGAGACCGAGACGGCGGGGTGGGCGGGCGCGCCGCCGTGGCCGGGCAGGTCGAAGCGCAGCACGCGCCAGTGGCGGGACAGCTCGGGTATCTGGCGGTCCCACATGTGCCAGGTCGTGCCCAGCGACGGGCCGAGGATGAGTACGGGCCCGTCCTCGGGACCGTCGAACCGGTACTGAAGAGTCTGCGTCTCGCTCACCGGGTCACGGTATCCGACGGCCCTGTCGGCGATCAGGCCCTTCCGGCCGGTCCCCCGACCGGTCTTCCGGGGCCCGGGAGGACCGCCGCGACGGCCCTCCCGGGCGGCTACGGGGTGACGGTGGAGACGACGTACACCTTGGGGTGGCGCCGGTTGTCGAGGTCGACGGTGATCTCCAACTCCGGCTGGGGTTCCTTCTGCTTGAGCACCATGCCGGCCCAGTCCTCGTCGCCGCCGAGCTTCCAGCCGACCTTCCTGGCATCGTCGGCGTCGATGGTGATCCGGCCGCCCTTCAGCGCGGCGCGGTCGGTGCCGAGCCCGACCAGGAACCGGTCCAGGCCCTGGACGGACGTGACGAACTGCACGTACAGCGCGCTGGTCTTCCAGGAGTTCGTCTCGTAGAACGCCACGTCCGCGGAGTAGGACGGGATCCACACGTCGTAGATGCGCCGCTGCACCTTGCTGGGCCAGCCCGTGGTGAGGCCGTTCGCCGAGGCGTTCTCCTGCTTCTCCTCGCCGCTGTCGCGGCTCTGGAGGGCGGAGATGACCAGATAGCCCGCCGGGATCGTGATCAGCAGGAAGACCACCACCGCCTTGAGCCAGCGGCGCCGCGGACGGCGGCCGCCGTCACCGGACCGCTCCCCGGCGGTCCCCCGGCCCGGCGGCGAGGCGCCGTTGGCGGAGGTGCCATGGGCGGAGGAGCCGTTCGCGGAGACCCCATGGGCGGAGGAGCCGTTGGCGGAGGAGCCGTTCGGGGCAGCACCGTTGGCGGACGCGGCGGACCGCTGCTCGGCGGCGGTCACTGCCGCTCCGCCTGGCCGCGCGACGCCAGCCGCAGAGGGCTGGTCCCGGCGCGCTCGTAGCGCTCCACCCGGCGCCGGTTGGCGCGGCGGAAGCGGCGGGCGACCAGCCGGGCCAGGTCGGCGGCGCCGACCATGCCCGCCTCGGGGCCCAGCTGGGCCTTGACGATACGGGCCTCCGGCCGGTAGCCGCGGCCGGTCAGGTTGCGCCGGAAGGCGTCCCGGGCCGGGCCGATCAGCAGGTCGTCTGCCGCGCTGACGCCGCCGCCGATGACGAAGCAGGAGGGGTCCAGGGCCGCGGCCAGGTTGGCGATGCCGACGCCGAGCCACTGGCCGATGTCCTGAAGCAGCTCCACGCACATGGCGTCGCCCTCGCGGGCCAGCTCGGTGATCAGGGGCCCGGTGATCTCGGCGATGTTGCCGCCGACCCGGTCGATGATCCCGTACGCCACCGGGGACTCGGCGGCGGCCAGCTCGCGCGCCTCCCTGACCAGCGCGTTGCCGGAGCTGTACTGCTCCCAGCAGCCGCGGTTGCCGCAGGGGCAGCGGTGCCCGCCGGGCACCACCTGCATATGGCCGAACTCGCCCGCGACCCCGTACTTGCCGCGCTTGACCTGGCCGTCCTCCAGGATGGCGCCACCGATGCCGGTGCCGAGGGTGATCATGACGAGGTGGTCCTCGCCGCGCCCGGCGCCGAAGCGCCACTCGGCCCACGCGGCGGCGTTGGCGTCGTTGTCGACCATCACCGGGACCGCGAGCCGCTCGGCGAGGCGGTCGCGCAGCGGCTCGTTGCGCCAGGACAGGTGCGGGGCGAACAGGACGCGGTTGCGGTCGGCGTCCACCCAGCCCGCGGCGCCGATGCCGACCGCGTGCACGTCATGCCGGTCGGAGAGGTCCAGCACCAGCTCGGTGATGGTGTCCTCGACGACCTTGGGGCTCTTGGACTTGTCGGGCGTCTCGGTGCGCAGCTTCTCCAGGATGTTGCCGTCGGCGTCGACGACCCCGGCCATCACCTTGGTGCCGCCGATGTCGATGCCGACCGTGGGGACCCGGGGCGCGGTGAGGTGCGAGCGGCGCTCGCGGGTGCCGACGGTGCGCAGCACGGTCGCCCGGGCCGACCCGCGGTGCACCCTTTCGCGGTAGATGCTCATCGGCTCACCCCTTCACCCAGGCCGAGTCCGCGGCCGAGGGCCGCGCGGGCCGGGCCGGGCGGGCCCGCCGTGGCGGCTGCGCAGGCGTGGGGGATGCGGTCGCTGCGGGTGCGTGCTCGCAAGAGTTCGTCGTCCCTGCGGGGGTCTCGGGAGGCCGGGGCCTCGGCGTGCGTGGTCGTGGCGGGTGGAGCCCGCCGTGCGATTGTGCCTCACCCGCCCCGGGCGCCGCATGGTGAGCCCCGCCCGGGGGCGGGTGATCGCGCCATGCGACGCCCGGCGTGCGCCGCGCGTTCTCGGACCCCCTCAGACCTCGCTCGCTGTGTCCTTCTCCTCCGGGCGGGCGAGCTCGTGGCTGAGCTGTTCCAGCTCGCTGCCGCCCGCCATCTGGCGGGTGAGCTCGTCGAGGGTGATTTCCGCCTTCAGGTGGCTGCCGGCCATCGCGCCCCGCTTGAGCAGGACGAAGCGGTCGCCGACGAGGTGGGCGTGGTGCGGGTTGTGGGTGATCAGGACCACACCGAGACCCGCGTCACGGGCGGCCGCGACGTACTTGAGCACCACCCCGGACTGCTTGACGCCGAGCGCCGCCGTCGGCTCGTCCAGCACCAGGACCTTGGCGCCGAAGTGGACGGCGCGGGCGATGGCCACGCACTGCCGCTCGCCGCCGGAGAGGGTGCCGATGGGCTGGTCGACGTCGCGCAGGTCGATGCCCATGCGCAGCAGCGCCGCCCGCGTCGTGGAACGCATCGTCTCCACGTCGAGCCGCTTGAGGGGCCCGCGGCCCTTCCGGGGCTCGGAGCCGAGGAAGAAGTTGCGCCACACCGGCATCAGGGAGACCACCGCGAGGTCCTGGTAGACCGTGGCGATGCCGCGGTCCAGGGCCTCGCGCGGCGAGCCGAGCCTGGTCTCCTCGCCCTCGATGGTGAGGCTGCCCGCGTCGTGCCGGTGCAGCCCCGCGACGATCTTGATGAGGGTGGACTTGCCGGCGCCGTTGTCGCCGAGGACGCAGGTGATTTCCCCGGCGTGCACTTCGAGGGAGACGCCCTGGAGCGCCTTGACGTTGCCGTACTGCTTGCTGACGTCGCGCAGCTCGACCAGCGGCGTGCGGCCGGACGTATCGGCAGCGGTGTCGGCCGCGGTGTCTGTCGTGGTCATGTGCTGGCCTCCGCCCGCTTACGGACCCACCAGTTGAGCATGGTCGCGAGGAGCAGCATCGCGCCGAGGAAGAACTTGAACCAGTCCGCGCTCCACTGCGCGTACACGATGCCCTTGTTCGCCATGCCGAAGATGAACGCGCCGACGGCGGCGCCGACCGCCGAGCCGTAGCCGCCGGTCAGCAGACAGCCGCCGATGACGGCCGCGATGATGTAGAGGAACTCATTGCCGACGCCCTCGCCGGACTGGACGACGTCGTAGCTGAACAGCAGGTGCTGCCCGGCGACCCAGGCCGCGAAGGCGACGCCCATGTAGAGCCCGATCTTGGTGCGGTCCACGGGCACGCCGACCGCGCGGGCCGCCTCCTTGTTGCCGCCCACCGCGAAGATCCAGTTGCCCGCGCGGGTGCGCAGCAGGATCCAGGTGGCGAGCGCGACGAGGCCGAGCCACCACAGCACGGTGACCTGGAGATCGACATCCCCGATCGTCAGGTGCGAGGCGAAGACGTCCTGGGCGGCGGGGAAGCCCTCCATGTCCGCGATGGTCTTGGTGGAGACCGACTCGCTGATCAGCTTGGTGAAGCCGAGGTTGCAGCCCTGGAGGATCAGGAAGGTGCCGAGCGTGATGATGAAGCTCGGCAGCCCGGTGCGCACCAGCAGAAAGCCGTTGAAGAAGCCGATGGCCAGGGTGACCAGCAGGGACACCCCGACGCCGACCCAGACGTTGGCCGTCATCTGGAACGAGAACATCGAGGAGACCAGCGCCGAGGAGGTGACCATCACCCCGGTCGACAGATCGAACTCGCCGCCGATCATCAGCAGCGCGACCGGCGTCGCCATGATCCCGATGGTCGAGGCGGCGTACAGCACGGTGCTGAAGCTGGACCACTGGAGGAAGCTGTCGGCGACGACCGAGAAGAAGACGAAGACGGCGACGGCGCCGACGACCGCGCCCAGCTCGGGGCGGCCGGCCAGGCGGCGCGGCAGCGAGCGGCGGATGAGCCGCTCATCCTTGGTCAGGGGGGTCAGGGGTGGCGCCTCCGCGCTCATCGGGTCCCCCGCTTGGTGTACTTGGCCAGCTCGGCGGCGTCGTCCTTGGTGATGATCTGCGGGCCGGTGAGGACCGGCTTGCCGCCGCCGAGGACATCGGCGTTGTAGTGGTACAGCCACAGCAGGTCCACGGCCTCGTAGCCCTGGAGATACGGCTGCTGGTCGACGGCGAAGCCGAGCGTGTCGTTCTGAAGTGCGTCGGCGACCTTGGCGTTGAGGTCGAAGGTGTCGATCTCCGCCTTGCTGCCCGCCTGGTCCGCCGCCTTGGCGGCGGTGGCCGCGAACGGGGCGCCGAGCGTCACCACGGTGTCGATGCCCTTGTCGGCCTGGAGCTTCGCCTCGATCGAGGAGGCGACATCGGGCATGTTGGTGCCCTCGACGTAGATCCGCTCCATCTTGCCGTCGAAGGTCTTCTCGGCGCCGTCGCAGCGCTGCTCGAGGCCGACGTTGCCCTGCTCGTGCAGCACGCACAGGGCCTTCTTGCGGCCCCGCTTGTTCAGCTCCTCGCCGACCGCCTCGCCCGCGATGGTCTCGTCCTGACCGATGTGGCTCAGGGCCCCGAACGCCTTGGACTCCGCGGCCCCGGAGTTGACGGTGATGACCGGTATGCCCGCCTTCTCGGCCTTCTTGACCACGGCCTGCATGGCCTCGGGCTTGGCGAGGGTGACGATCAGCCCGTCGACCTTCTGGTCGATGTAGGTCTGCACCAGCTGGGCCTGGTCCTTGCCCTCCTCGTGGTGCGCGTAGAGGAACTTCACATTGTCCTTGAGGGCGGCCTGCTCGGCCCCGCTCTGGACGATGTCCCAGAAGGTGTCACCGTCGCCGGAGTGGGTGACCATGGCGAAGGTCATCCTCGGGGTGTTCACCGCCGCCCGCCCCGAAGCGGCCGCCCTCTCGGCCCGCTCCTCGGCGCGCTTGCCGCCCGTACTGCTGCACCCTGCCGAGGCGAACCCCAGCAGCCCCGCCAGCACCGCGGCGGTCAACGCACGTGCCCCTGTCCCAACCCTGGCCACGAAGACCCAGCCCTTCTCGAAGACGTCCCGTTTTGTCCCGGAATACGGCGTCCGGGCAGGCGTCATCGGCCCGGCCGCCGCCCAAGTATCCGTCACGGTGCACGGCGGGGGTCCAGGGGGTGTACGGCAGTAATCGAGGTCAGGGGCGCACGAGCAGTTGGAACTCGAAGGAGTAGCGCGAGGCCCGGTAGGTGTGCGAGCCGAATTCGACGGCCCGGCCGGTGTCGTCGAAGGCCGTCCGCTGCATGGTCAGCAGCGGCGCGCCCGCCGGCTCGCCGAGGCGCTCGCCCTCCTCGGCGGTGGCTGCGCGGGCGCCGACCGTCTGGCGGGCGCTGTGCAGGGTGATCCCGGCCGCGCGCATCAGCCGGTAAAGACCGGTCTCCTCCAGCTCGGCGCTGTCCAGCTTCAGCAGGCCGGCCGGGAGGTGGTTGCACAGATGGGCCATGGGCTCGCCGTGGGCCATGCGCAGCCGCTCGATCAGGACGACCTCGGTGCCCTCGGCGATCCCGAGGGCCGCGGCGACCTCGGCGGTCGCGGGCTCGGTGGTGTTGCGCAGGACGCGGGTGGCGGGGCGCTGTCCGGCGTTCTCCAGGTCGTCGTAGAGGCTGCTCAGCTCGAGCGGGCGCTTGACCTGGCTGTGCACCACCTGGGTGCCCACGCCGCGGCGGCGCACCAGCAGCCCCTTGTCGACCAGGGACTGTATGGCCTGGCGGACGGTGGGCCGGGACAGGCCGAGCCGCCCGGCCAGCTCGATCTCATTGCCGAGCAGGCTGCCGGGGGCCAGCCGCCCCTGCTCGATCGCCGCCTCGAGCTGCTGGGACAGCTGGAAGTACAGCGGGACGGGGCTGCCGCGGTCCACGCTGAGCTGAAGCGCCTCCGCTGATCCGGATGAGTCTTCCTCCTGCTTTGCCACGGGGCGAGCGTAGCCGGATGAGCACATGACGGGAAGTCGTGAAGTTCTGTTGTCCGGACAAAACGTGCAGGCTTACGCGATAACGTTGCCAACGCTGTCGTCGCCGCCGCTTTCACGGCCGCCGGCGGCGGGCGTGACGGGGGCGTGCAGCCAGCACAGGGCGCGGTGCCCGGGGCCCACCTCGGCCTCCGGCGGCCGCCGCGCACAGGCGTCCATGGCCAGCGGGCAGCGCGGCCGGAACCGGCAGCCGTCGCCGACCACGATCTCCCGCCGCTCGGCGTCCCGCCGCGCCCGCGCCGCCAGCCGGGCCGCCCGCGCCGCCCGCGCCTCCTCCCGCGTGGCCCCGGAGCCGGTCGCGGCGGAGGCCAGCAGCCGGGTGTAGGGGTGCCTGGGGGCGAGGATCACCTCGTCGCTGGGGCCGCGCTCGACGATCTCGCCCCGGTACATCACCATCACCTCGGAGGAGAAGTGACGGGCGGTGGCCAGGTCGTGGGTCACATACAGCAGGGCCAGCCCGCGCTCGTCCTTGAGCCCGTCCAGCAGGCCCAGGATCTCCAGCCGGATCGAGACGTCGAGCATCGACACCGGCTCGTCGGCCAGCAGCACCTGGGGGCCCGGGGCGAGCGCGCGGGCGATGGCCACCCGCTGCCGCTGTCCGCCGGACAGCTCGTGCGGGCGCTTGCGGGCCACATCGGCCGGGGGCGTCAGATTGACCGACCGCAGCAGCTCCTCCGCCTTCTCCTGGGCGTCGGCGCCGCGCCGCGCCCGCCCGTTGACCAGCAGCGGCCGCCGCAGATGGTGGCCGATGGTGTGGGCCGGGTTGAGGGAGGCGAACGGGTCCTGGAAGACCATCTGGACGGCGCGCCGGTAGTCCGCGCCGCGCGTCCGGGGCGCCCCGCCGAGCCGTACCGTCCCGGCGGTGGGCGTCACCAGCCGGGACAGGGCGCGTACGACGGTGGACTTGCCGCTGCCGCTCTCCCCCACCAGCGCCAGGGTGCGGCCCGGGTGCAGGGTGAAGGAGACCCGGTCGACAGCCCGGAAGGGCCGCCCGCCGGGCTGCGGGAAGTCGACGGTGAGCCCGGTCACGTCCAGCGCGGTCACGACTGGCTCCCTTCGTGGAGCGGCCCGGCCGCCGCGGCGGCATGGGCCGGGTCGTGCAGATGGCAGGCGGCGTAGCCCCCGCCGGGCAGCGGGACCGGCCGGGGGGTGACCGTGCGGCACGGCGCGAACGCCCGCTCGCAGCGGTCGGCGAACGGGCACCCGGGCAGCTCCTCCCGCAGGTCGGGGGGCGAGCCGGGGATGCCACGCAGCGTGCGGCGCTCGCCGGTCAGCTCGGGGAAGGAGCGCAGCAGCCCCTGGGTGTAGGGGTGGCCGGCGTCCGCCGCGATGCGGTCACACGGCCCGTACTCAACGATGCCGCCCGCGTACATCACCGCCAGCCGGTCGCTGATCTCCAGCAGCAGGGACAGGTCGTGGGTGATGAAGACGACGCTGAAGCCCAGCTCCTCGCGCAGCCGCTCCACCTCGTCGAGGATCTCGCGCTGGACGACCACGTCGAGGGCGGTGGTCGGCTCGTCCATGATGACGACCTCGGGCTCCAGCGCGAGCGCCATGGCGATGACGACGCGCTGGCGCATGCCTCCGGACAGCTCGTGCGGGTAGGCGCGGATGCGGGCGGGGTCGATGCCGACCATGTCGAGGAGGGCGCGGGCGCGCTCCTGGCGCTCGGGGCCTGGCATGCCGGGCCGGTGCGCGCGGAAGATGTCGTCGAACTGCCGGCCGACGCGGGTCACCGGGTTGAGGGCGTTCATCGCGCTCTGGAAGACGATGGACAGCCTGTTCCAGCGGAAGGCGCGCAGCGCCTCGCCCTCCAGCGCCGACAGGTCGGTCTCGCCGCCGTCGCGGCCGTGGAAGGTGACGGACCCGGCGGTGAGGCGGGCGGGCGGCTGGAGACAGCGGGCGACGGCGTACGCGAGGGTGGACTTGCCGCAGCCGGACTCGCCCGCGATGCCCAGCAGCTCGCCGCGGCGCAGCTCGAAGCTGACGTCGCGGACGGCCCGGGTCGCGCGGGCCCCGCCGTACGCCTCATAACTGACGTCGATGTGCTCAGCACGCAGCACGGTGTCGTTCCTCGCGCTGTCGCTCATCGCGCTTCCTTCCGCTGCCGCGGGCGGCGGGTGCGCAGCCGCGGGTCCAGGACCTCGTCGAGGCCGAAGCTGATGAGGGACAGGGCGGTGCCCAGGAGGGCGATGCCCAGGCCCGGCGGGATGAACCACCACCAGGCGCCGCCGGCCAGGGCCTCCGCGTTCTGGGCGAAGTAGAGCATCGTGCCCCAGGTGAGATAGGAGGGGTCGGCGAGGCCGAGGAAGGCCAGGCCGGCCTGGGTGAGCACCGCGAAGATCACCGCGTGGATGAACTGCGAGACGATGATCGCCAGTTCGTTGGGGAGGATCTCCACGAGCACGATCCGCCACCGCTTCTCCCCGTAGACCCGCGCGGCCAGGACGTAGTCGCGGGTGCGCAGCGAGAGGGTCTGGGCGCGCAGCACCCGGGCGGAGGCGGCCCAGCTGGTCAGGGCGATGACGAGGATGGTGGAGAGGACCCCGTCGCCCTTGACGTAGGCCGCGACCACGATGACCAGCGGCAGCCCGGGGATGACCAGGAAGACATTGCTGATCAGGGAGATCGTCTCGTCGGCGACGCCGCCGAGGAAGCCGCCGCCGATGCCGATGACCACGGAGATGACGGTGGCCACGACCGCGGCCGCGGCGCCGATCAGCAGGGTGCCGCGGGCGGAGACCACGAGCTGGGCGAAGACGTCCTGGCCGGTCTGGGTGGTGCCGAGCCAGTGCGCCCCGGAGGGGGCCTGGCCCAGGTCCACGCTGACCGCCTCGGGGTCGTCGACCAGCCAGGGGCCGATCAGCGCGGTGAGCGTGAAGATCGCGAGGATACCGAGACCGAAGGCCAGCCGGCGGGAGCGCAGCGCCAGGCGCAGCAGTCCGCGGCCGGCGGGGCGTTCGGGCGCGGCGGTGGCGGGGGGCGGGAGGGTGGCGGTCATCGGGCCTGCCTGGTCCGGGGATCGACGAAGCCGTACACCAGGTCCACCAGGAAGTTGGCGGCCAGGACGGCGAAGGTGATGACGAGGAAGACCGCCTGCATCAGGGGGTAGTCGGTGTTCTCGACGGCCTGGAGCAGGGTGAAGCCCATGCCGGGATAGGAGAAGACGATCTCCATGACGAGCGAGCCGCTGACGATGAAGCCGAGCGAGATGGCGAATCCGGCGACCGAGGGCAGCACCGCGTTGCGGGCCGCGTAGCCGAACATGACGGTGCGCGAGCGCAGCCCCTTGGCCTCGGCGGCGGTGACATAGTCCTCGGCGAGGGTGGAGACCATCATGTTGCGCATGCCGAGCATCCAGCCGCCGACCGAGCTGAGCACGATGGTGGCGGCGGGCAGCACCGCGTGTTCGGCGGCGGAGGAGAGGAAGTCGCCGCTGAGCCCGATGTCCAGGGTCTCGTCGTAGCCGCCGCCCAGCGGCAGCACGCCCCACACCTGGCTGAAGAGGTAGAGGAGCAGCAGCGCGAGCCAGAAGTAGGGGACGGCGGCGAGAAAGGTGGTGGAGGGGACGAGGGAGTCCAGCCAGCTGCCGCGCCGCCAGCCGGCCAGGGTGCCCAGGGTCAGGCCGAGGACGAAGCTGATGAGGGTGGCGGCGCCGACGAGGACGAGCGTCCAGGGCAGGGCGTCGCTCAGGACGCTGCTGACGGGGCTGGGGAAGTAGGTGACCGACAGGCCGAAGTCCAGGTGGATCACGGAGCCCAGATAGTCCCAGTACTGGACCGCGATGTTGCCGTGGCTCAGCCCGAGCATGCTGGCCAGGGCCTCCTCCTGGCCCGGCTCCACAGGCCCGGACTGTGCCATCCGGGCCATCATCAGCTGCACCGGATCGCCGGGGATGAGCCGGGGCAGAAAGAAGTTGACGGTGACGGCCATCCAGGCGGCGACGGCGTAGAAGCCGAGTTTCCGCAGTACGTACCGCACGCTGCCGCGCCCTTACTTGCCGGATTTACCGGTGGCGGGCTTGATCCGGGCGGCCACCCAGCCGCCGTCCGGGTCGAGCCAGATGGACGGGGCCGCGTAGAGGTTGTCCTCGGTGGGGTATCCGGTGACGCGGTTGCCGTTGAACTCCTGCTCGTTCTGGCCGTAGAAGAGCGGGATGACCGGCATGTCCTTGATGAATTCCTGCTGGATCCTGTAATACCAGGGCTTCTGCTTCTCGACGTCGGTGCTGGAGGCGATCTCGTCCAGGGCCTTGTCCATGACCGGGTTGGCGTAGCGGCCGAAGTTGCCGACGTTGGTGGATTCGCCGATCTTCGGCGGGATGGTGCTGTCCACCAGCTGCGCGTAGTAGGCACGGGGGTCGGGGGTGTAGCCGCTGTTGTCGAGCAGCATCTGGAACTGGCCGCGGGCGCGGTTGTTGGACCACTGCGCGTACGACTCGGCCTTGACGACGAGCTCGATGCCGGCCTTCTTCAGCTGCTGCTTGGCCAGCTGGGCGACGCTGACGTAGTCGGTCCAGCCGGAGACCAGCTCGACCGTCACGGACAGCTTCTTGCCGTCCTTCTGCCACATGCCGCCCGATTTGGCGTATCCGGAGGCGGTCAGATACTTGTCGACCTTGTCCTGGCCGGTCTCGATCACGGCGTCCTTCAGGGACGGATCGAGCACGGACGCGTAGTTGGGGAGCAGCAGCGCCATGGGGTTGGCGACGGGGGCCTGGCCGTCGTACACGCTGCGGTTCATGAATTCGCGGTCGAGGGCGGCGCTGATCGCCTTGCGCACATTGACGTCGGCCGTCGGGCCGCGCTGGGCGTTGGGCACGAACGATGTCGTCGCCAGCGGGATGTTGACGAGTTCGAAGTTCTTGTCCTTGGCGAGGTAGTTCTTCTTGATGTCGGGGATGAAGCCGCCGCCCCAGTCGATCTGCCCGGAGGTGACCGCGGCGGTGACCGCGCTGTTTCCGGTGAAGGACCGATACCGCATGACCTTGAAGTGCGGAAGCCCCTTGAAGTAGTAGTCGTCGCGGGCGACCAGATCCATGGTCATGCCCTTGACGGATTTCACCTTCCACGGGCCGGTGCCCACGGGGTTGGCGTTGAGCGTGGTGGCCCGCTCCTTGACCGGGATCTTCGACCAGATGTGCTTGGGCAGCATCTTCATCTTGCCGAGGATGAAGTACTCCTTGGTGTACGCCGACTTGGAGAAGGTGATCACTGCGGCGTCCTCGCCCTCCGCGCTCGCCGAGGCGATGGGGAGGGCGTACATGTTCTGCGCCTTGTTCTCCTTCGCCATCTGGAACGTCCAGGCGACGTCCTCGGCCGTGAAGGGCTTTCCGTCGTTCCAGGTGGCGCCCTTGCGCACCTGGACGCGAAGCCTCTTGCCCCCGTCCGACCAGGTGTACTTGGTCGCCAGCCACGGCTCGATCTCCCCGGCCTTCGCCGCGTTCATATGGAACAGCGGCTCATAGATCATCCCGTTGGTGGCCTGGAGGGGCTGCGGGGCGAACGGATTGAAGTTCCGGATGAAATTGCCCGTGGATCCCGTGGCAACGGTCAGCACTCCGCCCCCGCCACCGCTCTTGTCCTTGCCCCCGCCGCAGGCGGCGAGTGTGACGGTGAGCGCGAGCGCGGCCCCGGCGGCGAGCGCGCGGCGCGGACCGGCCGTTGTCGTCGAGATCATGGGTTCCCCTCGATGTACGGAAGCGAAGCTGCGCGGGTCGAACAGAGCGGGATGAACGGTGCGGGATGAACGGACGCATGCCGGACGGTGGTCCGCACACCGTCGGCGCCGTGAAATTAAAGGCGTCCGGAAGAGGGTGTCAATAGTCCCGGCACGGCCCTGTCGCTGAACCGGGCTAGTCGAATCAGTCGAACATCCAGCTCTCGCCCCGGAACGGCCTGATAGACGGGGAGTTGGGCAATCCAGGCCCTCGGACGGCCGTGCGTACGAACCTTGTCCGAAGTGTTGACACTAAACCGGTAAAGCCGTTCACTGCTTGCTGCGCGGCACCGCCCGTCCGCACCGGGCCGCATCCCTGACGCCCCCTGCCTGAGGGAGAGTTCGCAGATGCAGCGCACGTCCGCACGGCTCACCGTCGGCGATCAGCCCGTCATCTGGCTCGGCGCCAACTACTGGTCACGCACCGGCGGTCCGCTGATGTGGCGCTCGTACGACCCGGACGTGGTCGACGCCGAGCTGCGGGTGCTGCGGGACCACGGGCTGAACATGACCCGGTCGTTCTTCTACTGGCCGGACTTCATGCCCGCCCCCGACCAACTCGACGAGGAGCTGTGCGCCCGCTTCGCCGACTTCCTCGACCGCCACCACGCGCTCGGCATGACCACCGTCCCCACCTTCCTCGTCGGCCATATGTCCGGCGAGAACTGGGACCCCTCCTGGCGCGGCGGCCGCGACCTGTACAGCGATGTGTGGCTGGTCTCCCGCCAGGCCTGGTTCGCCCGCGAGACGGTGCGCCGCTACGCCGGACACCCCGCGGTGGCCGGCTGGCTGGTCTCCAACGAGATGCCGATCTACGGCCGCCAGCCCGGCGTGCGCTCCGACCAGGTGCCCGCGGAGCGCGAGACGGTCGCGGCCTGGGCCCAGATCGTCCTCGACGCCGTACGGGCCGGCGGCGGCACCCAGCCCGTCTCGCTCGGCGACGGCGCCTGGGGCCTGGAGAACTCCGGCCACGACAACGGCTTCCGGCTCGCGGACACGGCCGACCTGTGCGACTTCCTCGGCCCGCACGTCTACCGCATGGAGGACGACCCGGTGCGGCAGCACTACGCCGCCGCCTGGGTGTGCGAGCTGACCGGCACCTTCCAGCGGCCGGTCGTGCTGGAGGAGTTCGGCGTCAGCTCCGACTTCGCCGCGGGCCCCGGCGCCGCCCGCTACTACCGGCAGACCCTGCACAACAGCCTGCTGGCCGGCGCCACCGGCTGGATCGCCTGGAACAACACCGACTACGACAACCTCAGCGAGCAGCCGCCCTACCGCCACCACGCCTTCGAGATGCACTTCGGCCTCACCGACACCGCCGGCACCCCCAAGCCGCAACTGCGCGAACTACGGGACTTCTCCGAGGTGCTGAGCGCCGTGGACTTCCCCCGCTGCCACCGCGCCCACGCCGACACGGCCCTGCTGCTCTCCTCCTACCTCGACACCGTCTACCCCTTCACCCGCGCCGAGGACCGCGCCTACGTCCAGCAGACCGGCCGCCAGGCCTGGGTCGCCGCCCGGCTCGCCGACGCCCCGCCCGCGGTGGTCCGCGAGAGCGACGGGGCGCTGCCCGCGGACGTACGCCTGTGGCTGGTCCCGTCCACCAAACAGCTGCTCTCCCCCACCTGGTACGAGCTGGAGCGGCGGGCCCGGGACGGCGCCACGGTCTATGTCTCGTACTCCCCCGGCGCCCACAGCGAGCAGCGCGGCCCCTGGTACGCCCATCTCAACGAGCTGTTCGGCGTCCGCCACCAGCTGGAGTACGGCCTGGTCGACCCGATCGAGGACGACGAGGTGACCTTCACCCTCACCCGCCCCTTCGGCACCCTCCCCGAGGGCGCCGAGCTCACCTTCCGCGCCGCGGGCACCGAGAACAGCCGCGTCTTCCTCCCCGTCGAACCCGACGGCGCGCAGGTCCTCGCGGTCGACGGCCACGGCCGCCCCGCGCTGCTGCTGCGCGAGACCGGCGACGGGTGTGTGGTCTTCTGCACCTACCCGATCGAGCACATGGCGGCCGTCACCCCCCGGGTCAACCCCGAGGCCACCACCACGCTGTACGACGCGCTGGCCGCCCACGCCGGCGTCCACCGCCCGGTCACCGTCGCCGACCCCCGGGTGGCCGTGGACCGCCTGGTCCACGAGGACGGCCGGGTGTTCGTCTGGCTGGTCAGCCAGGCCCGCGAGGAGCTGGCGGTCAAGCCGGTGGTGCCCGAAGGCAGGCTCACCACCCTCGACGGCGCCCCGGCGGAGACGGTGGTCCTGGCGCCGTACGGGGTGCGGGTGCTGCGGCTGGACGCGGCGTAGCGGGCGGTCAGCGACGCGGCTCGCCTCACTTCATCCAGTCCTGCTCGTACTTGGCGTACGTGCCGTCGTGCGTGGCCAGGTGCACCCACTGGTCGACGTACTCCTTGAACTCGGCGTCACCGCGCGGCACGGCATACGCCTTCTCCGAGAAGGAGAACGGCTTGTCGGGGTGGACGGCGCACAGCTCCGGGTGGATCTTCGCCTGGTAGCGGGTCTCGCTGGCGTCGGTCATCATCACATCGGCCCGGCCCGCGATGATCTCGTCGAAGATCGTGGTGTTGTCGGGGTGGACGGTGAGGGTGGCCCGCTTGATGTGGGCGCGGGCGAACTGCTCGTTGGTGCCGCCCGGGTTGACGATCACCCGCACGCCCGGCTGGTCGATGTCCTCCAGCGTCTGGTACTTCTGCTCGTCCTCGCACCGCACCACCGGGGTCTTGCCGTCGGTCAGATACGGCTCGCTGAAGTACGCCTTACGGGCCCGGGGCAGGGTCACCGACACCCCGCCCATGGCGACGTCACAGCGCCCGGCGGCCAGGTCGTCCACCAGTTTGGCCCACGTCGTGGTGACGAAGGCAGGCTTGGCGTCCAGGCTCTTGGCCAGGTCGCGGGCCATGTCGATGTCGATGCCGGTGTAGTCGCCGGTCTTGGGATCGCGGTGGGTGAAGGGGCGGTAGTCGCCGGTGGTGCACACGCGCAGCACGCCGCGCTCGGGCACCCGGTCGAGCAGGGTGCCGCGCTGGTGCCGGTCCGCGGCAGCGGAGGCGGAGGACGGTGTGGACGCGGAGGCGGGTGCGGAGGCGGGACCGGCGGCCAGGGCCGAGCCGGCGGCGGTGGCGGCCAGGACGGCGGCGAGGGCGGACAGCGTGACGGAACGTCGCATGGCGACTCCTTCGCACAGGCCGCGGCGAGCGGCACGGAACGGCGCGCGCGGAGCGCACGGGTGGGGCTTGGCGCCTGCGCGTGATCACAGCGGGGTCAGGGTGGCAGAAGTGGCCGCCCGGCGGAACCCGTTGACCACCAGCTGAAACGGCGTCCGGGACCGATCCGGCGTCAGAAGTCCTCGGCCGGTGCCACGTCCTGGAGCCGGGCGAGGAGTTCGGCGCCTCGCTTGGCGACGACGTCCCGGTCGCCCTCCGACAGCGCCGAGCCCATCCCGCAGGCGACCGCCCCGGCGGCGATCCACTCCGGGGCGTCGGCGACGGTCACCCCGCCGGTGGGCAGCAGCGCGGCCTGCGGCAGCGCGGCCCGTACGTCCTTGACCCAGCGGGGGCTGTGGGCCGAGGCCGGGAACAGCTTCAGGGCGTCCGCGCCCAGCTCCAGCGCGCGCACCATCTCGGTGGGCGTGGCGACGCCGGGGAAAACCGGCAGGCCGTAGCGGTGGCCGGTACGGATCACCTCCGGGTCCAGGCTCGGGGAGACCAGGAAGCGGGCGCCCGCGTCGACCGCCATCCGGGCGGAGGCGGCGTCCAGCACCGTGCCCGCGCCGATCACCGCCTCGTCGCCGACCTCGCGGACCAGCGTGGTGACGGCCTCCAGCGCGAAGGGCGTGGTCAGCGAGAACTCCAGGGTGGTGAGGCCGGCGGAGAGCAGGGTGTCCGCCGCCGCGGTCGCGTGGTCATAGCTGTCGCTGCGGATGATGGCGAAAACCCGCTGTGCGAGCGCGGCCCGGGTGATCTCCCAGCGGTACACGGCAATTCGCCGCCTTTCCTCTCAGCAGGGTCTCCTGGAGATGCCGCCCCGGATTGCCTCCGGGATATGCGGCCTTTCGCTGTGCGATGGTCGGTGGGGAAAGCGCTGTAGGGGGAAGCGGTGTGGGGGGTTCGACGGTCGGTCAGCGGCGGCGAGCGATGGGAGATATCTGCCTCTCGGTGCGGTGGAAGGGGGCGGGGCGGGGGGTTCAGCGGTGGACGGAGTCGGCGCCGCCCGTGAACGCGGCCAGGGCCCGATCGCGCCCGGCCGCCGAGGGCAGCCCGTCCGTATCGGTCGCGGTCTGGACGACCAGCGCGGCGACACAGGCGGCCTCGGCGAGCGCCCGCGGCTCCGGCAGCTCGCGCAGCCGCCCCGACAGATACCCCGCGGCGAAGGCGTCTCCGGCGCCGACCGGGTCGGCGACCGGCACCGGATAGGGCGGCTGGTCCCAGCGGCCGCCCGCGGTCAGGGCCGTCGCCGAGCGGTCGGCCCGCTTGATGACGACCGTATGCGCCCGGCCGTCCAGCAGCTCCGCCGCGGCGTCGTCGGCGGATCTCGCGGTCAGCAGCTCCAGCTCGTCCTCCCCCGCGAGCACGAGGTCGGCCTCGCGCAGCAGCCGCCCGGCCGTCTGCGCCCACTGCGCCGCGCCGCCCAGCTTGCGCCGCACATTCGGGTCGAAGGAGATCTCCGCCCCGGCGGCGCGGGCCAGCTCGACCAGCCGGTCGGTGGCGGCCGCCGCGGTCGGCGACAGCATCGGGGTGATCCCGGACAGGTGCAGCAGCCGGACGCCCGTCAGGGCCTCGCCGGGTATGTGCTCGGGGGCGAGCCGGGAACCGGCCGAGCCCGCGCGGTAGTACTGCACATCGATGGCGCGGTGCGGATGGCTGTCGCGCAGCAGCAGCCCGGTCGGGGCCTGCTCGTCCACCCCGGCGAAGGTCACATCCACCCCGTCGGCGCGCAGCTCGCGCAGCACGGCCTGACCGGCCGGATCCTCCCCCACCCGGCCGACCCAGCGGACGCGATGACCGAGCCGGGCGAGGCCCGTGGCCACATTGGACTCGGCTCCGGCGACCGAGCGGCGGAAGTGCACGGCCTGCTCCAGGGGGACGCCGGGCTCGGCGAGTAACAGCAGCATCGTCTCACCGCATGTGACCACTTCCGGGCCGCTCACCACCGGTGCCTCCCCTTGCTCCCCGCGCGTCCCCTTCTCCCGGAAACGCTACCCGGAGGCGCCGACAGACGCCCCCGCGGGGTTCGAGTCACTTCATGACACGCCAACGTCCGTCGTACGCAATGCCGTTCCCACCGGAGGGAGACGGGGCGCACAACGCGGCGGCCGCCGCCTGCGAACAGGCGGCGGCCGAGGTGCGGGGGGTGGCGGTCTTCGGTGGTCAGCAGCGGTAGTCGACCAGGTCGAACGACGCGTAGTGGTCGGCCGTGTAGTAGTCCTCGTCCGTCTTCTTCCCGGTCACGATGCGGCGGGCGCCGCGGGTGCTGGAGCCGGGGGTCTTGACGGTGTACTCGTGGTAGTAGCCGGTGGACTGGGACGGCAGGATGCCCTCGCGATTCTGGAAGACGGTCCCGTCCTGCGGGTACGGGTAGGGGCCGCCGGAGGCGATCAGGTCGAGCGTGTCATGGGCCTGTGAGGGCAGGTCGGAGTAGCAGATGTCTCCGACGGCCGCGATCTGGGAGACCGACGCGACGGCCTGTGGGGCGAGCGGTGCGGCCGGGGCGGACGCGACGGCCGGGCCGCCGATGAGAAGGCTCGAGGCGAGCGCGCCGAGCACACCGATGCGGGCGATCCGTGGGGGGATTCTCATGCCTTACAGCATGACGCGCGTAGACCATGACATGTCAATGCCAAATGAAAGGAGTTTCCCTGGAGTTCACAGGACCCGCGCGAAGCGCCGGGAGAAGTGATGGAGACGTAACGCCGCGAGCGCCTTTGCCTCAGAGGCAAAACTTTTGCCCGAGAGGCGAAAACTGGTTATACCGGAGGCATGCTCCCGCCTCCTGAGGGGCCCGCCGACGGGCCTCCCGCCGAGCTGCCCTCCGTCGCCCCGCGCCTGCGCGACCTGCGGCGGCGCAGCGGCCTGACGCTCGAATCCGCCGCCCGGCTGGCCGGGCTCTCGCCCGCGCATCTGTCCCGCCTGGAGACCGCCCGGCGCCAGCCGTCGCTCCCCATGCTGCTGGCCTTGGCCCGTACCTACGGCACCACGGTATCGGACCTCCTGGGCGAGGTGTCGCCGGAACGGGACCCGATCCTGCGGGCCGACCGGATGGAGGCCTCACGGACGGGCGGCTGGACGTACTGGCGGGCCGGCGGCGGCGGCCGGGCGATGCAGGCGCTGCGGGTGCACGTACCGGCGGGGCCCGGCCCCCAGGAGGACCTGGTGCGGGTCCACCCGGGCGAGGAGTGGCTGTACGTCACCCGGGGCCGGCTGCGGCTGACGCTCGGCGAGACCGTCCATGTGCTCGCCGTCGGCGACGCGGCCCACTTCGACTCGCTGACCCCGCACCGCATCGCCGCCGCCTCGTCCGGAGGCGTGGATCTGCTGTTCGTCCACACACTGCTTCAGAGCGGCACGGCCGACCTGTGCCTCGGCGACGCCGTCCGCGGAGGGAGGCACAACGCGCCATGACCGACGCCGACAACACCCTGGGCACCACGCCGGGCACCGGGGCCGCACAGAACAGCGGAACCGCACAGACCGGCAAGGTCGTGCGGGAGGAGGACCGGGCCCCGATGGGGTTCACCATCCGCGTCTTCATCTATCTCGTCGGCGTTCACTTCATCGCCGGGTTCCTCTTCCTGCTGTTCTACCTGGCCGGGGCGAAATAGGCCGGGGCGAAATAGCCCGGCCCTCCGGAGCGGCCCCCGGGCGCGGCGCAGTCACCCCGCGCGGGTGGAGAACAGCCCGCCCGTCGGCCCCTGCTTGTCCCCGCCCTGCGCCTTCTTCAGCGCGTTGGCCAGGCCCTCCATGGTCAGCGACTGGAGGATCACCCGGCCATTGCCCTCCAGAGTGGCCAGGGACAGGCCCTCACCGCCGAACACCGCGTTCATCAGGCCCTGGCGGTTGAGCCCGCCGATGCGCTGGACGCCGTACTGGATGCCCTCCTCGAAGGCCACGATGCAGCCCGTGTCGACCTCGATCCGGCCGCCGAAGTCGGCGGGGTTGAGGTCGATGAAATTGCCCGCGCCGCAGATGATCACCGTGCCGCGCCCGGTGAACTTCTCCAGGATGAACCCCTCGCCGCCGCTGCGCCCCGTCCTGCCGCCCTGGAAGGCGATGCCGAACTCCACGGTCGACTCGGCCGCCACGAAGGCGTCCTTCTCCGCGAACCAGGCGCGGCCGCCGTCCAGCTCCAACGCCCGCATCTCCCCGGGCAGCACGCCCGCGAACCCGACGGTGCCCTCGCCGCCGGTCGAGGTGAAGTACTGGAAGGCGAGCGACTCCCCCGCCAGCGCCCGCTGGCCCACCTGCATGGCGGTGCCCATGGCCTGGCGCAGCATGCCGCCCATGCCACCGCTTCCGCCGCCGTCCCCGTTGCCCCCGGCGGCCTGTCCGCCGCCCGCGCCGGGCCCGGACAGCCGGGTCTCCATCGTCACGTTCGACGTCTTGAACAGGAACTTTCCTGCCTCGCAGTAGACGGTCTGGCCGGGCTGGAGGCTGCAAACCGCCATCTGCATGGCGTTGCCGACGATCTCTTGGCGCAGGGTCACAGCAGGACTCCTCGGTACGGACATGGCGGATATATCGCAATGGCCAACGCTCGACCCGAGGCCCTGGGTTCCACCGGAGAAACGCGATCGCGGTCACAGGCCGACGGCACAATAATCCCGATCATGGACACAGGCACCGGCATGGACCGGGCATGGCTGGGGCGCCCCTGGACGTGCGCCCCCTCTTCCCCGTCGACCGCAGCGCCCTGCTCGATCTGCTGACCGCCCTGGACCCGGCGGACTGGCGGCGCCCCACCGTCTGCCCCGGGTGGGACGTGCACGACCTGGTGGCCCACCTCCTCCACGATCACCTCCGCCGGCTGTCCGGCGGCCGCGACGGGCACCCGGGGTCGCCGTTCGGCCCCGGCGAGACGCTGCCGCGGTTCATCACGCGGACCAATGAGGACTTCGTCCGCGTATCGCGGCAGCTCAGCCCGCGCGTGCTGACCGAGCTGCCGGCCACGCTCGGCCCGCGGCTCGACGACTTCTGGGCCGGCCTGGACCCCGCCGCGCCCGCCGGCCTGGACGTGTCCTGGGCGGCCCCCGGGGCGCCCGCCCCGAACTGGCTGGACACCGCCCGCGAGTACACCGAGTTCTGGGTCCATCAGCAGCAAATCCGCGACGCCGTGGACCGGCCGGGCGCCACCGGCCCCGAGCTGCTGCACCCCGTGCTCGACACGTTTCTGCGCGCCCTCCCCCACACCCTGCGCGCCCACCCGGCCCACGGCGGCGCGACGGTACGGATCCTGGTGCCCGGCCCGGGCGGCGGGGCGTGGACGGCGGTACGCGACGGCGACCACTGGGCGCTCCGCACCCCCGCCACCCCGGACGACCACCCCACCACCCCGGCGACCGCGGAGGTCGAGCTCGCCGCGGACACGCTGTGGCGGCTGGCCACGCGCGGGATCACCCCGCGGGAGGCGCGGCGCCGGGCCACGGTGCGCGGGGACGAGAAGCTGGCGCGGGCCACGCTGACGATCCTCGCGATCGTCCGCGAGCCGGAGCCGGAGCCGGAGATCTGACCCCGTCCGGCCCAACGGACAAAAAATTTCCGGCCGTTGTGACAGAACCGCCGCGGCGGCCGCGTCTACGGGGTGGTCGGCCGTACTTCTTCGGCGGCCATCGGACTCGGCCCCACTGGGACCGGGGTCCGAGGCGATCGATTCACCGAGAGGGGGAGCCGTCGATGACCGCAGTCGACGACGCCTTCCCGCGCGACCCCGCGACGCGCCACCGAGCGGAGAGCCGGGCCACCCAGGTCCACGCCGCCGCCCACACCACCGCCCGCGAGGTCAGCTCCGGCGGCCACTCGACGTTGCGCCACACCGTCGGGCCCAGCCGGCCGGACCACCATTCCGCCGCCCCGGCGACGGCGCGCGCCGCCAGCGTCGCGCAGATGTCCGGGAGGTCCGCATGAGCGACGAGGAGTTCGACGCGCGGGCGGATTTCATGGCCTGGTGCCGTGAACACACCCAGCCGCTCCGGCTGACCGCGCGTCGGCACGCTCGCGACCACCAGGCCGCGGACGACGCCGTACAACATGTGTTGGAGAGCCTCTGGAAGAAATGGGATGACGCTGACCTTCGCCGGAAGGTCAGGAACACACCCGGATACGCCCAGCGCTGCGTGATCAACGCCTGGCGCTCCATGGAGCGCAGCGAGACCGCGGAACGCGAGCGTCTCAAGAAATACGCCTCCGGCGAGCTGGTGCCGGAAACGCAGGATCTTTACTCCGACATCGAGTGGAAGCTGAGCCTTCCGCCCATGCTGGAAATGCTCAACCCCACCTGGCGTTCAGTCATTGAACTGCGGTACCAGCAGGGCAGGTCGTTCCCCGAGATCGCCGCGATCATGGGCATCTCCGAGTCGACCGCCCGCCGATTCGACAAGAGGGCGCTCATCGCCCTCGCGGAAGCCGAACGGGCGTCTGGAGAGAAAGGAGGCGGGGATGGACGTCGTTGAACGTCTCGCCCTGGCATCCCAGCACGCTTCCCCGGATTCGGTTCGGCCCGACGCGGAGACCTTCCTGGCTCGGGTGTTCCCCGAGCTGGGATTCGTCTCTTCAGCGGTTTCCGCCACGGGGGTCGGCCACAGCGCGGCCGGCCCCCGGCGGGCCGAATCCGAGGAGGACCTCGTTCAGGGGTACGCGATACCGCCCGGCGCGAGCCGGGAGGAGCTGCTGGACGAGCTGAGAGAGATCACCCGGAATCACGAGGGAAAGGATGGTGCAGGACTCCGACGTATCGCGGAACTCGTGGAACTCCTGGACGGCGAAGAAGCGGCCTACGCGTGGTGGCGCCACGCAGCGCAGGCCGGCGACGAAGTAGCGGTCGCTGTCGTCGAGGAACTGCACGCGGAGCAAGAACTCTCAGGAGAACGACCCAGCGTTCTTCCGATGACGATTCGCCCGGCCCTGACACGGGGGGCAGGACCGAGCGAGACGTGACGCAACAAGTACGCGGGCGGTAAACAGGGGTTGCCGCGCGCGTTTCGGGGGAGGGGCCCGGTCTCGACAGCAGGGGGAAAAGTCGAGACCGGGCCCCGCTGTATTTATTCCTCAGCCGCACACATGCTTTCTGACGTAATTCCCTCCCCGGCCGCGTCTCCTCTATGAAGACACCGAGGAGGCAAGCAGTGCCCAGGACAGGCGAAAGCACACGCAGGCAGTGGAACTCCGAGCGGAAATACTCGCGATACGCGAAGAAGGGGCTCGGCATCGCATTCGGCGCCACGATCAGCTCACTGGTCAAGCTGGGCTGGGAGCATGTACGCCGGGAGTACGGCCTGTGATCATCCGTCCCGACCCCGAGGGGAGCAGCACGATGGCAGACGACGCGGCGGCGAGGGCCCGCACGATGTGGCCCCTGTTCGAGCCGATCCACGCGGTCACCTACTTCGCGCCGGAGGCCCTGGCCGCGTACGAGGACGCGGGCCTCCGCGGCTTCTGGCGCGGCTACTTCGCGGGCCGCGCCGCGCCCCTCGGCCCGGTCGGGCCCGGCCCCGTCGTGGCCGCCTTCTTCGGCTTCGCGCCGGCCATGGTCGCCCGCGCCCTCCCCGCCGTCTGGGGCCTGGCCGCTCCCGAGCGTGCCTTGGAGCTGCGCCGCACGGGCGCCACGGCCGCGCTGGCCCGCCTGCTCGCCGGGCACGAGCGCGCGGTGGAGCGAGCCGCCGAGGCCCTGGCCCCGCGCGCCGCGGACCTGGACGGCTCCGGGCGCGTCCTGGCCGCCGCGAACGGCACCCTCGGCTTCCCCGACGACCCCCTGGGGCGCCTCTGGCACGCCGCCACCCTGCTCCGCGAACACCGCGGCGACGGCCATGTCGCGGCCCTCGTCGCCGCCGGTCTCGACGGCTGCGAAACCCTCGCCCTCCGCGCCGCCGTCGACCTCCCCCGCGCCGAACTCCAGCCGGTCCGGGGCTGGACCGACGCGCAGTGGCAGGCCGCCGAGCAGCGCCTGGCCGAACGCGGCCTGCTCGCCCGGGACGGCTCAGCGACGGACGCCGGGCGCGAGACCCTCCGTACGGTGGAGGCGGCGACGGACCGGGCCGCCGAGCGCCCCTGGCAGACGCTCGGCCCCGACGAGGCGGCTGACCTGGTGAGCCTTCTGACGCCCCTCGCGACCGCCTGCGGCTCCGCGCTCCGCTTCCCCAACCCGATCGGGGTCCCGAAGCCGACGGGGTGAGCGCTCTCGCGCCTGGCTCACTGGGTCCCGAAGTCGTGAGCGGTGCCGTTGGCCACGGCCTGGAGCTTGTCCGGGTTGGCCACGTTGTGGATGGTGGTGATGCGGCCGTCGGGGTCGAAATCGAAGGTGACGGTGGCGATCACGCGGTCCGGCCCGCTGAACACCACGCCCGGCCCGCCGTTGATCTCGACGAGTTCGGCTTTCATGTCGGCGGGCTCGATGCCCTGGTAGGTGACGGTGCCGATGGCGGCGAACCAGTTGGCCACCGTGGAGGCGCCCACGACCGGGAGCAGGGCCTGACGGACCTTCCCGCCGCCGTCGGTCCACAGCGTGACGTCCGGGGACAGCAACTCCATCAGGGCATTGACGTCACCGCCGGTCGCGGCGGCGAAGAACCGATCGGTGACCTCGCGCTGCCGCGCCCGGTCCGCGGTGAAGCGCGGCCGCCGGGCCCGCACATGCTCACGGGCACGGTGTGCGGCCTGCCGCACCGCGGCTTCGGAACGCTCCACCGCCTCCGCGATCTCGGCGTGGCTGAAGTCGAAGACCTCCTTCAGCACGAACACCGCGCGCTCCAGCGGGCTGAGTGTCTCCAGTACCACCAGCATGGCCATCGACACCGACTCGGCGTCCGCGACGGTCTCGGCGGTGTCGCCGATGGTGAGGATGGGCTCCGGCAGCCACGGCCCCACATAGGTCTCGCGCTTGTGCCGGGTGGAGCGCAGCCGTGCCAGCGCCAGATTCGACACGATCCGCGTCAGATACGCCTTGGGGTCGGCCACCTGCGAGCGGTCGGCGGCCGACCACTTGATCCAGGCGTCCTGGACCGTGTCCTCGGCATCGGCCGCGGTGCCGAGGACACGGTAGGCCACCGAGAACAGCAGATTGCGATGCTGGTTGAACACCTGCTGGTCGGCGTCCGGGGAGGGGTGGGTCATCTCGACCCCCGGATGCGGGTGAAGCGGCCGCCACGGGGCCAGAACGCGCCCGAAGCGGGCATCTTCTTCATACGGCCATAGGTCGGCCAGGGCGAAGCAGTCACCGTCTCCTTATACCTGGCGGCAAACCTGCCGGTCAGATACGCCCGCCGCGGGCTGTCGTCGGGGTGGGTGAACTGCACCACGGCGTCGTTGCGGCCCAGGCTCACCGGGGTGTGGTAGTAGCCGAAGCGGAACGGCTTGGGCTCCTTGCCCTTCAGCACCCGGTCGATCGACAGCGCGGCGTGCACACCGGTCGGCATCCCGCCCTGGCAGGTGCCGTGCATCAGGCCATACCCCTGGCGGATCGCCGCCGCGTCACCCACCGCGAACACCTCCGGGTGCGACACCGACCGCAGCGCGGTGTCCGTGACGACCCGGCCGCGCTCATCGACAGCCAGCCCCGCGGCGGCCGCCAGCGGCGACACCCGCGTACCACTCGTCCACAACACCACATCCGCGGCGACGCTCTCCCCACCCGCCAGCTCGACCGCATCCGGCAGCACCTTCGCCACCTCGACCCCGCTACGCACCTGAACACCCAGGCGCTGGAGCGCGGCCCGCATGTACGCCCGGGCCTTCGGGTTCATCGCCGCACCAGGCTCACCCCGGCCCAGCAGCACCACATTCAACTCCGGGTACCGCTCCGCGATCTCCGCCGCCGACTCCACACCCGTCAGCCCACTCCCGCCGACCACCACCGTGCCCCCGCCACCGAGCCGCCCCAGCCGCCCGGCCAGCACCTCGGCATCCTGCGGGCTGTTCAGGGTGTAGGCGTGTTCCTCAACACCCGGCACCGTGGCCGTGTCCGCCACACCACCCAGCCCGTACACCAGCGTGTCGTACTCCAGCACCCGATCGTCATCGACCCGCACCGTCCTCGCCCCGGCGTCCACCGCCGTCACCCAGCCGCGCACGAACTCCGCCCCGGTCCCCTCCAGCAACTCCGGGATGCTCAGCTCCGCGAGCTGCTGCCCGGTCGCCGTCATGTGCAGCCGCAGCCGCTCGGTGAACCGCTCCTGCGCGTTCACCACCGTCACCCGCACGCCCTCGCGCCCCTTGACCCGGGCCGCGAGCTGAACCGCCGCGGCCATCCCCGCGTAACCCGCCCCCAGAACCACCACACGGTGTGCGCTCATCGTTCCGTCCTCCCTCATCGCCTGCTGACGACCACGAGATGCAAGCAGCCAGCGCGAACGTGACATGAGGTCGATGTGACGCGCGACACAGCGACTGACAGGAAGGTTCCGGCAGTCGAGAATCACCTCGAAGGGGCGGAGTGGTGTGAGTGCTGAGGCCGCGGCGATCAACCTGGGGCGGACGCTGGCGACGCGCGTCGTCCGGATGTGGCTCGACCCGCGTACGCGCGAGCAGGAGAGCCGGATGGACATGTCCGCGCTGATCCGGCGGCGGATACCGGGGCTGCGGGCCCAGCGTGGCGTGGAGCGGCAGTTCGAGCAGATCGCGGACGCGGTCGCGGCGCGGCTTGAGCCCATCTGCGGGCATGAGTTCCGCGGCCTGGACGAGGGCGGACGGCGGGCGGCGCTCGACGCCGTGACGGCGGCCTTCGCCCACGCGGACCTGTCCGACGAGGCGATCCTCGGGTCCGACGCCAACCCGGCCGAGCTCGCCCGCCGGGTCCGTACCGCCGCTTCCCCGCCGACCGGGCTGAGCGAGGCGGAGACGCGCTTCTACGAACTGCTGCTGGCCGAGTGCTGCGACTGCTATGTGCAGACCCTGCGCCGCCTCCCGGTCTTCACCGAGCGCGGCGTCACCGAGCTGCTCGGGCGGGTCGGCGAGCTCGGCTCGGAGCTGAGCCGGGTGCTGGAGCGGCTGCCCGTCAGGTCGTTGTACGCGCCGCAGGGCGCGGATCAGGACGCCGCCTTCCGCCGGGAGTATCTGGAGTTCATCAGCCGCACCATGGACGAGGTGGAGCTGTTCAGCTTCACGGCAGGGCAGGCGCCGCGCACCAAGCTGTCCGTCGCATACATCAGTCTGCGCGTCAGCACGGACGAGGCGCGGGCAGCGCGGCGGACGGGCCACGGGTCCGTCGACCGGTTACGGACGGGCATCGGCGCATGGGACACGGCCGAGCAGGAGTCGCCGACGAGCGTACGGGTCGAGGCGGCACTGAAGCAGGCGCCACGTGTGCTGTTGCGCGGGGAAGCGGGCTCCGGGAAGACGACGCTGCTCAACTGGCTGGCCGTCACCGCGGCACGGTCTGGGTGTTCTTCGGCATGTGCCATGGCCCTTACCCAGGCCCGCTCGACCTGTCCTCGCTGGCCGGCCGCCCGGCCCACCCCCGTCTGAGCGTCGAGGTGGGCACAACGCAGGTCGTCACGGGCGCCGACCGCCTCGGGCCGGGCGTGCAGGTCCGCTACCGGTGAGGTTCACCCCCGCCCAGCTCCGCGTACCGCGCCGCGAGCCGCTCCGCGCCCGCCTCCGTGAGCGTGCCGTGCAGCCGCAGGCGGGCGACGCCGCCGTCCGGGAAGATGTCGATGCGGACGTGGGTGGCGGGCGCGGCCCCGGCGAGTTGGAAGCGGTGGACGGTGTCGGGCTGGAGGCGGGTGCGGGGCAGGAGTTCGGTCCAGCCGGGGGCCGAGTGGTCGGCCGGGTCGGCGCCGGCGGTGGCGTCGAGGGCGTAGAGCGCGGCCCAGCCCGGGGCGTTGCCCTTGTAGCAGCCGGTGTCGATCTCGACGGCCCGGATCCGGGCCTGTTCGGTGAGCCGGTAGCGGACCCAGTCGTGGCCGTGGTCGCGGCGGCGGCGGGTCTCCCAGCCCTCGTCCATCTTGCGGGAGCGGCCGGGCTGGATGGAGTTGGCGGGCGGGGAGTAGAAGCGGTCGGAGGCGTCCTCGGCGGCGCCGCCGTTCTCCAGGGCGGCCAGGTCGAAGGTGCCGAGGGCGGTGAGCCAGCCGGGGTCGGGGACGGCCTCGCCGTGGACGCGGAGGCGGGCGATCCCGCCGTCGGGGTGCTGCTTCAGCCTGAGGTGGGTGAAGCGGCGGGCCACCGCGACCGGGAAGCCGTTGGCCGCGTGGCCGCCCACGGGGGTGCGGGGGACGAGTTCCGTCCACTGCACCCCATCGGCGAGCAGTTCTTCGGGGGAGGGGGTGCCCGCCACCGATGTCGCCTCGACGCCGACGGCCTGCGGGTAGTTGCCGCGGAAGTGGGCGGTGTCGACGACGATGCCGTGGATGACGCCGGGCGTGCCGAGGCGGATCAGCGCCCAGTCGTGGTCCTCGCCGGCGGGGTGCGGGTGCTCGGCCGAGGCGCCGCGCCGGCGGCGGGTCTCCCAGCCGTCCATGACCTTGCCCTTGTGGCCGAAGTCCTCGGGGTCGAAGTGCGGGGCCTCGGGCCGCAGCAGGTTCTCGCGCTCGGCGAAGAACTCGTCGTTGGCCGCGATGACGCTCGCGCCCAGCCGCCGGTCGGCCAGGTCCGCGAGGTGGGTGAAGGGGAGGTCCGCGGTGCGGTAGTCGGCGTACGGGTCGCCGCCGCCGTAGGGGCTCGCGTCGCCGGTGAAGCGGGGAATGGGCGCGGTCATGCGGTGTGCTGCCTTTCCAGGAGTCGGCCGGTGGGTCCGGTGGGTGCGGCCGGGGCGCCGTGGTCGGCGATCTTCCGGCCGCGCAGCCAGGTGGACCGCACGACGCCGTACAGGGTCTTCCCTGCGTAGGCGGTGACCTGATTGCGGTGGTGGAGCGCGGCCGGGTCGACGGTGAAGGTCTCCTCGGGCGCGAGGACGGCGAAGTCGGCGTCGCGCCCGGGTTCGATGGCGCCCTTGTGCGCGAGGCCGACCAGCGCGGCGGGGGCGGTGGACATCCAGCGGGCGAGGTCGTGGAGCGTACGGCCGCGGCGGCGCGCCTCGGTCCAGACCGCGGGGAGGCCGAGCTGGAGGGAGGAGATGCCGCCCCAGGCCTGTCCGAAGTCGCCGACCTTGAGGTCCGCGGTGCACGGCGAGTGGTCGGAGACCACGCAGTCGATGGTGCCGTCGGCCAGGCCCTGCCACAGCGCGTCCTGGTTGGCGGCCTCGCGGATGGGCGGGCAGCACTTGAACTCGGTGGCGCCGTCGGGGACTTCCTCGGCGGTCAGGGTGAGGAAGTGGGGGCAGGTCTCCACCGTGACGTCGATGCCCTCGCGCCGGGCGGCGGCGATCAGCGGGAGCGCGTCGGCGGAGGACAGATGCAGGATGTGCACGCGGGCGGCGTGCTTGCGCGCGAGTTCGATCAGCCCCGCGATGGCCCGGTTCTCGGCCTCGCGCGGGCGTGAGGCGAGGAAGTCGGCGTAGCGGGGGCCGCCGGGGCTCGGGGCGCGGTCGATCAGCTGGGGGTCTTCGGCGTGGACGATGAGCAGGCCGCCGAAGCCCGCGATCTCGCCGAGCGCCGCGTCGAGTTCGGCGGGGGCGAGCTGGGGGAACTCGTCCACGCCGGAGTGGAGCAGAAAGCACTTGAAGCCGAGGACACCGGCGTCGTGCAGGGGTTTCAGGTCCCGTACGTTGCCGGGGACGGCGCCGCCCCAGAAGCCGATGTCGATGTGGGCCGCGGCGCGGGCGACGGCGCGCTTGAGCTCCAGCGCCCGGACGGTGGTGGTGGGCGGGATGCTGTTGAGCGGCATGTCGACGAGGGTGGTGACGCCGCCGGCCGCGGCCGCGCGGGTGGCGGAGGCGAAGCCCTCCCATTCGCTGCGGCCGGGGTCGTTGACATGGACGTGGGTGTCGACGAGGCCGGGGAGGAGGGCGTCGTCCCCGAGGTCCTCCAGGCGGGCCGCGGGCGGGACGGCCGTGTCGTACGGCAGGACTGCCGAGATCGTTCCGTCGGCCGTGGCGATGGCGACCGATGCCGCGCGTGTCCCCTCCGGGGTCACCACACGGGTCGAGCGCAGCACCAGATCCGGATCCGCGTCGGACATCCGCACCCTCCGATCTTCCGCAAAGCGGAAACAACTTTCTGCTCTACGAGTTTTCACCGAGCCGCCCGCCGGGTCAAGACCCGACAGGCCGAGGCCCGTCCGCTCCCCAAGCGACCGTTCATAGAATGGAAGTGGATTTTCGGAGCGCAGAACCTGGCCGCCCAGGGGCGGGTAGGCTGCCCGTTGGCCGGTCGGCCGGGGCGGGACAACCGCGGGAGGGCCGGCCCCACCCGCCGCGAAAGGAATGCCGACGTGCCGTCCGCCGAGCCCAAGACCGCCGCTGCCGCCTCCGGCGGCGTCCAGTCCCTCGAGCGAGCCTTCGATCTGCTCGAGCGGATGGCGGACGCCGGGGGCGAGGTCGGGCTGAGCGAGCTCTCCGGCAGCAGCGGGCTTCCGCTGCCCACCATCCACCGCCTGATGCGCACCCTGGTCGCCTGCGGCTATGTGCGGCAGCAGCCGAACCGCCGCTACGCGCTCGGCCCCCGGCTGATCCGGCTCGGCGAGAGCGCCTCCCGGCTGCTGGGCACCTGGGCCCGGCCGTATCTGGCGCGGCTGGTGGAGGAGACCGGCGAGACCGCGAACATGGCGCTGCTGGACGGCGACGAGGTGGTGTACGTGGCGCAGGTGCCCTCGCGCCACTCGATGCGGATGTTCACCGAGGTCGGGCGGCGGGTACTGCCGCACACGACGGGCGTGGGCAAGGCGCTGCTGGCGCACACGCCCGCCGATGAGGTGCGCGCGCTGCTGGCCCGGACCGGCATGCCGGCCGCCACCCCGAAGACGATCACCTCGCCGGACGAGTTCCTGGAGGCCCTGGGCCGGGTGCGCGAGATGGGCTACGCGGTGGACGACAACGAGCAGGAGATGGGCGTGCGCTGCCTCGCGGTGGCCGTGCCCGACTCGCCCACGGCGGCGGCCATCTCGATCTCGGGCCCGGCCGGGCGGGTGACGGACGAGGCCACGGAGGACATGGTTCCGATCCTCAAGGAGGTCGCGGCCCAGCTGTCCTCCGCGCTCGCCAGCACGGGATCGGCCTGACGGTACCCCCCCCGGCCTCCCGACTCCCCTCAGTCCTCAGCCCTCAGTCCCTGCCGACTCCCCTTCCCCGCGGCTGCGGCACCTCGCCGAAGAGGTCGATCGCCGCGCGCACCCCCGTCAGCGCGGCGGCCAGTGCGCTCACCGAGCCGAGCGCGCCCGCGATGAGCAGCAGCGCCCGGCGCAGCCGGGGCACTTCGGGCACTCCCTCGCGCGCCATGGCGTCCAGCGCGGCGAGTTCGTCGTCCGCTATGGCCCGGTCCGGCAAGTCGGCCGGGTGGGCGGCCAGTTCGCGCCGCAGCCGGGCGACGGCCCGGCGCAGCTCCGTCGCTCTGGGATCCTCCTCGGTGCAGCCCACTCGGCTGTCCTCCACGACCGCGGCGCCCTCCACTGACCAGGCGCCGGGTGTCGTCCGGAGCCTCATGTGATCGTCGGACATCACTGTCCTGCTCGCCCTCGCGCGGCTTTGCACGAAGCCTGCCCCCTTCTCCCCACGGCCCCTGGACGCGCCGATCGGACGCGAGAGGCCGCGGATCAGTTAACGCCACTCTGTGCACGACACGCCATACGGAGAGCGAAAATCAGACCGGGTACCACAGGGGGATCTTGAAGGGACGAGCGGGAGAAACAATGCCCATGGATCGCACATCGCATGAAAAGTCCCAGGTCGCCGGGTTGCTGCTGGCCGCGGGCGGCGGCAGGCGGCTGGGCGGGCGGCCGAAGGCTTTGCTGGCCCACCGGGGCAGGCCACTGGTGGAGCACGCGGCGCGGGCGCTGCGGGAGGGCGGCTGCGCCCCGGTGCACATCGTGCTGGGGGCGGGCGCCGAGGCCGTACGGGCCAGGGCCGAGCTCCCCGGGTGCACGCTGGTCGACAACCCGGACTGGGCCGAGGGCATGGGCTCCTCGCTGCGGGCCGGCCTCGCCTCGCTGGCCGGTACGGGCGCGCGGGCGGCGCTGGTGATGCTCGTGGACCAGCCGGGGATCGGGGCCGCGGCGGTGGCCCGCGTCGCGGCGGCGTACGACTCGCCGTCGTGCCTGGTCGCGGCGGTGTACGACGGGCTGCGGGGCCATCCGGTGCTGTTCGGTGCCGAGCGGTGGGGGGATGTCGCGGCGAGTGCGGTGGGCGATCGGGGGGCACGCGCTTATCTGAAGGCTCATCAGTCGGCGGTCAGGCTCGTCGACTGCTCCGATGTCGCCCGGCCTGACGACATCGACACCCCGGAGGACCTGGGGCGGCTGGAGTGAGGCCAACAGGACGTTGAAGTTCCGCCATGAGGAAATTAGTATCCACAGAACAGAAGACGGAAGCTCACGTATTTCGCCGTGTGTCGCCCGAGGAGTGACCGCCCATGTCCGCACCAGCACCGTCCCCGCTGGCCATCGTCGACGCCGAGCCGCTCGAGCGGCAGGGAGAGGTGCTGACCGACTCGGCCCTGGCCTTCCTGGCCGAGCTCCATCACCGCTTCACCCCGCGCCGCGACGAGCTCCTCGCCCGCCGCGCCGAACGCCGCGCCGAGATCGCCCGAACCGGCACCCTTGACTTCCTCCCGCAGACCGCCTCCATCCGCGAGGACCCCGACTGGCGCGTCGCCCCCGCCCCGGCCGCCCTCGACGACCGCCGGGTGGAGATCACCGGCCCCACCGACCGCAAGATGACCATCAACGCCCTCAACTCGGGCGCCAGGGTCTGGCTCGCCGACTTCGAGGACGCCTCAGCCCCGACCTGGGAGAACGTCGTCCTCGGCCAGCTCAACCTCATCGACGCCTACGAGCGCCGCATCGACTTCACCACCCCCGAGGGCAAGGCGTACGCGCTGCGCCCCGCCGAAGAGCTCGCCACCGTCGTCGCCCGGCCGCGCGGCTGGCACCTCGACGAGCGCCATCTGCGGGCCGGTGACCGCGCCGTGCCCGGCGCCCTCGTCGACTTCGGGCTCTACTTCTTCCACAACGCCCGGCGCCTGCTCGACCAGGGCAAGGGCCCGTACTTCTACCTCCCCAAGACCGAGTCGCACCTCGAGGCCCGCCTCTGGAACGACATCTTCGTCTTCGCCCAGGACCACCTCGGCATCCCCCAGGGCACCATCCGCGCCACCGTTCTCATCGAGACGATCACCGCCGCGTACGAGATGGAGGAGATCCTCTACGAGCTGCGCGACCACGCCTCCGGGCTGAACGCGGGGCGCTGGGACTACCTCTTCTCCATCGTCAAGAACTTCCGCGACGCCGGGGCGGACTTCGTCCTCCCCGACCGCAACGCCGTCACCATGACCGCCCCGTTCATGCGCGCCTACACCGAACTGCTGGTCCGCACCTGCCACAAGCGCGGCGCCCACGCGATCGGCGGCATGGCGGCCTTCATCCCCTCCCGCCGCGACCCCGAGGTCAACGCCGTCGCCTTCGACAAGGTCCGGACCGACAAGGACCGCGAGGCGAACGACGGCTTCGACGGCTCCTGGGTCGCCCACCCCGACCTGGTCCCCGTCGCCCGCGCCTCCTTCGACGCGGTGCTCGGCGACCGGCCGAACCAGAAGGACCGGCTGCGCGAGGACGTCCGGGTCACGGCCCCCGAGCTGATCGACATCGCCTCCCTCGACGCCAAGCCCACCTCGGCCGGCCTGCGCAACGCGGTCCAGGTCGGCATCCGCTACATCGAGGCCTGGCTGCGGGGCCTGGGCGCGGTCGCGATCTTCAACCTCATGGAGGACGCCGCCACGGCCGAGATCTCCCGCTCCCAGATCTGGCAGTGGATCAACGCGGGCGTGGTCTTCGAGAACGGGGAGAAGGCGACGGCCCCACTGGTCCGCGCGATCGCGGCGGAGGAACTGGCGGCGGTCCGCGAGGAGATCGGCGCGGAGGCGTTCGCGGCGGGCAACTGGCAGCAGGCCCACGATCTGCTGCTCAAGGTCGCGCTGGACGAGGACTACGCGGAGTTCCTGACGCTGCCGGCGTACGAGCTGCTGCGCTGAGCGGGGCCTGCACGCGGCGGAGCCGCACAGGGGCTCTGTGTCCCGCCCCTTGGGGCTGGGGCGCAGAGCCCCTCCGCGTCAGGCGTCGCAGTCCATGGCCGGGAGCCTGCCGTCGTCGCCCGTGATGATCACCTCCGCGTTGCCGTCGCCGCCGTCGACGTACGCGGCCGTGCAGACCAGCTGGCGCACGGCCGTCTTCTCGAGGTCGCGCACCGCGATCGAGACCCTGACGAACACCTGGTCCGGGCCCGCCTTCACCCCCACGAACCCCCTCGACCGGGGCAGCTCCGTATGGAGCCCGGCCGCGCGCGCCTGCTCGCTCGGGCCGGCCAGCAGCATGGTGAGAACCTTGCCGCCGGGCACCACGTACTCCCCCTCCTGGCTCAGGAAGAACCCCCTGGACTCCGGGGTCAGACGGCCTTCCGAGGAGACGAAGAAGAGAATCACCCGCTGCTCGGCGTCGGGCAGGACGGTGACGGTGGCCGGGCCGCCGGCCTCGACTACATCGCTCTGCCGCACCCCGCAGCCGGTGAGCAGCGCGGCCGCCACCGTGGCCGAGCCCAGGCGGCCCAGGCTGCCCGGACGCTTCACGCCGTCACCTCCCCGCTCGTCACGGGGATCTCCACGGTGAAGACGGCGCCTCCCTGTGGGCCGTTCGCCGCCCGGATCGTGCCGCCGTGCAGCCGTACGTTCTCCAGGGTGATGGCGAGGCCGAGGCCGCTGCCCTCCGACCGGGTGCGGGCGGAGTCCGCCTTGTAGAAGCGGTCGAAGATATGCGGCAGCGCGTCAGGGCGGATGCCGGGGCCGCTGTCGGCGACCTCGGCGACGAGCCGGGGCAGCTCACCGTCCGGCGCCGGGGGCGTCTCCGTCCGCAGCCGTACGACGACCGGCGCGGCGCCGTGCCGCAGCGCGTTGCCGACGAGGTTGGCGACGACGACATCGAAACGGCGGGGGTCGAGCCGGGCCCGGATGCCGTCGGGCAGGTCGGTGACGATCTCGTCGGGGTCGGTCCAGTGGCGGCTGCTCAGGGTCTTGCGGATGGTCTGCGCGACGTCGACCTCGTCGGTGTTCAGCTCGGCGGCCCCGGCGTCGAAGCGGGAGATCTCCATCAGGTCCTCGACGAGGACCGCGAGTTTGCCGGTCTCCGCGCTGATCAGCCGGACGGCGGCCGCGGTGTCGGGGGCGAGGCGGGCCGCGTCCTCGTCCAGGACCTCGGTGACCGCGAGCATCCCGGCGAGCGGGGTGCGCAGCTCATGCGAGACGTCGGAGGCGAAGCGGCGGGCGCGCGCCTCGGCGTCCTGGAGTTCGCCGACGGATCGCTCCAGGGCGACGGCGGACTCGTTGAAGGTGCGGGCGAGGTCGGAGAGTTCATCGCTGCCCTTGACCTGGATCCGGGTGTCGAGGCGGCCCCGGCCCATGCTCTGCGAGGCCTTCCGCAGGTCGCGCACCGGGCGCAGCACGCTGCGCGCGGCCAGCAGCGCGGGGACGAGCGCCACGGCGAGCCCCGGCAGGGCCCCGTCGCGGGCCGCGGTGACCATGGCCCGGACGTTGGCCTCCTCGTCGGTCAGCGGCATCACGGCGTAGAGCACAAGACCGGTGGGGCGCACGGTCTTCCCGGCCCGGAAGACGGTCGGGACGGCGACGGTCAGCCAGGGGGCGCCGTGCTTCTCGACCCGCTGGAAGCTGCCGCTGCGCGGGCTGGCGAGCGCGGCGCGGCGCAGCTCCGGGGTGATGACGGTGGAGACGGGGCTGGTGCCGGAGGAGACCCGGACCGAGCCGTACTCGGCGAACACCACCCAGGGGTGCGGCTTGCCCTGCCGGGCGAGCTGACGCAGGCGCTCCTGAAGGGACTTGGGCTCGACGGGGAGCTGGACGCCCATATCGCTGACCCGGTCCCGGAAGGAGGAGACGGCGGTGTCCTGGGCCTGTTCGAGGATCGCGGTGCGCGCCTTGCGGTAGGTGAGGGTCGCGGTGGTGCCGGCGCTGACCGCGGCGACCAGCAGGAAGGCGAGCACGAGCCGGGTGCGCAGCCCGATGCGGGCTCTCCAGCGGGTCAACGGGGGCTCACAGCGGTCCGAAGCGGTAGCCGAAGCCCCGCAGGGTCTGTATGTAACGCGGGCTGCCGGCCACGTCCTCGATCTTGTGGCGCAGCCGCCGTACGCAGGCGTCGACCAGGCGGGCGTCGCCGTGGTAGCTGTGCTCCCAGACCTGTTCGAGCAGTTGCTGACGGCTGAAGACCTGCTCGGGCGCGGCGGTCAGATACAGCAGGAGCTTCAGCTCGGAGGGCGCGAGGGCGAGGCGTTCCCCGGCCTTGGACACGGCCAGCCCTGCGCGGTCGATGGCGAGGTCGCCGTAGAACTCGACGGCTGGGCGCCCGCCGGGCTCCTCGATGCGGCGCAGCACGGCCCGGATACGGGCCTCGATGACCTCGGTACGGGCGGGTTTGACGATGTAGTCGTCGGCCCCGGCCTCAAGACCGACCACCACGTCGAAGTCGTCGCCACGCGCGGTGAGCATGATGATCGGCAGCTGGCTGGCCTCGCGGACCTGGCGGCAGACCTGGACTCCGTTGATGCCGGGCAGCATGAGGTCCAGGAGCAGCAGGTCGGGCTGGAACTCACGGATGGCGGTGAGCCCGGCCTCGCCGGTGGCGGCGGTGCGCACCTCGTGTCCGCGGCGGCGCAGGCCGAGTTCGATCCCTTCGCGGACAGAGGGGTCGTCTTCTATGAGAAGGACGCGTGGCATGTGCGGAGTATTCCATTCCAGCAGGTGAGGCGGCGTCTGTTCAGGCGCGGCATCCGGTCAGGCGCGGCATCCGGTCAGGTGCGGCGGCGCAGTTTGCGGAACACCGCCTTGAGCGCCGCGTCCAGTTCGGTCAGGCGCAGCGGCCCCGCCAGGATCGCGTAGACCGCCGCGATGGCCGCCAGGCCCGCGGTGGCGGCGGCGACCGGGCCCAAGGAGGCCGTGCGGGTGGCCGCCAACTGGCCGTAGACGGTGGCCGGCGCGGCGGCCAGCAGCAGCCGGACCAGCGCGCCCACGGACGGCGAGCGCCACAGCCCGCCCCGCCGCACCCTCGTCCGCCCCCGCCCGCCCGGCGTGGGCGCGGGCGTCGGCGGGAGCCTGCGGTTCAGCACATACGCGGTGGCCGCCCAGCCCGCGAACAGCGCCACCGAATAGGCCCCGGCCATCCCGGTGACCGCCCAGCGCGCGGGCAGCAGCAGATACGCGGCCACGGACAGCCCCGCGTTGAGCCCGGAGATCACCAGGTTCAGCAGGAAGGGCGTGCGGGTGTCGGAGAGCGCGTAGAAGGCGCGCGAGAGGACGTACTGCCCGGAGAAGGCCACCAGCCCCGGGGCGAACGCCATCAGGGTCCCCGCCATGACCTCGATGTCGTCCGCGCCGGTCCTGCCGTACTGGAAGACGGCCGCCATCACCGGCCCGGCGAGCGAGAAGAGCGCGCAGGCGGCGGGCACGACGGCGGCGGCGCTGCTGCGCAGGGCGTACGAGACGTCCCGCCGCACGGCCGCGGTGTCGCCGTCGGCCGCCGCCCCGCTCATCCTCGGCATCAGCGCGGTGACCAGCGACACGGTCACGATCCCGTGCGGTACGGCCCACAGCAGATACGCGTTGTTGTATGCGCTGAACCCGGCGCCGTCCGTCCCCTCGGCCGCCGCGCGCTCCCCGGCCCGCGTCGCCAGCCAGGTCACCACCCAGTACGCGACCTGGTTGGTGAACACCAGCAGCACCAGCCAACCGGCCGAGCGCAGCGGCCGGGACAGCCCGCTGCCCCGCCAGTCGAACCTCGGCCGCCAGCGGAAGCGCGCCGCGCGCAGCGACGGCAGCAGCGCCAGCGCCTGGACGGCGATGCCCGCGGTCGTCCCCCAGCCGAGCAGCGCGGTCTCGCCGGGGGTGAGCGTGCCCCCGGTACCGGCCGTGGCCAGATACAGGCCGAACACGGCGATCACGACGACGTTGTTGAGGACGGGGGTCCACATCATCGCGCCGAACCGGCCCCGGGCGTTCAGCACCTGCCCCAGCAGGGTGAAGAGCCCGAGGAAGAAGATCTGCGGCAGGCAATAGCGGGCGAAGGCGACCGTCATCGTGGCCTGCCCGCCCGTGTAGTCGGTGTACGCCGCGACGATGGCGGGCGCGGCGAGCACCGCCCCGGCAGTGATCAGCAGCAGGGCCGCGGTGCAGACGGTGAGCAGCCGGTCGGTGTACGCGGCGCCGCCGTCCGCGTGTTCCTTGGCGGCCCTGACCAGCTCGGGCACGAAGACGGCGTTGAGCGCGCCGCCCAGGAGCAGCGTGTAGACGATGTTGGGCACGGAGTTGCCGACCGCGTAGCCGTCGGCGGCCAGCCCGACGCCGAGCGCGGCGGCGACGACGGCGGAGCGGACGAATCCGGTGGCGCGGGAGACCAGGGACCCGGCGGCCATGAGCGCCCCGCTGCGCAGCACGGAGGCGGGGCGGCCGGCGGGCGGGGCATGGGGCTCGTCGACCGCCTCGGCCGCCGGGTTCGCCTCGGCCGCCGGGTTCGACTCGGCCGCCGGGTTCGCCTCGGCCGCCGGGTTCGCCTCGGCCGCCGGGTTCGCGGGGGCGCTCATCGGCGGGCCAGATACAGCTGGAAGGCGCGGTACAGCGCGTGGTTGGCGGTGCCGCTCAATGGTGTCTCCCACTCCCCCAGCGTCTCGACAACCTGGCCTCCGGTGCCCAGCTTCCAGCGCAGCAGCCCGAACGGCCGTTCGTCGGGGTCGAGTGTGGAGGGTACCCCGCGCATGTCGTACACCTCCGCGCCCCGGTCGTGGGCGTCCAGCAGCATCTGCCACTGGAGGGCGTTGGAGGGGCGGACCTCGCGCCGGTGGTCGGCCGAGGCCCCGGTCTGGTACCAGACCCGCCGGCCCACCGTGATCATGGTGTGGGCGGCGAGGATCTCGCCCTGGTGCCGGGCGAGGTAGAGCCTCATCCGCCCCGGCTCCTCGGCGTTGAGCGCCGCGTACTGACGCTCGTAGTACGCCAGTGAGCGGCCGAGGCGGAAGCCGTCGCGCTCCTCGGTGATCCGCAGCAGCCGGTAGAACTCGGGGAGTTCGGCGGGGCCGCCCGACTCCACCCGCACGCCCGCCTTGTGGGCCCGGCGGATGTTGCGCCGCCACTCCTGGTTGAGCCCCTGCCACAGGTCCTCGCGGGACCGTCCGGCCAGCGGCACCCGGAAGACATAGCGGGGCTGAGCGTCCCCGTCCTCGTCGTCCCCGCCGCAGCGCTGCCAGCCGCGGGCCCGCAGCCGGTCGGCGACGGCGGTGCCCAGCGGGTCGACCTCGCTGGCGAGGACGTCGGACAGGCGCCGCCCGGGTCCGGTGCGCGCCTTCAGCGCGGCGGCGTGCCAGCCGCGGTAGGCGGGGGCGGGCCCGATGCGCACGGCGAACACGCCGCAGCCGCGCAGATGGCGCAGCAGCGGGTCGAGCCAGCCGTCGATGTCCGGGTCGGTCCAGTCGGCGACGGGCCCCTCGGGCAGATAGGCGAAGTACTTCCGGGTGCCGGGAAGCTGACGCAGCAGCACCAGCGCGACCCCGCTCAGCTCCCCCGCCCCGGGTCCGGCCTCCGGCCCCCAGCCGAGCAGCCTCGACTGCCAGCCGTCCTTCACCTCGGCCCAGGACGGGCACTGGAGAAAGCCGGGGCCCAGGGCGGAGCCGGCGCGGGACGCCAGGAAGGCGCGGTACGCCTCGGGGCTGATCGGCTCCAGCCGGGCTTCCCGCTGACCGCGGCTCGCCGTCACCAGCAGTGCTGACACTGCGCCTCCTCGGGTGCCGTTGATGGGGATGCGAGGAAGATTCACAGCCGCCCATGACCGTGCCGAGCGGCGAGTGTGACCGGACGATGACCGTTCCTGTGCGGTCGCCGTCACATGGCCACCGGTCGGCGCACTCGTCCGTGCGCATAGCCGTGCGCATGGCGAAAGGCCAGGTCAGACGGGTTGTCTGACCTGGCCTCGGGAGACGGGTCGTACGGTTGCGGTCCGTCAGTCGCGCACGGCGGCGTACGGCAGGTACGAACCGGGCTTCTCCGGGTGGTCCACGGTCCCCGACGTCCAGATCCGGCCCGTCTCGTCGGTGTCCGCCCCGATGAGGTGTCCGGCGCCGGGCGGCCGCTCCCCACGGACCAGGCGGCCGCCGTCGTCCAGGGTCAGGGTGTAGTTGCTGTCCGGGTCCACCGCGGGGTCCACGGTCTCTCCGACGATCACCGGGCGCTTGTGGTCGTCGAAGGTGATGCCGCGCAGCTCGGCGGTCTCCTTCGGCGTGGGCACCTCCTTCCAGCGGCCGCGGTCGAGGCGCAGCACCACCGGCCGCCGCCACAGCTCGTCGTCCTGGGCGAGCCCTACAGCCCACAGCTCGCCCGGCTCCCGCTCCTCGATGTCGTAGAGGTAGAAGGTCGTGTCGTCGAGCTGGGAGGGGAGCCGCTGGCGGGTCCAGGCCGTGCCGTCGAAGTGCGCGACCCCCTTGACCCCGAGCAGCCATACGTCGTCGTCCGCCAGCGGGAGGACGTTGATCGTGGAGCCGACGGCCGCCTCGGCCGGGATCTCCACGCTCCGCCAGGTCCCGTCGGAGCCCTTGGTCATCAGCAGCGGACTCTGGAGCCCGTCCTCGTTGTCGTTGAAGAGGCCGCCGCCGGCCCAGACCGTGCCCTGCGGCGAGACGGCGACCGCGTGGAAGCCGCCGCGCGCCCCGGCGGGCAGGGGCACGTCCTCCAGCTGCCAGGCGCCGCCGTCCCAGCGTTCGACGATCGGCGCGTCACCGCCGTCGCCGCCGCCCTGGGAGCCCACCGCCCACGCCTCGCCGCCGGCGCCCGCGGCGATGTCGTCGAAGCGGCCGTGCTCCACGGGCTGCGGCGTCCTGGTCCAGCCGCTGCCGTTCCAGCGCAGGGCGAGCGGCGACCAGTCGGTCACATCGATCCCGGCGGTCCATGTCGCCCCCTCGGCGCTGGAGATGTCGTAGAGGACGGCCTCGCTCAGGCCCTCAGGCACGACGGCGCGCCAGGAGCCGGGCCGGGCGGACGCCGGGGCGGCGCCGATCGTCAGCGCGGCCACTCCGGCGGCCAGGGCCACGGCGAGACGGCGACGGCGGACGGCGCCGACGCGGGGTGTGGTGTCGGACAAGGAGATCCCTTTCTTCCGGTTCCTCGGATGCGGAACGCGAGGAGGCTCACAGCCGCCCGTGACCGTGCCGCGCGGCGCATGTGACCGGACGATGACCGTTCCTCTCCAGCTGCCGTCACATGGCCGCGCGGGCCGATTCCCGTGCTTTTCGCGGCTTAGAGTCCCGAGCGTCCCGTCATCTCCCCGACTCTCACGGAGGTTTCCGTTGCGCCAGATACGTGTGCGCTCCGCCGCCACCGCCACGGCCGCCGCCGCCCTGCTGACCGCCGCGCTCAGCGGCTGCTCCTCCGGCGGCGCGGCCCCGGCGAAGGCGGACGCGAAGGTCGGCGGCGGGGGCTCGGGCGGCAGGGCGGTGGCGGTCACCGTCACGCCCCGGCGGGCGGGCGAGCCGGTCGAGGTCGCCGCGAGCGGCGGCACCCTCGCCTCGGTGACCGTCACCGACGGACGGGGCGGCAGGCTCACCGGCACGGTGTCGCGCGACGGCCGGACCTGGACCTCGGACCGCAACGCCGCGCCCGGCACCACCTACACCGTCAAGGCGGCCACCCGCGCCGAGGGCGGGGCGGCGGGAAGCGCGAAGTCGTCCTTCACCACCGCCGCCGCGGGCCTCGTCAACAAGGTGGACTGGCGGCCGGGCGGGGACACCACGGTCGGTGTGGCGCAGCCGATCTCCCTGGTCTTCGACCGCCCGGTGAAGAACAAGGCCGCCGTCGAGAAGCAGCTCAAGGTCACCACCTCGAACAACACCGAGGGCTCGTGGGGCTGGATGAAGGACTGGTCCGGCCGGGACCGGGTGGACTGGCGGCCCAAGGAGTACTGGCGGCCCGGCACCAAGGTCACCCTGGACGCCCGGCTGAACGGCACCGACTCGGGCCAGGGCGGCGGCTGGTTCGTCCGCGACTACAAGCTCGGCTTCACCATCGGCGCCCGGCAGGTGGTCAAGGTCGACCTCGACGACAAGCGGCTCACCCTGGAGCGCGACGGCAAGGCGGTACGGACCTTCCCGGTCTCCGGCGGCACCCCCGGCGCCGACACCGGCTCATGGCGGGGCACCGAGGTACTGATGGCCAAGGAGGGCACCATCCGGATGAACTCCGAGACCGTCGGCCTCGGCAACGCCTACGACGAGACGGTCGACTACTCGATGCGGCTGACCTGGTCGGGCACGTACGCACACGCCGCGCCCTGGAACGCCGCCTACTTCGGCAGGGCCAACAAGAGCCACGGCTGCATCGGCATGAGCGACGCCAACGCGGCGTGGCTGTACGAACACGCCCGCATCGGCGACCCGTTCGAGGTCAAGGGCGCGGAGACGAAGGGGCAGGTGGCGCTGAACAACGGCTTCGGCGACTGGAACGTGAGCTGGGAGGAGTGGCGGGCCAAGAGCGCCCTGCGCTGACCGGGCCGCATTGGCTCAGCCACTCAGCCGCCGTGCCACTCAGCCGCCCTGCCATGAGCCGCCCCGCCACTGAGCCGCCCCGCCGCTCAGCCGTCGGCCGCGATACGGGCGAGCCGACGGGCCTCGTCGCGGGCGCGGCGGGCGATGTCGTCCTCGTCGGCGGTCATCAGCCGGCCCGCCTCCACCACCGGGCGGCCGTCCACGAGCGACAGGGTCACCGGCGCGGGCGGGCCGAGGACCAGGGCCGCGACCGGGTCGGCGATCGTCGAGTGGCCAAGGCCGTCCAGCTTCCACAGCACCAGGTCGGCCAGCTTGCCCGGCTCCAGCGAGCCGATCTGGTCCTGCCGGCCGAGCACCCGGGCCCCGCCGTAGGTGCCGAGGCGCAGCGCCTGACGGACGTTCAGCGCCGCCTCCCGGTGCGGTCCGAGCCGGCCCACCAGCAGGGCGTTGCGCAGTTCGGTGTGCAGCTCGCCGGACTCGTTGGAGGCGGTGCCGTCCACGCCCAGGCCGACCGGCACCCCGGCGGCCAGCAGGTCGGGGACGCGCGCGATGCCCGCGGCCAGCCGGGCGTTGGACGAGGGGCAGTGCGCGACGCCCGTGCCGGTGCGGGCGAAGGCCGCGATGTCGGCGTCGTTCATATGGACGCAGTGCGCCATCCACACGTCCTCGCCCAGCCAGCCGGTCGACTCGAAGTAGTCGGTCGGGCCCATCCCGAACAGCTCGTGGCAGAACTTCTCCTCCTCCACCGTCTCCGAGCCGTGCGTGTGCAGCCGTACGCCCTTGCGGCGGGCCAGCGCCGCGCCCTCGCGCAGCAGTTCGGTGGAGACCGAGAAGGGCGAGCAGGGCGCGACCGCGATGTGCAGCATGGAGTCGAAGGAGGGGTCGTGGTGGGTGTCGATCGCCTCCTCGGTGGCGCGCAGCGCGCCTTCGGTGGTCTCGACTGCGAAGTCCGGCGGTAGCCCGCCGTCCGAGACACCCCGGTCCATGGAGCCGCGCGCGGCCGTGAACCGCACGCCCAGCTCCCGCGCCGCGCTGATCTCGGCGCCCAGCAGGTCGCCCGCGCCGCGCGGGAAGACGTAGTGGTGGTCCATGGCGCAGGTGACGCCGCCGCGGACCATCATGGCCAGCGAGGCGCGCGCTGCCTCGTGCACCATCGGCTCGTCGATCCGGGCCCAGGTGGGGTAGAGCGCGACCAGCCAGTCGAAGAGGTTGTGGTCCTGGGCCAGGCCGCGGGTGAGCCACTGGTAGAAGTGGTGGTGGGTGTTGACCAGGCCGGGGGTCGCCAGATGTCCGGTGCCGTCGACCCGGCGGACCACCCCGTCCAGGCCGGCGGGCGCGGGGCCGGGGCCCACCGACTCCAGGCGGTTGCCCGCGACCACGAGGTGGCCGTCGGCGTACTCGGTGTCATGGGCGTCGACGGTGGCGATGGCGCAGTTCTCGATGACGATGCGGTTCGGTGCGGCGGCGGTGTGGCCGGGTTCCGCGGTGTTGTTCACGTCAGTCGCCCCTTCAGTCCGTGGCGATGCGGGGCCGGACGCCGTCCCGCAGGACCGTGGCCTCGATGAGGCCGTACGGCCGGTCGGCGGCGAAGTACACCTCGTTGTCGTTCTTGAGGCCGAAGGGCGTCAGATCGACCAGGAAGTGGTGCTTGTTGGGCAGCGAGAGCCGTATCTCGTCGATCGCGGGGCGGTTGTCGATCACCCGCGCGCCCATCTCGTACAGCGTCTGCTGGAGCGAGAGCGAGTACGTCTCGGCGAAGGCGGCCAGCAGGTCGCCTCTCGCGTCTGCGTATATACGCTCCCAGTCCGGCGCCGGCTCGCGGTCGTCGCACCAGCCGTGGCGCCACCGGGCGTGCACTTCGGTGGCGAGGACGCGGTCGCGGGTCTCCGGCAGCGTGGTGTACTCGTCCTTGACGAAGCCGTGGAACTCCGAGTCGGTGGAGTTCAGGACGGTCAGATCCATGAGCCCCGAGATCACCTCCCACCGCTCGCCGTCGAAGGCGACCTGGGCGGTGCGGGTCTCCTGCCCCGAGCGCACGAAGGAGTGGCGCGCCGCCCCGGCGGTCTCGATCCGCTCCCAGCCGTACTCCTCGATCCGGACGCGGGCGGTGCGGATGGCCTCCTGGCCCGTGACGAAGTGGCGGGCGAGCCGGATGCCGAACTCCTCCGGCGAGGCGATGCCACCTTCCTTGGCGAAGGCGTACACGGTGTTCTTGGTGGTGTCGGTCGGCAGGACGTTGGCGTTGCTGCCGGAGAGGTGGACCTCGTCCATGTCGCCGGAGAGCGCCACCGACACGTTCAGGTCCCTGATGTGGTGGACGGCGCCGTCCCGCACGATCCTGACGACGCGGGTCTCCGCCTTGCCGTACTGGTTCTGGCCGAGCGTGGGCATCGGTGCTAGCTCCCTCGGTATACGGAGTAGCCGAACGGGTTGAGCAGCAGGGGCACGTGGTAGTGCTCGCCGCGCTCGACGGCGAAGACCACGACCGCCTCCGGGAAGAAGGGGGCGTGTCCCGCGCGCACGAGATACGGCTCGACCTCGAAGCGCAGCCGTGCGTGTGCGGTGCCCTCGGGGAGGGCCGGCAGATCCTTGCAGCGGCCGTCGGCATCGGTCCGGGAGACGGCGTGTGCCGCCCAGGCCGCGTCGGCCCGGCGGCGTACGGACAGCTCGACGGACACCCCGGCGGCCGGGCGGCCGAGGGAGGTGTCCAGGATGTGCGTGGACACGGAGGTGCGCGTACCGGATGCCGTGGCCATCACCCCTGCCCTCCTTCTTCCTCATGCCCGACGTCCACAAGCCGGGCCAGCCGAATGCGATTGATCTTGCCCAGCTCGGCGCGGACGATCTCGCGTTCGGTGTCCGCGTCGTTGCCGATCCGCTCGTTGAGAGCAGCCAGCATCTCCTCGCCGCCGCGCCCGGTGGCGCAGATGAGGAAGACATGGCCGTGGCGCTCCTGGTAGGCGAGGTTCAGCTCCAGCAGCTCCGCGCGCTCGGCCTCCCCCACCCCGCTCTGCTCGCGCGCCGAGGTGGCGTCGCCCGGCCTCGGCCGCCCTATGGGCGGATGCCCGGCCATCGCCTCGGCCAGGTCGGCAGCGGTCAGCCCCGCCATCGCGTCCTCGGCGGCGGCCAGCAGCGCGCCGACGCTGCCGTACGGCCGCCCGGCGGCCACCGCCGCGCCCCAGGCCCGGCTGGCGCACACCTCGCCCAGGAGCGCGGCCGCGCCCGGCTCGTCCGCTGTGTTGAACCGGGCCAGTCCCGGCGGAGCGCTGGAAGTCACACCCGCAAGCTAGGATCCGCCGCGGCAGGGCGTCAACAGTTTGTTGAAAAATTCGGGTTACAGCGAGCGGCCCGCTGCCCGGAAATCCGTGTGCCCACGGGCCGGACGGCCGGGCAGGATGGCCCCATGAGCGATGGCGCGGGCGCGATGAACGAGCAGGCGGGGGGCGGCACGGAGCGGCCACTGGCCCTGGTCACGGGGGCGGGCCGGCGGGAGGGCATCGCCACGGCCATCGTCCTGGGGCTGGCGGAGGCCGGCTGGGACGTGGCGTTCAGCCACTGGCCCCCGTACGACCGGAGGATGTCCTGGGGAGCCCAGCCGGAGGCCGCGGGTCAGCTGCGCGAGCGGCTGGGCGCGCTCGGGGCCAGGTCGATGGCGGTCGAGGCCGACCTGAGCGACCCGGCCGCCCCGGCGGCGCTCTTCGACACGGCGGAGAAGGAGCTGGGGAACGTCACCGCGCTGGTGCTCTGCCACTGCGAGTCCGTCGACTCGGGGCTGCTGAACACCTCCGTCGAGAGCTTCGACCTGCACTTCGCGGTCAACGCGCGGGCCACCTGGCTGCTGATCAAGGAGTACGGCCTGAGGTTCCGGGGCACCCCCGGTACCGGCCGGATCATCAGCCTGACCAGCGACCACACGGCCGGCAATCTGCCCTACGGGGCGAGCAAGGGGGCCATGGACCGCATCACGCTGGCCGCCGCCCACGAGCTCGCCCACCTCGGAGTCACCGCGAACGCCGTCAACCCCGGGCCGACGGACACCGGCTGGATGACCGAGCGGCAGAAGGCCGACCTGAGCCGGGCGACCCCGCTGGGCCGCCTCGGGATGCCGCAGGACTGCGCCAATCTGGTCACGTTCCTCTGCTCCGACCAGGGCGGCTGGGTCAACGGCCAGCTGCTCCACAGCAACGGCGGCCTGGGGTGAGACGGAGGGCCCAATAGCACCTCGGGCCGCGCTATCCGCTATGGAAACGTCGGCGGCACACTGGAGACGACGGGGCGACCGCCGGGCGGCCTCCGGGCGGTCGAGGGGCCGCGGTCTCCAGGCAGCCTTCCGGCCGGTCGGCCGATGACGGATCAGTACGGCTGGAGCGGAGATGGCTGAGGCTTCCGGCGCGGCCGCGCGGGACGGACCTGCGAGCGTGGCCTGCCAGATGGACGAGACCGGGTTGCGCCGTCTGCTCGACGGTCTCACCGCGGTCCGGGACGGCGATTTCCGCACCCGGATCCCCGAGGACTGCGACGGGCTGCTCGGTGAGATCGCCACCGTCTTCAACGGCATGCTGGACCAGCTGTCACGGTTCACCTCCGAGGTGACCCGGGTGGCCCGCGAGGTCGGCAGCGAGGGCCGCCTCGGCGGACAGGCCCGGGTGCCGGACGTGTCGGGGTCGTGGAAGGACCTCACCGAGTCGGTGAACGCCATGGCGGGGAACCTCACCACTCAGGTGCGGAACATCGCGCAGGTGGCCACCGCCGTGGCCTGCGGCGATCTCTCCCAGAAGATCACCGTGGACGCTCGCGGGGAGATCCTGGAGCTCAAGGAGACCATCAACACGATGGTCGACCAGCTTTCGGCGTTCGCCGACGAGGTGACCCGGGTGGCCCGCGAGGTGGGCACCGAGGGCAACCTCGGCGGCCAGGCCACCGTCCGCGGGGTCTCCGGCACCTGGAAGGACCTCACCGACAACGTCAACGTCATGGCGTCCAACCTCACCGGCCAGGTGCGGAGCATCTCGCAGGTGGCCACCGCGGTCGCCCGGGGCGACCTCTCCCAGCGGATCGTCGTCGAGGCCAAGGGGGAGGTCGCCGCCCTCGCCGGGGTCATCAACACCATGGTCGACACGCTGTCCGCGTTCGCCGACGAGGTGACCCGGGTGGCCTCCGAGGTGGGCACCGACGGCATCCTCGGAGGACAGGCCCGGGTGCCCCATGTGGCGGGTACCTGGAAGGACCTCACGGACAGCGTCAACTCCATGGCGAACAACCTGACCGGCCAGGTCCGCAACATCGCCCAGGTCACCACCGCCGTCGCGGGCGGCGACCTCCACCGCAAGATAGACGTGGACGCCCGCGGGGAGATCCTGGAGCTCAAGACCACCATCAACACCATGGTCGACCAGCTGTCCTCCTTCGCCGCCGAGGTGACCCGGGTGGCCCGCGAGGTCGGCAGCGAGGGCCGCCTCGGCGGGCAGGCCGAAGTGGAGGGCGTCTCGGGCACCTGGAAGCGGCTCACCGAGAACGTCAACGAGCTGGCCGGCAACCTCACCCGGCAGGTCCGCGCGATCGCCGAGGTCACCAGCGCGGTGGCCGAGGGGGACCTCACCCGCTCCATCACCGTGGACGCCTCCGGAGAGGTCGCCGAACTCAAGGACAACATCAACGCCATGGTGAAGTCGCTGCGCCAGACCACCCGGGCCAACCAGGAGCAGGACTGGCTCAAGACCAACCTGGCCCGGATCTCCGGCCTGGTACAGGGCCGCCGCGATCTCGCCGACGTCGCCGGGCTGATCATGGACGAGCTGGTACCGCTGGTCTCCGCCCAGTACGGCGCCTTCTTCCTCGCCGAGGACACTCACGACGGCGTGCGGCTGTGTCTCATCGACTCCTACGGACGTCCCGAGGGCTCCCGCCGCCCCACGCGGTTCCGGCTCGGCGAGTCGCTGGTGGGTCAGGCCGCCCGCAGCCGGCGCACCATCGCGGTGGACGACGTCCCAGCCGATTACGTCATCTCCTCCGGGCTCGGCGACGCGGCCCCCGCCAGCCTGGTCGTGCTGCCCGTCATGGCGGAGGAGCAGGTGCTCGGCGTCATCGAGCTGGCCACCACCGGCCGCTTCACCCCGGTGCACCGGGATTTCCTGGACCAGCTGATGGAGACCGTCGGCGGCAACGTCAACGCCATCATCGCGGGCGCCCGCACCGACGAGCTCCTGGGCGAGTCGCAGCGCCTCGCGGGCGAGCTTCAGGCGCGTTCGGAGGAACTCCAGGTCCGCCAGGAGGAACTCCAGCACTCCAACGCCGAACTGGAGGAGAAGGCCGCGCTGCTGGCCAGCCAGAACCGCGACATCGAGACGAAGAACCAGGAGATCGAGCAGGCGCGGCAGGAGCTCGAGGCCCGGGCCCGGGAGCTCGCCCGTGCGTCCAGGTACAAGTCGGAATTCCTGGCCAACATGAGCCACGAGCTGCGGACTCCGCTCAACAGCCTGCTCATCCTCGCCCAACTGCTGTCCCAGAACCCCGGCCGCAACCTCACCCCGAAGCAGGTGGAGTACGCGGAAGTCATCCACTCCGCCGGCTCCGACCTGCTCCAGCTGATCAACGACATCCTCGACCTGTCCAAGGTCGAGGCGGGGAAGATGGACATCAGCCCCGAGCGCTTCCGGCTGCGCCGGCTGCTGGACTCCCTGGACGCCGCCTTCCGCCCCCTCACCTCCCAGAAGGGGCTGGAGTTCCAGGTCGTCACGGCGCCCGGAGTTCCGTCCGAACTGGTCACCGACGAGTCCCGGCTGCGCCAGGTGCTCCGGAACCTGCTCTCCAACGCCGTGAAGTTCACCGAGGCAGGCCATGTCGAACTGCGGATCGAACGCGTCGACACATCCGCTGCCGACCTGCCCGACTCCGTCCGCCGCTCCAGCCGCCCCGCCCTGGCCTTCCGGGTCGGCGACACCGGCATCGGCATCTCGGAACAGCACCTGGAGAGCGTCTTCGGCGCCTTCCAGCAGGCCGATGGCACCACCAGCCGCACGTACGGGGGAACCGGCCTGGGCCTGTCCATCTGCCGCGAGATCGCCTACCTGCTCGGCGGCTCCGTCCACGCCCGGAGCACCCAGGGCGAGGGCAGCTGCTTCACCCTGTACCTGCCGACCGTGCACCCCACCGTCCAGGACACCGCGGCACCGCACCCGCCGGGCACTGCCACGGCGGCCCCCGCGGCGGAGGTGCCCGGCGCCGCGCCGCCCCACAGCGTGCCACCCGCGGTGCGCCGCGTGCTGGTCGTCGAGGCCAGGCCGCGGGGGTTGCTGTCCCTACTGGCCCAGAGCGCTGTCGCCGACCTGCCCGGGGTCCCCTCGCCCGTCCAGGTGGACACCGCCACCGACCCCGGGGAGGCGGCGGCCGCACTGGCCGGCCGAACACACCACTGCGCGGTGGTGGACTGCGGTCTGCCCCGCGAGGGCGCGCGCGAACTGCTGGGTCTCCTCGACGCCGACCCGGCCCTGCGCCACGTCCCCGTCCTGGTCCACTGCGGCCACCCGGAGCCCTCGGCCGAGGAGGAGCACCGGCTCCGGGCGCGGGCCGGCGCCCAGCCGTTCGAAGTGCTCACCAGCCTGGACGAGCTGCGGACACGCATCGTGCTGCACCTGACCGCCGAGCGCCCCGGCGAGGCCCTGCCGCTGGTCCACGCCCCGAGGACCAGGCCGGCGCCCGCACCCCGGGAGGCCGACCCGCTGGCCGGCCGCACCGTGCTGATCGTCGACGACGATGACCGGAACGTCTTCGCCGTCACCGGCATCCTGGAGCTGCACGACATGCGCGTCGTGCACGCCGAGAACGGCCGTGAAGGCGTGGAGGCGCTGGCCGACGAGGACATCGACCTGGTCCTGATGGACGTGATGATGCCCCAGATGGACGGCTACGCCGCCACCGCGGCGATGCGTGCCATGCCCGGGCGGCGCCATGTACCGATCATCGCGGTCACCGCCAAGGCGATGTCCGGTGACCGGGAGAAGTGCCTGGCCGCCGGGGCGGACGACTACGTGTCCAAGCCCGTCGACGCACAGCAGCTGGTCCACTGCATGCGCCGCTGGATCGACCTGTGATGTGCTTGGGGTGGGTACCGGGCAGGCAGAGCAGCGGCCCCCCGGATCCCCGGGCCGAGGAGCAACCCCCATGGCGGAGCAGCAGCACGAGCCCTCGCGGCAGCGGCCCCCTTCCGAACCCGCCGCGCGTCCCGCACCACACGGTGAGGCCGGAGCGGCCGGGCTGGCGGCCACGGTCGACCGGCTGAGTACGGAGATTCGCGCCCTGTGGGAGGACCGCGAGGCCCGGGTCGTGGTGGAACTCGCCGAGGGCGTCCTCGTGGAACGGCTGAACTGCGCTCCGGCCGAAGCCGCGCAGCAGCTGCGGAGGCTCGCCTCCGACGCCCGGATGCCCCTGCCCGAACTGGCCGCCGACATCATCAACCAGGCCGCCTCGGACGCCACCGCGGCCGCGGCCGCGGAAGCCCGAGCCGCGCAGGCCGCCGCGTCCGGCACCGGCCGGACGGCAGAGGAAGCCGCGGGCCCGCAGCGCGAAGGGCCCGCCCTGCGGCTGCGTACGGCGGAGGCCGCCGCCATCCTGGCCGGTGACGACACCCAGGCGCTCGCCCGCGGCCTCCTCGACCGGGCCCTGAAACCATTGGGCGCCACCGCCGCCGCCGTGTGGTCGGCCGCCCCCGACGGCTCCCTCACGCTGGCCGGAGAAGCCGGGTTCGGCCCCGCCGAGGCCGCCCGCTGGCGCTATGTCCCGCCCGGGCTCGGCACCCCGGCCCAGCAGGCCATCACCGAGGACCGGACGCTGTGGATCACCGAGTCCGGCGACCCGCCGCCGCCCACCATCGGCAGCAGCGGCGGCAGCGGCACACGGGCCGTCGTGCCTGCTCAAGGCGGCGGTCAGCGGGTGGGCGTCCTGGAGGTCCACTGGCCGGGCCCCCACCCCGCGCTCGCCCTCCAACGACAGCTGGATGCCTTGGCCCAGCTGTGCGCCCTGTCGCTCTCCGACCACGGCGTGGAGTCGGGCGGCCCGCCCGGCGGGGCCGCCGCCTGGCTCGTCGGACTGCTCGACGGCCTGCTGGACTCCGCCGCCCTGCTGCGCCCGCTGCGGGACCACGACGGCCGGATCACCGACTTCAGGATCGAGCACACCAACGAGCGCTTCACCGACCCGGCCGGCCGTCCCCGTGACGCGCTGACCGGGCTCCCGCTGCTGGAGGCTTATCCGCTGTTCGCCGCGGAGGGCGGCCTGTTCGAGCGGATCAAGCGGGTGCACAGCACCGGGGCCCCGTATCGCAGCCGGAGCACGGTGCTCAGGTTCCCGGGCGGCCCGGCGCCACCGGCCGTGGTGGCTGCCGTGGGGCTGGCCCGCTTCGGCGATGTGGTGCTGCTCAGCTGGCGGCTCCCGGAGGGCGACGCCCGACTGGCCGACCTGCTGGGGCACGCCCAGCGGCTCAGCCGGATCGGCGCCTTCGAGGAGAACCTGATCACCGGTGAGATCTCCTGGACCGAGCAGCTGTCCGCCCTGTACGGGCTGGAGCCCGGCGCGGCCCCGGTGCCGCTGCACCAGCTCTCCGGACATGCGCACCCCGACGACACCGGCGCCGTGCGCCGCTTCCTGCGCAGCGTGCTGCATCAGCGGAAGGAGAGCGCGATCACCTTCCGGCTCCGGCGCGCCGACGGGGTGGTCCGCCACCTGCGGGTGGTCGCCGAACCGCTCTGCGACGCCTCCGGGCTCCTGGTCGCGGTGCGCGGCGCCTACCAGGACATCTCTCCCCACCGCTGGACCGAGGTCGCGCTGGCCGCCACCCGGGACCGGCTGGCCGGTGCCGAGCAGCAGTCCGCGGAGCGTCATCGGCTGGCCCGGCAGCTACAGCGGGCGATCATGCCCCCGGAGGAACACCCGGTGTACGGGGCGGGGCTGCGGGTCGCCGTGCGCTACCGCCCGGCGGAAGAGGACCAGCGGGTCGGCGGAGACTGGTACGACGCCGTCGTGTTGCCCGATGGCCGGATGCTGCTCACGGTCGGTGACATCGCCGGCCACGGCATCGCTGCCGCAACGGGCATGGTCGTCCTGCGCAACGCGCTGCGCGGCCTCGCCGTCACCGGTGCGGGGCCGGGCCGGCTGCTCTCCTGGCTCAACAGCGTCGCCTGCTGCCTCCCCGAGCAGGTCACCGCGACCGTCGTCTGCGGCCTGTTCGATCCCGCCGCCCGGACCTTGCACTGGGCCAACGCGGGACACATGCCCCCGATCCTCGTCCGCCGTGGGAAGGCCGAAGCGCTCACGCCGCCGGACGGCGTGCTGCTGGGCGCTGTGGACTCCGCCTCGTACGAGGAGACCCGGCACGAGCTGCGGCGGCACGACATCCTGCTGGTGTACACCGACGGCCTGATCGAGCGCCGCGGCAGCAGCATCGACCAAGCCCTCGGACAGCTCCTCGCCGCCGCCGGCCGCCCGGTGGACGACCTCGAGGACTATCTGGACGCACTGCTGTCCTGCGACATCGCCGACACCGACGACGACACCTGCCTGATCGCGGTTCAACCGACCTGATCGTCGCGGTGCGCCGGGTCGCTCGTCCGGCCGCCCCCACGCGCCTTGGCCCGCTGCTCATTGGCGTAATTGATGTAGTTGTAGACCGTGAAGCGGCTGACGCCGAGCGCGGTCGCGACGGTCTCCACGCCGTGGCGCATGGCGAAGGCGCCGCGCTGTTCGAGGAGGCGGACGACCGACTGCTTGGTCTTGCGGTCGAGGTCGGCGAGCGGGACGCCGTGGCGGCGGCGGAGCTCGGCGAGGATGTGGTCGAGCGAGTCGGAGAGGTGAGGGAGGCGTACAGCCACGACCTCCCGGCCCTCCCAGGAGAGGACCACGTCGTCGTCCTGGGCGTGGTCCGGGGCGACCAGCTCGCCGCCTATGGCGTCCACCAGCGGCTTGACGGCCTTGGCGAAGGGGTCGTCGTCGGCGGGCGGGGTCATCGGCCGCCCTCCTCCGGCTCGCCGGGCTCCTCCGCGACCACGTTGACCTGGAGCGAGACCCGGGTGGCGCCCGCCTCCAGGGACTTGCGGAGCAACTCGTCGATCGTGGTCAGGACGGCCTCCGCCCGGCCCTCCGCGGTGTTGCCGAACGGGCCGACGTCGACGGAGTCCAGCGCGGCACCCTGCACGATGTCGCGGGCCACCACGGCGTGCGGGGGCACCTCGTCGAGGTCGAACGGCTCGGTGGTGAACTCAACCCTCAGTCTCACGCCGCCAACCTACTGCCCACGCGCACAAAGCGTCACGGGCTCCGGGCTCCGGGCTCCGGGCTCCGGGCTCCGGGCTCCGGGCTCCGGGCCCTAGCAGGGTGGTCGGGCCGACGCGTGCAGAACCGCCAAGTCGCTGCCCGGGACCTCCTCCTTCCTGGAGCATGGGGGGATACCTCTCCCCCGGCCCCCGAGGGGGCCGCGACCGACCCTCGGAGCACCAGATGACAGACAGCGTGCCGGTGCGCTGCCCCGCGTGCCGCCGCGAGCAGTCGTTCACCCCGCCCACCTACCCGTGCTCGTGCGGGGCCCCGCTCACCCTCCCCGTGCTGCACGACAGTTCCCCGGAGGAGATCGAGCACCGTACCTGGGAGGCCACCTGGGTGGCGGCCAACTGCGCCGCCTGCGGCCGCCAGGGGAGCTGGCCGCAGCCGGAGTTCGGCTGTCCGTGCGGCGCGCTGGTGCGCGTCCCGGTGGCGTCGGCGCCCGATCCCACGGAGCGCGCCCCGGCCACCGCCCGCCCCCGCAACGCGGCGGCCCCCGCCGCCGGGCCGCCGGGCAGGGCCGTGCTGCGCCCCGCCTTCCAGCCGGTGACGATCCGTACGGCGCGGGACGCGGTCACCGCCGCCGCGCAGTATCTGAAGTGGCTCGGCTTCCACGGGGTGCGGCAGCCGGAGGCGGGCCAGGCGACGTCCGGGGTGGATCTGTGCGGGCCGGGGGTGGTCGCCCAGGTGGACCCGACCACCCGGCCCACCGCGCTGCGCGACATCGAGTGTCTGTGGCTGAACGGGCTCAACGAATCCGCCGTCAGCGTGTTCTTCTCGCTCGCGGGCTACGCCAGGGACGCGCGGGCGCGCGCCGACGCGCTGCACATCCCGCTGTTCATCATGGATCTGACCGGCACCCCACAGCCCGTCAACGACCCGGCGGACTCGCTGATCCGAGTGGGGCCTCCTGAACGGTGACCGCGTGCCCCGCGTTCGCGCCTTGTTCATTATGACCCGGCGGAGGGCCCCCGGGCCTCCCCTTCGGGGATGATCTTCGCCTCTCCGGAGCGCCCTACGGTGGTGGTCGATCCCCTTTCCGCGACTTTCCGCGACTTTCGCGACGCTACGGAGCGATGCCCCATGCCCTCATCCGCCTCTGCCTCCCCCGTCGACCTCACCGTCGAGCGCGACGACGTGACGCTGGCCGTACGCGACCACGGCGGCGCCGGCACCCCGCTGCTGCTGCTCCACGGGGCCTCCCGCACGCTCGCCGACTGGTCGGTCACCGCGGCCGACCTCGCCACGGACCACCGGGTGGTCTCGATGGACCTGCGCGCCCACGGCCGCTCCGGCCGCGGCGACACGCCCTGGACGTTCCCCGCCGTGCTCGACGACATCGAGGCCGTCCTGGCGGCCCTGGGCATCCCGGAGGCCATACCCGTCGGCCACTCCCTCGGCGGCATGGCCGCCGCGCTGTACGCGGACGCCCACCCGCACACCCCCGCCGCGGTCAACCTCGACGGCGTGGGCAACGGCCGCCCCGAGCAGTACGTCGGCCTGGACCGGGACACCGTGCTCGACGGTCTCGCCCGCGCCCGCCGGTTCTCCGAGGCCGCGGCGGGCATGGCCTTTCCCCCGGAGGCGCTGGAGACGACGGTCTTCGCCCAGCAGGCGGCGATGGCCAAGGCGCTGGAGATCGAGCCCGAGGTGCTCGACGAGGGCGTCCGGCGCGCGCTCGGCGAGACCCCGGAGGGGCAGCTGTTTCTGCGGCCGGAGCGGGAGCGGGCGCTGGAGATGCTCGACCGGATGGACGAGCTCGACCTCTTCCCGGTCTACCGCCGCCTCACCCGCCCGGTGCTGATCGTGCGCGCGGGACGGCTGGCGGCACAGGGCGGCGAGCTGGCGTGGTTCGACGAGCTGATGACCGCGTACGTCAAGGGCCTGGACCGCGACCTGAGCGAGCTGGCGGCCGCGCACCCCCACCTCACCCTGCACACCATCGACGCCTCGCACGCCATGCTCCTGGAGCGCCCGGGCGCGGTCGCCGGGCTGATCCGCTCCTTCACCACCGGCCTGGGCGCGCGCTCATGACGCCCCGGCCGGGCCCTCGGTGAGGGTGGCCTCGATGCTGCTCGCCCCCTGCCACCGCAGGTCCTGCCCGGCCAGGCGCGAGTACACCCGCTGCCAGGCCGCGTCCGGATCGTCGGCCCCGTCGAGGTGGGCCGCGACGAGCTCGGCGACCCGCTCGGCGGCGGCCCGGGCCGCGGGCGGTGCGTCGGGGCGGCGGAGGGCGCTGCCGAGGTAGCCGAGGACGCGGTCGGCGGGGGCGGCGGCGGAGACCAGGTCGCGGTCGGTCAGCAGGCCGTCGGTCAGCAGCTGGTCGGCGCGCATGGTGATCGACCGCCAGTCGGCGCCCCCGAGGCCGTGGCGGGCCATTCCGCGGGCGATCTCGGCGTCCCGGACGGGGCGTTGGCGGGAGCTGCCGCGCGGGTCGCGCATGATCGCGTCGGCGTGGCGGGCGGCGACGGCGGACGGGGTCGCGGCGTGGGCGACCACCACCGACCAGTGGGGAAACGGCTCACGGGCGTGCTCGGCCTCCAGATACGCCCAGTCGATGTCCGGGAAGAGGACCAGGAGCCGGTCGGTGTCGTCGAAGCGGTAGCGGCGGGCCTTGCGCAGCCGGCTCGCCAGCTTCTCCGTCGTCAGCTCGCGCTTCGCCCGGGCTTCGAGCGCGGCGAGGGGGTCGGCGGAGGCGAGGGCCCGGTGGCACATCTTGGTGACGGCGGGGCCCACCTGACCGGTGGCCAGCAGCGCGGACAGGCGCGGGGGGCCGCCGCGGCGCAGCAGGTTCAGACAGCCGGCGAGCTGCTCAGGCGTCTTGAACCGCCCGCGGTCGTGCGCGAACGCGGCCTCGATCAGCTCCGGTTCGGCCGCGTGCAGCAGATCGGGGTGGGCGTTGCCCGGCACGCGGCGGAGCCGCATATTGACACCGCCAGGCTCGCACGGGGCGAGCGGCACCGAGCCGCCCAGCACCTGCCGGGCCTCCTCCGAGCCGAGGTAGAAGTGCGGAGTGAGCAGGGCGAGGTGGATCTCGGGGTCGCCGACGGCGAGCAGGGCGCGGTGGGTGGGCGGGTCCGTATCGGCCCACTCCGCCAGCAGCAGCAGCGCCTCGCGGTCGCCGCTCCGCTTCAGATGCTCGACGACCGCCTCGGGCGCGGGCATCCGCTGGGCGACCACGTACAGCGCGAGCAGCCATCCCGTGTGGTCGGGCAGCAGCGGCATGAGGGCGTCCAGGATCTTGGCGTCGGGCGCCCGCCGGAGCACCTCCCCGGCCGGCCAGGTCCACTCGCCCCGGCGCAGCAGCTTCTCCCGGGCCCGGCCGGTGACCTTGGGGTGCGGAACGATCCGCCGGGGGTCGGGAGGGGTGTCGGCGGCGCGCGCCAGCAGGTCGGGCCAGGTGGTGTCGTGGACCGCGCCGGGGTCCATGGGCACCTCCGCCACGGCGGTCAGCAGCCGCAGCCAGGCGTCCGTGTCGGTGCCGAGCGCGCCGGCCAGGAAGGCGCACAGCGCCCGCTCCAGCACCCACAGGGACGGGGAGCCGTTCGGGGGCCCCACCGGCATGGTGTACCGGGCGGGGATGGCGGCGAGCATGTCGGGGCCGGTGACCGTGCCCGCGAGCCAGGCGGTGTCCAGCTCGTTGCGGATCGATTCGACGATGCCCAGCCAGTCGCTCCAGCCGCGGCCCTCGCGGAGCCTGCTGAGCGCCCGGCGGGTGTCGGGGGCGGGCACCAGCCGCAGCGGGTCGGCGATCCCGCGGCCGTCCCAGCTCTGCCAGGCGTCGCGCGCCCAGGCGGGGAACTCGGCGCCCGGCCAGTGGGTGACGTGCGTGTCGGCCAGGAGCCGCAGCACGCCTTCGTCCGCGGGCAGCGGCGGCGCGCCCCGGGAGAGCCCGCGCAGTGTGTCGATCGCGGCCAGTGCCGAACTCCGTGCCATCAGTGCCCCCGTGGTGCCCCGCCATATCGCGTGCTGTGCTTGGCACAAGTCCATCACGGGGCACTGACAACCGGGCCGCCCGTCCCTGGTCCGGTGGTCATCCGGCCGGATGGCCGAATGACCGGTGGGGCGGGCGGGGCACCGGCGGGGCCCTGCGGCCCGGGGTACTTTCAGCGCGTGGGCGCCGTCGCCTGGGCGCCGGCGTCCGCGCGGGAGTCCCGCAGCCGGACGGCGTCGGCGACGCCCGCCGTTCGGAGGTCCACCTTACGGACCTTCCCGCTGACGGTCATCGGGAAGGCGTCCATGAGCCGCAGATAGCGGGGCACCTTGTAGTGCGCGAGGCGGCCCCGGCAGAAGCGGGCCAGCTCGTCACGGGTGAGCGACTTGGCGCCGTCCCGCAGGATGACGCAGGCCAGGATCTCCTCGCCGTACTTCTCGTCCGGCACGCCGACGACCTGCACATCGGCGATCTTCGGATGGGTGTAGAGGAACTCCTCGATCTCCCGGGGGTACACCTTCTCCCCACCTCGGATGATCATATCGTTGATCCGGCCGACGATCCGGACATAGCCGCCCTCGTCCATCACCGCGAGGTCGCCGGTGTGCATCCAGCGCCCCGAGTCGATCACCTCGGCGGTCCGCTCCGGCTCCTCCCAGTAGCCGAGCATCACCGAGTAGCCGCGGGTGCACAGCTCGCCGCGGGTGCCGCGGGGCACTGTCACACCGGTCAACGGGTCCACGACCTTGATCTCGACATGCGGCAGCACCCGGCCGACCGTGCCGGTGCGGTGGCGCAGGTCGTCGTCGCGCCGGGTCTGGGTGGACACCGGCGAGGTCTCGGTCATGCCATAGAAGATCGACACCTCGGCCATGTGCATCTCGTCCACCGCGCGCCGCAGGACCTCCACCGGGCAGGTGGATCCGGCGATGATCCCGGTGCGCAGGGAGGAGAGGTCGTACGAGTCGAAGTCGGGCAGCCCCAGTTCGGCGATGAACATCGTCGGGACGCCGTACAGCGAGGTGCAGCGCTCCTGCTCGACGGCGCGCAGCGTGGCGGCCGGGTCGAAGGCGGGGGCGGGGATGACGATGCAGGCGCCGTGGCTGGTGGCGCCCAGGTTGCCGGTCACCATGCCGAAGCAGTGGGAGAAGGGGACCGGCAGGCAGACGCGGTCCTGAGGGGTGTACCCGAGCGTCTCCCCGACGGAGTAGCCGTTGTTGAGGATGTTGTGGTGCGAGAGCGTGGCGCCCTTGGGGAAGCCGGTGGTGCCGGAGGTGTACTGGATATTGACCGGGTCGTCGCAGGTCAGCCGGGCCTCACGCTCGGTCAGCCGCTCGCGGGACACATCGGCGCCCGCGCGCAACAGCCCGTCCCAGGTGCGGTCGCCGATATAGATGACATCGCGCAGGGCGGGACACTCGGAGCGCACCTGTTCGACCATGCGGCGGTAGTTGCTGGTCTTGTGCTCGGTCGAGGAGATCAGGACGGAGACACCGGCCTGCCGCAGCACGAACGTCAGCTCATGGACGCGGGAGGCGGGGTTGATATTGACCATGATCGCGCCGATGCGGGCGGTGGCGTACTGCACCAGCACCCACTCGGCGCAGTTGATCGCCCAGATGCCGACCCGGTCGCCCTTGGCGACGCCCTTGGCCATCAGCCCGAGCGCGACCTCCTCGACAGCCTGGCCGAACTCTGTGTAGGTCCAGCGGCGGCCGCTGGGGATGTCGACGAGCGCCTCGCGGTCGCCGAACCGCTCGATGGTGTCGGCCAGGTTGGCTCCGATGGTGTCGCCGAGCAGCGGGACCTCGCCCGCCCCGCTCGCGTACGACAGCCCGGCCGCGTGGACGGAGGGGTCGAATTCCGATGGGTCCGATGGTTCCGATGCGCCCGATGCGTCCGGTGGGCCTGATGGGTCGGCCGGTCGGTCGGTCATGAGTACTCCTCGTGATCGCGTGGTGAGTGCGGGTCGGTCAAGAGGTGGTCTCCTCATGAAACTCGACACCATCGCCGCGCAGGGTGCGTTCGCGTAGCTCTATACGGCGGATTTTGCCGGAGACGGTCTTGGGAAGTTCGGCGAATTCCAGTCGACGCACACGTTTGTAGGGCGCCAGAACCGCCCTGGAGTGCGCAAACAGGGCCTTCGCGGTCTCCGGCCCCGGCTCCCACCCCTCGGCCAGCACCACATACGCCTTCGGCACGGCCAGCCGCAGCGGGTCGGGGGCCGGGACCACCGCGGCCTCGGCGACCGCCTCGTGTTCCAGGAGGGCGCTCTCCAGCTCGAATGGCGAGATCTTGTAGTCGGATGCCTTGAAGACGTCGTCGGCGCGGCCGATGTAGGTGATGTAGCCCTCGGCGTCGCGCGATCCGATGTCCCCGGTGCGGTAGTAGCCGCCCGCCGTCGCCTCGGCCGTGCGCTCCTCGTCGCCCTCGTAGCCGGTCATCAGGCCGACCGGGCGGCCGAGGGGGCCCGACAGATCGAGACAGATCTCGCCCTCGTCGCCCGGCTGCCCGGTGACCGGGTCGAGCAGGGTGACCGCGTAGCCGGGGCTGGGACGGCCCATCGAGCCCGGCTTGAGCGGCTGTCCGGGCGTGTTGGCGACCTGGACGGAGGTCTCGGTCTGCCCGAACCCGTCCCGGATGGTCACCCCCCAGTCGCGCCGGACATGCTCGATGACCTCCGGGTTGAGCGGCTCACCGGCCGCGAGGGCCTCGCGGGGCGGGATGCGCAGCTGCGTCAGATCGGCCTGGATGAGCATCCGCCACACGGTCGGCGGGGCGCAGAAGGTGGTCACCCCGCAGCGGTCCATCTCGGCCATGAGGCGGGTGGCGTCGAAGCGCGTGTAGTTGTGCACGAACACGGTCGCCTCGGCGTTCCAGGGGGCGAAGAGATTGGACCACGCGTGCTTGGCCCAGCCCGGGGAGGAGATGTTGAGGTGGACGTCGCCGGGTCTGAGGCCGATCCAGTACATCGTCGACAGATGGCCGATGGGGTACGAGGTGTGGGTGTGCTGGACCAGCTTGGGGCGGGCGGTGGTGCCCGAGGTGAAGTAGAGCATCAGGGGGGCGTCGGCCGGGGTCGGACCGTCCGGCACGAACGGCTCGTCCCCGCCGGCGTCCGTGTCCGTGCCAGCGTCCGCGTAGGCCAGCCAGCCGGCGGGCGCGCCGCCGACCGCGATGCGCGTGTAGTCGCCGGGCACCTCGGCGAACTTGGCCGTGTCCTCGGACCGCACGATCACATGCGCGGCCCGCCCGCGCTCCACCCGGTCGACGAGGTCGAGCGGGCCGAGCAGCGGGGTGGCGGGGATGACCACGGCCCGCAGCTTCATCGCCGCCAGCGCCGTCTCCCACAGCTCGGCCTGGTTGCCGAGCATCACCACGATGCGGTCACCGGCCCGCACACCCTGGGCGCGCAGCCAGTTCGCCGCCCGGTCGGAGCGGCGGCGCATGTCCTCGAAGGAGATCCGGGTCTCGAGGCCGCCTTCCTCGACGATGTGCAGCGCGGTACGGTCGTTGCCCCGGGCAATCCGGTCGAACCAGTCGAGCGCCCAGTTGAACTCGGCCGGGCGCGGCCAGCTGAACCCCTCGTACGCGGCGGTGTAGTCGTTCCGACGGTCCAGGAGAAAGTCCCGTGCCGCCCGGAATCCGTCAGTCAGGCCGTTTGCTGCCACATCTCCTCCTGATCGCCGTGCCGCTCGCTAGCATCGTGCGACGGGTGATCTGGGTCTCACCACCCCCGGACGGGGGTGGTGATATTTCGGGGAGGTGACCGTGGCGCAATCGGACCGAACGGTGGATCTGCGGACGACCCTGCTGCGGATGCGACGGCGCGGAGCCCTGCCCGTGGCCTTCGGCGGGCTGTTCCCGAACTCGCGCCAGTTCCGCATCTCCGAACTCACCGGCACCACGACGAACGCCCTGCGCGGGCTCGCCGTCACCCCCGGCAACGGTCTTGGCGGCAAGGTCCTCACCATGTCCCGGCCGATCTCCGTGGTCGACTACCCGACCTCGCGCGCCATCAGCCACGAGTACGACGCGGCGGTCGGCGCCGAGAGCCTGCGCTCGATGCTGGCGGTGCCGGTGGTGGTCCGCGGCCGGGTGCGCGGGGTGCTGTACGGGGCGCTGCGCCAGCCCCTGGCGCTCGGCGACCGGGCGCTGAACGCGGCGATGGAGGCGGTGCGGGAGCTGGAGCAGTCGCTGGCGGTGCAGGAAGAGGCGCAGCGGCTGATCACCGTGGCGCAGCAGCCGCCCGACGCGGACCCGGCGATGTGGGAAGAGGTCCGCGAGGCGCACGGCGACCTGCGCGCACTGGCCCAGCAGGTGACCGACCCGCAGCTGAAGGAGCGGATCCTCAGCGCCTGCGGGCGCCTGGCCCGGGCCTCCTCGGGCGGCGGGGCGGGGGACACGGCGGCGCGGCCGGGGGTGGAGCTGTCGCCGCGCGAGGTGGATGTGCTGGCGTGCGTGGCCTCGGGCGCGACGAACTCGGCGGCGGCGGACCGGCTGGGGCTGCGGCCGGAGACGGTCAAGAGCTATCTGCGCTCGTCCATGCGGAAGTTGGGGGCGCACACCCGGCTGCACGCGGTGGTGGAGGCACGGCGCGCGGGGCTGCTCCCGTAGCGCCCCCTCTCCCCCGCCCGGTCCGGGTCATTTGGGACGTATATCCTTCCCTGAGGTCGGCGCCCCGTGCCCGCGCGCCCATGGCTTGGGAGGTGAGGTCCGCGATGCACAGCGAAGAGCCCCGTCCCCGGCCCCCTCGCTCACCGCGGAAGCCCTCCTGGCTGCGCGCCGCCCAGGGCCGCGGCGGCTCCGGCGCCGCACGCCCCGGCGCCGCGTCCGCCACACCGCCGGACGGCGGGCCGCGCCCCGCGGACCCGGCGGCCCGCACCGCGGCGGAGGACGACCACAGCGTGGTCGACGCCGCCGCCTACCGGGACGGGCTCCGGATCGGCACACCCGACTCCCTGGCCGCCACCTACCGGCGGCTGCGCGAGGAGCCGGGGAGCATGGCCTGGATCGGGCTGCTGCGGCCCACCGAGGCGGAGCTGCTCTCGCTCGCGGACGAGTTCGACCTGCACAAGCTGGCCATCGAGGACGCGCTCGAGGCCCACCAGCGGCCCAAGCTGGAACGCTACGGCGACACGCTGTTCGTGGTGCTGCGCGCGGCCCGCTACCTCGACGCGCCCGAGGAGGTCGACTTCGGCGAGCTGCATGTCTTCGTCGGCCCCGATTTCGTGATCACGGTGCGCCACGGCGCCGCCCCCGACCTGTCCGCGGTGCGCCGCCGCGTGGAGGCCACGCCCGAGCTGCTGGCGCTCGGGCCCGAGGCCGTGCTGTACGCCATCCTGGACTCGGTCGTGGACGGCTACGCCCCGGTGGTCGCGGGGGTGCAGAACGACATCGACGAGATCGAGACCGAGGTCTTCCGCGGCGACCCGGAGGTCTCCCGCCGCATCTATGAACTCTCCCGCGAGATGGTCGAGTTCCAGCGTGCGACCCGGCCGCTGGTGGGGATGTTGCACGGCCTGATGGCCGGGTTCGACAAGTACGGCACCGACGAGGAGCTACAGCGCTATCTGCGCGATGTCGCCGACCACGTCACCCACACCAGCGAGCGCGTGGACGGCTTCCGCTCGGCCCTCGCCGACATCCTCGCGGTCAACGCCACCCTGGTCACCCAGCAGCAGAACGCGGAGATGCGGGCGCTGGCCGAGGCGGGCTTCGAGCAGAACGAGGAGGTCAAGAAGATCTCCGCCTGGGCGGCCATCCTCTTCGCCCCTACGCTGGTCGGGACGATCTACGGGATGAACTTCAGGGACATGCCGGAGTTGCACTGGGTGCTGGGATATCCCTTCGCAATCCTCCTGATGGCGATCGTATGCACCAGTTTGTACGTCATCTTCAAGCGTCGGGACTGGCTCTGAGCAGTCACCCGGCGCCGGGACCCCAGGGAAGATCGTCTCGCCCCAGCCCGCGTGGAACGACAAAACCAAGGTTCAACTTGTCCTGTCCGGGGCAGGCGCCGTGAGGCCTGCCGGGCCGGCGCGGAGCATGGCCTTGTAGAGGGCCTCGTGCTCGGGAGAGGCGGGCAGCAGGCCCCGGGCGGGAGCCTCGAAGGACTGGATGAACAGGGCGACGACGCGGCGCCAGGCGTCGGGGGCTGCGTCACCGGTGGCGTTGACGACGCCGGCGTTCGCCATGTGGAGCAGCACCAGGTCCGAGGGGTCGAAGTCCTCGCGCAGCCGGCCTGCACCCTTGGCACGGTCGATGAGCCGCACCATGCCCTCGTACGCCTCGTTGCGACGCGCCTCCAGCGCCTTGGCAGTGGGGAAGGTCGTGGTCAGCACGTCGGCGAAGCCGTAGTCAGCAGCCTGCATCGCGCAGGCGGCCTCGAGGTAGCCGACGAAACCATGCCAGGGGTCGGGGTCGTCCAGGGCAGTGGCGACCGCGTCGGCGTAGGCGTCCATACGGTCGGCGAAGACCGCGGCGACCAGCTCCTCCTTGGCCGGAAAGTGGCGGAAGATCGTGGCGATCCCGACACCCGCCTCACGGGCCACCGAGGCCATCGAAGCGTTCAGCCCGTCGCGCGCGAACACCTTGCGTGCGGCCGCGATGATCCTGCCCCGGTTGCGCTCGGCGTCGCTGCGCAGCGGCTGAGCGGTGGTGTCGTCGGGGTGCTGGGCGCCAGGAGTCATACCGGCCAGTCTAGCAATCGGAATGGCCTATCCATTTTCGATGGTACGGTGGACGCATTGAACCGGTAAGCCCTATCCGGATCGCAATTCGGATAGGGCTATCCAAATTCCCGGCCTCCCCTCACCGAGAGAGGCTTTGCGAAAGGATCGCTGTGACCAGCATCGCCATCGTCGGAGCGGGCCCCCAGCTGGGCCTGGCCATCGCCCGCACCTTCGGCACCCAGGGCTACGACGTCGCCCTCATCTCCCGCAACCCCGACAAGCTCGACGACCTCGTCGGCAAACTCACCGCCGAGGGCATCACCGCCGCCGCCTTCCCCGCCGACGTCCTCGACCGCGACACCCTCACCCAGGCACTCAAGAACGCCGCGGACCGCTTCGGCGGCATCGACGTCCTGGAGTACTCCCCGCTGGGGACGTTCGGTCAGGTCGTCCTCACCACCCCCGCCGAAAGCGACCCGTCCCACATCCAGCACGAGATCGAGTTCCAGCTGTACGGAGCGATCGCCGCCACCAAGGCCGTACTGCCGGCCATGCGCGAGGCCGGCACCGGCACCCTGCTCTACACCACCGGCGCCGGCTCGCTCGACCCCCTGCCCGTGGTCGGGAACGTCAACGCCGCCGCCGCGGCGCTGCGCAACTGGGCGGTCAACCTGCACAAGGAGCTGGACGGCACCGGCATCCAGGCCGCCCACATCGGCATCGACGTGTCGATCGCCGTCTCCCTCATCCCCGGCCAGCCGGTGATCCAGCCCGAGGACATCTCCCCCGTCTACTGGGAGCTGCACACCACCCGGCGTGACCAGGCCGAGCTCATCTTCAAGGGCTGATCGCACCGGTTCCCCGGCCGAACCCTGATCGCGCCGCGGCGTGCGAGCGCCGCGGCGCGACCGGCCAAGTCCGACACGACGGCGGCCAGTTGGTTGGTGGACAAGCGGGCGTTCACGATACTTGCCCGGGTGAAACAACATTCGACACAGAGCTCACGTCAACGCACGGCCGCGCTCGGCGCCATGGTCGCCGCGGGCGCCCTGTCCCTCGCGATGACGTCCGCCGTACCGGCGAGCGCCGCGCCCCGGCACTCCGCATCGCTCGACTACGTCGCCCTGGGGGACTCCTACGCCGCGGCGCCCGGCGTCCCCGAGCAGATCGACACCGCGTGCGCCCGCTCCAACAGCAACTATCCGCATCTCGTGGCCGAGCGGAACAGGGCGCGGCTGACGGACGTCACCTGCTCGGGGGCGACCACGGCGGATCTGGCCCTCGCCACCGACACGGCCCCCGCGCAGTACGACGCCCTCAACCGCGGCACCGACCTGGTGACCGTGAGCATCGGCGGCAACGACATCGGCTTCTCCGCCGTACTCGGCCGCTGCGCCACGCTGGGCGCGGGAAACCCGACCGGAAGCCCCTGTCGCGACGACCTCACGCAGGGCGGCGACGACCAGGTGGAGCGGAGCATCGCCGCCACCGCGCCGAAGATCTCCCAGGTGATCGCCGAAGTCAACCGCCGGGCCCCGCGCGCCGAGGTGGTCATGGTCGGCTATCCGTCGCTCTTCCCCGACAGCGGAGTCGGCTGCACGAGCCGCAGCGTCCCCTTCGCCGCCGGCGACTTCGCCTATCTGCGGGACAAGACGAAGTCGCTCAACGCCATGATCGCTCGCCAGGCCAAGCTCGGCGGGGCCGCGTACGTCGACACATACAAGCCCACGATCGGCCACGACATGTGCCAACCCGTCGGTGAACGCTGGATCGAGAGCCTCGCCCCCGAGACCCCGGCGGCACCGGCCCACCCGAACGCGCAGGGTGAGCAGGCCATGGCGGCGGCCGTGAACCGCGCGCTGCTCCGCTGCGGGGTCGTTCGTCAGGTCTGATGCCGGATGGACCCGGGCGGGCACGCCCGGGTCCGAACCCTCGTCGCTGCGTCTGCTGTGCCTGCGAGTTCGATCACACTGATCGAACGATGACCGCTTGGCACACTATTTTGATCAGATCAGACCGGCTTGATCACCCCACCACCGGCTCGAACCGCACGTCCCGCTCCCCCGCCGCCGCGTCGGTCACCGCCAGCAGCCGCGCGCCCTCGGCCTCCAGAGCCTCCCGATCGGCGGCGCCGAGCCGTACGAACGGCGTCACGCGCAGCGCCGCCACGCCACGGGCGCGCTCGATTTTCCAGATCCCGGCGACGAAGCCGTCCACCAGAATCGTGCCGCGCACGATGCCGTTGTCACCCATCACCGGCCGCCGGTACTCGTCGGCGAGGATGCGGGCGCGGTCGGCGTGCGAGAGCAGCAGGTTGTCGAATTCGGCGACGAAGCGGGCGGGGACGGGCGTGCCGGGGTCCGGCAGCGACGCACCCGCCGGGTCGTAGAGCTCGCGCCCGCTCTCGTCCCGGTACCTCCGCAGGGCGGGCCCCAGCCGCTCGACCACCTCACGCAGCCCGGTCAGCCCGCACCACTTCTGGATGTCCGCCACGGTCGCGGGCCCGAAGGCCGTGAGATAGCGCAGCACCACCTCGTCCAGGGAGGGTTCGGTCTCCATCGGCCGCCCCAGCCAGTCCTCGACGGTCGCGTACCGGGGCCCGCCGCTCTTGCCCCACAGCCCGCGCGGCGGCACCTGCACCAGCGGCGCGCACAGACGCACCGCGTCGACCAGCGCACCGGGGTCCGCGCCCGGCCATCGGGGGCCGAGCTCGGCGCGCAGCTCGGCCGGGCTCAGGGCGCGCGGCCCGAGCGACTTCCGCCCGGCCGCCACCAGTTCGTCCCGCGCCACGCCGGGCAGTCGGCGCGCGAAGAAATGCCTGTCCAGCATCGGCTGGATGAGCGGCCGCAGCCGCAGCGCGTCGGCCGCGGAGACCAGGTGCACGGTGCCGCGCATCAGCACCATCCGCACCACCTCCCGCTCCCGCGTCAGGCGCGCCAGCTCCTCGAAGGCAAAGCCGTCCAGGCGCGTCCACAGGCCGATGTACGGGGCGTTGGGCGCCTGGGACTGCATGCCGACAAGCCGCTCGATCACCTCGAGGGCGGTGAGGGACCCCGACCGGTTCAGCAGCAGTTGGCGCTCCAGCAGGGCCCGGTTGAGGGCGCGAGGACCGAGCACGTCGTTCGTCATGCCCTTACGCTACGAACCCTTGCGGACAGTTTCTGTCCTCGTCCGGCCTTCTTCCTTCTCGTTCTGTTCCGGGAAGGGCACAACTGGGGTTTTCCCAAGCCGACTTGTGCTTCGATGCCGTCCGGCACACATGGCACGCACAGGTGAGCGACGGCGACGGGAGATTGCGTATGGACCGGCGAGGGTTCCTGAGGGGCGCGGCCGCGGTATCCGCCGCGGGACTGGTATCGGCCATGGGCGGTACGGCCACGGCGACCGCCGCACCACGGCCGCTGGCGGCCACGGACTGGCTGTCCGGCATCGCCGACGCCACCCCCGTCCAGCGGCTGACACTGCCGGGCACCCACGACTCCGGCGCCCGCTACGGCGGCCCCTGGACGGAGTGCCAGAACACCATCATCGGCGATCAGCTGAACAGCGGCATACGCTTCCTGGACATCCGCTGCCGCGCCTTCGAGGGCGCCTTCCCCATCCACCACGGCGCGTTCTACCAGCACCTCAACTTCGACGACGTCCTCGGCGCCTGCCGGGACTTCCTGAGCGCGCACCCGTCGGAGACCGTGCTGATGCGGGTCAAGCAGGAGTACTCGGAGGAGAGCGCCGCGGAGTTCCGCCGTATCTTCGACACCTACCTCGACGGGAAGGGCTGGCGCTCGCTGTTCCGCCTGGACGCCACGCTCCCGTCGCTGGGCCAGGCACGCGGCAGGGTCGTCCTGCTCGCCGACTCCGACAACATGCCGGGAGTGCGGTACGCCGACGCGGCGCTCTTCGATATCCAGGACGACTACATGGCGGAGCCATTCGGCAAGTGGCCGAAGATCCAGGCCCAGTTCCGCAAGGCCGCCGCCCAGCCCGGCAAGCTCTTCGTCAACTATGTCTCCACCGCCGCCCTGCTCCCGCCCCGCTCCAACGCGGACCGACTGAACCCGCAGGTCAAGAGCTTCCTGGAGAGCTCCGAGGCGGCCGGGTGGACCGGGCTCGGGGTGGTGCCGATGGACTTCCCGAACACCGTCTCCGGCCTCGTCGACACCCTCATCCGGCACAATCCGGCTGCCTGACAGGGTTCAGTCGGGCTGAGGGAGACGGACGACAGGGTCGAAGGGGTGTTTGTTGAAGCCGGTGCGCAGGTTGCGGCAGTTCGGTTTCGTGCACACGAAGAACGCTTCGACGTTCCTGAGGTCCTTTTCATTCTTGAGCCAGACCTTCTCCGCGGCGGTGAGGGGGCGATGCTGTTCGTCAGCGTCGCAGGTGTAGCAGTACATCGTGTGGGGCCGCACGGTACCTCCCGAAACGGGCAGACAGGACAGCCAGCAGCATATGGAAGTGCGTTGGGCGATAACAGCGCGCAATTGGCCGTCTCCTGACCGATGGGCCAGGCGCCGCAAGCGCCCACCGGACAGAGCCTTAGCTCACAAGGTCGTCGAACTCGCCCGCTTTGACGCCCCTGAGCCAGGCGTCCATCTCCGCACGCGTGAAGAAGACCGTGCCCGCTTCAGGGTCCTTGCCGTTGCGGACGGCGATCGTGCCGTCCGCCTGCGGGGCGACTTCGACGCAGTTGCCTCCCGCATCGCTGAAGCTGGACTTGCGCCACGGCGCTATGGAGGGGTCAGGCATGTGTGGTGGCCCTTCTGCGGTGCTTCTTCAGGTTGGCGGCCAGCAGTTCGGCCGAGTCTGCCTCCGAGAGGGCCAACTGACGCAGATCGTCGAACATCTTGACCATCGTGGCCACATCGCCCTCGTCGCTGACGATGTAACCGCCCAGCGGACCGCCGCATCCTCGCGGCAACCCACTTTTCGATGAACTCCGGGGCGACCTTGTTCCTCCCGGCCGTATGAATGGCATGGGCGTACTCCTCGGTTTGCAAGAGGCCGGGAATGAGTACGGGCTCGAAGGTCTGGATCACGACCGCGTCCTGCTCGAAGCCCACCAACGGCCGCGCCCAGTCCGGCAGCCCGTATGTCGCCCACTGCGGCGTTCGCCGCGGCGCCTCCTGCCGCAGCTTCTCAAGCCCCTTGCGCAGTTCGGCCGGCGCGAGCTGGTCGACGACTCCGCCCCACGACTGTTCGCCGTCGTACAGGTCTACGGCAAGGAGGAAGACGGAATCGCTGCGTGGGGCATGGCACTCGACGATCACGCCGAGATCATCGACGTGGAGGGACGCGTCCGAATGAACGTGCGGTCACCGGAGCGCGGGGTGCGGAGGTTCGCCCACCCGCCACACATTTCCGCGCGATTGATGTGGGTGCGGGAGCAGCCCGCCGGCTGACGGGTCCCTGACGGACCGCGCGAACGGGCCGGGATGTTGACGTGCGTCAACCGCACCCATTAGCTTTGCTTGCAAATGTATTTGCTTTCAAAGCAATCACCTGGGGGCTGCCATGCCGCATTTGACCGTCAACGTCCTCGAAAGTGATCTCGTCGGTCGGGAGACCGACTTGATCGAAGCCCTGACCGACGCGGTCGTCGCCGTGTACGGGGACTGGGCACGAGACATCGTGGTCGTGCACCTGATCGGTCTGCCGCCGAGCCGGTGGGGCATCGGTGGCAAGCCGGCGCAGGCGCCGTCGCCGAGTGTGACGTTCGGCATCAAGGAGGCCGCGTTCAGCCGACCGGACGCGGAGGAGATCGTGTCCCGGCTGATATCCGGAGTCACCGACGCGGTCGTCGCCGTGTTCGGCGAACGCGTCCGCTCCGGTGTGAGCGTCGAGTTGGTGGGCACAGTGGCCGGCCGCAGCGGCATCGGTGGCGTTGTGGTCTCGCCATAGGCGAGCCGTCCGACGACGGGACCCAAGAGCCAACGAGGCCCGCGTCGTGGGCGATCAGCCCGGCCTGGGTGCGGTTCACCGAGCCCAGCTTGTTCAGCAGCCGCGACACATAGCCCTTGATCGTGGCCTCCGAGAGGTACAGCCGCGCGCCGATCTGTGCGTTCGACAGTCCCTCGCCGAGGCCGGCCAGCACCTCGACCTCCCGCTCGGTCAGCGACCCGACCAGCCGCTGAGCGCGGTCGCGCGCCGAGCGGCCGTCGGAGGAGGCCGCGATCAACCGCCGGGCATGGTCGGGCCAGGTCCGTGGGCATGATCCGCCACTCGCCGACGCCGGCAACCGCGGTCAGCGGTCGATGCTGGCCATGTTCGCCTCGTCGTGGCGCTCGCCCGAGGCCGGGGTGAGGTTGTTCAAACGGTCGAGCTGAACGGCGCTGAGTTCGATGCCGTCGGCGGCAGTGTTCTCCTCGACGCGCGAGACCCGCCGGGTTCCGGGGATGGGGGCGATGTCGTCGCCGCGGGTCAGCAGCCACGCCAGCGCGGTCTGCGCCGGCGTTGCTCCGATCTCGGCGCCGATGGCCTGCACTTCGTCGACGATGCGCAGGTTGCGCTGAAAGTTCTCACCGGTGAAACGCGGGTTGGTCTTGCGCCAGTCGTCATCGGCGAAGTCGTCGACAGAGCGGATCTGCCCGGTCAGAAGGCCGTGCCCCAGCGGCGAGTAGGGAACGAAGCCGATACCGAGCTCGCGCAGCAGCGGGAGAATCCCGGCCTCGACGTCGCGGGTCCACAGAGAGTATTCCGTCTGCAACGCTGCCACCGGATGCACGGCGTGCGCACGGCGGATCGTCGCGGGGCCGGCCTCGGACAGCCCGATGTACCGCACCTTGCCCTCGGCGACCAGATCGGCCAGAGCGCCGACGGTCTCCTCGATGGGAGTGTTCGGGTCGACGCGGTGCTGGTAGTAGAGGTCGATGTGGTCGGTGCCGAGCCGCTTGAGCGAGCCCTCGACAGCGGCCTTCACGTTGCCGGCACTGCTGTCCATAACACCGGGACCGCCACCGGAGTGGGAGACCAGGCCGAACTTCGTCGCCACGACAACATCGTCACGCCGGCCCTTGATGGCCTTGCCGACAATCTCCTCGCTGTGGAAGGGGCCATAGATCTCGGCGGTGTCGATGTGCGTGACTCCGAGGTCCAGCGCACGGTGGATGGTGCGGATCGACTCGGCGTCATCGAGTCCCCCGCCCGTCGTGTAGGTGCCTGCCATGGTCATGGCGCCGAGGCCGATGCGAGAGACATCCAGCCCACCCAGCGATACGTGCTTCATCACATACTCCTTGTCGTGGCGGCCGTCAGGCCTGGTCGGGGTCATGACCCCGAGAGAGGGGTGACCCTGCGATTTCCGTGATCAGTCAGCTCAGTGGGCCCGCTGTCCAGGCAACCACCCGACAGCCCCGCTAGGACCCCCGTACGGGGTACCGCTCCACCGGGGGTCTGCCGGTACCTCCTTCGCGGGCTGAGCGGCAGGGCGTCCGCCGTACGGTGGATGCATGGACCGCAGCAGTGAGATCCGCGAGTTCCTGCGTACACGCAGGGCCCGGATCACCCCCGAAAAGGCCGGCCTCACCCCTGACCAGGGCGCCCGCCGGGTTCCGGGACTGCGCCGCGAGGAAGTCGCCCAGCTGGCCGGAGTCAGCGTCGACTACTACATCCGCCTGGAACGGGGCCGCACCCGGGGTGTCTCGGAAGCCGTCTGGGAGGCCGTCGCCCGCGCGCTGCAACTGGACGACGCCGAACGCGCCCACCTCTTCGACCTGGCCCAGCCCACCACCGGCCGGACCCGCCGTAAGCGGTCGCTCGCCCCGCAGAAGGTCCGCCCCGCCCTCTACCGCACCCTGGACGCCCTGAGCGTCCCCGCGATCGTCCAGGGGCGGCGCATGGACATCCTGGCGGCCAACCGGCTCGGCTACGCCCTGATCACCGACTTCCAAGCCCGGCCCCACCGCGACCGCAACGCCGCACGCTTCGTCTTCCTGGACGCAGCCGCCCGCACGCTGTACACGGACTGGGAACGGGTGGCCGCCGACTGCGTCGCCACCCTGCGCCTGTACGCCGGACGGCACGCGGACGACCCACAGCTCACCGAACTGATCGACGAGCTGTCCCTGCACAGCGACACCTTCCGCCGGCTGTGGGCCGACCACGACGTCCTCGCCCACGCCACCGGTGCCAAACGCCTGCACCACCCGCTCGTCGGCGACCTCACCCTCGACTACGTCGTCCTGGCCGTCGAAGACGACCCCGAGCAGACTCTCGTCATCTACACCCCAGAACCAGCCTCACCCACTGCTGAAGCCCTCAACATCCTGGCCAGCTGGACCGGCACGTCCCCCACCGGCCGACCCGCTCACGCCCGGCGAGATCAGCAGTGACCGGGTGGCGGTGATCGCCGACGGCCGGGTGGTGGCCGAGGGGGCCCCTCGTCCCTCGGGGCCGCGACACCGCCCGCGCGCGGATCCGCTTCGCCCTGCCGGAGGGGTCCGCGGCGGCCGATCTGCCGGTCGCCGCCACCGCGCCGGGCGACGGCTGCCTGGTCACCGTGGAGACTGGGATGCCGACCGAGGCGCTGTACCGGCTGACGGGCTGGGCGCTTGGGCGCGGCGTATCTCTCGACGGGATCACCGTCGAGCGGCCGACCACCCGGCTCCCGGTTTGGCGTGGCGAGGCCTCGTCGTGCTGCTCCTCTGGGGCGCCGCGGGGGCGGTCGTCGCGGTCCGCCGCTTCCGCTCGGACCCCCGGCCGGAGTGACCGTACCGGGGGTACTGGCAATCGCCTGACGTTTCGTCACAGGGAGGGTTGGGCGTTGCGGACCAGTTCCAGGGCCTGCTCGGGGAACCAGTTGCCCGCCTCCGGGTCGACCGACCCGCGCTCCGGGTCCTGCGGCCCCGCCGTGCCGCGCAGGCACTGGCCGTCCGACTCGCCGGGGGTCTTCACCCACAGCGCGGCGTCGTGCAGCGGGTCGCCCGTCTTGGTGGTGGGGCGGGCGCCCAGGCCCCGGCCGGGAGGGTTGCACCAGGACTGGGGGTCGGCGTGGCTGCCGGCCCTGGGCAGCCACGGGCCGCGGCCGTTGCGGCTGGTGTCGGTGATGAAGTGCTTCATCTCGTCGGGATCGAGGAGCGCGTTGAGCTCCAGCCACCGCTCGGCGTTCAGCCGCGGCCAGCGCTGGTTCGGGCAGTCCGCCTGGTCGCCGCCGTCGGCCACATAGGCGAGGCAGGAGGAGATGAGCCGGCCGTACCAGACGTTGTCCTCGTCGGTCTGGTAGTGGGAGACGTTGATGGAGAAGCCGGTGGCGTGGTCCACGCCGCCGTGCAGCAGCCGGGACACGATGTTGTTGACGGAGTGCCAGGCCGGGTGGCCGGCGTCCAGGTAGACCTTGGTGCCGGGGAGCGGTTCCAGGGTGCGCACCGCGTAGTCGATCTCGTGGTAGCGGGCGGCGGTGCGGAGCCTGCGCTCGGCGGGGGTGAGGACGGGGGGCTTCCTGGGGGTGTTGGTGGCGGGGGCCGTGGCGTTGCCGGTGGGTTGTTGGTCGCTGGGGTTGCTGGTGGGGTTGCTGGTGGGGGTCTCGGTGGGGTTGGCCGCGGTGCCGTCGGCCGGCTCGCCGGCGGGTTGCCCGGGGGGCGTGGTCGTGGGCGCGACGGGCTCGGTGGGTGCGGCGGTGGGCTCCTCCTCGGGCAGGTCCGTGACCGGGTCGATGTCGCCCGGCGCCCCGGCCCGGGGCCTGACCTGCGCCGCGAGGTGCCCCGCCGCCTGCCCCGCGACCCGCGCGTGGGCCTGCGCCTCGGCCTGCGCTTCGATGCCCGCGAGCGCGCCGCCGAGCACTTCGGCCCCGGCGCCGAACAGCCGGCTGTCGAAGGCATCGTCGTCGGATCCGGCACCGCTCTCGGGGGCGCCGCCGTCCGGCTCCGCCGCGATCTCCTCGCCGAACTCCTCGCCGAGGTCCTCGTCCCGCGCGTCGGCCGCACCCCGCTCCGGGCCGCAGTCGGACGGCAGCAGGGCGAGCGAGTCGGGCTCGAGGACGATCAGCGCCCGGCGGCGGCCGATGCCCCGGGCGACGGCGTCGATCCACTCCTGGTACTCGGCGGTGTTCCGTGCTCCGCCCGCCGAGTAGCTTCCGCAGTCGCGGCCGGGGGTGTTGTAGAGCGCGAGCACGGGTACCCGGCCCCGCCGGGTGGCGCTCCAGGTGGTCGTGCGGACCAGCCGCTCGACCTCCTCCGGGGTCTCGTCCCCGAACCAGATCGCGTGCGGGGTGCGGACCATCGCGAGGACCCCGGCGGCCGCGTCGGGTTCGCCGTATCTCACCAGCCGGGTCACCTGACGGTATGAGTCCGTCGCGCCCGGCGGGGTGTACAGCCGGTGCAGGGCCCTGGCCCTGGAAGGCTCCCCCGGCGCGGCCGCGTACACGGCTGCGGCGCTGGACAGGGGCAGCGCGATGGCGGCCAGAACGGCCATCGGCTTGGCGGGGATCGTCCGTCTTTTACGCACGTGCGCACTCCTCAAGCGGCGATTTCGGGGTCGATTTCTGAGGCTCAATCAGAAATCGGGACCCCGCAACGCGTAGCTCCGCCGGGTGGCCGAACCGCTCCCCCACCAATGAGTGGGGCTCCGTCAGGCGACCGAATCGATCCGGCCCATGTCCACGGGCGCCGAAAGGTCGTGGTGGATGGGGGTGTGCGCGCCCGTCAGGGGCAGGCCGCCGCCGCCCCGCCGGGCGGCGACGATCTCGCTCGCGATGGACAGGGCCGTCTCCTCGGGCGTCCGGGCGCCGAGATCCAGGCCGATCGGGGAGCGCAGCCGCGCCAGCTCCAGTTCGCCGAGCCCGGCGTCGCGCAGCCGCCGCAGCCGGTCCTCATGGGTACGGCGCGAGCCCATCGCCCCGACGTACCCGACGGGCAGCCGCAGCGCCCGCTCCAGCAGCGGCACATCGAACTTGGCGTCGTGGGTGAGCACGCACAGGACCGTGCGGGCGTCGACCTCGGTGGCGTCCAGATAGCGGTGCGGCCAGTCGACGACGACCTCGTCCGCCTCCGGGAAGCGGCGGGCGGTCGCGAAGACGGGCCGGGCGTCGCACACCGTCACGTGGTAGCCGAGGAACTTGCCGATCCGCGCCAGCGCGCCCGCGAAGTCGACCGCGCCGAAGACGATCATTCGGGGCGGCGCCACGGCGGACTCGACGAGCAGCGTGACCGGCTCGCCGCAGCGGCCGCCGGCCGCGCCGGCCCCGACGGTGGCGGTGCGCCCGGCCTCCAGCAGCGCCCGCGCCTCACCGGCCGCCGTGCGGTCGAGGGCCGTGCGGTCGAGGGCCGTGCGGTCGAGGCTCCCCTCGTACGAGCCGTCGGGGCGCACCAGCAGCGCGCGCCCCAGCAGCTCCGGCGGCCCGTCGGCGACCCGTACGAGCGCCACCGGGCGGCCGTCGGCGGCGGCGGACAGGGCGGCGGCGAGGACCGGGCGCAGCCGGGTGTCGGCCGCCGGCACCGGGGTGACCAGGATCTCGATGGTCCCGCCGCAGGTCAGGCCCACGCTGAAGGCGTCCTCGTCGGAGTAGCCGAAGCTCTCCCGTACGGCCTGCCCGGTGCGCAGCGCGTCCCGGCACAGGTCGTAGACCGCGCCCTCCACGCACCCGCCGGACACGCTGCCGACCGCCGTCCCCGCGGCGTCGACGGCCAGCGCCGCGCCGGGCTGCCGGGGCGCGCTGCCGCCGACGGACACGACCGTGGCGACGGCGAAGTCACGCCCCTCCTCGCACCAGCGGCGCAGCTCGGCAGCGATGTCCAGCATGGTGCTCAGCTCCTACGTGCCGGTCAGATGTTCCGGGCGGACGGGGACGCGTCCCAGCCGCAGGCCCGTCGCCGCCCGGATGGCGGCGACGACGGCCGGGGTGGAGGACAGGGTGGGGGCCTCGCCGACCCCGCGCAGCCCGTACGGCGCGTGGTCGTCGGCCAGTTCGAGGACGTCCACCGGGATGCTCGGCGTGTCGAGGATGGTGGGGATCAGATAGTCGGTGAAGGACGGGTTGCGCACCCGGGCGCCGTCCGACACCACGATCTCCTCCATGACCGCGAGCCCGAGCCCCTGGGTCGTGCCGCCCTGGATCTGGCCGACGACGGACAGCGGGTTGAGCGCCTTGCCGACGTCCTGGGCGGCCGCGAGTTCGACGACCTTGACCAGGCCGAGTTCGGTGTCGACGTCGACGACGGCCCGGTGGGCGCAGAAGGAGTACTGGACGTGTCCGAAGCCCTGCCCGGTCCGCGGGTGGAACGGCTCGGTCGGGCGGTGCCGGAACTCCTTCTCGATGTCGATCGCGTCCCCGCCGAGGATCTCGGCCAGGTCGGCGAGGACCTCGCCCGCCCCGGTGACCACCTTGCCGCCCGCCAGCCGCAGCTCCGCGCCCGCCCAGCCGGGGTGGTCGGCCCCGAACCGCTCGCGGCCGCGCCGGAACACCTCCTCGCGCACCGCCTCGCAGGTGTGCTTGATCGCGCCGCCGGTCATATACGTCTGGCGGGAGGCGGAGGTGGAGCCCGCCGAGCCGACCTGGGTGTCGGCCGGGTGGAGCACGACCCGCGCGACGCCGAGCTCGGTGCGGGCGATCTGGGTGTGCACGGTCACCCCGCCCTGGCCGACCTCGGCCATGGCGGTGTGCACCAGCGCGACCGGCTCTCCGCCCAGCACTTCGAGCCGCACCCGGGCGGTGGAGTAGTCGTCGAAGCCCTCGGAGAAGCCGACGTTCTTGATGCCGACCGCGTAGCCGACGCCGCGCACCACGCCCTCGCCGTGGCTGGTGTTGGACAGCCCGCCGGGCAGCTCCCGTACGTCGGAGAAGCCGCCGGGCGGCATCGGCCGCGCCTTGACCCGGCGCAGCAGTTCGGCGACCGGGGCCGGGGAGTCGACGCGCTGGCCCGTGGGCATGGCGGTGCCGTGCTCCATGGCGTTGCGCTGCCGGAACTCCACCGGGTCCAGGCCGAGCTCGGCCGCCACCGCGTCCATCTGCGCCTCGTAGGCGAAGCAGGCCTGTACGGCGCCGAATCCGCGCATGGCGCCGCAGGGCGGGTTGTTGGAGTACAGCGCGAGCGCCTCGATGTCGACGTTGTCCACCGCGTAGGGGCCGATGGACAGGGAGGCGGCGTTGCCGACGACCGCCGGGGAGGAGGAGGCGTACGCGCCGCCGTCGAGGACGATGCGGCACTGGACGTAGAGCAGCCTGCCGTCGCGGGTCGCCCCGTGCTCGTAGGTGAGCTTGGCGGGGTGGCGGTGGACATGGCCGAAGAACGACTCGTAGCGGTTGTAGACGATCTTGACGGGCCGGCCGGTGCGCAGCGCCAGCAGGCACGCGTGGGCCTGCATGGACAGGTCCTCGCGGGCGCCGAAGGCCCCGCCGACGCCGGACAGGGTCAGCCGGACCTTGTCGGCGGGCAGGCCCAGGACCGGGGCGAGCTGGTCGCGGTCGACATGCAGCCACTGGGTGGCGATGTAGAGGTCGACGCCGCCGTCCTCGGCGGGCACGGCCAGGCCGGACTCCGGGCCGAGGAAGGCCTGGTCCTGCATGCCGACCTCGTAGTCGCGGCGCACCACGACATCGGCGCGGGCCCTGGCGTCGGCGACGTCGCCGCGCCTGATGGGCTGGCGGTGGACGATGTTGGGGTGCGGGGCGTGTGCGGCGTGGCGGTCGGTGCGGCCGGGGTGGAGCACGGGCGCGCCGGGCGCGGTGGCGGTGGCCTCATCGGTGATCAGCGGCAGCTCGGCGTACTCGACCTTGATCCGGGCGGCGGCGCGGCGCGCGGTCTCGGGGTGGTCGGCGGCGACGATCGCGACGGCCTCGCCGTGGTAGCGGACCCGGTCGGCGGCGAGCACGGGCTGGTCGCGGATCTCCAGGCCGTAGTGGGTCTCGGCGGGGAGGTCGGCGTAGGTCATGACGGTGTGCACACCGGGCATGGCCAGCGCCTCGGCGACGTCGATGGAGCGGATCTCGGCGTGTGCGTGCGGGCTGCGGAGGGTGCAGCCCCACAGCATGTCCTCGTGCCACAGGTCGGACGCGTACGCGAACTCGCCGGTCACCTTGAGGGTGCCGTCGGGGCGTGGGGTGGACTCGCCGATGGCGCCCGGGGTGGTGGCGCCCGGGTGCGGCCGGGCGGGGGCGGGGGTGGTGGTGCGGCCGGGGCCCATGGTCACCTCGCCTCCGTGGTGCGCGCGGCGGCCAGCCGGACCGCGTCGAGGATCTTCTCGTAGCCGGTGCAGCGGCAGAGATTGCCGGAGAGCGCCTCGCGGATGTCGGCGTCGGAGGGGTCGGGGTTGCGCTCCAGCAGTTCATCGGCGGCGACGAGCAGGCCGGGGGTGCAGAAGCCGCACTGGATGGCGCCGGCCTCGATGAACGCCTGCTGGACGGGGGCCGGCGGGGGCTGCTGCGGCGTGGCCGCCGTCGCCTCCGGGCCCGTGGCCCGCCGGCTCCTGGCCTCGGCGTACTCCGCGAGACCCTCGACCGTGACGACCTCGCGGCCCTCGGCCTGACCGGCCGCCACCAGGCAGGCGCAGACCGGCAGACCGTCGAGCCGGACCGTGCAGGATCCGCATTCGCCCTGCTCACAGGCGTTCTTGGAGCCCGGGAGGCCCAGCCGCTCGCGCAGTACGTACAGCAGCGACTCGCCCTCCCACACATCGTCGGCCTGCCGCGGCCGCCCGTTGACCGTGAATGTCACGCGCACCGTGCGCCTCCCTCTGTCGTGCCGCCGCCCTCAGCCGTGTCTCCGCCCTCGCGGAACGCCTGCCAGGTCCAGCCGAGCGTGCGGCGTGCCATGACGGTCACCGCGTGGCGGCGGTACGCCGCGCTGCCGCGCACATCGTCGATGGGGTCGCAGGCGGCCGCGCACAGCTCGGCGAAGCGGCGGGCGAGCGCGGCGTCTGGGGGGATGGTCCTGCCGTCGTCCCAGAAGCCGCCCTCGGCGAGCGCGGCGTTCAGGAAGTCCTCGGCCTCCCGCGCCCGTACCGGGGTGGGCGCGGCCGAACCGATGCCGGTCCGCACCGTGCGGGTGTCCGGGTGGAGCGCGATCGCGAAGGCGCACACCGCGATGACCATGGCGTTGCGCGTGCCGACCTTGGAGAACTGCTGCGGCCCGGTGGCCCTGCGGATGTGGACCGCCCTGATCAGCTCGTCGTCCGCCAGGGCGTTGCGCTTGACGCCGGTGTAGAACTCCTCGACCGGGATGAGGCGGCTGCCGCGCACCGAGGCGACCTCCACCTCGGCCCCGGCGGCGAGCAGCGCAGGGTGCGCGTCGCCCGCGGGCGAGGCGGCGCCGAGGTTGCCGCCGACGCTGCCGCGGTTGCGGATCTGCGGCGAGCCGACGGTGTGCGCGGCGATCGCCAGCGCCGGCAGCTCGGCCCCCAGCCGCTCGATGATCCGCGTGTACGGCACGGAGGCGCCCAGCCGTACGGTCTCCGCGCCGGTCTCCCACTCGTACAGCTCGGCGATCCGGTTCAGGTCGAGCAGGTGGCTGGGGCGGCGGCGGTCGAAGTTGATCTCCACCATGACGTCGGTCCCGCCCGCGACGGGCACGGCCGTGGGATGCGCCGCCTTCGCGGCGAGCGCTTCCTCCCAACTGGCGGGGCGCAGGAATTCCATAGGCGCTCTCTCGTCCCCTCTTCGAGGTCTCCCCCGATCACTCTGCACACGGCCTACCGCCAGTAGACCGATCTGTGGGCCACCTGGTGCAGTCACCGAAGGCATGAAGCAGTTGGCTGGCCAGCGGCGTGGTCTTGTAGATTCGAACGAAAGACGGGGAGTGGAAACCTCGGCGGTAATCACCGGAAACGGCGAGGACTTCCACCGGCAACACACGAAGATCGGCTGGCGACGACATGCGGCTGCGCGCACTGCTGGAGACCGACGCCCTGGGCCTGCGGCTGCTCGGCGGCGAGGAGGAGCTGGACCGCACCGTGCGCGGGGTGATGACCACCGATCTGCGCGACCCGAGCCGCTATCTGTCCGGCGGGGAGCTGGTGCTGACCGGCCTGGCGTGGCGGCGGGAGCCGGAGGACTCCGAGCGGTTCGTCCGGATCCTGGTGGCGGCCCAGGTCGCCGGGCTGGCGGCGGGCGAGGCGGAGCTCGGCTCCGTGCCCGTGGACCTGGTGCTGGCCTGCGCGCGGCACCGGCTGCCGCTCTTCTCGGTGGTGGAGGACGTGTCCTTCGCGTCCATCACCGAGTACGTGGTGCGCCGGGTGTCCGGCGAGCGGGCCGGGGATCTGGCGGCCGTCGTCGACCGGCACCGGCGGCTGATGACCTCGGGGCCCGCGGGCGGCGGCCCGGAGGTCGTGCTGGATCTGCTCGGCTCCGATCTCGACCTGCCCGCCTGGGTGCTGTCCCCCACCGGCCGCCGGATCGCGGTGCCGTCCGTCGCCGCGGCGGCCGGCCCCGGGGGCGCGCCCGAGCTGCCCTCCGCGGTGTGCGCGCGGCTCGCGGGCGAGCATCTGGCCGCCCAGCGCTCGGGGCGCCGCGGCCCGCACCGGGTGACCACCGCCGACGGCGTCACGTACTCCCTCTTCCCCATCCGCAGCGGCGGGCCGGCCCCGTCGGGCGCCGGGGACGTCCGGGAGACCGTGCTCTCCGACTGGCTGCTGGTGGTCGGGGCGGACGCGGGCGACTGGCCCGAGGAGCGGCTGGATCTGCTGCACGGGGTGACCCAGCTGATCGCGGTGGAGCGGGACCGCAGGGACGCCTCGCGCACCGTGCGGCGCCGGCTGGCCCAGGAGGTGCTGGAGCTGGTCCAGTCGGGCGCGCCGCCCGCCGAGGTCGCCGCCCGGCTGCGGGTGGCCGCGCCCGTGCTGCTTCCGGGCCTGGCCACGGCCCCGCACTGGCAGGTGGTGGTGGCCCAGGTGGAGTGGGAGGGCGCGACGGCGCCGGGTGGCCCGGTGGCCCAGTCGCTGCTGGAAGAGGTGCTGGTCGACCCGGAGGCGACCGGGCCCGAGCCCTCGGACCGGATCGCGGTGGCGCACACGGGCGACGAGGCGGTCGCGCTGGTCCCGCTGCCCGCGCTGCCCGACGCCCCGGCGGCCGACGCCGAGGGCGGCGGCAGCGGCGGCGGGGCGTACGGCTTCGAGGCGGGGCTGCACGCCGACGCGCTGCTCGCCGCCGTCCGGGAGCCGCTCTCCCGCGGGCTGGACGGCGACGGTCGGCTGACGCTCGGCGTCAGCGCGGTCGTCCACTCCGCCGACGGGCTGCGCGGCGCCCTGGAGGAGGCGCGACACGCCCGGCGGGTCGCCGCCGCTCGCCCCGGGCGGGTCTGCGCGGCGGGCCACCAGGAGCTCGCCTCGCATGTGCTGCTGCTCCCCTTCGTCCCCGACGACGTCCGCCGCGCCTTCACCGCCCGGCTGCTGGACCCCCTGTACGACTACGACCGCCGCCACCGCGCCGAGCTGATCCCCACCCTGGAGGCGTTCCTGGACTGTGACGGCTCCTGGACGCGCTGCGCGACCCGGCTGCATCTGCACGTCAACACGCTGCGGTACCGGGTGGGGCGGATCGAGCAGCTGACGGGGCGTGATCTGGCGCGCCTCGAGGACAAGCTGGACTTCTTCCTGGCGCTGCGGATGAGCTGACCGGGTGTGGCTGATGGGTCGGCTGTTGGTCAAGGGATGTCCAGTTTCCTTGCCTGTTTGTGAATTCATTCACACCGACCTCTTGGCCGCGCCCGCGCATCCATGCTGAGATTCGGATCACAGCTTCCGGCTCGATGGCGCGCTTGGGGAGGGCAATGTGGCGGACACCGCCATGTCACCACCTGGATCATCGGATTCCGATTCTGGTCTCCGCCCGGATCGGGTAGACGACCCCGTGGACACGGCGGTGTGGCGGCTGCGCTCGCGCGGCTGTTGGCACGACGCCGCGGCCCTGCTCACACCGCGCGCGGCGGGCGACGCCTCGGCCGCGCTCAAGCGGACCGCCGTACTGACCGAGCGCTGCATGTTCACCTCCGAGGGGTGGGAAGCGGCCGAGGACGCCCTGCGGGCGGCGGAGGCGCTCGCGCTCACCGACGACGAGCGGGGCGCCACGGCGTGCGAACGCGGCTATCTCGCCTACGCCTCCACCCTGCTGGGGGTGCGCGACCGTGCCGACGAGGCGCGGACCGCGCTCGGGCGCGCCGCCGCGCTGCTCGGCCCCGGCTCGCCGACCCGCCCGCTGCTGGACTTCCGCCGCGGCCTGATCGCCCAGCACCTCGCGCAGAACCCCACCGGCGCCCAGGCCGCCTTCCAGCGCGCACACGCCGGGGCCAAGAACCACGGCGACGAGCTGCTGCTCTCGTGCACCTGGCGCCATCTGGCCGCGATGGCGGAGCAGGAGGGCGATCTGGCCGAGGCGCGGCGCGGCTTCGCCGAATCGCTGCGCATCCGGGAGGAGCTGGGCTATCTGATCGGCATCGCCCCGGCGCTCGCGGCGCTGGCCGAGGTGGAGGAGGAGCCGGAGGCGACCCGGCTGCGCACGGAGGCGGAGCGCTTGGTGCGGCTGCTGGGCGGGGTGCCGGTGTGGCTCGCCGAACAGTTAAGACAGGCCCCGACCGCGACGGCGTAGGCCGAGGGCTGTTTCCCTGCCCGCCCCTTCCCAGCCCCTGTCGGTGTGCGGCTCCGCCGCGTGGGGGGCAAGCCCCCGGGCCCCGGACGGTCAGTGAGGCCGGGAGCTGGGGCTTGCCCCAGATGAGGGAAGGGGCGGCGGCAGGGGAAACTCACGCCCCGCCGTTGAAGTGGTCGCGCACCAGGGACTCGACGGCGTCGAGGTCCCGCGCGGCCAGGGCGTCGAGCAGGGCCATGTGCTCGGCCGCGTCCGCGACGAGGTCGGCGGTGCGCACGATCTGGCCGCCGACCAGCGGCCACTGCGCCCGCCGGTGCAGCTCGTCGGCCACCACGACCAGCTGTTCATTTCCGGCCAGGCTCAGGACCGTCTGGTGGAAGGTGCGGTCCGCCTCCAGATACGCCGCCCGGCTCCCCTTCGCCGCCGCCGCGGCCGTCGCCTCCGCGAAGGGCCGCAGCCCCGCCCACCGCTCGGGCGCGATCGCCTCGGCCAGGCTGAGCATCACGGGGACCTCCAGCAGGGCCCGGACCTCGGCCAGCTCCGCCAGCTCCCGCGCGCTGCGCCGGGCCACCCGGAACCCCCGGTTCGGCACCACCTCGACGGCGCCCTCTCCGGCGAGCTGCTGCATGGCCTCCCGTACGGGCGTGGCCGACACACCGAAGCGCTCGGCGAGGGCCGGCGCGGAGTAGACCTCGCCGGGGGCGAGCTCGCCCCCGACCAGCGCGTCCCGCAGGGCGTCCAGGATCTGTCCGCGCACCGAGTGGCGCCGGGGCGGCTTCCGCGAGGCGGGCCCGCCGGGGCCACCGGGGCCGGGGATACCGGGATCCGGGTGCGGCTCCGCCGCCGTTTCGGCACTGGCCTGCTCCACCTCGGCTCCTCCTGACGTCCGCTTGAAACGATATGCGGAGGCCGCACGAGGGCAAACCCCTCGGACGTCATATAAAAGGCAAGCCTAACCGGATCCAACCGGAACGGACCACATTGAGCGTCCTGACACAACCTCAGCAGGACGTTTACGTTCGGTCGGATTCCATGAATAGAATGCAAGCCGCTTGCACAGCGCGAGCGTTCGAACCGTATCGCACCTATCCGCGTGTCCCCCCGCCGATTTGGCGTCCTCTTGTCCAGAACCCGCTCGGGACAAGCCAGGTTTACGCCAAGATGTCGCGCGAGTAGGCCGTACTGCGGCCAGAACTTCACGGAAGCGAGGCAAGGGACACCGGATGAGACTGACCGACATATCGAGCTGGGGCCTCCCGGCCGTCGTAGTGCTCGTCGGCGTCGTGGGAGCGGTGACAGTGCTCGCGCGCGGACGTAACGCCAAGGAAGACAAGGCGAACTCCGACTCCTGGGAGCGGAGCGAGGAGCGGCGCCGCCGCAAGGAGGCCATCTATGGGATGGCCTCGTATGTGCTTCTGTTCTGCTGCGCCGGGGTCGCGGCCGCCCTCTCCTTCCAGGGGCTGGTGGGCTTCGGGCGGGAGAACCTCGCCCTGACGAACGGCTGGGAGTACCTGGTGCCGTTCGGGCTCGACGGCGCCGCGATGTTCTGCTCGGTGCTCGCGGTGCGCGAGGCCAGCCACGGTGACGCCGCTCTCGGCTCCCGACTGCTGGTGTGGCTGTTCGCGGGCGCCGCGGCCTGGTTCAACTGGGTGCACGCGCCGCGCGGCATGGGCCACGCCGGAGCGCCCCAGTTCTTCGCCGGCATGTCGCTCTCGGCGGCGGTCCTCTTCGACCGCGCGCTCAAGCAGACCCGCCGCGCGGCACTCCGCGAGCAGGGCCTGGTGCCCAGGCCGCTGCCCCAGATCCGTATCGTTCGCTGGCTGCGCGCGCCCCGCGAGACCTTCGCCGCCTGGTCGCTGATGCTGCTCGAGGGCGTCCGCACCCTGGACGAGGCCGTCGAGGAGGTGCGCGAGGACCGCAAGGAGAAGGAGCACAACCGGCACCGCCGGCGGGAGCAGGAGAGGCTGGACCGGGCCCGGATCCGGGCGCTGAACCGGCAGCACCGCTCCTGGGGCCGGCGCGGCGGCCGCCAGGTGGAGGTCACCGGCTCCTCCTCGCAACCGGCGCTCACATCGGAGCCTGCCATATCGGATAACTCGCCGGAAAACTCCCTCGGTACCTCGCTGGACAAGGGACAGCTGTCCGCGCCCTCCTCCCGGCCCGCTCTGCGGTCCGCGAGCAGCGGTGACGGATTCGGGGACCGCGAGGCCGACCGCCCGCGGACCATCGACCTCACCGCCGAGGACGACACACTCACCATGCCGCGGCTCGACTCCCTGGAAGAGAAGCTCGCGCAGATCGAACGCGCCTTCGGCTGACGTGCTGCTTGGTTCGCCTCCGGGGCGCTGCAGACCCTGTCGACGGTCGACCGTGCTCGGCCCTTCGTACCTCAGGGCCTCCGCGCGCTCTCCCTTTCGACAGGGTCGCGCCCCTTCGGCCGGGTGGGCGGGACGGGGAGCACGTCTCCTCTCCCGCCCCCGCGCGGACGGCACCCGCACCCGCCGCGCGAAGAACCGATGCCCCGCCTCCGGTCCGCCGGCCCCTCACACGGACCGCGCGTCGAGCTCGAACCAGACCGCCTTCCCCACGCCGTGGGCCCGCACCCCCCACGCGTCCGCGAGCGTGTGCACCAGCAGCAGCCCGCGCCCGGAGGTGCCCTCCTCGGCCGCATGGGTGCGCAGCGTCGGATGCCGCGGGACGAAATCCCGCACCTCGACCCGTAATCGGCCGCTGACCGGCCCGCCCTGACCTTCGCCGAGCGTGGCTGTGATGTGCGCCCCGCGGTCGGTGTGCACCAGCGCGTTGGTGACCAGCTCGCTGGTGAGCAGCTCGGCCAGGTCCCTCCTGCTCGGCTCGCCCCAGCGCCGCAGCAGCTCGCGCAGCCCCGCACGGACCTCCGCGACGCGGGACAGCTCGCCGTTCTGTAATCGCTTGCTCAAAGCCGGGTCCCGCTCGCTCTCGATGGCCACCGCCCCCGCTTCCGGCCACCCGGCCGTGCCGCCCCGCCGTGCAGGCTGACGCTTCATCCTCCCCCGCCCCGGCCGCCCAGGGGACAGCCAGCGTCGAAATGTCGTCGAACACGCTCACGGAATGCATTCCCGCGTGTTGGCCCCCACACACCGAGGGAAATGATCCGCTGGGACCGACCCGCGCCGATCTTGAGGAGAGCCGCGCATGCACGACGACCGACCGCTGGTGGAAGGGCGCCTCGACCGGGCGTTGCACCAGTTCATCAGGCCCGCCCAGTACACGGCGCGCACCCCGCTCACGCTGACCGCGTGGCGCACCCCGGGCGAGCCGGTCCCGGTGGGCGACGCGCTGAAGGGGTCGTACGAGCCCTTCGAGACCGGCACCGAGTGGGGCTCGCCGTGGTCGACCTGGTGGTTCCGGCTGGCGGGCGAGGTGCCGTCGGAGTGGGCGGGGCGGCGGGTCGAGGCCGTCATCGACCCCGGCTTCACGGGGGACGCCCCCGGCTTCCAGGCCGAGGGGCTGGTGTACGACGCGGAGGGGGTGCCGCTCAAGGGCATCCACCCCCGCAACCGGCATGTTCCCGTCGCCGCGCCGGCGGCCGGGGGCGAGCCGGTGCGGCTGCTGCTGGAGGCGGCCGCCAACCCGGCCGTGCTGCGCGACGGCTATGAGCCGACGCTGCTGGGCGATGTGCTGACCGCCGGGGACCGCCCGCTGTACCGCTTCGCCTCGGCCGACCTCGCCGTGCTGGACGAGGAGGTCTGGCATCTGGTGCTGGACATCGAGGTGCTGTCGGAGCTGATGCGCGAGCTTCCGGCGGACCGGGCGCGGCGCCACGAGATACTGCGCGCCCTGGAGAACATGCTGGACGCGCTGGACCTCCACGATGTGCCGGGCACCGCCGCGGCCGGGCGCGCCGCGCTGGCCGAGGCGCTCAGCCGCCCCGCGAACGCCAGCGCGCACCGCGTGTCGGCGACCGGGCACGCCCATATCGACTCGGCGTGGCTGTGGCCGCTGCGCGAGACCGTCCGCAAGGCGTCCCGGACCTTCGCCAATGTCACCGCGCTCGCGCCCGACTACCCGGAGCTGGTCTTCGCCTGCTCGCAGGCGCAGCAGTACGCATGGGTCAAGGAGCACCAGCCGCACATCTGGGAGCGGATCAAGAAGGCCGTGGCCGACGGCAACTGGGCACCGGTCGGCTCGATGTGGGTCGAGTCGGACGCCAACATGCCCGGCGGCGAGGCGCTGGCCCGGCAGATCGTGCACGGCAAGCGGTTCTTCCTGGAGGAGCTGGGGGTGGACACCGAGGAGATCTGGCTGCCGGACTCCTTCGGCTACACGGCCGCCTTCCCGCAGCTGGCGAAGCTCGCGGGGGTGCGGTGGTTCCTCACCCAGAAGCTGTCCTGGAACCAGTCGAACAAGATGCCGCACCACACCTTCTGGTGGGAGGGCATCGACGGCACCCGGGTGTTCACCCACTTCCCGCCGGTGGACACCTACAACGCCCAGTTCCATGCGAGCGAACTCGCCCACGCCGAGAAGAACTTCGCCGACAAGGGGCTGGCCACCCGCTCCCTCGTCCCCTTCGGCTACGGCGACGGCGGTGGCGGCCCCACCCGCGAGATGATGGAGAAGGCGCGGCGGCTCAAGTCGCTCGAGGGCTCGCCGCGGGTCGAGATCGAGCGGCCGTCGGCGTTCTTCGCCGAGGCGGAGCGGGAGTACGGGGCCAAGGCGCCGGTGTGGTCGGGCGAGCTGTATCTGGAGCTGCACCGGGCGACGTACACCACCCAGGCCAAGACCAAGCAGGGCAACCGGCGCAGCGAGCATCTGCTGCGGGAGGCGGAGCTGTGGGCGACGGCCGCCGCGCTGCGCTCCCCCGGGTACGCCTATCCGTACGACGACCTGGACCGGATCTGGAAGACGGTGCTGCTGCACCAGTTCCATGACATCCTGCCGGGCTCCTCGATCGCCTGGGTGCACCGCGAGGCGCGCGACACCTATGAGCGGGTCCGCACCGAGCTGGAGGGGATCATCTCGGCGGCGGTGGACGCGCTGGGCGGCGCGCAGGACGGGCCGGTGGTGTTCAACGCCTCCCCGTACGAGCGCGGCGAGGTCGTCACGCTCGACGCGCCGACGGCGGCGGCCCTCCCGGAAGGCACGCCGGTCCAGCCGCTGGAGGACGGGCGCGCCGCGGTGGCGGTGCGGCTGCCCGCGCTGGGCGCGTCGGCCGTGCAGGCCGACACGCCGGGGGCGAGCGCGTCCGAGGCGCCGGTCAGTGCGCTGAGCGACGGGCGCACCATCGTGCTGGACAACGATCTGCTGCGCGTGGTCATCGACGCCGACGGGCTGCTGACCTCCGTACGCGACCTGACGGCCGACCGGGAGCTGATCGCGCCCGGCGCCCGCGCCAACCTCCTCCAGTTGCACCCCGACCACCCCAACGAGTGGGACGCCTGGGACATCGACCGGCACTACCGCCGGGTCCACACCGACCTCACCGACGCCGAGTCCGTCGAGCTGGTCGAGTCCGGGCCGCTGCGCGCCGCGGTCCGGGTGGTGCGCGTCTTCGGCGCCTCGGGGGCCTCCCGGATCACCCAGGAGATCCGCCTCAGCCGCGGCGGCCGCCGGGTGGACATCACCACCGAGGTGGACTGGCAGGAGTCGGAGAAGGTCCTCAAGGCGGCGTTCCCGCTGGACATCCACGCCAAGGTGTCCACCTCCGAGATCCAGTTCGGGCATGTGGACCGCGCCACCCACACCAACACCAGCTGGGACGCGGCCCGGTTCGAGATCTGCGCCCACCGCTGGCTGCGGGTCGCCGAGCCCGGCTACGGGGCGGCGCTGCTCAACGACTCGACGTACGGCCACGATGTGACCCGTACGGAGCACCCGGTCGATGGTGACGGCGGGCCGGTGCTGGGCACGACGGTGCGGCTGACCCTGCTGCGCGCCCCGCACAGCCCCGACCCCGAGACCGACCTCGGCGCCCACCGCTTCGCGTATGCGCTGCTGCCCGGCGCCGAGGTGGGCGACGCGGTCGCCGAGGGCCTGGCGCTCAACCTGCCGCCGCGCGCCCTGCCCGCGGGCGCGGCGCTCCCGTCGCTGATCGGCGTCGACAACCCGGCGGTCACCGTCGAGTCCGTCAAGCTGGCGGAGGACCGTAGCGGCGATGTGGTGGTGCGGCTGTACGAGTCGCGCGGCGGGCGGGCGTCGGCGACGCTCACCACCGGGTTCCCGGTGATCAGCGCCCAGGTGACGGACCTGCTGGAGCGGCCGCTGCACGAGGCGGCCACCGGCGAGGGCGGGCTGGCCCTGAGCCTGCGGCCGCACGAGATCCTCACCCTGAGGCTCACGCCCGCGTAGGCCCGCAGCGAGGCTGGACGGCGGGGTTACGGCCTGGGGTGCTCCCTATCGCACCCCAGGCCGTCAGGGGCGGGGCAGGTTCCGCAGGTTCGAGCGGGCCAGCTGCACCATCTTGCCCACCCCGCCGTCCAGCACGATCTTGCTCGCGGAGAGCGCGAAGCCGGTCACCATCTCCGCGCGGATCTTCGGCGGGATCGACAGCGCGTTGGGATCGGTGACCACGTCCACCAGCGCGGGCCCCTTGTAGCGCAGGGCGGACCGCAGCGCCGCCCGCAGATGCTTGGGCTTCTCCACCCGCTCGCCGTACGCCCCGGCGGCGCGGGCGATCTCCGCGAAGTCGGGGTTGAGGTTGGTGGTGCCGTACGAGGGCAGGCCCGAGACCATCATCTCCAGCTCGACCATGCCGAGCGAGGAGTTGTTGAAGAGCACCACCTTCACCGGCAGGTCGTACTGGACGAGGGTGAGGAAGTCGCCCATCAGCATGGCGAAGCCGCCGTCCCCGGACATCGAGACGACCTGGCGGCGGCGGTCGAGGAACTGGGCGCCGATCGCCTGCGGCACCGCGTTGGCCATCGAGCCATGGGTGAACGAGCCGATCACCCGGCGGCGGCCGTTGGGGGTCAGATAGCGGGCCGCCCACACATTGCACATCCCGGTGTCGACCGTGAAGACCGCGTCGGCGGCCGCCTCCTCGTCCAGCACCGCCGCCACATACTCCGGATGGATCGGAATGTGCTTGTCCACCCTGCGGGTGTACGCCTTGACCACGCCCTCCAGCGCGTCGGCGTGCTTCTTCAGCATCCGGTCCAGGAATCTGCGGTCGCTCTTGGCGCGCACCTTCGGCGTCAGACAGCTCAGCGTCTCCCGCACATCGCCCCACACCGCCAGGTCGAGCTTGGAGCGCCGGCCCAGGTGCTCGGGGCGGACGTCGATCTGCACGATCTTCACGTCGTCGGGCAGGAAGGCGTTGTACGGGAAGTCGGTGCCCAGCAGGATCAGCAGATCGCACTCGTGGGTGGCCTCGTACGCCGCGCCGTAGCCGAGCAGCCCGCTCATGCCGACGTCGTACGGGTTGTCGTACTGGATCCACTCCTTGCCGCGCAGCGCGTGCCCCACCGGGGACTTCACCCGCTCGGCGAAGGCCATCACCTCGGCGTGCGCCCCGGCGGTGCCGCTGCCGCAGAACAGCGTCACCCGGTCGGCCGCGTCCACCATCCGGGCGAGCGCCTCGATCTCCCCGTCGCCGGGGCGCACCGAGGGGCGGGCGGTGACCAGGGCGTGCTCCTCGGCCCGCTCGGGCGCCGGGAGCGCCGCGATGTCCCCGGGCAGCGCCACCACGCTGACGCCGCCGCGCCCGATGGCGTGCTGGATCGCGGTCTGCGGGACGCGCGGCATCTGCCGCGGGCTGGAGATCAGCTCGCAGTAGTGGCTGCACTCGGCGAACAGCCGTTCGGGGTGGGTCTCCTGGAAGTAGCCGCTGCCGATCTCGCTGCTGGGGATGTGCGAGGCGAGGGCGAGGACCGGGGCCATCGAGCGATGGGCGTCGTACAGACCGTTGATCAGGTGCAGATTTCCGGGCCCGCAGGAGCCGGCACAGGCCGCGAGGCGGCCGGTGAGCTGGGCCTCGGCACCGGCGGCGAACGCGGCGGACTCCTCGTGGCGGACCTGGATCCAGTCGATGGCCGCGTTGCGGCGTACGGCGTCGACGACCGGGTTGAGGCTGTCCCCGACGACCCCGTACAGCCGGCGCACCCCGGCGCGCGCCAGGAGGTCCACGAACTGCTCGGCCACGGTCTGCTTGCCCATCGCGCGCCCTTCCGTACGGGTCTCGGCTGCGTATGCCGGTGCGGCTGCGTAGCGGCTACGTAGCTCCATCAACCCATGGACCGCGCGCTCACGCCTCCCAGACGGCGGCCGCCGTACGGTCGTCGGCGTAACCCTCCACCCGCGTCCGGGTGTCCGCGAGGAACTCGGCGAGCCCCGGCGGCTCCGCCTCCGCCCAGCGTTCCGCCAGGTGTCCGGCGAGCTCGGGGCGGCCGCGCAGCGGCTCCGCGAGCCCGCGGCCGCACATCAGCAGCACATCCCCCGGCCGGGCTACGGAGGCCCGGAAGCGGAAGGGAGCGGCGGCGGGGACCGGGGCCGGGCCGGGGGCGGGGCCGGTGCCCGGCGTGGCGATCCCCAGGTCCATCGTCGGGGGCGACCCGGCCGCCGCCCGTGTCGCACTGCCGAACCCGAGCACCGGGCCGCCCGCGGTGTCCGGCTCCGGCTCGGCGGGCTCCAGGTCCTGCCAGACGCCCGCGCGCAGCCGGAACAGGCCGCCGTCGCCGACGCCGAAGACCACGCGGATCCGGCAGTCCGGGTCGGCGGGCAGCACCAGACAGCGCAGCGCGGCGGTGTACTCGGCCGGGTCCAGGCCCAACTCGGCCGCGCGGGCCCTCAACCGGCCCAGGCCGCGGTCGGTGAGCCGGTGCAGCCCGGACTTGAGCGCGCCGCGGTTGCCGGAGCGTATGTCGTCGACCAGCTGCGCATGGCTGCGGCCGACCGCGCCGCCGATCCACTCGCACAGCTCGCGCGCCGCCTGGTGCGCCCCGTCGGCCCCGCCAGCCCCGCCGGCCAGCGCCACCAGCACCAGCGCGCCGGGCCCGGACCCGAACCGCGCCATGAGCAACACGTCCCGCCGCGGCTCCCCGCCCCGGCGGGCCGACTCGCCGCGGGAGGAGACGGCGCGCAGCGTGGCGGCTCCGCAGCGGGCGCCGTCCAGCACGGTGTCCGGCACGAGGTCGGCCAGTTCGTACGGGTCTGCGGGGGGCGGCACGATCGGCTCGTCGGCGTCGGCGTCGGCGTCCGGGGCGGGCTGCGGCGCGGGGGGCTGCGGCGCGGGCGGCCGTGGCACGTACGGACGCGGCAGGGACGGCCGTTTGGCGGATCGCGGGTCGGCCGGGGCCGGGGCCGGCGCCCGTTCGCCGGAAAACCACCCGAAGGCCGCATCCGATGGGGCGGGCTCGGTCGGCTTCTCCGGTTCCGGTCCCGGCTCCGTCCCCCAGGGCGCTCCCGCGGCCGGTACCGACCCGAGCGGGGCCCTGTGCGACGGCGGCCCGCCGACCGTGCGGGACGCGGAGTCGAACCGGTCGTCGACGGAGTCCGACGCGGTGGCGGGCCCCACGTCGCCGGTGTGCCGGTGGTACAACTCGCCCCACCAGTCGTCCTCGTGACGGCGCCTGTCCCCCTGTTGGCTCATGCCCACAATTGTTTCCCCGGCAGACGCCCCGCGGAACACCGCCTGCGCGGCGCCTGCGGCGGGCTGCTCCCCTACCCGCCCCTTCCCGCAACTGGGGCTCCGCCCCAGACCCCGAGCTTGGGCTGGCCGACACCCCCGCCGCGGAACCCCACACGCAGCCGGCGGACGGGGCATGGCAGCCAGGCCACGCCGAAATGCGGCCCCGGCACGCTGGGATCCGCCCCCGGACCCCAAGATCCCGGAAGCTGCCTCCGGCCCCAGCCGATCCGCTGCTCCGCCGCCTGGGCGACATCGCCGCCACGGACCCCAGGGCCAAGGACCACATCCCCGCGGCGCAGCCGGCACATGCAGCCACCGGACGGCACAGGACAGCCGGACCCCGCCGATGCGGCCCTGGCCTGCGGGGCTCCGCCCCCGGCCTTGGGGGTCTGGGGGCGGAGCCTCCCCACGCGGCGGAGCCGCATATCGGCAGGGGGCGGGTAGGGGAGAGGCCCGCCGCAGGCGCCACGCAGGCAGTGTTCCGCGGGGCGCCTGCCGGGGGCTCAGCCCCAGGCATCGGGGGTCTGGGGCTGAGCCCCAGTTGCGGGAAGGGGCGGGTAGGGGAGCAGCAGCCCGCCGCAGGCGCCGCGGCCCGCCTGCGGGGGCGACGCCCCAGGGATCGGGGTCTGGCGCGGGGCCTCCCCACGCGGCGGAGCCGCATGTTGACGGGGGGCGGGCGGGGCAAGTCTTAGCCGCGGTAGGTCTCCAGCAGCCGCAGCCAGATCTCGCTGATCGTCGGGAACGACGGGACCGCGTGCCACAGCCGCTCCACGGGGACCTCCCCCGCGACCGCCACCGTCGCGGAGTGCAGCAGCTCACCGACGCCCGGGCCGACGAAGGTCACGCCGATCAGGTGCCCCCGGTCGAGGTCGACGACCATGCGGGCCTGGCCGCGGTAGCCGTCGGCGTAGAGGCCGGAGCCGGAGACCCGTCCGAGGTCGTAGTCGACGACCCGGATCCGGCGGCCCTCGGCCTCGGCCCGCGCCGCGGTGAGGCCGACCGAGCCGACCTCGGGGTCGGTGAACACCACCTGCGGCACCGCCGCCGTGTCCGCGGTGGCCGCGTGGGCGCCCCAGGGGTCCGTCTCCAGGAGCGGCACGCCCTGGGCGCGGGCGCCGATCGCGGCGCCCGCGATGCGCGCCTGGTACTTGCCCTGGTGGGTCATCAGGGCGCGGTGGTTGACGTCGCCGACGGCGTACAGCCAGCCGCCCTCCACGTCCCGCACCTGGCAGCTGTCGTCCACCCGCAGCCAGTTGCCCGGTTCGAGGCCGATCGTCTCGAGGCCGATGTCCTCGGTGCGCGGGGCGCGCCCGGTGGCGAACAGCACCTCGTCGGCTTCGAGGTGCTCGCCGTTGTCCAGCGTCAGGGTCACCGGCCCGGCGCCGGAGCCGAAGCCGGCCGGGCCGCCCGGGGCGGAGCGGCGGACGCCGGTCACGGAGGTGCCGGTGCGGATCTTGGCTCCGGCCTCGGTGAGCGAGGCGGCGACGAGTTCGCCGACGAACGGCTCCATGCGCCCCAGCAGCCCGGAGCCGCGGACCAGCACGGTCACCTCGGAGCCGAGCGCCTGCCAGGCGGTGGCCATTTCCGTGGCGACCACGCCGCCGCCGACCACGGCCAGCCGCCCGGGGACGGCTGCGGCGCTGGTGGCCTCGCGGCTGGTCCAGGGGCGGACCTCGGCCAGTCCTGGCAGGCCGGGCAGCGCGGCGCGACTGCCGGTGCACACCGCGACCGCGTGCCGGGCGGTCAGGACGCGTTCCCGCCCGTCCGAGTCCGAGACCGCGACCCGCTTGACGCCCACCAGACGGCCGTGGCCGCGGACGAGGTCGACGCCGACCGACTCCAGCCAGCCGACCTGGCCGTCGTCCTTCCAGTGCGAGACGTACTCGTCCCGGCGCGCGAAGACGGCCGGGGCCTCGAGCGGGCCCCTGACCGCCTCGCGCAGCCCGGGCAGCCGCCGGGCGTCGGCGCGGGCGATGGCCGGGCGCAGCAGCGCCTTGCTGGGAATGCAGGCCCAGTACGAGCAGTCGCCGCCAACCAGTTCGCTCTCCACGATCGCCGCGGAGAGTCCGGACGCGCGGACCCGGTCCGCGACGTTCTCCCCGACGGGACCCGCGCCCAGGACGACGACGTCGTACTCCTCTGTGGCGGCCATCATCGCAACTCGCTCTCTCTCGGTTCCTTGGGCCATCCTGGCCCCAAGGAACCGTCGCGGGCCACACGGACACGGAGCCGGAGCAGCGCTATGAGTCGCGCTACGGGTCGCGCTACGGCTTGCGCTGCGGCCCCCGCTTGCGTTCCATCATGTGCCGACCGAGGGCCTGCCGCTGCTTGAAGGTCCGCCGCATCTCGGCCCGCAGCCGGTCGTCGGTGCGGGCGGCGAGCCGCGTGTTCTCGCGCAGCAGCTTGCGGTAGCTGTCCAGGCGGCGCTCGGGCAGCGTCCCGTTCTCGACCGCGGCGAGCACGGCGCAGCCCGGCTCGGCCTCGTGGGCGCAGTCGTGGAAGCGGCAGTCCCCGGCCAGTTGCTCGATCTCGGCGAAGGCCTGTGCGACGCCGTCCCCGGCGTCCCACAGCCCGACCCCGCGGACACCGGGCGTGTCGATGAGGACCCCGCCCCAGGGCAGCGGCAGCAGATCGCGGGTGGTCGTGGTGTGCCGCCCCTTGCCGTCGCTGTCCCGGACCTCGTGCACATGCTGCGCGGCCTCGCCCAGCAGGGCGTTGGCGAGCGTGGACTTGCCCGCGCCGGACTGCCCGATCAGCACCGACGTGCCGGAGGAGAGCACGGCGCCGAGCACGTCCAGGCCCTCGCCGGTCGCCGAGCTGACGGTCAGCACCTGGACGCCGGGCGCGGCGGTCTCGACGTCCGCGAGGAGATGGGCCAGCACCACGGGGTCGGGCACCAGGTCGGCCTTGGTGAGGGTGACCAGCGGCTGGGCGCCGCTCTCCCAGGCCAGCGCCAGGAACCGCTCCAGGCGGCCCAGGTCGAGCTCGGCGGCGAGGGAGACGGCCACGACCGCGTGGTCGACGTTCGCGGCCAGCACCTGGCCCTCGGAGCGCTTCGATGACGTCGAACGCACGAAGGCGGTACGGCGCGGCAGCAGCGCCTGGACGTACCGCGGGTCACCGGCCGCGTCGATCGCGGCCCAGTCGCCGGTGCAGACGATCTTCATCGGGTCGCGGGGGACGACGAACTCGGTGTCGGCGCGGACGGTGCCCTCAGGGGTGACGACGTCGCACAGACCGCGGTCGACCCGCACGACGCGCCCGAGGACCAGGCCCTGCTCCGCGTACGGAGCGAACTCGGCCTGCCATCCCTCGTCCCAGCCGTAGGCGGACAGCGGACGTGAGGAAGCGGAGGAAGAGGAAGAAGACAGATTCAAGGGAAACCCTTCTCAGGGCAGCCCCGGCCGCGCGCTCGCGGGCGCGAAGAAGTAAGAGGTCGGTCAGCCGGGGACCGCGGAGGTGGAGTGGATGTTCTTCCGGTTGCGGGCAGCACCCATCGCAGAGACAGCCATCGGTCACACCTCCTGTTTCCTCAACTCGGCCGACAGCGGCGGCCAAAGGGCCACCGCAAGGAGCGCGCTCACTATAAAAGCGCACGCCGGTTCGCGCCACCGAATATCGCTCGGTGGCCCGCCGGCACGGGCGGAGGGCCGCCGGGTCGCCCGGGAGGCCCTCCGCCCAGGTCTGCCGCTAGCGGCGCAGGGCGGCCAGGTTGCGGTAGCCGATCGCCGCGTATTCGAGGGACTGGCCCGGGTTGGTGGTGCTCGGGGCGGTGTCCTGCTCGACCATCGGGTTGTGGTAGTTGCGGTCTCCCACGCGGGAGAAGAACGTGGTGTAGTCGATGACGCCGGTGCCGAACGGGACCATGTCGTAGCCCATCCCGTTGGTGGCGTTGACGACGCCGTCCTTGGCGTGGAACAGCGGGTAGCGCTTGTTGTGGCGGGTGACGAGGCCGGCCGGGTCGAAGATGTTCGTCTGCGTGGAGCCGTCGTGGGCGGTGTAGGTGCGGAACTTGTACTGGGCGACGTGTGCCCAGAAGACGTCCATCTCCAGCCAGACCAGCTTGGGGTCGGTGATGGACAGGAAGTACTCCAGCTTGCGGATGCCGGAGCTGCGGGTGGGCTTGGACTGGGCGTCCAGCGGGCCGCCGTCGAGGAGGAAGCTGTACGCGGCGTCGTGGTTGTGGGTGTAGAGCTTGAGGCCGGCGCGGCGGGCGATCGCGCCGAGGGCGTTCCACTTCTCGGCGGCCACGTCCCAGTCGGCCTTGTAGGAGCTTGCGGTGGGGTCGCCACCGGTGCCCATGTGGGGCAGGCCGAGGATGTTCGCGATCTCCAGGTGCTTCTTGAAGGTGTCCAGGTCGGCGCTGGTCAGGGGCCAGGAGCCGGGGATGAAGCCGTGGTTGCCCTGGGCGCGCAGCCCGTTGTCGTCCAGCCAGCGGCGCAGCAGCTTGGCGCCCTGGACGGACTCCAGGCTGGCGCCGCCCGGGGAGTTGGCGTGCTGGCCGTAGCCGGCGAACTCGACCTGGCGGTAGCCGAAGCGGGCGAGCTGCTCGAAGACGGCGCGGAAGCCGGACGGGAGGGAGGAGGCGAGCGGGTCGCGGCCGATGGCGTCGCGGACCGTGTAGAGGATGATGCCGCGCTTGTCCGCGGGGACGAGCGTGTGCCCTCTGCCGGTGTCGGCGGCCCGGGGCGCGGCCTGCACGGGGGTCGCGCCGAGGACGGGGGCGGCGATCGCCCCGGCCGCGACGGCGGTGCAGGTGCTCAGGAAGCTGCGGCGGCCGACGCCGAGGCTGCGGCGGAGCTGGTCGTCGGTGTCAGGCGTGTGGTTCACGGGGTGCCTTCTTTCATTTCCTCTGAGGGGCCGTCGGTGTCGAGACCGGCGAGTCGGAGCAGCAGGGACTTCACGTCGGTGGCCGCGATGCGGTCGCCGACGGCGCGGGGGGTGGAGCACAGGAGGAGCGGACCGTCGTCGTCGCTCGTGGGCAGGCGGCCGTGGCTGCCTCGGATGGGTGAGGGGTCGAGGGGGACGACCGCCATGCGGTAGCGCATCCCGAGCTTCTTGCGGGCGAGCGCGGTGGCGGCCTTGACCTTCACATAGGGGTCGAGCGGGTCCATGAACAGCTCGACCGGGTCGTAGCCGGGCTTGCGGTGGATCTCGACCAGTTGCGCGAAGTCGGGCGCGCGGGCGTCGTCGAGCCAGTAGTAGTACGTGAACCAGGCGTCCGGTTCGGCGACGGCGACCAGTTCGCCGGAGCGGGCGTGGTCGAGGTGGTGGGCCTTCTTGCCCTCGTCGTCGAGGAGTTGCTCGATGCCGGGCAGCCCGTCGAGGGCGGCGCGGGTGGCGGCCATGTCCTCGGGGCGGCGGACGTACACATGGGCGATCTGGTGGTCGGCGACGGCGAAGGCCCGGGAGGCCATCGGGTCGAGGTATTCCATGCCGACGCCATCGCCCTGGGTATGCACCTCCAGCAGACCGGCGCGCCGCAGGGCGCGGTTGATGTCGACGGGCCGGTTCACGCGGGTGATGCCGTACTCGGACAGCACGACGACCGTACGGCCCTCGGCGCGGGCGTCGTCCAGCAGCGGGGCCACGGCGGCGTCCAGGTCGGCGGCCGCCTGGTGGGAGCGGGGGTCGTCGGGGCCGTAGCGCTGGAGGTCGTAGTCGAGGTGCGGGAGGTAGCAGAGCGCCAGGTCGGGGTGGCGGGTGCGGAGGATGTGACGGGTGGCGTCGATGATCCACTGGCTGGAGACCAGATCCGCTCCGGGGCCCCAGAAGTGGAACAGCGGGAACGTGCCCAGCTTCTCGGTGAGTTCGTCGTGCAGGGCGGGCGGCCGGGTGTAGCAGTCCGGCTCCTTGCGGCCGTCGGCGTAGTAGACGGGGCGCGGGGTGACGGTGAGGTCGGTGTCGGCGCCCATGGCGTACCACCAGCAGATGTTGGCGACCGTGTAGCCGGGGTGGGCGCGGCGGGCCGCGTCCCACACCTTGTCCCCGGCGACCAGGCCGTTGTGCTGGCGCCACAGCAGGACGTCGCCGAGTTCGCGGAAGTACCAGCCGTTGGCGACGATGCCGTGTTCCGAGGGCATCGTGCCGGTGAGGAAGGTGGACTGGGCGGCGCAGGTGACGGCGGGCAGGACGGTGCCGAGGTGGGCCCGGGAGCCGGCCGTCGCGAGGGCCTTGAGGTGGGGCATACGGTCGAGGAGCCGGGGGGTGAGGCCGACCACGTCGAGGACGAGAAGCGGGGTGGGGTCGCCGGTGGGCGCGGTCATGGCAGCTCCTTCAGTCCGAGGTCGGTCAGCTCGTCGCGGGCGAGCGCGAGTTCGGCGGCGATGCCGTCGGCGAGCCGGTCCCGGCCGCGGGGGCGCAGCTCGGGCGGGAGCGCCTGCCAGGTGTAGGTCTCGACCTCCAGGTGGCGGGTCAGCGGGTTCGGGCCGCCGACGAGGCGGGCCAGGGCGGCCCGCAGGACCGGGAGCGTGGAGGTGAGGGGCTCGGCGGGGGCCGCGTGCAGCGGGACGTGGAAGTGGGACCGCCAGGGGGCGTCGGGGGGCAGGGCCGTATCGCGGACGGCCTCGTCGAGGTCGTCGGTGCCGTGCAGGCCGGTCGCGGTGACCGTGCGGGTCTGGTGCAGAAAGCGGGGTTCGGCGAAGGCGGCGAGGGCCTCGCGGACCTCGGGCCGGCCGGGGTGTTCGGCGTGCAGGGCGGCCGACAGCTGGGACTTGATCACGGGGACGCGGGCGGCGGCGAGCGCGTCCAGGGCCTCCGTCGGGTCCTCGAAGGAGGTGGCCAGATGGCAGGTGTCGACGCACACGCCGATGCGGGGGTGGCCGACGGCGGTGAGCGGGGCGATGGCGTCGCCGGTGGTCTCCACGGTGCAGCCGGGCTCCGGCTCCAGGCCCACCCGGATGCTCCGGCCGGTCAGTTCCGCCAGGGCGTCCAGGCGCTCCGCGAGGGTCATGAGCGCCCGCTGTCCGGCGCGGGCGTGGTCGGCGCTCCAGGTGGTGCGCCAGCCGAGCGGCAGGGTGGAGATGCTGCCCTCGGTGACGTCGTCGGGCAGCAGGCCGGTGAGGATCCGGGCCAGTGCGGTGGTGTACTCCAGGCGCTCGGGGTCGGCCCAGTCCGGCTTGTAGACGCGGTACTTGACCTCGGCGGCGCCGAACCCCTCGTACGGGAAGCCGTTGAGGGTGACGACCTCCAGGCCGCTCCGGTCGAGTTCGCGGCGCAGGGCGCGCAGCGCGGCCGGGTCGGTGTCGAGGGTGCGGGCGGCGTCGCGGGCGAGCCACAGGCCGATGCCGAGCCGGTCGCGGCCGAGGCGGCGGCGGACGGGCGCGCAGTGGTCGCGGAGCTGGGCCATCACGCCGTCGAGGGTCTCGGCGGGGTGCACGTTGGTGCAGTAGGCGAGGTGGACGGTGGTGCCGTCGGGGTGGCGGAAGCGCATCGCTCACTCCCCTCCGCGCAGCACGGAGTTGCCCTCGTGGGTGGCCTCCGGCGGGGCGACCTCGAGTTCCAGGCGGCCGCTGAGCCCGTAGAAGGCGACGGGGTTGCGCCACAGCACCCGGTCCACGTCGTCCTCGGTGAACCCCTCGGCCAGCATCAGATCGGCCACCCGCCGGGTCTTCAGCGGATCGCTTCTGCCCCAGTCGGCGGCGGAGTTCACCAGGACCTTTTCCGGCCCGTACGCGCGCAGGATCGCCACCATCCGGCGCTCGTCCATCTTGGTGTCGGGGTAGACGGAGAACCCCAGCCAGCAGCCGCTGTCCTTGGCCTCCTTGACCGTCGTCTCGTTGAGGTGGTCCACCAGCACCCGGTCCACGGGCAGCGCGGACTCGCGGACGGCGTCGAGGGTGCGGCGCAGGCCGGCGAGCTTGTCGCGGTGCGGGGTGTGCACGAGCGCGGGCAGGCCGTGGTCGGCGGCGAGCTGGAGCTGCGCGGCGAGGGCGGTGTCCTCGGCGGGGGTCATCGAGTCGTAGCCGATCTCGCCCACGGCCACGACCTGGTCCTTGACGAGGTAGCGGGGCAGCTCGTCGAGGACGGGGACACAGCGCGGGTCGTTCGCCTCTTTGGGGTTGAGGGCGAGGGTGCAGTGGTGGGCGATGCCGTACTGGGCGGCGCGGAAGGGCTCCCAGCCGAGCAGGGAGTCGAAGTAGTCCAGGAAGGAGGCGGGCGAGGTGCGCGGCTGCCCGAGCCAGAACGACGGCTCGACGACGGCGCGGATCCCGGCGGCGCTCATGGCCTCGTAGTCGTCGGTGGTGCGGGAGGTCATATGGATGTGGGGGTCGAACAGGCGCATCAGGACTCCTTGCCGTGGGGGTGGTCCGCCTCGGGCTCTTCGGCGGCCAGGGCCAGGACGCGGTACAGGTCGGCGGGGACGGGCCGGTCGGCGGCGGTGCGTTCGGCCGCGTAGTCGGCGAGCATGCGGGCGAGTTCGGCGTCGCCGCGTCCGCGCTCCGCGAGCCCTGCCACCGCGTCCACGGGGACACCGGTGAACAGGCACTTCAGTACGGCGTGCCGCCAGCTGTGGGGGTCCAGGTGGCGGGCCGCGTACGGGCCGAGGGCGGCGGCGAGGAGGCGGGTGTCGTTGGTGCGCAGGGCGTCCTCGACCAGCGGCACCGCGTCGGGTCCTGGCACGAGGTGCGGCAGAGCGCTCAGCACGGCGCGGCGTTCGGCGGCCGTGCCCTGGTGGTAGAGGCGGGCGAGGGTGGCGGGGTCGGCCTGGGCCGCGTGCAGGATGAGGACGCGGGCGGCGTCGGCGTGCCGGCTGCCGCAGCGGCGCCCGGCCTCGGCCACGCGCAGCTCCCACGCGGGCCTGGGCCCGCCGGGGTGGGCGGCGGCCTCGTCCAGGGCCTGCCGGAGCCAGGCGCGGGCGGCCGGGTGGAGGTGGCTGTCGAGGTGGTCGCGGAGGGCGTCGGGGGTGGGGTCCGGGCCGGTTCCCGTGGCGGGCGAGTGGGTCATGGGGTGCTCCCTTCCCGCACGGTGGTGTCGGGGACGGCGGGGACCGGGTTGGCGGCGCCCGGAGCGGCAGTGACCAGGGCTGCGACGGCCGGGGCTGCGACGGCCGGGGCTGCTACGGCCGGGTTGGCGGCGGCCTGGGCGGCGGCGGTCGGCGCGGCCGTGACCGGGGCACCGGCGCCCGAGGCGGCCGGGGCGGTCGCCGCCGCGGCAGCGGCAGCGCGGCGCAGGAACGGCAGGGAGGTCTCGGCGTAGTGGGGGCCGGCGTGGGAGTGGCGGGGCAGCTCGACGACGGTCAGGCCCTGGTAGCCGGTGGCGGCGAGCGCCGCGAGGAGGGGCGGGAAGTCCATCTCGCCCTCCCCGAACGGGAGGTGGTCGTGGACGCCGCGCCGCATGTCCTCGATCTGGACGTGCCGCAGCCAGGGCGCGGCGGCGCGCACGCAGTCGGCGGGCGGCAGGGGTTCCAGGCACTGGCAGTGGCCGAGGTCCAGGGTGAGGCCCAGCGCGGGCGGGTCGCCGAGGAGGCCGCGGAGGTGGTGGAAGTCGGCGAGGGTGGCGAGGAGGTGGCCGGGTTCGGGCTCGACGGCGAGCGGGATCCCGGCGGTGTCGGCGGCCTCCAGGACCGGGGTGAGGGCGGCGGCGAGCCGCTCCCAGGCCGTGGCCGTGTCGTCGCCGGGCGGAACGATTCCGCTGAAGCAGTGCACGGCGTGCGCGCCGAGGTCGGCGGCCACCCGGACCGCGCGCAGCAGGAGGTCCACGCGGCGGGCGCGGGCCTCCGGATCCGGGTCGAGGAGCGAGGGGCCGTGCTTGCGGCGGGGGTCCAGGACGTAGCGGGCGCCGGTCTCCACGGTGACGTCGAGCCCGAGGGCGGCCAGGCGCCGGGCGACCCGCCCCGTGCGGGCGGCGAGGTCGGGGGCCAGCGGGTCGAGGTGCATGTGGTCGAGGGTCAGGCCGACGCCGTCGTAGCCGAGGTCGGCGAGGAGGGCGAGGGCGTCGTCGAGGCGTAGGTCGGCGAGGCCGTTGGTGCCGTAGCCGAACCGGAGGGCCGTCCCCTGGGAGGTCATGTGACGCTCACCCGCTTCGAGAAGCGCCGCGCCAGCGCGGCGAGGGCGGCCGTGCCCAGCGCGGTGGCCCCGGCCCCGGCGCGGGCGGCGAGGGCCGCCTGGAGCGGGATGGTGGCGCGGATTCCGGCGCCCACGGCGCGCTGGGTGAGCGGCGGTGAGGGGTTCAGGGCGGCGTGCAGGTAGGGGCGGGCCGTGGCGGAGGCGTAGTTGAGGGCGAGCGCGGTGGGCAGGAAGTGCCGGCGGAAGGGCGACGGCCGGTCGCGTCCCGGGTCGCCCGGCAGCAGCCGGGTCAGGGTGGCCGTGGCGGCCAGGGCGGCGAGCGGGGCGAGCGGGGTGCCGTCGCGGGTCTCCTGGCGGGAGACGGCGGTGACGGCGAGGGTGTGGGTGGAGAGCAGGGCCGCCGAGGGCAGGGCCGGGCGGACCCGGCCACCGGTGGCCGCGGCGCCGAGGAGCAGGTCAAGGCCGCGGGCGACGGCCATGGCGCCGGGCCCGGCGGGCGTGCGCTTCAGGACCAGGTCGTACGACCAGACGGTGGCCGCCAGGGGCACCGCGACCGCCAGCGCAGGCCGTCCCGCGCGGGCGGCCAGGGCGAGGCCCGCGGCCGTGAGGGCGCAGGCCGCGGCGAGGGCGGCGGCGGGGCGGACCCGGCCGGACGGGAGCGGGCGGTGCGGGCGCTCGACGGCGTCCTCCTCCTGGTCCGCCCAGTCGTTGAGGGCCATCCCGGCCTCGTACAGGCACAGGGAGCAGCCGACGGCGAGCGCGGTACGGCGGTCGGGGCGGGCGGCGACGGCGGCCGCGCCGGCCAGCCCGTCGCCGGGGACGGTGAACAGGGCTGGCAGGCGCAGCAGTTCGGCCCAGGCGCGGAGTCGGCTCACTCGCCCTCCCCCAGCCCCCGGGCGAACCGCACCAGTTCCGCGTACTGCTCGCCCAGCGCCGACGGCGCCCGGCCGACCGGGTCCTTGAAGAAGAAGGCCAGTTCGGCGAGGGGGCCGCGCAGACCGGTCTCGTGGGCGCGGGCGACGAGCCGGGCCAGGTCGAGGACCAGGGGCGCGGCGAGCGCCGAGTCGCAGCCCTGCCAGATGGTCTGGAGGACCATGCGGGTGCCGAGGAAGCCGTCGAAGGCCACGTGGTCCCAGGCGGTCTTCCAGTCGCCGAGCGCGGGCACGTCGTCGATGTGGACCTCGCCCTCGGGGGTGGTGCCGAGGGTGTCCGCGAGGACGCGTTCCTTGCCGGCGTTCTTCGCCGCGGCGGCGGCCGGGTCGGCGAGGGAGGCGCCGTCGCCGCCGCCGAGGAGGTTGGTGCCGGACCAGGCCCGGACGTCCAGCGCCCGCTGGGCGAACATGGGGCCGAGCACGGAGCGCAGCAGCGTCTGGCCGGTCTTGCCGTCGCGGCCCGCGTACGGCAGTCCGCTCGACTCGGCGAGCGGGGCGAGCGCCGGGTGGTGCAGGCCCGTGGACGGGGTGAAGTTGACGTACGGGCAGCCGGCGCGCAGGGCGGCGGCCGCGTAGAGCGAGCTGGGCGGGAGGCCCCTCTTTTGAGGCTCGGTTCCCCTCCGGGGCGCCTCAGCCCCTGTCGACGGTCGACCGTGCTCGGTGCCGGACGACGGGGCCGGTTCGGTGGAGGCGACGTTCACGACCACCGCGCGCTCCAGGCCGCGCCGGGTGACGAAGTCCTGGAGGTCGGCGGCGAAGGCGGCGATCAGTTCGTCCTCGTCCCGGGTGTCGCCGGGGAGCGGGCCGCCGGGCCTGATCTCCGCGTCGGCGGCGGCGAGTTCGGCGGCGACGGCGGAGGGCAGGCCGGGCGGGAGGACGCCGCCGGCGGCCAGTTGTTCAGCGCGTTTGGGCAGGGGGCAGTCCGTGGTGTCGTGGCCGCCGAAGACCAGGGAGGACAGGGCGGGCAGGCCGCTGTCGGCGAAGGCGGGCTCCTCGGTGACCAGGCCGGTCGGCGGGCGCAGCCCCGCGGTCACGGCGGCGCATCCGGCGACGACGGTGGTCGCGACGGAGCCGCGGGCCCCGACCAGCCAGACGCCGACCCGAGGGGGACGGGAGAGGGACGCGGACATGGGCTGCCTCCTTGTCCGGGGAACGAGATCCCGGAGGGGATGAGGGGTAGCTGCCGGAAGGGATGAGGGTGGTGACGGCGGGCGGGAGTCCGGCGTCTCCCGCCCGCCGCCGTTCAGTGGCCCTTGGCGGGCTCAGCCGGTCGTGAAGGTGAAGCCGTCGAGCTCATAGAGGGCACCGCTGCCGCCCTTGAAGACGAGGTAGAGCGTGGTGGTGCCGCGCGGCGCCCGGGACAGGTTGGCGGAGACGTCCTGGTAGGTCTCCCAGCCGCCGGTCACGGGCACCGTGGCCTTGCCGAGCAGGGTGCCGGTGGCCGAGCCCGCGCGGACCTCGAGGGTGCCGCCCGCGCCGGCGGAGGCGATGCGCGCCGTGATCTTCTTGGCGTCGCTCAGGACGTAGGGCTTGAAGGCGATCCAGTCGCCGTTGTCGATGTCACCGACGACCTTGCCGCCCTGGGCGGTGTCATGGGCGACGACCGTCACGCCGGAGCTGGTGCCGAAGTGCTCGGCCTGGCGGTGGCGGGGCTGGAGGACGCTCTGGTCGTGCGAGGTGAGCGCGGCCTGGCCGCCGCCTCCGCCGTCGGTGTACTCGGCGTCCAGGACACCGAATATGTTGGCGTCCTCGTCGTGGCCGCCGTCGGCGCTGGACTGGATGGTGCCGGAGCAGCCGTTGGCGGAGGTGAGCGGGTGGCCGTGGGTGTCATGGCCGAGGATCAGGGTGACCTTGACCTTGTCGCAGTCGATGGTCCGCCCGTCCTCGGGGTCGGTGACCTTCACCTTGAACGGGATGGCGTCGCCGAAGCTGAACAGCTGACCGTCCTTGGGCGTCTCGAGGACGACCGTGGGTGCGGTGTTGCCGACGACGATCTGCACACTGGCGCTGCCGGTGCGGCCGGAGGGGTCCCTGGCGGTGACGGTGGCGGTGTAGGTGCCGTTCTTGGCGTACTTGTGGGCCGGGTTCGCGGCCGTGGAGGTTCCGCCGTCGCCGAAGTCCCAGCTGTAGGTGAGGGTGTCGCCGTCCTGGTCGGTGGTACCGGCCGAGGAGAACTGGACCTTCATCGGGGCCTGGCCGGAGGTGCGGTCGGCGGAGGCCTGGAGCGACGGGGAGTGGCCGTCGGTCGCGTTCTCGATGCGGTACAGCGCCGAGTGCTCGTCGCCGCCGAACCAGGCGGTGCCGTAGTCGAGGACGTACAGCGCGCCGTCCGGGCCGAAGGCCATGTCCATCACCTGGGTGCCGCTCCAGGGGATGTCGTTGATCGACTGCACCTTGCCGTCGGCGTCGCTGCTGATGCGCTTGATCCAGCGGCGGCCGAACTCACCGGCGAAGAAGTCGCCGTCGTAGGCCTCGGGGAACTTCACGGGCGAGTCGAGGGTGGGGTCGTAGTGGTAGACCGGGCCGCCCATCGGGGACTCGGAGCCGTCGCCGAACTCCGGGACGGATCCGCCGTCGTACGGTATCCAGGCGGCCTGCGCCGGGGGCAGGTCGGTGAGGCCGGTGTTGTTCGGCGAGGTGTTCTTCGGGGCGGAGCAGTCGAAGGCCGCGCCGGAGGTGCGGGTGGCGAAGTCGAAGTCGACGTAGGCGTCGTTGGCGCCGGTGCAGTACGGCCAGCCGAAGTTGCCGGGGCCGGTGACGCGGGCGAACTCGACCTGTCCGGACGGGCCGCGGCCCGGGTTGGCGGCGCCGGCGTCGGGGCCGTAGTCGCCGACGTAGAGGATGCCGGTCTTCTTGTCGACGCTGAACCGGAACGGGTTGCGGAAGCCCATCGCGTAGATCTCGGGCCGCGTCTTGTCGGTGCCGGGCTTGAAGAGGTTGCCCTCGGGGATGGAGTACGAGCCGTCGGCCTCGACCTTGACGCGCAGGATCTTGCCGCGCAGGTCGTTGGTGTTGCCCGCGGAGCGCTGGGCGTCGAAGCCGGGGTTGCGGTTGGCGCGCTCGTCGATCGGCGTGTAGCCGTCCGACTGGAAGGGGTTGGTGTCGTCGCCGGTCGACAGGTACAGGTTGCCGGCCGCGTCGAAGTCGATGTCGCCGCCGACGTGGCAGCACAGCCCGCGGGTGGCCGGGACGTCGAAGATCTTCTTCTCGCTGGCGGTGTCGAGGGTGCCGTCGGTCTTCAGCACAAAGCGGGAGAGCCGGTTGACGCCGTCGAAGGGCGCGAAGTCGGCGGCGGTGCCCGTCTCCGGGGCGTCGCCGGCCGGGGTGTTCATCGGGGGCGCGTAGTAGAGGTAGATGAAGCGGTTGTCGGCGAAGCCCGGGTCGACGCCGATGCCTTGCAGGCCCTCCTCGTCATGGGAGTAGACGTCGAGCTTGCCCGCGAGCTTGGTGTTGCCCGCGGCGTCGGTCAGGCGCAGTTCGCCGTCGCGGGAGGTGTGCAGGACGGAGCGGTCGGGGAGGACGGCCAGCGACATGGGCTCGCCGACCTCCGCCTCCCCCTTGGCGAGGGTGACCTGCTGGAAGTCCTCGGCCGCCGCGGCCTTCTCCTGGCCGGTGACGGCTGCGCCGGCCTGGGGGGTGGTGAGGGTCAGGCCCGCGCCGGCGAGCAGCACGCCGCTCAGCAGCGCGATCGCCTTGCGCAGTGGGGATCTAGGGGTTCGGGTGCGGGTGGTGCGGTCGTTCCCGTGCACGAAATGCCTCCAGAATGGGGCTGGTTGTACGGTCGGGCGCGTACGCCGGGATGCGCCGTCATCCCGGGGCTGTGAGAACTGGCGCGCTGGGCGCCGGCTGGAGAGTGCCGCGTCGGAGAGGGCCGACGGCGGCTCAGGGGCGTGGGTCCGCGATGGGGGTGTAGACGGAGTTCTTCTCCGCGCTCTCCTCCACCGCGGCGAGGACGCGCTGCACTTGGAGCCCGTCGGCGAACGACGGTTCGGGGCGGCGGTCCTCGGCGATGGCGTGGACCAGGTCGCGGGCCTGGTGGACGAAGCTGTGCTCGTAGCCGAGGCCGTGCCCCGGCGGCCACCAGGCGTCCAGGTAGGGGTGGTCGGGTTCGGTGACCAGGATGCGGCGGAAGCCGGCCTCGGCGCCGGGCTGGCCGGCGTCATGGAACCACAGTTCGTTGAGGCGCTCCAGGTCGAAGGCGAGCGAGCCGCGGTCGCCGTTGAGCTCGATGCGCAGCGCGTTCTTGCGGCCGGTGGCGTAGCGGGTGGCCTCGAAGGAGGCGAGGGCGCCGGAGGCGAACCGGCCGGTGAACAGGGCCGCATCGTCCACGGTGACCTCACCGGTGCCCGCCGCGGCCACGGCGCTCAGGCCGCTTGCGGGGCCGCCGGGCAGCGGGCGTTCCCGTACGAAGGTCTCGGTCAGGGCGGACACCCCGGCCAGCCTCTCCCCCGCCAGATACTGGGCCAGGTCGACGATGTGCGCGCCGAGGTCACCCAGCGAGCCGGAGCCCGCCGACTCCTTGCGCAGCCGCCACGTCAGGGGGGCCTCCGGGTCCACCAGCCAGTCCTGGAGGTAGGTCGCCCGGACGTGGCGCAGGGCGCCGATCCGCCCGTCGGCGACCATGCGGCGAGCGAAGGCGGTGGCGGGGAGCCGGCGGTAGTTGAAGCCCGTCATCCCCAGCAGCCGGCCGCGCCGGTACGCCTCCTCGGCCGCGGCGGTCATGGCCTCGGCCTCCCGCACGGTGTTGGCGAGGGGCTTCTCGCACAGAACGTGCTTGCCGGCGGCCAGCGCGGCGACCGCGATCTCGGCATGGCTGTCGCCGGGGGTGCAGATGTCGACGAGGTCGACGTCGTCCCGGGCGATCAGGGCGCGCCAGTCGGTCTCGGTGGCCGCCCAGCCGTGCCGGTCCGCCGCCGCTCGTACGGCGGTGGCGTCGCGGCCGCAGATCACGGCCAGGACCGGCTGCCGGGGCAGGTCGAAGACGCGTCCCGCGGTGCGCCAGCCCTGGGAGTGGGCGGCGCCCATGAAGGCGTATCCGACCATGCCCACGCGCAGCGGGGGTTTTCCGGCCCCCGGTGCGGCCTCGGCCACCGGCTCCTGCTCCGCTGACTGCTGCGGCTGTTCCATGCGCTCGTCCTCCTGTTCGTCATGACACGGCGGGGGTGCGGGCGGGGCGCCTCATCGGAAGCCGGTGGGCATGTACTGGTCCACGTTGTCCTTGTCGACGACGGCCGAGTAGAGGGTGATCGACGCCGGGATCTCGTACTCGGCGAGGCCGCTGACGCCCTTGGCCTGGCCGAGGGCGCGGGCGAGGTCGATCGCGGACGCCGCCATGGTCGGGGGGTACAGGACGGTCGCCTTCAGCACGCCCTTGTCCTGCTTGATGGCCTGGAACGCGGAGAGCGCCCCGGCCCCGCCGACCATCAGGAACTCGTCCCGCCCGGCCTGCTCGATGGCGCGCAGCGCGCCCACGCCCTGGTCGTCGTCGTGGTTCCACAGGGCGTCGAACTTCGACTGGGCCTGGAGGAGCTGGGCCATCTTGGCCTGCCCGGACTCGACCGTGAACTCGGCCGCCTGGCGGGCCACCTTCTCGATGTTGGGGTAGTTCTTCAGCGCGTCGTCGAAACCCTGGGTGCGCTGCTTCGTCAGCTCCAGGCTGTCCACGCCCGCCAACTCGATGACCTTCGCGTTCTTCTTGCCCTTGAGCTTCTCGCCGATGTAGTGCCCGGCGTTGAGGCCCATGCCGTAGTTGTCTCCGCCGATCCAGCAGCGGTACGCCTGGGCCGTGTTGAAGATCCGGTCGAGGTTGACGACCGGGATGCCCGACCTCATGGCCTTGAGGCCGACCTGGGTGAGGGCCTTGCCGTCGGCGGGCAGGATGACCAGGACGTCGACCTTCTTGTTGATGAGGGTCTCGATCTGACCGATCTGCTGCGCGGTGTCGTTGGAGCCCTCGGTGGTCTCCAGGGTGACGTCGGAGTATTTCTTCGCCCGGCTCTTGGCGTTCTCGTTGATGGCGTTGAGCCAGCCGTGGTCGGCCTGGGGTCCGGCGAAGCCGATGGTGACGTGCTTGCCGGGCTTGTCGTCGGCGGCCGGCTTGGAGTCGGCGGCGGGGCTCTTGTCGTTGTTCTCGTTGCTGGTGCAAGCGGTGAGAAACGCTCCGGCGGACACTGCGGCGGTCCCGAAGAGGAGTCCTCTGCGGCTGGTGTGCTCTGGCATGGCGGGTGAACCCTTTCCTCAGGCCGTATTCGCGGTGCGGCGTTGGACCAGCACGGCGGCGACGATGATCGCGCCCTTCGCGATCTGCTGGACGTCGCTCTGGAGGTTGTTCAGGGCGAAGATGTTGGTGATGGTGGTGAAGATCAGGACGCCGAGGACCGAGCCGGTGATGGTGGACCGGCCGCCGGTGAGCAGGGTGCCGCCGATGATCGCGGCGGCGATGGCGTCGAGTTCGTACAGGTTGCCGTTGGTGTTCTGGCCCGAGCCGGACAGCACGATCAGCAGGAACGCGGCGATGCCGCAGCACAGGCCCGACAGCAGATAGAGGTAGAGCCGCTGGCGCCGGACATCGATCCCGGCGAGCCGGGCCGCCTCCGCGTTGCCGCCCACCGCGACCGTGCGCCGGCCGAAGGTGGTCCGGTTGAGCACAAACCAGCCGAGGATCGTCACGATCGCGAACACCATGACCAGTGGCGGTATGCCCAGGACGTAGGAGTCGCGCTCGCCGAGGTTCAGGATCCCGTCCACGGTGACGATCTGGGTGCTGCCGTCCGTGATCTGGAGGGCGAGGCCGCGCGCCGAGGCGAGCATGGCGAGGGTGGCGATGAAGGGGACCAGGCCGCCGTAGGCGATGAGCAGCCCGTTGACCAGGCCGCAGCCGAGGCCGACCAGCACGGCGGTGAAGAGGATCCCGGCGAACCCGTACTCCTGGGTGGCGACCGTGGTCGCCCACACCGAGGAGAGCGCCACGATCGCGCCGACCGACAGGTCGATGCCCCCGGAGGTGATGACGAAGGTCATGCCGACGGTGACGACGCCGATGATCGACGCCTGGGTGAGCACCAGCTGGAGGTTGTGGGTGTCGAGGAATTCGTCGGGCTTGGTGACACCGCCGACGACGACGAGCACGGCGAGCACGCCGAGCAGCGACAGCGTACGGATGTCGACGCGGGCCCGCAGGCCGCGCCAGGCCGGGGGACGGTCGGCCGCCGGCGTCTTGCCTGCGGCGTCGCGGGGCGGGGAGACGTGCTGCGTCATGACGCCGGGCTTCCTTCCATGACGAGGTCGAGGACACGGTGTTCGTCGAGCTCCCGGGCGGGCGCGCTGTGCACGACCCGCCCCTCGCGGAGCACCAGCACCCGGTCGGCCAGGCCGAGCACCTCGGGCACCTCGCTGGAGACGAGGAGCACCGCGAGGCCTTCGTCGGCCAGTCGGCGGACGACCGCGTACAGTTCGGCGCGGGCGCCCACATCGACGCCGCGGGTGGGCTCGTCCAGCAGCAGGACCCGGCAGCCGCGCAGCAGCCAGCGGGCCAGGACGGCCTTCTGCTGGTTGCCGCCGGACAGGGTGCGCACGGGCACCTCCGGGTTGTCGGGCCGCAGCGACAGTTCGCGGACCGCGGCCCGGGCGGCGCGCCGCTCGGCGCCCCGGTCGATCCAGCCCGCCCGGGAGAAGCGGGAGAGGGTGGAGACCGACACGTTGCGGGTGACGGACTCCAGCATCAGCAGGGCCTGCGCCTTGCGCTCCTCGGGGGCGAGTCCGAGCCCGGCGCGCACGGCCGCGCGGACGCTGCCGGGTTTCAGCGGTCTGCCGTCGACGAGGACCTCGCCCGCGGTGGGCTTGCGGGCGCCGTAGACCGTCTCCAGGACTTCGGAGCGCCCGGAGCCGACCAGCCCGGCGAGGCCGACGATCTCACCCGGCCGTATGTCGAGGTCGAGCGGCGCGAACTCGCCGTCGCGGGCCAGCCCGCGGACCTTGAGCACGGGGTCGCCCGCGGGTGGCCGCGCGGGCCGCTCGGGGAAAACGTACTCGACGTTGCGGCCGGTCATCAGGGCGACGACGTCCCGGGTCGGGGTCGTCTTGGCGGGCAGTCCCCCCGCGACCGCCCGCCCGTCCTTGAGCACGGTCACCTGATCGCCGATGTGCCGGATCTCCTCCAGGCGGTGCGAGATGTAGACGACGGCCACGCCGTCGGCGGTGAGGTCGCCGACGATGCGGAAGAGGTTGTTCACCTCGTCCGGGTCGAGGGCGGCGGACGGCTCGTCCATGACGATGAGCCGTACGTCGTGCGAGAGGGCCCGCGCCATGGAGACGATCTGCCGCTGGGCCGCCGACAGTTCGGCCACCGGCCGGGCCGGATCGATCTCCGGGTGCCCCAGCCGCTTGAGCAGTTTGGCCGTCGACGCACGCGCCGCGTTGCCCCGTACGACGAATCCGGCGGCCGTCGGCTCGTGGCCGAGGTGGACGTTCTCCGCCACCGACAGGTGCTCCACCAGGTCGAGTTCCTGGTAGATGGTGGCGATGCCCAGGCGCATGGCGGCGATCGGCGAGCGCAGGGTGACGGGCTCGCCGCGCCAGCGGATGGTGCCGCCGTCCGGCTGGTGGGCGCCGGCCAGGACCTTGATGAGGGTGGACTTCCCGGCGCCGTTCTGGCCGAGCAGGCAGTGCACCTCACCGGCCTGGACGTCGAGGTCGACGCCGTCCAGGGCACGGACTCCGGGAAACGACTTGGTGATCCCGGACATGCTGAGCAGCGGTGGTTCTGAGGCCATGTGGGTTCCCCTCGGCGGACGCGCGGGCCGGTGGCAGGGCATGCTGCGCCTGCGGCCGGCGCGGCGCCGGGCAGGCGTACTTCGTACAGGGCGGGGGGTTTGCGGGGAAGGTGCGGGGTGTTCGGGCGCGCGGCAGAGCCGGGCGCCGCACGGGCCGAGCGGCCGGGGAGACGGGGTCTACACGATTCGGATCGCTTGCGCGGGTGGGACGAGCGCGGTGAGAGGAGCGCGGGTGAGAGGAGCGCGGGTGAGAGGAGCGCGGGTGAAAGGAGGCGGTCGCTCAGGCGGGTGAGAAGAGGTGGTCGCTGATCAGCCGGGCCGCGCCGGTCACTCCGGCGGTGGGGCCCAACTCTCCCAGGACGATGGGCAGATTGCCGGTCGCGAGGGGCAGCGACTGGCGGTAGACCTGGGTACGGATCGCGGCGAGCAGGGTGTGGCCCAGGCCGGTCACTCCGCCGCCGATCACTAACAGGGCAGGGTTGAAGAAGGAGACGAGACCGGCCAGGACCTGGCCGACGTGGGTGCCGCCGTCGCGGATCAGCTCCAGCGCGGTGGCGTCGCCCGCGGCGGCCGCGGCGGCGACATCGACGGCGGTGAGGGTGCCGCCGGCCTCCAGCCGGGCCGCGAGCTCGGTGGACAGGCCCTGTTGGGCCGCCTGCACCGCGTCGCGGGCCAGCGCCGCACCGCTGAAGTGGGCCTCCAGGCAGCCCCGGTTGCCGCAGGCGCAGGGCCTGCCGCCGGGCACGGCCTGGATGTGGCCGATGTCGCCCGCGCTGCCGGTGGTGCCCCGGTAGACCCGGCCGCCGACCACGATGCCGCAGCCGATGCCGGTGCCGATCTTGACGCACAGGAAGTCGGCGACGCTGCGGGCGACTCCGGCGTGCTGTTCCCCCATAGCCATGAGGTTCACGTCGTTGTCGACCATGATCGGACAGCCGAGTTCCTGGCTGAGCACCTCCCGCACGGGGAAGCCGTCCCAGCCCGGCATGATCGGCGGCGCCACCGGGACGCCCTCGGGGAAGCGCACCGGTCCGGGGACGCCGATACCGGCGCCGTCGAAGCCCTCGGCGAGCCCGGCGGCCTTCAACTTTCCGGCCATGTCCAAGGCTTGCTCGAAGACCGCGACGGGGCCCTCACGGACGTCCATCGGCTGGTTGAGGTGGCCGAGGACCTCCAGCTCCGCGTTGGTGACGGCGACGTCGACCGATGTCGCGCCGATGTCGACGCCGAGGAACCTGAGGCCCGGGTTGAGCCGGATGTTGTGGGAGCGGCGGCCACCGCGCGAGGCGGCGAGTCCGTCGGCCACCACCAGGTCCGTCTCCAGCAGCCGGTCCACCTCCACGGCCAGCTTGGACCGGGACAGTTCGACCTGGTCGCCCAGCTGGGCACGGGAGTTGGGGCCGCCGTCACGCAACAGCTTGAGCAGGCGGGCCTGATGAGCGTTGGCCGGTCGCGCCGTCATGCGTCTCACGATCCCCTCCCCGCCCAGATTCGGCCACCAGTGTCGGGCTTTCGTGAGGAACGTAGCAGCGGCTTCCGCACCTGGGAAGAATCTGCGCACGGATTGCTGCTAACTTTCCCCACTCGCAGGACAAAGATCGATGCGGGGCGGCGGGTAGCCGTCGTCACCGACGGTAATATCGCCAGGATGACGGGCACGGACACGCCGCGACTGAGGGTTCCGGTCGGCGCCGACGCGGAAAGATGGACGACCCGGGCGGATGTCCGGTTTGTGCTCCTCGTGGTGCACAACGTGACGTCCGCGACCCGGCTGCTGGATGTGCTGCCGCTGTTCCGCGACGACCATCGGGTGCAGCTGCTGGCGACCTACACGGGGTCCTCGCCGTTTCTGGCCGGCGTGCCCGAGCTGCTGGCCTCGGCGGAGGTGCCGGTCCTCCCCTGGGAGCAGGCGAAAGACACCCCCGTCGCCCTCGCCATATCCGCCAGCTACGGCGGCGAACTCCACGCGCTGCGCGGCCGGTTGGCGGTGCTTTCCCATGGCATCGGGTACAATAAAAGGCTGGCAACACCGGACAACACCGGACAACACCGGACAACACCGGTCTTCGGGCTCTCGCCCGAGTGGCTGCTGCACGACGGGCGCCCCCTCGCCTCGGCCACCGTGCTGTCCCACCCCGAGCAGCTCGACCGGCTGGCCGCCGCCTGCCCGGAGGCGGTCCCCACAGCCGTACTGGCCGGGGACCCGGCCTACGACCGCGTCCTCGACGCCCTGCCGTACCGCGAGCGGTTCCGCCGCGCCCTCGGGGTCGGCCCGCACCAGCGGCTGATCGTGGTCAACTCCACCTGGTCGCCCCGCTCCCTCTTCGGCGACGGCGGCGAAGGCGACCTGCTGCCCTGGCTGCTGCCCCGCCTGACGGCCGAACTGCCCGCGGACGAGTACCGCGCGGTGGCCGTTCTGCACCCCAACATCTGGTACGGGCACGGCCCCGGGCAGGTCCGGGGCTGGCTGGACCGGGCGCGGCGGGCCGGCCTCGGCCTGATCGATCCGCTGCACGGCTGGCGACAGGCCCTGATAGCGGCGGACTGCGTCCTGGGCGACCACGGCAGCGTCACGTACTACGCCGCGTCCCTCGGCAGGCCCGTCCTCCTCGGCGCCTTCCCCGACGGCGACCTCGACCCCGCCTCGCCCGTCGCCGCGCTCGGCCGGGCCGCCCCCAGACTCCGCCCGCACGGCGGGCTGCGCACACAGATCGACCAAGCCGTCGAGGGCCACGCCCCCGGCCGCTACGCCGAGTTGGCCGCCCAGACCACCTCCTCCCCCGGCCGCTCCGCCGCGCTGCTGCGGCGCCTCTTCTACCGCCTCATCGGCATCCCCGAGCCCGCCGGCCGCCCCGCCCTCCTCGACCGGCTGCCCCTGCCGCCGTACGAGCCGGCGAAGCGCACCGCGCCCGTACGGGTCCTGACCCGGCTGATCGGCGCCGACCCGCCGAAGGTCGCGGTCACCCGCCACGCCGACGCCGCCCACGAGCCCGAGGACCCCGACGCGGACGGCGCGCACACGGCCGTGCACGAGGACACGCGGGACGCCGGGCGGCTGAGCGTGGCGGATGTGATCGTGCGGTACGCGGCGGAGGACGACCCACGGGTCGGCCCGTCCGCTGCCTGGACGGCGGAGGTGCTCGCGCGCCATCCGCACTGCGCGCTCGCGGTGTATGTGAGCGGCCCGGACCGCTGCACCGTGCGCACCCGTCGGGGCGACCTGGTGCGGCTGACGGCCGCGCCCGGCGAGGACGGCCGGGCGGACCTGTGCGACCCGGCCGCGTACGCCTCCGCGCTGCTGGCCTGGCTGGGCCGCAAGCCCCTCGCCGAGGCGGCACCCGAACTGACCGTGGTCACGGGCGCGGCGCACCACCGGGTGGCGGTGGAGCGCCTGCGGTAGGCGGCGCGCGGCGGGTGTTGACGCCTGCGGTAGGCGACGCCCTGGCCTTGGCGCCTGCGGCGGGCCTCTTCCCCTCCTCGCCGCGGCGGGCCTGTTCCCCTACCCGCCCCTTCCCGAAACTGGGGGCTGCGCCCCCAGACCCCGAGGTCTGGGGGCGCAGCCCCCGCGTGGCGCAGCCCCCGCGTGGCGCAGCCCCCGCGTGGCGCAGCCCCCGCGTGGCGCAGCCCCCGCGTGGCGCAGCCCCCGCGTGGCGCAGCCCCCGCGTGGCGCAGCCCCCGTGCGGCGGAGCTCCGCCCCAGCCCCCGGGGTCTGGGGCGGAGCCCCAGTTTCGGGAAGGGGCGGGTAGGGGACAATTCCGCCGCGTAGCGGACCCCAGGGGGGCGAAGCCCCCGGCGCGGCGGAGCCGCACACGGGACGGGGCGCGCGGCGGGAGGTCAGGCGTCCGCCAGGTCCGCCAGGCGCGCGCGTACGCGGGCGATCGAGAGCGCGTCGCCCGCCGTCTCGTACAGCCCCAGCGCCATGCGCAGATCGTCGGCCTCCCCGGCCAAGTCGCCGAGCCGCCGCGCGCAGCGAGCACGCATCTCCGCGGCGTCGGCGTGTTGCAACTCCGCGCCCTCGCGCCCCATCGTGGCGACGGCCGCGTCGAGGCAGACACGGGCCGACTCGGCGTTGTCCGCGCCCCCGGCGTCCAGGTGCGTCTCGCCCAGGCTCATGTACACGCGGCCCTCGTTGTACAGGTCCGGCTCGGGCAGGGCCCGGAAGTCGGCCAGGGCCTGGTGGAGTCGGCGCACGGCCTCAACGTGGCGCCCCTGGCCGCGCAGGGCGCGCCCGGTGTGGTGGGCCAGCAGCGCCAGGGCGCGGGGCACGTCCGGCGCGCCGTCGTCCCCGGGGCGGATCCGCCCGAGCGCCTGCCGGGCCTCTTCGAGGCTCCGCCGCGCGTCGGGGTATCGCCACTGCTTGAGGCGCAGCAGGCCGAGGGCCTCGGCGGCGGTGGCCTGGCCGCGGTGGTGCCGGGCCCGCCCGTCCGCCGCGGCGGCCTCCAGCAGGGCCTGCTCGGCCTCGGCCAGGCGGCCGAGGCCCATGTGGGCGAAGGCGAGTTGGACGAGCATCCGGCCCTCGGCCCGCGGGTCGCCGAACTCGGCGGCGCTGCGGCGGGCGGCGGCCACGCCCCTCAGATGGGTGTCGACCCACTGCTCGTGGTAGCCGAGCCGCAGATGCAGGCCCCACATCGCCTCGCACAGCTGCCAGGCCAGGTCGTCGAAGCCGTGGTGTTCCGCGGCGCGCACTGCCGCGGCGAGGTTCTCGCGCTCGGCGCGCAGCTCGGCGAGGGCGAGGCGGCCGTCCTCGGGGCCGCGGCCCGCCGGCGGCTCCAGCCTCGCGTAGGCGGGGCCCAGCCGCCAGCGCCCGGGGATGACGCGGAGGTCGGCGGCGGCGGCGCACCCGAGGTGCCAGACGACGACGCGGCGCACGGCGGCCACCCGGTCGGCGTGTCGGTCCTCCGTCTCGCCGCGCCGCTCGGCGTGTTGGCGTACGAGGTCGTGGAAGCGGTAGCGCTCCTCGCCCACTTCCTCGAGCAGATGGACGCCGGCCAGCTCGTCGAGGAGGACCCGCGCCTCGTCGTCGTCCGTCGCGTCCACGGCCCTGCGCGCGGCCCCCACGGTGACGCTGTGCCACGGCCACACGCCCAGCATCCGGTACAGCAGGGCCGCCCGCGGGCTCAGTTCCCCGTAGGTGACATCGGTGGTGAGGTCCACCGCGTCCCGGGAGGAGCGGTCGTCCATGGGCAGGGCCTCCCGTTCCCGGCGGTGTGCCCGCTCGGCCAGCTGGCGTCCGACGGTGTGCCAGGTGAGATGTTCCCGTACGGCGACGCGGGCGCCCGTCTCGCACAGCGCGAGCGGAATCCCGCCGCACCGCTCCGCGACCGCAGCCGCGCCGGGTCCGCGCCCGGCCATCGCGTCGTGGCCCACGATGCGGGTCAGCAGCTGGACGGAGTCGGCGGTGGAGAGCGGATCGAGCCTGATCACCCGGGCGCCGGGGTCGGCGGCGAGCCGGTCCAGGCGGTAGCGGCTGGTGATGATGACCAGGGATTCGGAGGCGGCGGTCAGCAGCGGCGCGACCTGGCGCTCCGAGTGGGCGTTGTCGAGCACGACGACCATGCGCCGCTCGGCCGCGCAGTCGCGGTAGAGCTCGCTCAGCCGCTGCTCGTCGGCGGGCATCCGGCCGGACGGCACCCCGAGCCGGTCCAGGAACCGGACCAGCGCCTCGGAGGGGGTCAGCGCCGTCGTCGCGGACTGCCCCTCCAGGTCGATGTAGAGCTGCCCGTCGGGGAAGCGGTCCTTGAGCAGATGCGCGCAGTGCACGGCCGCGGCGGTCTTCCCGATGCCGCCGGGCCCGACCAGCACGACGACCGCGGGCACGCCGGCGGGCCGGTCCACGCCGTCCAGCACCTGGGCGATCTGCTCCGGCAGCGACTCGCGGTCGGTGAAGGCGGCGTTCGCGGGAGGCAGCATCCGCGGACGGGACGCCCCGGGGGCCACGGCCGGGACGGCGCCGGACCCCAGCCACCCGGCCTCCCGCAGCCAGGCCGTGACCTCACGGGCCAGGCCGGGCGAGGTGCGCGCGCCCTCCCACAGCTGCCGGGCGAGCTCGCGCCGCTCCTCCTCGGTGGCGGGCAGCAGCGGATCGCTGTCGGCGCCGGGGGCGGGGGCGGGGTTCTGACGCCGCATCCGCCGTACGAGCCCGGCCAGCGCCTCCGAGCTCCGCCGCCCCATCTCCCCGCCCGCTCCCGACAGGGCACCGGAGGTCACCGTGCCGACCGCCGAAGCCACCGCCGCCATCGTGAACGGCTCCACAGCCCACCCACCCCCAACTCGCGTCTGTGCCACACGGTATCGGGAAGATCGCCACGTCGCGGCCGGGATCGCGTCAGGCGGCCGGGGTGAAGGTGGAGTGTCCGGAGCCCACCGTGTAGACGGCGTAGCCGTTACGGACGCCCCGGAAGCGCGGCGTTGACGCGCCGTCAGGCCCGCCGCCACGGGCCTCGGGCCTCCGGCCACCGGCCAGCGGGACCTGCACCTCGGCGGTGACGTTGACGGGGATGTCGACCTTCACCGCGGTGCCGTGCGCGGTGGTGCTCCAGCGGACCCCGACGGTGCCCGCCTGGGTCCACACCGTGCCCTCGGCGTGGGTCAGACCGGTGTCGCGCGGTGGCCTGATCCGCAGGGTGGCGGCGCCCGGGGCGGTGATGTTCGGGCCGAGCATGTCCTGCTGGAGATCCACCAGTGCGGTGGCGCCCCAGCCGTGGGAGAGGCTCTGGCCGTCGTCCGGCGCCTCCCAGGACTCCCAGGTGAAGGTTCCGCCCCGGGCGAGGATGTTGGCCCAGCCGAGCGAGGTGCGGTCGGTGAGCCGGGCCAGCACCTGGTCGTCACGGCCGGCCCGGTGCAGGGCGGTGAGCAGCCAGTTGGCGGTCATCGGGCCCATCTGGAGCTTCAGCGAGGCGAGATGGTCGGCGATGGTGTCCACGGCCGCGTCGGGGGCGATGCCGAAGGCGACGGCGTAGGCGTTGGCGATCTGCGAGGCGTGTGCGGCCGGGCGCGGTCGCCGACGGTCAGGTCGGCGGGGGCAAGGGGCGCGTGGCCGCCGCGCGGCCGGGGACGGCCGTGGACACCACCGGGAGCAGGGCGGCCGCCAGCACGACGCCGAACCGCCGCAGGCCGCCGCCGCTGCTGCCACTACCGCTGCTGCCGCTGCCGGTCTCCCGGCGCCTGGGGACTCTCGATGTCGCCTCCGAAAGCGATACCTGGAACACGGAAATCCGTCAGGCCCCCGGCGGGACCGGGGGCCTGACGGGGTGTGCGGCAGTGGTCAGGGGTGGGCGGTGGGTTCCGCCGTGAGCCGCTCCACCGGCTGCGCCTGGCTCTGGCCGCGGCCGGTGAAGCGCATCGCGACACACGCGCCCGCGTACAGCACGGCGACCAGGAGCAGCAGCGCCTGATAGCCGGTGATCAGGGCGAGGTATTCGAGCGTGCCGCCGACGAGGGCGCCCAGGAGGTTGGCCCCGAAGGCGGACGTGGGGTCGGAGGCCGCCGCCAGCCGGTCGGAGAAGATGATGTTGGCGCAGAAGATCGGGGCGAAGGCCAGCGCGATCGCCGCGACCAGGCGCGCGGCGAAGGGCAGCCCGAGCACCAGATGGGTCGGGACCAGCCAGGACACGGCCAGCGTGGCGAACAGCGCGAGCTGGAGGGCGGTCTGGTTGACGCGGCGCATCCGGCGGCGGACCTCGACGCCGCACAGCACGGCCAGCATGACACCGGCGAAGACGACCGCGTTGACCAGCCAGGTGGTGCCGAAGTAGAGCGCGAACCCGATCACGTTCTTGGTCTCGAGCAGCATGAACGCGGCACCGAGCAGGAACATGTCGGCGTACTTGACGGTGCGTCCGACGCGGACCCCGGTCAGCCGCACCGACACCAGGGTCACCAGCAGGATCGCGCCGAGCACCCCGAGGTAGAGGTTGGGGATGGTGCGGTGCAGCAGGTACGGGAAGGGGTGGTCGTCGGTGGCGGCCGCGGGCACCGGGCCCGAGGGCCGCCAGGCGGTGCGGCACCGCTGGTCGCCCGGGGTGGCGCCGGCAACGAGGATCGCGGCCTTCTTGCCGCCGTAGTGGGTGATGCAGGGCGCGTGCCCGAAGACGTCGGTGATCGTGGAGCCGTAGCGGTCGATCAGCCAGTTCTGCCGGTAGTAGTTGTACATCGCGAACGCGCCGCCGGGGGCCAGATGGCGGTGGGCCGCCTCGAACGCCTGCCGGGTGAACAGATAGCTCTCCAGGCGGAGGTTGCTGGCGCCGGACACCAGGGTCAGGGAGTCCGGCAGCGCGAGGACGACCAGGTCGTAGCGGGCGTCGGTGCGCTCCAGGAAGGCCCGCCCGTCGTCGATGTGGACATGCACCCGGGGGTCGTCGTACGGCCGGTCCGGGTGCAGATCGGCGCCGATCTGCTTGAGCCTGGGGTCGATCTCGACCGCGTCCACCCGCCGGGCGCCGTGAGCGAGCGCCACGGCCACGTCATTGCCGTTGCCGGCGCCGATGACCAGGACGCGGCGGTGCGGATTGGCCGGGGTCTCCTGGTAGGGCCGCTCGTACGGGGAGTCGGAGCGCCGCAGCACCTTCAGCGGCGCGATGCTCTGGTGCGGCACCCCGTTGGCGGAGATCTTGTAGTCGCGGCTGCCGGTGGTCGGCCGGGTGACCTCGATCTTGTAGTACGGGGACCAGGAGATGCCGGTCGCCAGCGACTCCAGCGTCAGCGCCGCCACCACCAAGGCCAGCGGCGCCGCGTATCGGACGGTGTTGCGCCGCCCGCCCAGCACCAGCAGCGCCACCGCGGCGAGCGCCCCCCACGCCACCGACGGGGCGCGCAGCCAGGACAGCGCCGCGAAGGAGAGCGAGCCGCCCAGCGAGCCCAGCAGGTCGTAGCGGTAGGCGTCCAGCGACGGCAGCTGCCGGAACAGGTCCGCCGTCATCTTGCCGAGCGCCGTCATGGTGAGCGCGGCAAGGCCGAACAGGACAGGGAGGGTCACCCACTGGGGCAGCCCGGTGGTCTTCACGGCCGTGAAGTAGATGACCTCGCCGCTGGTCTGCCGCACTTGCACGGGGAACGCCCGCACCAGGACGACGAGGACGGCGAGCGGCACGGGCGCCCAGCGGGTGAGCCACTGCCCGCGCCCGGCCGGGATCAGGAACCCCAGGCCGATCCCGAGGAACGAGCCCAGCAGGATGAAGTTCGAGAAGTAGCTCAGGTGGACGACGTTGGCCCCGGTCCACCTGATCAGCGCCAGCTCGACGAAGAGCATGGTGGCGCTGGCGAGCACCAGCCTCGGGCGCAGGTTCCGCGTTCGAGCGCTGTGATCCATGTCACGAGACGGTGTCATCTGAGCGGGGGCAGGTCGAGCACCCCGGCGGTACGTGCGCCACCTGACCCGCGCCTGTCACCTGATGGGCCCAACCGTGCCGTCGGTGGGGCATGCCACCCTGAACCTCCGTTCGAACGGAATCACGATCTTCGGTGTGGAGGTGGGGTTCGCCATGGGGATGTCCGGCTGCTGGCTCGTGGGGGCGCTGGGTGAGGCGGACGTCGCGGAGCTGGCCCCGCTGGCGGTGCCCGCCATCGAGGCCACCGCGGCCCGGGCGGCGGCGGTGGGGACCTGGGCGCGCTGGGAGCGGGACGCGGAGCGCGGCGGTGGCGCGGTGCCGGTGTGGCGCGAGGACGGCGCCTACAACACCGAGGACGCGCTGCACCTGTACAACCTGGTCGACGACTCGGCCTTCGACGCGATGGACGGCTCGGGGAAGCTCCACATCATGGAGTGGTGGGACCGGATCGACACCGACGCGGTCGAGCCCTTCGTCGAGTCCGTGCGCAAGGACAACCCGGTGGCCGCCCTCTTCCACGGCCTGGGGCCCGAGCGCGCCGGGAAGCTGCCCGGCTGGGCCGGTGACGCCGTCTTCACCGCCGACGAGGTGCGCCGTCGGCTCCCCGCGGCCGAGGCCGCGCTCGCGGTGTCCGGGGCGGAGCGCGAGCGGGCGCTGGCCCGGATCGACGACTGGCCGGGCGAGAAGGAAGCCGAGGCGCTCCTCGACGGGCCGCTGCGGGTGTGGCGGGGGGCGGCCGAGGCCGGGACGGGGCTACTGGCCTCCCGCGTCTGGTTCTGATCCGCCGGTGGCGCTGCGCACCGGCTTCCCGGCGGCGTCGGTCCGGCCGTCGCGCGGGGCGCGCGGTGCGCCCGGGGCGGCCGGCGAGCCCTGGGCGCCCGGGGCGTCCTTGGGCGCGCCGTTCTCGGCTGCGGGCTTCGCCGACGCACCATTCGCCGACGCGCCGTTCTCCGACGCGCCGTTCTCCGACGCCCTCGGCTCCGACGCCCTCGGCTCGGGCGCGCGCTGCTCCGGCGCGCGCTGCTCCGGCGATTGCTGCTCCTGCCGGGCGGCGCGCTTGCCGTGCAGCCGGGAGCGTACGTCGGCGTGCGGCAGGAACTGCGCCCAGCGCTCGGGGAACTCCGAGGGCGGGGTGATCTCCGCCGCCCCGTCGTCCGCGGTGCGCTGCTCCCAGGCCCGCCGCCGGGTCGCCTCCTCCCGGACCCGGGCGGCCGCCTCGGCGCGCCCGGCGGCGGTGGCCACCGACGGCCAGACGCGGTCGATCGCGGCGTTGACGGCGGCGCCCACGAGCACCGCGAAGGCGGACACACCGATCCACAGCAGCACGGCGACGGGCGCGGCCAGCGAGCCGTAGATCGTCGGCCCCTCCACGGTGTGGAGCAGGTAGATACGGAGCAGGAAGCTGCCGAGCACCCATATCGCCAGGGCGACGAGCGCGCCGGGGATGTCCTCCCGCCAGGGCGAGCGCACCGGCACGGAGACGTGGTAGAGGGTGGTGAGGAAGGCGACGGACAGCAGGATGACCACGGGCCAGTAGAGGATCCGTACGAGGTCCCCGCTCGAGGGCACCAGGTCCACCACGGTCTCCGGGCCGATCACCATCAGGGGCAGCGCCACCGCCCCGATGACCAGCGCGACCAGATAGAGGAGAAAGGACAGCAGCCGGGTCCTGACGATCCCGCGGCGGCCTTCGAGCCCGTACATGATGGTGATGGTGTCGACGAAGACGTTGACCGCGCGGGAGCCGGACCACAGGGCGATGGCGAAGCCGAGCGAGATGACGTCGGGGCGGCCGCCCCTGATGACGTCGTCCAGCAGCGGCCGGGCGATCTCCCGGACCCCCTTGTCGGAGAGCACGGTCCCCGAGGCGTTGAGGATGTTCTGCCGGATGGTGGCCACGGTGTCGGTGTTGGTCCACGCGTCGAAGTAGCCGAGCAGCCCGATCAGGCCGAGCAGCAGCGGCGGCAGAGACAGGAGGGTGAAGAAGGCGGCCTCGGCGGCCAGGCCGGTGACCCGGTACTCCATGCAGGAGTTGACGGTGTCCTTCAGCAGCAGCCAGACCATCCTGCGCTTGGACACGTTTCGGTACAAGGCGCGCGCCTTGTAGAGCCGACCGGACGGCTTCGACGGTTCTTTCCCTGGCTGCACCTTCTCACGGTATCCGCCCCGGGGTGCCCGGCGGCGCCCGGTGTTTCCCTCCGTGACCAGCCGGTGACCAGGCCGGACGGTGCGTGGCCGGGGCCTGGGCCGGGCCGGCGGAGGGGATGCCGCGCCGACTCGGTACCGCCCTCCGCCGCGCCCACTGTCCGTGCGGGGTACAGCCATAGGCAAAGGTTGCGCGGCGTTGCAACGCGCCGCCCGCCGGGCAGCGCGCGCCCGCCCCGGGCACCCGGCGGCGGTCGTGATTGGCTGTGCTCCATGAGCATCACGGTCACCACCTGGTCCCTGGAGCAGACCTCGCCCGCGGACCTCGCCCCGGCGCAGGAGCCGCCCGCCTCCGCGGGGGTGTGGATCGTACGGGCCGAGATCCCCAGCCCGGAGTTCAACCGCTTCCTCTACACGTCGGTGGGCGCGGACGTGGCCTGGACGGACCGGCTGGGCTGGACGCCCGACCGGTGGCGGGAGTTCCTGGAGCGGCCCGGGGTGGAGACCTGGGTCGCGTACGAGCGCGGCACCCCGGCCGGATACATCGAGCTGGAAGGGCAGGACGAGGGCGTGGTCGAGATCGCGTACTTCGGGCTGCTGCCCGCCTTCCGGGGCCGGCGCATCGGCGGGCACCTGCTGTCCTGGGGCACCGGCCGGGCCTGGGACCTGTCCGAGCGCTGGGCCGGGCGGCCGCCGACCAAGCGGGTGTGGGTGCACACCTGTAGCAAGGACGGGCCGCATGCGCTGGACAACTACCGGCGGCGCGGATTCCGGGTCTTCGACACCAAGGTCGACACAGAGGCCGACGCCGGGGGCGACACCAGGGCCGACGCCGGGGCCGAGTAGGCCGGTCTTTCCCCCCGGCGAGGGGCGGCACACGTGACCAAGGACACATCGTCTCACGATGCGGGACAGAGTCGTCCAAATATTGGATGATGGTGGACTGCCCTGAGACCCCCATGCCACGCTTCCCTCATGTCTCGAGCTGGAATTGCCTTGGTGAGTCGGCGACACGTCGATCTCGGCCGCATGTCCAGCGCGATCTGTCCAGCGGGCTGAGGCTGTACCCGTAGTCGGGCCTCCGTCCTGGACGCCACCGCCAGCAGCGCAGCTTTCCCCGCCGCCCCCGACGTCGTGGGCGAGCGCGCACGTCTCGCACTCTCCCCGCCTCCTTAACCTCTGCACCCCGCGCCCCGCGCCCTCTGCCGCAACGCCGTGCCCGCCTGCACAAAAGCGCAGGTCACCGAGGGTGCGCTGACGAGTACCGCCCGCCGCACCAGAGCCGCTCAGAAGGACACACACCGCCATGGCCGCCACCCCGGACCGCCCCAGCGCAGCCACGCCCCGCCGCAAGGCCGGACGCCACCGCGGCGAGGGCCAGTGGGCCGCGGGTCACTTCACCCCGCTCAACGCCAACGAGCAGTTCAAGAAGGACGACGACGGTCTCAATGTGCGGACACGCATTGAGACGATCTACGCCCACCGCGGCTTCGACGCCATCGACGGCGCCGACCTGCGCGGACGTATGCGCTGGTGGGGCCTCTACACCCAGCGCAAGCCCGGCATCGACGGCGGCAAGACCGCCATCCTGGAGCCGGAGGAGCTGGACGACGAGCACTTCATGCTGCGCGTCCGTATCGACGGCGGGCGGCTGACCACCGAGCAGCTGCGGGTCGTCGGCGAGGTCTCGCAGGAGTTCGCCCGCGGCACGGCGGACATCACGGACCGGCAGAACGTCCAGTACCACTGGATCCGGATCGAGGACGTGCCCGAGATCTGGCGTCGGCTGGAGGCCGTCGGCCTGTCGACCACCGAGGCCTGCGGCGACACTCCGCGCGTCATCGTCGGCTCACCGGTCGCCGGGATCGCCGAGGACGAGATCATCGACGGCACCCCGGCCATCGACGAGATCCACCGCCGCTTCATCGGCACCAAGGAGTTCTCCAACCTTCCGCGCAAGTTCAAGACGGCCATCTCCGGCTCGCCGGTGCTCGATGTCGTCCACGAGATCAACGACATCGCGTTCGTCGGCGTGCGCCACCCCGAGCACGGCCCCGGCTTCGACCTGTGGGTCGGCGGCGGTCTTTCCACCAACCCGAAGATCGGCGTCCGGCTCGGCGCCTGGGTCCCGCTGGAGGAGGTCCCGGAGGTCTGGGCGGGGGTCATCGGCATCTTTCGCGACTACGGCTACCGGCGGCTGCGCACCCGCGCCCGGCTGAAGTTCCTGGTCGCCGACTGGGGCGCGGAGAAGTTCCGCCAGGTGCTGGAGGACGAGTACCTGAAGCGCAAGCTGGCCGACGGCCCCGCGCCCGCGCAGCCGGTGCAGCGGTGGCGCGACCACATCGGCGTGCACCGCCAGCAGGACGGCCGCTACTACGTCGGCTTCGCGCCGCGCGTCGGCCGCGTGGACGGGGCCACCCTCACCAAGATCGCCGAGCTGGCCGAGGCACATGGCTCCGGCCGCGTCAGGACCACCGTCGAGCAGAAGATGATCGTGCTCGATGTCGAGCAGGACCGGGTCGACTCGCTCGTCGCGGGTCTGGAGGCGCTGGACCTCCAGGTCACCCCGTCGACGTTCCGGCGCGGCACCATGGCCTGCACCGGCATCGAGTTCTGCAAGCTCGCGATCGTCGAGACCAAGGCGCGCGGCTCCTCGCTGATCGACGAGCTGGAGCGCCGGCTGCCCGAGTTCGACGAGCCCATCACCATCAACCTCAACGGCTGCCCGAACGCGTGCGCGCGCATCCAGGTCGCCGACATCGGCCTCAAGGGCCAGCTGGTCATGGACGACAACGGCGAGCAGGTCGAGGGCTACCAGGTCCACCTGGGCGGCGCGCTCGGCCTGGAGCCCGGCTTCGGCCGCAAGGTGCGCGGCCTCAAGGTCACCTCCGCCGAACTCCCCGACTACATCGAGCGCGTGCTGCGCCGCTTCGAGGAAGAGCGGGAAGAGGGCGAGCGGTTCGCGACGTGGGCGTCGCGGGCCAGTGAGGAGGCCCTCTCATGAGCGAGCGTGCGGCGCCTTTTTACTGCCCGTACTGCGGGGACGAGGACCTGCGCCCCTCCGAGGAAGGCCACGGGGCGTGGGAATGCGCGTCCTGCAACCGCGCGTTCCGGCTGTCGTTCCTCGGGCTGCTGGCCAAGGGCCTGCGGCGCGAACACGGCGAAGGGGGCACGGCGATATGACCGAGCACGTGGACCTCGACGAGTCCGGCGACCCCGCGCACCTGGAGCGGCTCGCCGAGCGCGCGGGGCGCGAGCTGGAGGACGCCCCGGCGCTGGAGATCCTGCGCTGGGCGGCCGACACCTTCGGGCCGCGCTTCTGTGTCACCTCCTCGATGGAGGACGCGGTGGTGGCCCATCTGGCCTCCCGCGTCCTGCCCGGCGTCGATGTCGTCTTCCTCGACACCGGCTACCACTTCCCCGAGACCATCGGCACCCGTGACGCGGTGGCGGCCGTGATGGACGTCAACGTCATCACGCTCACCCCCCGCCAGACCGTGGCCGAGCAGGACGCCGAGTACGGCCCGAAGCTGCACGACCGGAACCCGGACCTGTGCTGCGCCCTGCGCAAGGTCAAGCCGCTGGAGGAGGGGCTGCGCGGCTACGCCGCCTGGGCGACCGGGCTGCGCCGCGACGAGTCCCCGACCCGCGCCAACACCCCGGTCGTCGGCTGGGACGCCAGGCGCGGCAAGGTCAAGGTCTCCCCCATCGCCCGCTGGACGCAGGCGGACGTGGACGCGTACGTCGACGAACACGGCGTGCTCACCAACCCCCTGCTGATGGACGGCTATGCGTCCGTGGGGTGCGCGCCCTGCACCCGGCGGGTACTGGAGGGCGAGGACGCGCGCGCCGGCCGCTGGGCGGGCCGCGCCAAGACCGAGTGCGGGCTGCACGGCTGATGGCTGACCAGGAGAACCAGATGAGCGTGACAGAGCAGGGCGCCACGGTATGGCTCACCGGTCTGCCGAGCGCGGGCAAGACGACGATCGCCTACGCGCTGGCCGAGCGGCTGCGCGGCGAGGGGCACCGGGTGGAGGTGCTGGACGGCGACGAGATCCGCGAGTTCCTCTCCTCCGGCCTCGGCTTCTCCCGCGCGGACCGGGACACCAACGTCCAGCGGATCGGCTTCGTGGCCGAGCTGCTGGCCTCCAACGGCGTCAAGGTCCTGGTGCCGGTCATCGCCCCGTACGCGGACAGCCGCGAGACGGTCCGCAAGCGCCACCAGAGCGAGGGCACGGCCTATCTGGAGGTGCACGTCGCCACGCCGGTGGACGTGTGCGCCGAGCGGGACGTCAAGGGGCTGTACGCCAAGCAGGCGGCGGGCGAGATCTCCGGGCTGACCGGGGTCGACGACCCGTACGAGGCCCCCGAGGTCCCGGACCTGCGCATCGAGACGCACGGGCAGGGCGTCCAGGAATCCGCCGCGGCGCTGAGAGCGCTGCTGGGTGAGAGGGGACTGGCATGACGACCGTGGCTCAGGTCAACGGGACGGGACCCGGCTCGGAGGACGGCGACGGCGACGGCGCCCTCTACACGCTGTCGCACCTGGACTCGCTGGAGTCCGAGGCGGTGCACATCTTCCGCGAGGTGGCGGGCGAGTTCGAGCGGCCGGTGATCCTGTTCTCCGGCGGCAAGGACTCCATCGTCATGCTGCATCTGGCGCTCAAGGCGTTCGCCCCGGCACCGGTGCCCTTCTCACTGCTCCACGTCGACACCGGGCACAACTTCCCCGAGGTCCTGGAGTACCGGGACCGCGCGGTGGCGGCCCACGGGCTGCGCCTCCATGTGGCCTCCGTCCAGGACTACATCGACCGCGGGGTCCTCAAGGAGCGCCCCGACGGCACCCGCAACCCGCTCCAGACGCTGCCGCTGACGGAGAAGATCCAGGCCGAGCGGTTCGACGCGGTGTTCGGCGGCGGGCGCCGCGACGAGGAGAAGGCCCGCGCCAAGGAGCGGGTGTTCTCGCTGCGGGACGAGTTCTCGCAGTGGGACCCGCGCCGCCAGCGCCCCGAGCTGTGGAACCTGTACAACGGCCGCCACGCGCCGGGCGAGCACGTCCGCGTGTTCCCGCTGTCCAACTGGACCGAGCTGGACGTGTGGCAGTACATCGCCCGCGAGAACATCGAGCTGCCGGAGATCTACTTCGCCCATGAGCGCGAGGTCTTCGCGCGGGGCGGCATGTGGCTGACCGCGGGCGAGTGGGGCGGGCCCAAGGACGGCGAGACCGTCGAGAAGCGGCAGGTCCGTTACCGCACCGTCGGCGACATGTCCTGCACCGGCGCGGTCGACTCGGACGCCACCACGCTCGACGCCGTCATCGCCGAGATCGCCGCCTCCCGGCTCACCGAGCGCGGCGCCACCCGCGCCGACGACAAGCTGTCCGAGGCCGCCATGGAGGACCGCAAGCGCGAGGGGTACTTCTAAGCATGACCACGACCACGGAGCTCTCCGAGACGACCCTTCTGCGGTTCGCCACCGCCGGTTCGGTCGACGACGGCAAGTCCACCCTCGTCGGCCGTCTTCTGCACGACTCCAAGTCGGTCCTCGCCGACCAGCTGGAGGCCGTGGAGCGCGCATCGGCCAACCGGGGCCAGGAAGGCCCGGACCTCGCGCTGCTCACCGACGGCCTGCGCGCCGAGCGCGAGCAGGGCATCACCATCGACGTGGCGTACCGCTACTTCGCCACGCCCCGGCGCCGGTTCATCCTCGCCGACACCCCCGGCCATGTGCAGTACACCCGCAACATGGTCACCGGCGCCTCCACCGCCGAGCTCACGGTGATCCTGGTCGACGCCCGCAACGGCGTCGTCGAACAGACCCGCCGCCACGCCGCCATCGCGGCCCTGCTGCGCGTCCCGCACGTGGTCCTCGCGGTCAACAAGATGGACCTCGTCGGCTACCGGGAGCCGGTTTTCGCCACGATCGCCGAGGAGTTCACGGCCTACGCCACCGAGCTCGGCATCCCCGAGGTCACCGCCATCCCGATCTCGGCGCTGGCGGGTGACAACGTGGTGGAGCCGTCCGCCACCATGGACTGGTACGGCGGCCCGACCGTCCTCGAACACCTGGAGACCGTCCCGGTCAGCCACGACCTGGCGCACTGCCACGCGCGGCTGCCCGTGCAGTATGTGATCCGTCCGCAGACCGCCGAGCACCCGGACTACCGGGGCTACGCGGGCCAGATCGCGGCCGGTTCGTTCCGCGTCGGGGAGCGGGTCACGGTGCTGCCGTCCGGCCGTACGACCACGATCTCGGGCATCGACCTGCTGGGCGAGCCGGTCGACGTGGCCTGGACGACGCAGTCGGTGACCGTCCTGCTGGAGGACGACATCGACGTCTCGCGCGGCGATCTGCTCGTGCCGAGCAAGGACGCGCCACCGGCCACGCAGGACATCGAGGCGACGGTCTGCCATGTCGCGGACCAGCCGCTGACGGTGGGCCACCGGGTGCTGCTCAAGCACGGCACGCGCACCGTGAAGGCCATCGTCAAGGACATCCCGTCCCGGCTGACGCTGGACGACCTGTCCCTGCACCCGCACCCGGAGCAGCTCGTGGCCAACGACATCGGCCGGGTGAAGATCCGTACCGCCGAGCCGCTGCCGGTGGACTCCTACGCCGACTCGCGCCGCACCGGATCGTTCATCCTGATCGACCCGGCCGACGGCACCACACTGACGGCGGGCATGGTGGGCGACTCGTTCGCGACCGCCACCCCGGCCACGGCCGACGACGACACGTCCGATGACGACGGATGGGACTTCTGATCATGTCCGGTGATGTCTTCTCCACCTTCGCGAAGGAGGGCGGCCGCGTCGGCAGCGGCGCCCTCGGCAGTGGACAGGGAGGGGTCGGCCGATGTGCCAGCTGACCCGCTCGTTCCCCGTTCCCCCGCCGTATCGCAAGCGGCGTAACCGAAGACCAGCCGAACTGCCGGGCGTCCCCTGACGCTGTCCCCGGCCCTCCGAGAGGAACTCCTCCCGTGCCCGTCGACCGCACCACGCACCCGCGCCCGGCCTTCAGCCGGCGCACCCGCCTCTTCGCGGCAGCCGCCGCCCTCCCGCTGCTGATCGGCGCGCTGGGCGCCTGCGGCTACGGCTCAAAGAAGGACGACACGGGAGACAAGGCCGTCCCCGCCGCCGGCGGCAAGAAGATCGACGGCCTGGACAAGGTGAGGATCGGCTACTTCGCCAACCTCACGCACGCCACCGCGCTGGTGGGCCTGCGCGACGGCGGGCTGATCCAGAAGGAGCTGGGCGGCACCGAGATCCAGCCGTTCGTCTTCAACGCGGGCCCGTCCGAGATCGAGGCGCTCAACGCGAACTCCATCGACATCGGCTGGATCGGCCCCTCGCCGTCCATCAACGGCTATGTGAAGTCGCACGGCAAGAACCTCAAGATCATCGCGGGTTCGGCGTCCGGCGGGGTCAAGCTCGTCGTCAACCCGAAGAAGATCAAGACGCTGGACGACGTCAAGGGCAAGAAGATCGCCACCCCGCAGCTCGGCAACACCCAGGACGTGGCGTTCCTCAACTGGATCGCCGAGAAGGGCTGGAAGGTCGACGCCCAGAGTGGCAAGGGCGATGTCTCCGTGGTCCGCACGGACAACAAGGTGACCCCCGACGCCTACAAGTCCGGCGCGATCGACGGCGCCTGGGTGCCCGAGCCCACCGCCTCCAAGCTGGTCGCCGAGGGCGGCAAGGTGCTGCTGGACGAGTCCACCCTGTGGCCGGACAAGAAGTTCGTCATCACCAACGTGATCGTCCGGCAGGACTTCCTGAAGAAGCACCCGGACGTCGTCGAGGCGGTGCTGCGCGGCTCGGTGAACACCAACGCGTACATCAAGGCCAACCCCGACAAGGCGAAGTCCGAGGCCAACGCCGCCCTCGAGGCGGAGACCGGCAAGGGGCTCCCGGCCGAGGTGATCGACCCGGCGTGGAAGAGCATCCAGGTCACCGACGACCCGCTGGCCTCGACCCTGGACACCGAGGCGGAACACGCGGTCAAGGCCGGGCTCCTGGAGAAGCCCGACCTCAAGGGCATCTACGACCTGACCCTGCTCAACAAGGTCCTCAAGGCGGAGGGCAAGCCGACGGTCTCCGCCGCGGGGCTCGGCACCCAGTAGCCGCCGGCCGCCCGCGTGCGCACGCATCGCGTACGCGGGCCCCCGTACGCACGCCCATACGCACGTACGCACCCATCAGGAGGTGACCGGATGTCCCCGGCACTGACCACCGACAAGGCCGACCGGGCGGGCGCGGCCGCGGCGGCCGCGGCAGGCCCCTCGGATTCCTCCGGAGCTGTCCGGATCAACCACGTCCACAAGGCGTTCGGCCGCCCCGGCGCCGCACAGCCCGTGCTCGACGACATCAGTCTCGATGTGCGGCCGGGCGAGTTCGTGTGCATCCTGGGCGCCTCCGGCTGCGGCAAGTCGACGCTGCTCAACCTGGTCGCCGACCTGGACAGGCCGACCGCCGGGTCCATCGAGGTCCCGGGCGGCCGGCCGGCCCTGATGTTCCAGGAGCACGCGCTCTTCCCCTGGCTGACCGCGGGCAAGAACATCGAGCTGGCGCTGCGTCTCGGCGGCGTGCCGCGCGCCGAGCGCAGGCCGAAGGCGGAGCAGCTGCTGGAGCTGGTGCGGCTGGGCGGCGCGCACGGCAAGCGGGTGCACGAGCTGTCCGGCGGCATGCGGCAGCGCGTGGCGCTCGCCCGCGCGCTGGCGCAGGACTCCAGCGTGCTGCTGATGGACGAGCCGTTCGCCGCGCTCGACGCCATCACCCGCGATGTGCTGCACGGCGAACTGACCCGCATCTGGAGCGAGACGGGCGTCTCGGTCCTGTTCGTCACGCACAACGTGCGCGAGGCGGTGCGCCTGGCCCAGCGCGTGGTGCTGCTGTCCTCGCGGCCGGGGCGGGTCGTCCGGGAGTGGACGGTGGACATTCCGCAGCCGCGCCGGATCGAGGACGCGGCCGTCGCGGACCTGTCCATCGAGATCACCGAAGAACTGCGTGGGGAGATCCGCCGTCATGGCCGGCACTGAGATCACCGGCGAATCGCCGAAGACCACGGCCGCCGTGGCGAAGACGGAGCTTGAGAAGGAGCCGGGAAAGCAGACCAGCCAGGACCTGGCGGGCCTGGAGGCCGGGCTCGACGCGCTGGACGCGGTGCAGATCCGGCGCACCTCGCCCGCCGAGGTGCTGGTCCAGAAGGTGCTGCCGCCCATTGTGGCGATCGCGCTGATCCTGGCCGTGTGGAAGGCGCTGGTCTGGGCGAAGGTCACCGACGACTACAAGCTCCCCGACCCCAAGCTGGTCTGGGACGCGCTGGAGCAGCTGTGGCTCCGCGGCGAGCTGCTCGACATCGTCTGGACGAGCGTCTCGCGCGGCCTGTTCGGCTTCCTCATCGCGCTGGCGATCGCCACCCCGCTGGGGCTGATCGTCGCCCGGGTGAAGGTGATCCGCGCCGGGATCGGCCCGATCCTCTCCGGGCTCCAGTCGCTGCCCTCGGTCGCCTGGGTGGCGCCCGCGGTGATCTGGCTGGGCCTCAACGACCGGATGATGTACGCCGTGATCCTGCTCGGCGCGGTCCCCTCGATCGCCAACGGCCTGGTCTCCGGCATCGACCAGGTGCCGCCGCTGTTCCTGCGCGCCGGACGCACGCTCGGCGCCCGGGGCCTGGTCAGCGCCCGGCACATCCTGCTGCCCGCCGCGCTGCCCGGGTATGTCGCCGGGCTCAAGCAGGGCTGGGCGTTCTCCTGGCGCTCGCTGATGGCCGCGGAGATCATCGCCAAGTCCCCCGACCTGGGGCTCGGGCTCGGCCAGTACCTGGAGAACCAGCGCAACAACTCCGACATGGCGGGGGTGCTGCTCGGCATCATCATGATCCTGTTCGTCGGGATCGCGATCGAGCTGCTGATCTTCGCCCCGATCGAGCGGCGGGTGCTGCGGAGCCGGGGCCTGCTGGTGAGCACCCACTGACACCCCGTCCTGACGACCCCGCCCGTAGCCCGGCCACCCCGCCCGTAGCCCCCCGCCCGCCCTCGTAAGGAATCCGGTAACGCATCCCGTGACCCCCTCTCCCCCCGTCCTGCTGGTCATCGCCCACGGCAGCCGCGACCCGCGCCACGCGGCGACCGTCGCCGCGCTGTGCGCGCGGGTGCGGTCGCTGCGGGCGGGGCTTCGGGTGGAGGCGGCGTTCCTGGACTTCAACGCGCCGAGGGTGGGGCAGGTCCTGGACCGCCTGGCTGCGGAGGGCGCCCGCGATGTGGTCGCCCTCCCGCTCCTCCTCACCCGCGCCTTCCACGCGAAGGCCGACATCCCGGCGGTGCTGCGCGAGACGACGGCCCGCCACCCGGGCCTGCGGGTCCGGCAGGCCGAGGTGCTCGGCCCCTCGCCGCTGCTGATCAGCGCCCTGGAGCGGCGGCTGTACGAGGCCGGGCTGCGGCCCGGCGACCGAAGCTCGACCGGGGTCGTCCTGGCCTCGGCGGGCTCCACCGACCCGGAGGCGATCGCGGTGATCGCAGAAATCGCGCGGGAGTGGCGGCACACCGGTTGGTGCGCCGTGCGGCCCGCGTTCGCCTCCGCCACTCTCCCCCGCACCGAGGACGCGGTCCGCGCGCTGCGCGCCGAGGGCGCCCGCCGCGTGGCCGTCGCCCCGTACGTCATCGCCCCCGGCCGCCTCCCGGACCGCATCGCGCACGGCGCGCGGGAGGCGGGTGCGGACGTCCTGGCGGGCGTCCTGGGCCCGGCCCCGGAGCTGGCCCGGCTGCTGCTGCGCCGCTACGACGAGGCGGGGGCCCGGAAGCTGACGGCGCTCACCGCCTGACCGCGCGGTCCCGTCCCTGTTCATCACTCATTCGGGCTACTCTCCCGCTCCGCCTCAGAGGGACGCCCGGCCCCGGCGGGGCTTGGGGTCCGACGGGGTTCGGCCACCTCCGCCCCGTGCGATTCACCGCGTCTTCCGTGTCCCGTCCCCCGCCCGTCCCGCATCCTTGTCAGCCCGGCCCCCGGACACCGCTGGACTTGCCTCCCACACATCAGGACGTTGCAGGACGCCGACGCCCCAGGGGATGCCATGCGCACTGAACACGCCCCCCGTCCACTCGGAACCGACATGGTCGGCACGGCCGACAGAGCAGCCCGCCGCGGCGCCCGCAGGCGGGGCGCGATCGCGGTGGCCGCCACCATCGCGCTGACGGTCATCAACCCCTGGGCGGTGCCCGGGCCGGCGCAGGCGGCCACGCCCGCGGCGGCGAAGCCCGCCCCAACCGCCGCCGCGAAGTCCGTCACCGACTGGACGACGCGGACCGTGGCCCCGGGCGTCGAACTGCGCACCGGCGTCATCAAGGACCCCGACGCCAAACCCTCCTGGACGGTCACCATCCAGGCCCCCGCCGTCAACCGGCTGACCGGCGCCCCGACGTCCGCCCCGCTCTCCACCCGCGCCTGGGCCGACGACACCGCGCGGCGGCTGCGGGACGCCGGTCTCGAGCCGCGCCTGGAGCAGGTCCGCTGGCCCGCGTACGCGGACACGCCGAGCGGCACGATGGGCTGGCGGGTGCGCGTGGGCTCGTACGCCACCGCGGAGGGCGCCCAGAGCACCAGCCAGAAGGTGTCCGCGAGCGGCCTGCGCCCGGCCGTGGAGTGGACCGGCTACGACGTGCAGCAGCCGGCCGACCGGGAGAGCGTGCACGTCGCGGTCATCGACTCGGCCGCCTTCACCGGCACCGTCGCGGGCACGCACAACGGCGATGTCGCGGACCGCGAGACGACCTCCTCCGTCGCCGCGAAGGTCGGCTCCCTGATCGGCGTCAACGGCGGCTTCTTCATCACCTCGGACGCCGACGGCGTCCAGGGCACCATGGCCGGAATCGGCGCCTACGACGGCGAACTCCAGTCGATGGCCGCCGGCTCACGGGCCGCGCTGATCCTCGATGACGGCGGCCGGAACCCCCGTATCGCGGACCTGACCACCACGGTCACCGCCCGCGCCGGAACCGCCGGCTACGCGGTGGAGGGCATCAACCGGGTGCCCGGGAAGGTGCGCAACTGCGGCCGCCCAGGCGCCACCCCCACCGAGGAGCCCCGCCAGGACCTCACCTGCGCCAAGACCGACGACCTGGTGAAGTTCACGTCGTCGTTCCGCGCCGACCTGCCCACCGGCCCCGGCGTCCAGGCGGTGCTCGACGCCGACCACCGCGTGGTGTCCGTCGGCGCGCGCGGCGGCAAGGTCCCGTCCGGCGGCTCGGTGCTCCAGGGCATCGGCGGCGGCGCCGACTGGCTCACGGCCCACGGCCGCGCGGGCGAGCCCATATCCGTCGAGGAGGTCATCCGCGACACCGCCGGCCGGCAGGTCGAACTCGGCCCCGACGACAGCGTCGTCAGCGCCGCGCCCACCCTGGTCGAGGACGGCCGGAACGCCGTCGACGCCGCCACCGAAGGCATGCTCGACCCCCAGGACCTCTCCTTCGGCTACGCCTGGTCCAACGGACGGCAGCCCCGCACCATGGCCGGGATCGACAAGCAGGGACGGCTGATCCTCGCCACGGTGGACGGGCGGCAGCCCGGCGTCAGCGAGGGCTTCACGCTCGTGGAGGGCGCCGACTTCATGCGCTCCCTGGGTGCGGAGCAGGCTCTCAACCTGGACGGCGGCGGCTCCAGCGCCATGGCCGTGAACGGCGGGCTCGTCAACGCCCCCTCGGACGTGGCGGGCGAGCGCGCGGTGGGCGACACGGTCCAGGTGCTTCCGGCGGGCGCGGGACGGTGACTTCGTGGTGGATATGAGACGACGACACGCCGTGGCATCGGCGTGTCGCTGTCTCATATCCACCACAAACCGCAGACCTCCTACACCAGCAGATCCAGCCCCTTGTACCCGATGCCGGGAGCATTGAGGGCCAGCCAGCCGTGGCCCCGCATCGCGGTGCCCGGGCCGACCTTCGTGGGGTCGACGGACAACCGCCCGCACGCGTACGCCGCCCGCGCCGTGCCCTCGTGGGGCTCGGCCTCGTAGTACTCCGGGTCGTAGTCCTCGTCGTCGACGACCAGGTCCTCCCACGGCAGCGGCTCGCCGATCCACTCGGGGTCGCTCTCCGCCGCGTAACGCCGCCGGATCCGCCCCTTCTCCGCCACCACCCAGATGTCCGCCCCGGCCGCCTGGTCCTCGAAGAACATCTGCGCCTCGCCGCAGTGCTCGCTCAGCCGCTCCACCGCGCCCATCCACTCGTCCCAGCCCTCGCCGACCACACTGATGAGGTTGCCGTAGATCAGCCGCCAGCCGTCCAGCTCCGGGGTGATGAACACGGGCAACGCGCCCCGGCGCCACGGCATGTCGTCCACATCGACACCCTCCTCCAGCGTGACCGGGAACCGGTCGTGCAGCTCCAGCGCCTCGAACACCCCCTCGTACGCCGCGCCCGGCACCGCGTACCACCATCCGCGCGGTTCCACCCGAAACGGCTTCTCCCCACTGGCCTTGATCAGCGCGCGACGCTCCAGCAGCGTCTTGTCGCGGGCGTCGAGGCGGTCGATGAGTCCGGTGGCGAGGATTTGGCGAAGCCTGTCGTTCGTCATGTCGGACGACCCTAATAGGCTGGGCAGACAGCTGATGCGGGACCATGGTCATGACCCGTGAGGAGGGCTTGCCATGCGGAGTCTGCTGCGCCGGTGGTGGACGACGGCCGCCGCCGTGACCGTCGCGGTGATCGGCGCTCTTCTGCTGTCAGGACAGATCAAACACGTATGGGACGGCCACTCCGAACTGGCCGCGCTGCGCGCCCACGGACTGCACGCGCGGGCCGAGGCGTCCCTGTCCACCGCCTGCTCCCAGGGGCGGGGCATCAGCTGCGAGACGTCGTCGGTGTGGCTCGATTTCGTCGACGCCGACGGCGATCCGGTCAGCGTGCCGGAGACGGCGATCGACGGCTCGCTCTATGTCCCGCACGGCCACCGGGACGCCGAGGACCGCGTGGCGACGACCGTCGTCTACAACCGTGAAGACCCCTACCAGGCCCAGCCCGCCGGGGCCCTCGACCAGAGCGTCCTCGACCTCGCGGCCCACCGCTGGCTCGCCCTCACCATCGCGCTCGCCCTGCTCGGCGCGGGCATCGCCGGCACCGTCGCCGCATGGCCGCCGCCCCGCCTGGCCCACCGGCCCCCCGCCTGACGGCAATTCGCGTGCCTCCCGCCACGCCCCCGTGATTCGCTACCCCGCATGGCAAGACTGCGACTCGACCGCGTCCTCGTCGTGGACGTCGAAGCGACCTGCTGGGACGGCCCCACCCCCGAGGGCATGGAATCCGACATCATCGAGATCGGCCTGTGCGAACTCGACGTCGCCACCGGCGAACGCTCCGGCCGCCGCTCCCTGATGATCCGCCCCGAGCGCTCCACGGTCAGCCCCTTCTGCACCGAACTGACCACCATCACCCCCGAACAGGCCGCCGACGGCCTCGAATTCGCCGAAGCCTGCGAGATCCTGCGCGACGAGCACGGCGCCGGGCACCGCGTATGGGCGAGCTGGGGCGAGTACGACCGCGCCCAGTTCACGCGCCAGTGCGAGGCGACCGACACCCGCTATCCGTTCGGCACCCGGCATCTCAACGTCAAGAATCTGTATTCGCTGATGCACTCCCTCGACCGCGAACTGGGCATGGCCGGGGCCCTCCACCACGCCGGGCTCCCCCTGGAGGGCACACACCACCGGGGCGTGGACGACGCGTGGAACATCGCGGGGCTGCTGGCGGGGTTGCTCAGACGGTGAACCGCGGCCCTCTCGCGGGTGACCACCTCACTCCAAAGAGTGATAAGCATGCCTTTCGACGCATGCTAGCGGCTCGGGCTGGAAGTCTCGGCGAATGTCAGAACTGCGTGCCATGCTGGAGTCCAAGAACACGAGGAGGCGGTGATGGCAGTCATGAGCGTCGAAAATATGCGAGTCGACGATCACGAAGGCCCTTGGACAGTTGAGGACGTCCTCGCGCTCCCGGAGCACCCTGCACGCGCCCGCTATGAGCTCGTGGACGGTGTCCTCATGATGTCCCCTGCACCCTCCTGGGACCACCAGATCGTGTCCTCGGAGTTGCACAGCCAGATCAAGGCTGCCCTGGTTCGGTCCGCCGCGCCCTTTATTTCCGCCGAGGCAGTGAACGTGACGGGGGAATCCCGACTGTTCATCCCCGACATCGCCATCGCCGACCGCGCCGCAGTCCAGCGCGGGACGCTGGCCGTGCCGCTCGAAGCGGTCCTCCTGCTCGTCGAGATCGTGTCGCCGAGCAACCAGTCCACCGACCGCATCCTCAAGCCCGCCCTCTACGCCCAGGCGAAGGTGCCGGCCTACTGGCGGGTCGAGCTCGAGCCTCAGGTGCGGGTTGTGGCGCACGAGTTGTCGGTCGACACCTACCGCGAGGTGGCCACGGTCACGGGCAATGAGTCCATCCAGATCGCCGGAGAGTTCAGCGTCGAGCTGGACGTCGCCGCGCTGCTCGGCGACCTGGCGGGCTGAGCGCCTCACGGCTACCCCGCCAGCACGCCCACGGCCAGCGCCAGTACGGCGATCAGTACGGTCAGGGCGCCCCCGAAGGCCGCCCCCGCGCGCAGCAGCGAGGCGTGCGCGTCCGCCCCGCCGCGAGGAGGCTCGGGTCAGCGACACTGGAAGTCGTACGAGACCTGCATGAGCCCTGGGCTCCCGCTCTGGCCTCAGCTGGGGTTGTGTGTGGCGCACGGCCGGAGCCCCGCACGGGCCCGTTGGACCGGCGAAGGGTCCCAGAGGCGTTCCGCGGGGCAGTGACGGCGATGTGCCCGGCCTCGCAGCGAGACCGGGCACCTCCCCAGTGATGCTGGGCGATCTGTTCAGACTCCGGGGCGCCTAGGTGACCGTCAAAGTCACCGGCCCACCCGGCATCGGGGTGCCGTTCGGGAAGCCGAAGGACGAGGACTTGCGCGCCTGGTCGGACAGGCGCAGAGCGACGGTGTACGTCCCGGGGGCCACGTCGGAGGGAAGTGGGAAGGAGAAGGTCAACGGGCCGCTGAAGGTCACTGAGGTACCGCCGAACACGGCCGGGATCCGCTGCCCCGAGGAGTCGATCAGGTAGACGTCGTAGTTGTTGACACCCGCGGTGGTGCCCGAGACGTTGACGGTGAGGCGGATGTCCGTGAAGTGGTCCGTTGCCGGGATGGTGGTGGGCGAGAGCGTGGCCTGGTCGATCTCGGGCAGCACCGTGTCGGGTGCCGAAGCGATCGTCAGACCGGTCTCCGGTGCGCCGAACTGCGAGCCGTACAGGGCGACGTTCCCGGCGTTGTCCGTGATGATCAGGCCGGTGACGTGGCAGGTGAAGACCCCCCGCGGCACCTGGTAGTTCACCGAGACGGTCCCGTCCGCCGCGGTCGTTGCCGTGGTGGAGGTCTGCCGACAGCCGTTGGCACTGTTGGTGTTCACGACCGCCGATGCGACCTCGCCCTGGTCCCCGTGGGGCCGGAAGCCGACCTTGATCGTCCGGGCGCCGTGCCAGGTGTCGACCGGGTTCGGCGTCGCCGTGAAACCGTCCGCGGAGAGCACGTCGTTGGAGGTGACGTGGACAGGGGCGGCTGAGAGGTTGTTGTAGGTGCTGGTGTTGCCCGCGTTGTCGGTGAGCTCGACCTTCGAGACGGTCCACGTGCCCGATGCCGCGTGCGCGGGGAAGGTCACGGACACGCGGCAGGACCCGGCGTATGTCTGGCCCCAATCGATGGAGCCACACCCCTGGTAGCCCTCGTACCAGGTCCACTCGATCGCGAACGAGCCGGTCAGGTGCTGCCCGCCGGGGCCGGTCACCGTCAGGGTGCCGCCGGAAATGCCGGCCTGGGCGTCGTACACATCGAGCTCGTAGGTCATGCTCGACGAGTCCTCGCCGGCGTAGACGTACGGCTCCTGTTCGCTGTTCACCGCAAGGTCGTCGTACGTCGGACCCTGCGCGTCGGCGAGCGTCTTCGCCTCGAACGTGCTGTGGAACGCACCCAGCTCGGCGGCGCCCCAGTCCAGCGAGGTGCCCTGGTTGTCCCAGGCCTCTAAGCGGGTAACGGCCCAGGTGACCGACGTCCCGGCCGCGTACTGCGGAACGGCCAGGGTCCACTCATAAGTAGCCTCCTGAGGCGTCGAACCGGGCACCACGGTGATGTCCTGGCCAGAGGAGCCCACGTCATAGGTCCCGACCAGCGGCACGCCCAGGTACGTACCGGCCGTCGCGCCCTGGCGGCGCAGGTAGACCCGCGCGCTCATGCCGTCGGTCTCTGGGGTGGTATCCGTCATCGTCCAGCGGAGCGTGACGGTCTCGCCGCCAGGCGTCGCGTCCACTGCGGACGGGGTGAAGTCCATGTCGGTCACGGCCATGGTGCCCGTCTCCTGCGCCGCCGCGGTCCCCGTGATCGGCGTCAGGGCCAGCGCGAGCCCCACCCCGATCGCCGCGATCATCCGTCTTATTTGTATGCGCAACTCTGGTCCCCTCATTCTGTTTTCCGTCGTGTCCCCGTACTCGGGGCAAACGGACTGTAACAGTGCGGTCACTGATCTGTTCCGCTGCGCCCGTGCCGGCTCGTCATTGCCCACCACCAGCATCTGGGCCCGGTTGATGCCGCCCGGAGCCGTCACCCAGAGCCCCCGCCCCCGGGCGCAAACGCTATGGCGCGTCTTGACTCTTGCCGACCGAAAAAGTTCGGAACACACTCCGGAATGTTTCATCACCGTTGCCGGAAGTCACCAGAGATCGAGAGGCGGCACCATGGTTCCGTTACCAAGGAAGACGATCACGAGGCGGATGAGACGCCTGGTCACCAGCTCCATCGCTCTCGCGGCCCTGATCTTCGCACTGATCACCACAACGGGCACCGCCCACGCCGCACTCGCCACACCCACCGCACCGGCCGCCGGAGTGCGCGTCACGCCGCTCGGCGACTCGATCACCGACGGTTTCAACGTGCCGGGCGGCTACCGCGTCGACCTCTGGCAGAAGTTCGTGGCAGCCGGCCGCAACGTCGACTTCGTCGGCTCCATGTCCAACGGTCCGAGCGGTCTCGGCGACCGGGATCACGAAGGCCACTCCGGGTGGACGATCGGCCAGATCGACAGCAATGTCGTGAACTGGCTCCGCACCTACACCCCGCACACCGTGCTCCTGCACATCGGCACCAATGACATGTACGGGAGCGACCCCGCCGGAGCACCGGCCCGGCTCTCCACCCTGCTCGACCACATCACCGCCACGGCCCCCGATACGGAGGTCTTCGTGGCGACGATCGTCCCCATCTCCTTCGCCGACCCGACCGTCCGCACCTTCAACGCGGCGATCCCCGGGATCGTGCAGAGCAAGGTGAACGCCGGCAAGCGCGTCCATCTGGTTGACATGTACCGGGCACTCACGACCGCCGACCTGGCGGACGGAGTGCACCCGAACGCGGGCGGCTACAGCAAGATGGCCAACGTCTGGTACAGCGCACTCCTCTCCGTGCCCGGCAGCATGGGCGCCAGAGGCCCGTCACGGACGCAGGGAGCACCCCAGGCGGCCACGGCACGGTAGCCACTGAGGGAGTACCGGCCCCGGCACCGGACAAGGGCCGGGGCCGGGGCCGGACTCGGGTTCCACATGGTCGGGACCGGCCGGAGGCTGGATGATTGATGCGTCTTTCGGCCTGCTAAGCCTTACTCACGGTCGGCGCAGAGGTCAGCGGTCAGCGCCGCACAGGCCCACTCCTCCCAGGCGTCGGGGGACCAGCCGCGGTCGCGGACGAAGACCAGGTACAGCTCGGGGCTGAGCAGACCGTACAGCAGGTCGGCAGCGCGGGTGACGTCGACGTCGGCGCGGGCGTCGGGCTTGGAGGTCAGCGCCTCAGCTGCGGCGTACTGGACGGTGTAGCGCGGGTCGGGGTCAGTGGGCCACTGCGCGGCGATCTCCGGGTCGGTGGCCGCGGCGGCGGCGATCAGCGGCATGATCGGGGCGACGCGACCGAGGATCTCGCGCACGCCCCGTACGTGGGCGCGCAGTTGTCCGGCCGCAGTGGGCTCGGCGCACGCGCTGCGGAACCAGTCTCGGTCCATCGTGGCGACCGGTTCGGCATCGCCGGCGATGGACGTGTCGACGACGTCCTTGAACAGCGCGCGCTTGTTGCGGAACACGAAATACACGGTCTGGACGGCCACGCCCGCGCGGTCTGCGACCTCCTGAAGGCTCGTCGCCCCATACCCCTGCGCGACGAACAGATCCCGCGCCGCCGCGACGATCTTCTCGCGGGTGCGCCGCGAGCGCTCGGCCCGCTTGTCGGGGCGCTTGTCGGATCCCTTGACGGCAGCCATGCCGGGAGTCTATCTCTAGAGCCAGACACTAGAGTCGAACTCTAAATTCTTGGAGGGGTAGCGGTGAGCGATATACGGACGGCTGCGGAGCTCGACCAAGAGGCGGCCGTACGCCGCTCGTTGGAGGACTACTACCGGGACGGCAAGCCGCCGTGGGACAGCGGCGTCACACCACCCGAGCTGGTGGACCTGGTAGAGGGGCCTGGCGCACTGACGCCCGGTCACGTCCTCGAACTCGGCTGCGGCACCGGGACCAACGCGGTGTACCTGGCTCGGCACGGCTGGCGGGTGGCGGCCGTCGACCTGGTCGACCGCGCGGTCCGTCAGGCCCGGAAGAAGGCCGACGCGGCGGGGGTGGACGTTACGGTGCTGTGCGGGGACGCCACCCGGCTCGACGAGGTAGGCGTGCTCGGCCCGTACGATCTGTTCTTCGACCTGAGCTGCTACTGCGGCATTCCGCCGCACCGCCGCGACGCCTACGCCGCCGGTCTCACGACGCGAGCCGCCCCGGGAGCGCAGTTGCTGATGTTCGGGTACGGCCCCGAGGCGTTCGACGACCCGATCTCCGGCGTTACTGCGGACGAGCTCCGCGCCAAGTTCGCCGGGTGGCAACTGACCGACGTGACGCCTGGTACGAACCCGGTCCCGACCTTCTGGTTCACGCTGCACCGCACCTCCGCCGCGGCGTGAGGGGCGTCGTGGACACCGAACCGTCCGCGGCGGAGCTGCTACGGCTGATGGACAACACCCTCGTGCCGTGCGGAGCATCCCGGAAACGCAGCCTCATCGCCTACGACCACGTCAAGCCGAAGACCGGCACGCATAGCACATCAATCAGCTAGCCCGCGTGGACCGGCACCGCGACGGCCCCGGCCTCGCGGTCGCCGCCCGCCGGGCCGCCGGTCGCCGCGTCGGCCTGCCGGCCCGGCGCCTTGGCGTTGATGAACACGCCCGCGACCACCGCGGCCAGCAGCATGACGCCCGCGGAGATCCAGGTCGCCACGGAGTAGCCGTGCACCGTCGCCTCCGCCAGTGCCGCCTTCGCCTGCGGTGTCCGCTGGGTGGGGTCGACCCGGTGGTCCGTCAGCCAGTCCGTGGTCACGCCGGCCGCGATCGTGTTCAGCAGCGCGGTGCCGACCGACCCGCCCACCTGCTGCATGGTGTTGAGGGTCGCCGAGGCGGCCCCCTGCTCCTGCGGAGCGACGCGGGCGGTGGCCGTGGAGATGGCCGCCATGAAGGTGGCGCCCATGCCGAGGCCCATCAGGCAGATGCCGGGCAGGACGTGGCCGAGGTAGCCGGCGTCGACGTCCATGGAGGCGAGGAAGGCCAGGCCGCCGGCGGCCAGCGCCAGGCCGGGCATGATCAGCGCCCGGGCCGGCACCTTCTGGAGCAGCCGCGCCGAGATCTGCGTGGAGCCGATGATCATGCAGACGGTCATCGGCAGATAGGCCACACCGGTCTTCAGCGGCGACCAGCCCTTGATCCCCTGAAGGTAGTAGGTGAGGAACAGGAAGACGCCGAACATGGCGATCGTGACCAGGGCCATCGTCAGATAGGCGCCCGCCCGCTGGCGGTCCTTGACGATGTGCAGGGGCAGCAGCGGGGTCCGGGCGCGGGTCTGCCACCGTGCGAAGATCCCGAGGACCACCACGCCGCCGATCAGCAGGGTCAGCACCCGGGCGTCGTCCCAGTCGCGGGACTCGGCCTCGCTGAAGCCGTAGACGATGGACAGCACACCGGCAGTGCCCAGCACGGCGCCGAGGATGTCCAGCCGACCGCCGGTCCTGCGGCCCGGGTCCTTGAGCACCACGATCGCGCCGATCACCGCGACGGCGGCCACCGGGGCGTTGACGTACAGGCACCAGCGCCAGTCGAGGTACTCGGTCAGGAAGCCGCCGAGCAGCATGCCGATGGCGCCGCCGGCACCGGCGATGGCGCCGAACACACCGAATGCCTTGCCGCGTTCGCGCGGGTCGGTGAAGGTCGTGGTCATCAGGGACAGCGCGGCGGGGGCCAGCAGCGCGGCGAAGGCGCCCTGGAGGGCTCGGGCCGCGAAGAGCATGCCGGGGCCGGTGGCGGCGCCGCCGAGCGCGGAGGCCCCGGCGAAGCCGATCAGGCCGATGATGAAGTTGCGCTTGCGGCCGAACAGGTCGCCGAGGCGGCCGCCGAGCAGCAGCAGGCCGCCGAAGGCGAGGGTGTAGGCGGTGATGGCCCACTGCCGGTTGCCGTCGGTCAAGCCGAGGTCCTGCTGGGCGGACGGCAGGGCGATGTTGACGATGGTCATGTCCAGCACCACGATCAGCTGGGCGAGGGCGATGACCACCAGGCCCCACCAGCGGCGGGGGTCGGGGGGCGGCGGGTCTCCCCCCTTGTCCAGCAACATGTCGCGGCGTTCGGGGCCGGTTTCAGGCAGGGCTGTGTGGGCCATGTGTCGGGCTACCTTCTCCGTGTGCGTGCTCGGGGGTCGATTCGGACGATTCGTGGTGCCGCGTGCCGCCCGGTTCGTTCGCGCGGCGTCCTGACGCACACAAGACGCCGGCGCCCCGATCCCTGTGACAGGGCGGAACTGTGACATGGGCCACCGATCACGGGTGTCACAAAACGGTGGGGACCGGCGTCCTGTGCGTGTGGCAGTGCGACGGGCGAACAGGCAGGAGCCGGGTATGAGCGAGCGCAGCGAACGCACCACGGACACGGGTGAGCCGCTCGATCGTGCCGACCGCGTGGACTCCGTGGACTCCGCCACCGAGGCGTTCGTCGCCCACCGCAACCTGCTGTTCACCGTGGCCTACGAGATGCTCGGCTCGGCCACCGACGCCGAAGACGTCCTTCAGGAGACCTGGCTGCGATGGGTGGGCGTCGATCCCGGCACCGTGCGGGAGGAGCGTGCCTACCTGGTGCGGATCGTCACCCGGCAGGCACTGGACCGGCTGCGTGCGCTCAGCCGGCGCAAGGAGTCCTACGTCGGGCCGTGGTTGCCCGAGCCGTTGCTGATCGCGCCCGATGTGGCAGAGGACATCGAGTTGGCCGACAGCGTCTCGATGGCGATGCTGCTGGTGCTGGAGACGCTCGGGCCGACCGAGCGGGCGGTGTTCGTGCTGCGCGAGGTGTTCGATCTGGACTACGACGAAATCGCCGAAGCCGTCGACAAGACCCCCGCCGCCGTGCGCCAGATCGCGCATCGGGCACGGTCACACGTCGCCACGCGCCGACCGCGCGGCACCGTCTCCCCGGCCGAGAGCCGAGCCGCCCTCCATGCCTTCCAACGAGCGATCGAAACCGGCGACCTACAGAGCCTGCTCGACATCCTCGCGCCGGACGTCGTCGCCCTGAGCGACGGCGGCGGAGTCAGGCACGCTCTGCTGCGGCCCGTCGTGGGGATCGGCAAGGTGGCCGCCCTCTTGCTGGGCGCCCACTCGTACCAGCGCGACGCCGCAAGGTCCCTCGAGCCGGTACAGGTCAACGGCAGCCCGGGGCTGCTCGTCCGGCTCGACGGCGAGATCGACACCGTCATGGCGCTGCGCCTCGACGACGGACTCATCACCGGGCTCTACGCCGTGCGCAATCCCGAGAAGCTGTCGCGTGTGGAACGGGAGACCGCCGTGAGCCGCTGAGACCGGCGCGCTGCTCGACGACGCGGGAGCTCTGGAGGGTGGCGGGTGGGCTCGGCCTCGACGCCGCCTCGGCGGGCGGTCAGCGGAGCCCGACCCCCGGCCCCGAGGCCGTCGCCACGATCGGGGGCTCCCGCATCGTCGAGCCACGAGAGGGAAACGGCCCGGACCTCGCCGTCGTACGGATGGAACTCCGCCAACCGCTCGTTCCGGGCCAGTCCGACGGGCCGGTCACAAACCGCCGTGGCCCCGCCTTCCGGCGGGACCACCGCGACTTCAGAACCGACCTCTGATCCGAGCCACAGCTCAGAAACCCTTGTTCAGGATGTCTTGATGAAGAGATACCACACTGCCCCGTACCTCTGGCAGTACCACGGGAACGGCTGGCCGTAGCCGGCGAGTCCACACTGGTATTCCGTGAGGTACTGCCCCGCGTAGACGTAGCCCTGCACGCCGGCGGGGGCGTCCACGGAGACGCTGGCCGACTGTGCGACGGACTGAGACGAGGCGGCCTGGGCGGGGACGGCTATCGCCCCGAGGGCGAGCACAGCTCCCAAGGCCGCGCCGATGAGGGCATAACGAATACGCACAACCTACTCCCCATCTTCAGGAATCGCGGCTTCGCGTGGTCAGCCATCGAGGAGCGCGATGCGGATGTTTTTAACCCCGCTGGATGCACCGATGTCCCTGATCGGGAAATTCTCGCCCTTCGTCAAGTTGACTGCATCGGTGGTGTAGTACTCCCCGTCGCCCCCCTTCTTGTCACCGGTCACCTGGATGGTGTGCCACCCGCTTCCCGAGCAGGTTCGCGTGATGCTTCCGCTCAGACTGAAGCCGTACCAGCCGGTGCCGTCGCTCCAGTAGGTGTAGTCACCGGTGAACTTGGCGCACGCGCTTGTGCGGCCGAGGGGGGCGGCTTGCGCGACGCCCTGCCCCAGCATGGCGACAGCGGCCGTCAGCGCGCCGACCACCGTGGCTGCTCGCTTGATATTGCCCCTCATGTCGTCTCCTTGGAGATCAGAGTTGTCGGTTCTGTGATCACTGGTCGACACCAGTGCGAACGGTTCCACCTGAGGGCCCTTGGGTGTTCGGCACTCAGGATGCCAAGGGCTACAGCACCCGGCCTTGTCACTCCGCGCACGGCCTTTGACGATTCGCGCACGCTGTTTGCGGCGGGTTCAAGGGGCGAGGTAGCGCGCCTCGCCCCTTAACTGTGCAGTCAGGCGGCCTCGACGCGCTCGAAGTCGGCGGCGTCGGCCTGGCCGAGCCAGACCAGCCTCGCCGACACCTCGTCCTCGCCGCCGCGCCCGGTGAACCACCGGAGCGCTCGCTCGGGCGTGTTGAGGACGAACTGGCGGGTGCCGTCGATGGTGGTGACGCGTACGGAGCCGTCGTCGAAGGCCATGCCCCAGGCCGCGACGCAACCGTCCTTCACGCCCGGGTCCACCTCGTATTCCTGGATGACGGCGAAGACGCGGGGCGCGACGGCGACGACGAGGTCGCACAGCTCTTTGTCGAAGGCTTCCGGGGATGTGTCCGCCCACGGGAACGGGAGCGGAGGGTGGTTCGGGCTCGGTGGGTTGGGGTTAGGTGTCTCCACGTGGGCCTCCGAGAGGTGTCGATGCCCCCGCTTCGGACATGCCGGTGCCGAGGCAGCAGGCATGAGGGGGCCGTACGCTTTCGACTTGCACCGATCATCGCTGTGTGATGAGTGCGTCACTCACAGTACGCCACAACTTTGTGCACCACAAGTTTGTGGCGATGTCCGAGCTGTCTGGTTGGATGGCGCAACGAGCGTTTGTCGGGCTCTCGATGGATCGGAGGGAACGGCCGCATGGCACTGAGGAGTCAGCCCACCGCGTTCCAGGCGCGACTGGGCGCCGAACTGCGCAAGATGCGCGAGGCGGCGGGCATGACCGCCCGCGAGGCAGCCGAGCGAGTCGGTACGACATCGGCCCAGATGAGCCACGTGGAGTCGGGGCGTGCGGGCATCAGCGCGGAACGGGTTCGGCAGATGGCGACTCATTACGCCTGCCTCGAAGAGGAATTGATCGCCGAGTTGGCCGCCATGGCCACGGATCGCGGCAAGGGGTGGTGGGAGGAGTTCCGAGGCCACCTCGCACACGGGGCGCTGGATCTCGCCGAGCTGGAATCCCGCTCCTGCTACATGCGAACGCTTCAGGCTGTCTACATCCCGGGGCTTCTACAGACCAAGGACTACATGCGCTCCCTCATGGCCTATGGGCTCCCCGAGCCAACGCCACACCACCTTGACGTGTTGGTCGACTTCCGCATGCGCCGCCAGCGCGTCCTGGAGCGCGATACCCCTCCCTCGTTCGAAGCGGTCATCTGCGAATCCGCCCTACGAACACGGGTTGCCGACCGGGACGTAGCGCGCCGCCAGTTGCAGTACGTGCTGGAGCAGTCAGAACGGCCGAACATCACTGTCCGGGTGATCCCGTTCGACGTCGACGGGTTTGGCGGGGCCGGAAATTCCATGCTGTACGCAGGTGGGCCAGTACCGAAACTGGATACCGTACAGCTAGACGCGCTGAGGATGATTTTGCTGGACGCAGAGTCGCAACTCGTACGGTTTCGCCTACTTCTCGACAAGGCCCTCGGATTCGCTCTCCCACCAGAGGAATCGCGCGATCTCATCCGTCGCATCACGGTAGAACTTTGAAGGGACAGATCGTGACTGAAGCAATGGAGTGGCGGAAGTCATCCTTCTCGGGCCACGGCGAGGAAGAAAACTGCGTCGAGCTGGCCGCCGCAGACGGCAAAATATGGCTGCGGGAGAGCGACACCCCCACCGCAGCCATCCGCACGACCCCAGCCCGGCTCGGCACCTTCATACGCACCGTGAAAACCGGCGCGCTCGACGACCTCAGCTGAAGTCCAGGCCCCCCGTCCGGGTCCGCTTGAGCTCGAAGAAGTCCGGGTAGCCCGCGAGCAGCCGGGCGCCGTCGAAGATGCGCACCGCATCCTCGCCGCGCGGGATGGACGACAGCACCGGGCCGAAGAAGGCGACGCCGTCGACGTGAAGAGTCGGCGTGCCGACGTCTTCGCCGACGGGGTCCATGCCCTCGTGGTGGCTCTCGCGGAGGGCCTCGTCGTAGGCGGTGCTGGTCGCGGCCGAGGCGAGGTCGGCGGGGAGGCCGACTTCGGCGAGGGCTTCGCGGATCACGGCCTCGGTGTCCTCGTTGCCCTGGTTGTGGATGCGGGTGCCGAGCGCGGTGTAGAGGTCGCGCAGGACCTCCTCGCCGTGGTTCTGTGCGGCGGCGACGCAGACGCGGACGGGGCCCCAGCCCGCCTCGAGCAGGTCTCGGTAGCGCTCGGGGAGGTCCTCGCGGCCCTCGTTGAGGACGGACAAGCTCATGACCCGGAAGCGCAGGTCGAGGTCGCGCTGGCCCTCGACCTCGAGGATCCAGCGCGAAGTGATCCAGGCGAAGGGGCAGATGGGGTCGAAGTAGAGGTCGACCTTCGTGCGGGTGGCGGTATTCGAAGATGTGTTCATGGGTGGGACATTAGCCGTTGAGCGGCCCACCGCTCTGGGCCATTCCCGGCCCTGGACGGTGGGCCACTCGCGGCCCGGGAATGGCCCGGGAATGGGGCCGCCGCGCTCCATGGGGGATGAGCGCGGCGGCACTGGGTCGTGCTGGTCCTACTCCACTATCTTCAGCAGCTTGTTGGGCGTGCCCGCGCTCGGGTTGGAGATCTTGTCCGGGGTCGCGCCCTCGGTCAGCGCCTTGGCCACGTCCGCCGGGGTGGCGTCGGGGTGGCCGCCGAGGTAGACCGCCGCGGCGCCGACCACGTGCGGGGTGGCCATGGACGTGCCGGAGATGGTGTTCGTGGCGTCGTCGCCGGTGTTCCAGTCGGAGGTGATGTCCGAGCCGGGGGCGTAGAGGTCGACGATGTCGCCGTAGTTGGAGAAGTCGGACTGCTCGTCGGCGTCCGTGCTGGAGGCGACGGTGATCGCGTCCTTGACGCGCGCGGGCGAGCCCTGGCCCGCGTCGGTGGACTCGTTGCCGGCCGCGACGGCGAAGGTGATGCCGGAGTCGATGGCCTTCTGGACGGCCGCGTCGAGGGCGTCATCCGCCGTGCCGCCGAGGCTCATGTTGGCGACGGACGGGCCCTGGTGGTTCTCGGTGACCCAGTCGATGCCCGCGACGACCTGTTCGGTGGTGCCGGAGCCCTGGTCGTCCAGGACGCGGACCGCGACGATCTTGGCCTTCTTGGCGACGCCGTGCTCGGCTCCGGCGATGGTGCCGGCCACGTGCGTGCCGTGGCCGTGGCCGTCGTCCGCGTCGTCGTCGTTGTCGATGGCGTCGAAGCCGGAGACGGCGCGGCCGCCGAAGTCCTCGTGGCTGACGCGGACGCCGGTGTCGATGACGTACGCGGTGACGCCCTCGCCCGCGGCGTCCGGGTAGGTGTACTTCTTGTCGCCCTCGGTGTCGGTCTGGTCGATGCGGTCCAGGCCCCAGGACGGGGGGTTGTCCTGGGTGGCGTCGATCGTGAAGCGGTGGTTCTGGACGACCTTGTCGACGGCGGGGTCGGCGGCCAGCCGCTTGGCCTCGGTCTCGGTGAGGCCGCTCGCGGAGAAGCCGTTGACCGCGGAGTCGTAGCTGCGGCGCAGGGTTCCGCCGTAGCGCTGGGCGAGGTCCTTGCCCTCCGCCGCGGCCTTGATGCTCCTGCCGCCCTTGAGCAGGACGATGTAGCTGCCCTTGACGGCGTCCGCGGACTGGGTGCCGTAGACCTTGCCCTCGGCGGGCGCGGCGGTGGACGCGCCTGCGGGGACGGCCACGAAGGCACCGGCGGCAACAGCGGCCGCAACGGCCGTGGCCAGGGTGAGTTGACGCGCGTTGACTCGCTTGTGAACTGCCATGACGAGGGATCCTCCTCGTGTGGTTGTGGGGGGAAAGTTCGCCTTGCAACGCGCCGGAGCATCGGTGGGGACCCGCTCCGGCCTGCCCGAAACCCTGACCGATTGACGCGGTCATTTCAAGATCCTCGGCCATGTGTGACGTAAACAACGTTCTTGATTACAGGGGAGGTTGAGGCTCAGGTCGGCCGGTGCGGGCCGTTTTACGTGTAAGGGGCCTCTTTCCTGGGGGTGGGGATATCCCCCCTCCTTTCGGTGGAGATGACTGCCCGAGGGTTCACCGGACAGCAGGATGGGACGGCACCCCCGCGCCCCATAGCGTCTTGTCCAGGGGGCGGCGGCGAGTCCGTCACCGGGAGATCTGGGGAAAAGGGGACGTCGTGGCGGACACAGGCCACATGGACAGGCCGCACGGAATCGCGGCCCGCATGGGCAGTTGGAGTGCCCGGCACCGGTGGACCGCGGTCGGGGGGTGGGTGCTGCTCGTCATCCTCGCCCTCGCCGTCGGGTCGATGGCGGGCCGGGTGGACGTATCGAACGGCGAGGCCATGCCGGGCGAGTCCGGGCGTGTTCTGAAGCTTCTGGACGACGTCGGCATTGAAGACCCGGCCGGCGAGACCGTGCTCATCCAGGCGAAGGGCAAGGGTGTCACGGCGAGCGACCCGGCGTTCCGCTCCGCCGTCGACGGCGTGATCAAGGCCGTACAGGGCACGGGGCAGGTCACCGAAGTCACCTCGCCGTACGACACGAAGACGATCTCCGCCGACCAGCGGTCCGCGCTGGTCCAGTTCGATATGCGCGGCGACCCCGACAAGGCCGCCGACCACGTCCAGCCGGTGCTGGACGCGGTGAAGAAGGCGCAGGGCGAGCACAAGGACCTGCTGATCGAGCAGTTCGGCGACGCGAGCGGCCAGAAGGCGTTCGACGACGCGTTCGGCGACGACTTCCAGCAGGCCGAGTACTCGGCGCTGCCCGTGGCCCTCGGCATCCTGCTGATCGCCTTCGGCGCGCTGGTGGCGGCCCTGCTGCCGGTCCTGCTGGCGATGACCGCGTTCCTGGCCACCTCCGGTCTGGTGGCGGTGGTCAGCCACGCCGTGCACATGAGCGACACCGCCAACTCCGTGATGCTGCTGGTGGGTCTCGCGGTGGGCGTCGACTACTGCCTGTTCTACCTGCGGCGGGAGCGCGAGGAGCGGGCCGCGGGCCGGGACGCGCAGACCGCGCTGCGGATAGCCGCCGCCACCTCCGGCCGGGCCATCCTCGTCTCGGGCTTCACCGTGATCGTGGCGATGGCGGGCATGCTCTTCACCGGCATCGCCGAGTTCAAGGCGATGGGCCTGGCCACCCTGCTGGTGGTGGCCGTGGCGATGATCGGCTCGGTGACGGTGCTCCCGGCGCTGCTGTCGCTGCTGGGCGAGCGGGTCGATAAGGGCCGGGTGCCGTTCCTGGGCCGCATCAAGCGGGAGAGCAACGGCGAGAGCCGCTTCTGGCGCGCCGTGCTGACCCGGGTGCTGCGCAAGCCGAAGCTGTCGGTGGCGCTGGCGGGCGGTGTGCTGATCGCCGTGGCCGTCCCGGCCGTGGGCATGAACACCGCGAACCTCACCCTGGACCAGGAGTTCGGCAACTCCCTGCCGATCGTGGCCGCGTACGAGCACATGGACGAGGCGTTCCCCGGCGGTCCCTCCCCGGCCCAGGTGGCCGTCAAGGCCGATGACATCAACGCGGCGCCGGTGCGCGCCGCGATCGAGGACTTCCGTGCCGAGGCGGTCGCCAAGGGCGCCTCCAAGGGCCCGGTGAAGGTGGCCTTCCACGACCGCGAGAACCTCGCCGTCATCGAGGTGCCGCTGACCGGCGGCTCCGACGAGGCCAAGAGCGAGAAAAGCCTGAACATCCTGCGCGACACGGTGCGTCCGGACACGCTCGACAAGGCCGACGGCATCATCGACGCGCCGATCGGCGGCTCCACCGCCATGTCCAAGGACTTCAACGACAAGCTCGGCTCGGCCGTGACGCCGGTCTTCGCCTTCGTCGTCGTCTTCGCCTTCCTGCTGATGCTGATGTCCTTCAGGTCGCTGACGGTCGCCATCACCTCGATCGTGCTCAACCTGCTGTCGGTGGGCGCCGCGTACGGCGTCCTCACCGCGATCTTCCAGCACGGCTGGGGCGCGGGCCTGGTCGGCGCGGAGGGGGTCGGCGCGATCGTGTCCTGGCTGCCGCTGTTCCTCTTCGTGATCCTGTTCGGGCTGAGCATGGACTACCACGTCTTCGTGGTCTCCCGGATCCGCGAGGCGCGGATGGCCGGGCGGACCACCAAGGACGCGGTGGTGCACGGCGTGGTCACCACGGCGGGCGTGGTCACCAGCGCCGCCGTGATCATGGTCGCGGTCTTCGCGATCTTCGGCACGCTGTCGATGCAGAGCATGAAGCAGATGGGCGTGGGGCTCGCGGCCGCGGTGCTCATCGACGCCACCATCATCCGCGGGGTGCTGCTGCCGGCCGTGATGTCGCTGCTCGGCGAGCGCAACTGGTACCTGCCGCGCTGGCTCCAGTGGCTGCCGGACCTCACACACGACGAGCCGGCCGTGGCGGCGGCGCCGGCCGCCGGGGTGGAGCCGGAGCCGGAGCCGGAGCGTAAATCGGTTGCGGCCCGCTAGGGCGCGTCCCTACGGTGAACCGGTCGCGTGGCCCTCGTGCCGCGCGGCCGGTTCCGTGTTTTTGGCGGCACGGACGGCAGACAGGAACGACGCACGCGCGCGGAAGGCACTCACCGATGGGATCTCTGATCGGCGCGTTCATCCGCGACTCCCAGGGCTTCGCCCGGGCAGCGTGTGTGAACGCCTCTCTCCTGCTCACCCGCCGCCCGCGGCGCGGCCCCGGTGCCCTGGCCGGCCCGGACGCGCCCAGCGCCTTCCCCAGCCGTTGACCGCTCGCCACTGAGCGCTCGACGCCTGTCCGACGCTGAGGCTTTCAGAGCCTCGTAGCTCCGTACCTTCGTAGCTCTGTAGCTCCGTCACCTCGTAGCGGTATCGCCTCCGGCTTCACAGCCCTACGGCTCGCTTCCGCACGCCCTCGGCCAGGGCCCCCGCCAGTCCAGGAATCATTCACTCCGGGACGGGCGGCAGGGCCCGTTCCGTGCTGCTGCCGCCCGCCCGGCTCCGAAAGGACCGCCGGCTGTGGCCCGCAAGCGAACTCCATCCCGAAACCCGCGCTGTTCCGAACGCGATCTGGCGCGCCGTACGCTCTCGCAGAACTTCCTGGTCGACCCGGCCTCCGTCGCCCGCGTGGTGCGGGCCGCGCGGCCCGGCCCCGGCGACCTGGTGGTCGAGGTCGGCATGGGCAAGGGCGCGCTCACCGCGGCGCTCGCGCCGCACTGCCGCGAGCTCATCGGCTACGAGATCGACCCCCACCTCATCCCCGGCCTGCGGCTGCGCCTGGCCGGGCACCCCCATGTGCGCGTGGTGCACCGGGATTTCCTGACCGCACGGCCCCCGCTGGAGCCCTTCGCGGTGGTCGGCAATGTGCCCTACGCCCGCACCGCCGAGATCGTCGACTGGTGTCTGCGGGCGCCCCGGCTGACCTCGGCCACCTTCCTGACGCAGTTGGAGTACGCCCGCAAGCGCACCGGGGACTTCGGCCGCTGGAGCCTGCTGACCGTACGGACCTGGCCGGATGTCGAGTGGCGGATGTGCGGGCGGGTTCCGCGCGCCGCCTTCCGGCCGGTGCCGAGGGTCGACGGCGGGATCATGCGGCTGACCCGGCGCCCGCGGCCGCTGCTGACGGGGGCGGCCGAGCGGGCCGCGTACGAGCGGCTGGTCGAGCTCGGCTTCTCCGGCATCGGCGGGACGCTGTACGCGTCGCTGCGCCGCGCGCACCCCGCCCGGCGGCTGGACTCCGCGTTCCGGCGGGCGGGGCTCGGCCGGGATGCCGTGGTGGCGTACGCGACTCCGCGGCAGTGGCTCGTGCTGTTCGAGGAGCTCAGCGGCACGCCTGCCTGAGCGGTGCTCAAGCGGTGGTGCCGAAGGAGTTGAGGGTGCGGGTGAAGTCCCGGGTCGACAGCAGCAGCTTGTAGATGATGGCCAGCTCGAAGACGAGCAGCAGAGCGGCTGAGACGACGGTCCCCGCCACCACCGAGTCCAGGGCGGGCCCGATGATGAACACGCCCATCTGGAACTCGATACCGCTGACGAGATGAGCGCGGACGCGGTGCCGCTGAAGGAACGAGCGGCACCGCGTCCACCAGGGGAAGCGGCGGCGGAACGACCGCTGGAGATCGACGACCACGGGCCCGTCGGGGGCCTCCGGTGCGGTCGCCTCGGCCGGCGCCCTCGCCGTCGTCGCCTCCGCCGTCGTCACCTCCACCGTCGTCCCGCGCGCCGCCCCGGCCGCGACGGCGCGGTCGTGCTCCACGTCGGCCTGGGGGTTGTCCCTCAGCAGGTCCTCCATGAAGGCCAGCTCGGCCTCGTTGTGCGCCTCGCGGGCCGCCTCCATCCGGGCCTTGATCTGCTCGCGCATCCCGTGCCGGATCTTGAACGTCTCGAGCGAGTTGATATAGCGCAGCGCGTCCAGGGCCGCCACTGCCAGCGCGAGCCAGATGTAGCGCACCTCCCCGGTGCGCTCGTACTGGCCGGCCATCAGCGCGACCGCGCAGACCAGGACCCGGATCCGGTCGAAGACGAAGTCCAGCCAGGCGCCGAAGACCGAGCCGGCGCCGGTCAGCCGGGCCAGCTTGCCGTCCATGCAGTCGAAGATGAAGCTGACGTGGTAGAGCAGGGCGCCGAGCAGCAGCCAGCGCCAGTCCCCCTGCGCGAAGCAGGCGGCGGACCCGAGGCCCACGAGGAACGCGCCCCAGGTGAGCTGGTTCGGGGTGACGCGGGTGTGCATCGCGGTCCAGCGGACCAGCGGTGTGGCGACCGGGTCCACAAGCATGACGGTCCACCACGCGTCGCGCTTCTTCTCGGTGATACGACGTACTTCGGCGAGTGGCGGTATGTCTGCGCGCATGTCCAACTTTCCTGCGTTAGTCAAGAGTTCACTCGACGGTAAGAAGCAGTAAAGAAAGGACACAAGGCAGTCGGTACACAACCTTTCCTCCGCGGTAACGGTCTCCCGGAGGGAGCTGGTCCATGGCATCGGCCTGTCAGGGGTGTGCCCTGGCGGCCTTGCGGCGGCGGATGACCACGGCCGTGATGACAGTGGCCTTGACCGCGACAATGCCGAGGACGGTGACGAGCGCCCAGCTCGACCAGGAGGAGTCCACCAGGGTGCGGCCGGCCGCGAGGTGCACGGCCAGGACCAGCAGGGCGACGGCGGACAAGGCGATCGCCCCGCCGTGGGCGCGGAGCGGCGACCGTGCGGCGGGTGGCCCGCCCGCCACGCCGGGGGCGGCGTCGGCGGCGCCGGGACGATGCCAGGTCACGTGCAGATTGTCACGTCTGCCGATCTTCTCGATGCGTGCGGCGATGCCGTCCAGGATGCGCCGCGGCTTCGCCAACTCCGCGACAGCCTCCCCGACCCCGGCGAACGGGTTCGGGCGGTCCTTGAGCGCTACGCGCTCATCTCCTACCGCCGACGCGGCCAGGGCACCGAGGAACTCTCGGCGCTGCTCCACCGCGGCGAAGCGATCGTCCAGGCACAGCGCGACCTCAGCCGGCTCTTCGAAGATGTGATCGCGCAAGCCGCGGCCGCCCAAGCACTCCGGGACGACATCGCCCCCCGGGAACTCGCCACCTACTGCCTTCACTCACTCACGGCCGCCGCCGACCTGCCGTCGGAAGCCGCGGTCCGTCAGGCCGGCCGGTAGACCGCCAGCCGGAAGGACGTGGTCACCCGCAGCGGGGCGGGCAGACGGGCGGCCCGGCGGCGCACTTCGGCCTCGTCGAGGTGGTAGGCGGAGGGCCCCATGGAGACCGCGTTCTCCGCGTCCTCGGTGGTCAGTGCGACCGTACGGTCACAGGACGCGGTGCGCTCCAGCCGGAAGCGGCCGTCCAGCGTGCGGCGCAGCCGGTCGTCCTTGGCCGCGTCGACCGACAACAGGCCCATGGAGGGCCGGAGTTCGGCGAGATGCCGCTCCGTGGGGGTGACCACCAGGAGCGCACCGCCGGGCCGCAGCACGCGGCGGAACTCACCGCCGTTGCGCGGCGCGAACACATTGAGCAGCACGTCGACCGAGCCGGTCCGGACGGGCAGCGGCCGCCGCAGGTCCCAGCGGGCGGCGCCCGCGCGGGGGTGGGCCCGCCCGGCCCGGCGCAGCGCGTGCTTGGAGGTGTCCAGCGCCAGGCCGACCGCGCCGGGGGCGGTGTCCAGCACGGCGGACAGGTAGTAGCCGGTGCCCGCCCCGGCGTCCAGCACGGTGGAGCCGGGCGGGCACAGCGGCGCGGCGAGCCGCGCGAGGGCGCCCGCGAGACCCGCGTAGTGCCCGGCCCCGAGGAACGCCGCCCGGGCCCGGACCATGGCCGCGGTGTCGGCGCTCGCGGTGGAGGCGCCGCCCACGAGCAGGCTGGCGTATCCCTGGCGGGCGATGTCGAAGGCGTGGCCGCGGGGACAGCCGAGCGACCCGGCGGAGGGACGGAGGCCGTCGCCGCACAGCGGGCACAGCAGGGCGTCGAAGGGTTCGGCCACGGCCGTGACATTAAGCGAGACGATACGTCTCGTGCAACTTGAACCTGGTGCTGTCCGCCGCGCCGGTCGCGATCGCTATCGCTGGTAGCGGGCGAGCACCAGGTTTCCGTCCTTCACCAGCCTGTCCCTCAGCTCCTCCATCCCGATCTCGCCGCCGTAGTACTCCTGAAGCCCCGGTGTCGCGATCTTGTCCTTCCACTCCGGATAGCCCCGGACCGCCTGGGCGGGCGCCGGGCGCAGCGCGCTCGCCAGGGCCGCGCCGGTCGCCCAGCCGTGCTCGCGGGTGCGCAGCGCGGGGTCGGCCAGGGCGCGCGTGCCCGTCGGCAGCAGCCAGTCGCCGCGCGCCAGCCGCACCATGTTGCGCGGCCGGAGGAAGAAGTCGATGAAGCGGGCCGCCTCCTCCTTGTACGGGCTGTCCTGCGCGATGGACAGCGTCTGCGGGCTGACGCCCTGCCGCTGCTCTCCCCCGGGCCCGGCGGGCGCCGGGAGGACGGTCCACTCGAAGCCCTCGGGCGCCTGCTGCACGATCTGCTGGCGGTACGAGAAGCCGAGCGGCACCATCGCGTACTTGCCGCCGAAGAAGCCGGGCAGGGTGTCCGAGCCGCCCATGCTCAAGGTGGCCCGGGCGCCCGTGCCGTCGGCGCCCAGCTGCCGGTGGATGACGGCGGGGACGGCCTGGTCGGCGGCGTCGAAGCGGATGGTGACCTTGTCGTCCGCGCCCCGGTGGAAGACCTGGCCGCCGGTGGACAGGGACAGGTTGAGGGTCGCGGAGACGGGCTCCTTGAGCGGCCAGGCCACGCCGTAGGTGCCCTTGCGCGTCAGCCGCTTCGCGGCCTCCTCGAACTCCTCCCAGCTCCAGGGGTCCCGGGCGGTCGGGACCCGCACCCGCGCCGCCTCCAGCAGGGCCCGGTTCGCCATGATCACCCGCGGCTCCTGGAGGAACGGCACGCCGAAGACGCCGTCACCGAACGTCGCGGTGCGCCAGCTCTCGGGCGGGATGTCCTCCCTGAGGCGCCGGGGCAGCAGATCGGTGAGGTCGGCAAGCGAGCCCCCGTACGCGAAGTCCGCGAGGTCGTCGGTGGCGTCGTGGATGATGTCGGGCGGATCGCCGCCCTCGAAGGCGGTCAGCAGCTGATCGTGGACGCCGGTCCAGCTGCCCTGGACGTACTCGACCCGGATCTTCGGATGGGCCTCGTTCCACTCCGCGACCAGTTGCTTGTTCGCGGCCACGGACTCCTGCTGCCAGGCCAGCGACTGGAAGCGGAGGGTGACCGTGCCGTCGGCGGAGCGGCGGCGGCCCGCAGAACAGGCCGGCAGCAGAGCGGCGGAGGCGGGCGCGGCCAGCGCCCCGGCGAGGAAGTGCCTGCGGCGCATCAGTGCTTCACCGCCCCGGCCAGCACCCCGCCCGTGATCCGCCGCTGGATGACGGCGAAGAGGACGAGGGAGGGGATCGTGGCGAGCAGCGCGGCCGCGGCGAGCGGGCCGAGGTCGGCCACACCCTCCGCGCCGATGAAGTGGGTGAGGATGACCGGCATGGTCTGCTTCTCCGGCGACTTGAGCAGGACCAGGGCGAAGAAGAACTCGTTCCAGGACGTGATGAAGGCGAACAGGGCCGTGGCCACGATCCCCGGGGCGAGCAGCGGGGCGGTCACCGAGACCAGGATCCGCGCCCGGCCCGCGCCGTCCACGGCCGCGGCCTCCTCCAGCTCGCGCGGCACGGCGCGGACGTACCCGGTGAGCATCCACAGCGCGAACGGCAGCGCCCACACCACGTAGACCGCCACCAGGCCCGCGAGGGAGTCGATCAGGCGGAGGTTCTTGAGGACCAGAAACAGCGGGATGATCACCAGCACCACCGGAAACGCCTGGCTGACCACGACCCAGCCGGTGGCCGCGCGGGACAGCGCGGACCGGTGGCGGGCCATCACATACGCCATCGGGGTCGCGACGACGACGGCGAACACGGCGGCGCAGGCGGCGGCGACCAGGCTGTTGGCCGCGGCCTGGAGCAGCGGCTGCTCGTCGAACGCCTGGCGGAAGTTGTCCAGGGTGGGGCGGTCGGGGATCCAGCCGGGGTCGAGGGTGGCCAGCTCGCGGGGCGGCTTGAAGGCGGTGGACATCAGCCACAGGAGGGGCAGGACGAGGAAGCCGAGGTAGCACAGCAGCGCGAGGTACTGGCCGGCGCGGGCCGTGCGCTTGGCGGCCGTTTGCCGCTTCACCGGTCTTCTCCCTTCAGCCGCCCGGCCAGATACACGGCGAGCAGCACGGAGACGACCGCGACCAGCACACAACCCATCGCCGCCGCGTAGCCGAACTGGCCGTAGCGGAAAGCCTCTTCGTACGCGAAGAGCATGGGCAGCCGGGTGCGGCCCCCGGGGCCGCCGTTGGTCAGGACGTAGACCAGCGCGAAGGAGTTGAGGTTCCAGATGAAGCTCAGCGCGCTGATGGCCAGGGCTATCGGCCTGATGGCGGGCCAGGTGACGGTGCGGAAGCGGCGCCAGGCCCCGGCCCCGTCCACCGCCGCGGCCTCGTGCAGCTCGCGCGGCACATTGGCCAGGCCGGCCAGCAGCGCGACCGTCACCTGCGGCATGCCCGCCCAGACGCCGACCACGATGACGGCGGGCAGGGCGGTGGCGGGGTCGCCCAGCCAGTTCTTGTCGGTGCCCAGCGCCTCGTTGAGGACACCCGCGTCGGGGTGGTAGACCAGCCGCCACATGATGCCGACGACGATCTCCGGCATGGCCCACGGGACGATCGCGAGGGCGCGCGCCAGCCAGCGGAAGCGGAGGTTCTGGTTGAGCAGCAGCGCCAGTCCGAGCGCCAGCAGGAACTGCGGGACCGTCACCCCGACCGCCCATTGCAGCCCGATGCCGAACGACTCCCAGAAGAGCCGGTCCTGGAGCAGGTCCTGGAAGTTGAGCAGGCCGATCCACTGGGTGGGCCGGGTGCGGCCCGACTGGGAGTCGGTGAAGGCCAGCGCGATCCCGTAGAGGAGGGGGCCGACGCTGAGGACGAGGATCGGTATGAGGGCGGGCAGGACCAGGAACCACGCGCCGTGGCCCCGCCTCCCGTCCGGTGTTCTGTTGCCCGGCCGCGCCATTGCGGCCATTGATGTCACGGCGAGGGACTCCTTCGGGCGCGGCGGTACGGCTGAACTGGGGCGCCCGGTGCGGAGGCCCACGTCATCGTGCGGAGGGGGCGCGGCGCAGTCAAGCGTTTGGATCAAGGTGAGGGGTAAGGGAGTTGGGCGGCGGGGTTGTTTCCCCACCCCGCCCCTTCCCGATCCGGGGCTCCGCCCCGGCCCCCATTGGGGCTCCGCCCCAACCCCCGCTGGGCCCTGCCCCCGCCCCGCTGGGGCCCTGCCCCGGCCCCCATTGGGGCTCCGCCCCCGACCCCGGACGCTCCGTGGCGTGCCCCCGAGGCGCAGGGCCGCCCCGGCCCGGAGATGCCCGCCCGGCCCCGTAGCCTGGAGCGCGCCGCGCCGGGCAGCGTGATGGGACCGCCCGGGCGTCCGGGGGCCGGGGGCCGGGGGCTTGCCCCCGTCGCGGGAAGGGGCGGGTGGGGGCAAGAACCCCACCGCGAACACGTCTGGGAGGCACGGCATGGGCACCACGACGCTGACCGAGGCGCGGGCGCGCGCCGTGCTCGGCGCCGCGCTGCCGCCGTACCGGGCGGGCACCGCCGAGGCCCGGCTGCTGGCGCTCGGCGAGAACGCCGTCTTCGCCGTCGACAGCCTGTCCCTCGTGGTGCGGATCAGCCGCGACCTGGAGGTGTGGGACCGGGCCGCCCGGGAGCTCCAGGTCGCCGACTGGCTGGCGCGCGAGGGCCTGCCCGCGGTGCGGCCGGACCGCCGCTACGGCCCGGAGCAGCCCCTCCCCTTCGGGGGCCACCTCGTCACCTACTGGCAGCAGCTCCCCGAGTCCGTACGCCCCGCCGGCCCCCGCGACCTCGCCGAGCTGCTTCTGCTGGTGCACGCCCTGCCCGAGCCGCCCTTCGCCCTGCCCGGCCGTGATCTGCTGGGCGGCGTGGAGCGCTGGTTGCGGCTGGCCGGGGACGCGATCGACCCGGCGGACGCGGCGTATCTGCGCGCCCGCCGGGACGACGCCGCGGCGGCCGCCGCGGAGCTGACCCCACATCTGCCGCCCGGCCCGGTGCACGGCGACGCGCTGCCGCGCAATGTGCACATCGGCCCAGCCGGCCCGGTGCTGGTGGACCTGGAGACCTTCTCGTACGACCTGCGCGAACACGACCTCGTCGTCATGGCCCTGACCCGGGACCGCTACGGGCTCGGCCCGGCCGCGTACGACGAGTTCGTGGCGGCCTACGGCTGGGACGTACGGGAGTGGGACGGCTGCGCGGTGCTGCGGGGCGCGCGGGAGATCGCGAGCTGCGCCTGGGTCGCCCAGCACGCGCCGGGCAATCCGGCGGCACTCGCGGAGTTCGGCCGCCGCGTGGCCTCCCTGCGGGACGGCGACCCCACGGTCCGCTGGTACGCGTTCTGAGCGCGGCGGCCGGTCAGCCCGCCACCGCCACCGCCTCGGCCTCGTGGAGCGGCCAGCTGCCGTCGACCACCGCGTCCGCCGTGCCCTTGCGGCGCAGCCATGCCTGGAAGTCGGCCGCCCATCGGGCGTACCAGACGACCTGCTTGCGGTGCAGATCCCACAGGTCAAGACCCGCCACCTGGCCGTGCCGCTCCGCGACCGCGTACGCGACGCGGACCGCCGCCAGTGCGTCCGCCCCCGCCTCATGGGCGTGCTCATGGACCACCCCGTACTCCCCGCACACCGCCTCCAGCGTGCGCTTTCCCTTGCGATAGCGGTCGACGGCCCGGTCTATCGTGTACGGGTCCACGACCGGGCCGGTCTCGGCGCCGCCCAGCCGCTCGCCCAGCGAGGGCAGCCCATGGCGCCGCAACTCGGCGGCGAGCAGGCTCAGATCGAATGCCGCGTTGTACGCCACCACCGGCGCTCCCGCCCGCCAGTGGGCGACCAGCGCCTCCGCTATCTCGTCGGCCACCTCGCGCGCGGGGCGCCCCTCGGCCGCCGCCCGCTCGGTGGTGATGCCGTGCACGGCGACGGCGTCGTCGGGAATGGGCACGCCCGGATCGGCCAGCCATTCGCGCCGCCCGACCGGCTCCCCGCCCCTCACCTCGACCACGGCCGCCGTCACGATCCGGGACTCCCCCGGGTCCGTGCCCGTGGTCTCCAGATCGAATCCGATCAGCAGCTCTCGGTGCCAGCCCATACCGGCCCTCCTTCGTACTTTCCCCCTGGTGTGAACCACCCTCCCACGCACCACTGACAACGCATCGAGTCCTCAGACGTCTGAGGACTCGTGCTAGGGTCCCCGGAACATGATCAGGAGAGGTGGGGGCGTGGCGGCGGAGCCGACCCGGCTGCGGCACGGGCGCGTTGTACCGCAGGTCGAGGGCGCGCTGCGCGACATGCTGCGCGAGGGACGCTGGGGGCCGGGCGAGCGGCTGCCCAACGAGGTGATGCTGGCGGCGGAGCTGGGCGTCGGCCGGTCCTCGGTGCGGGAGGCCGTACGGCTGCTGGCCCGGGACGGCCTGCTGGACGTACGCCACGGCTCGGGCACCTTCGCCGCCCCGACCGCGCCCGAGCAGGCCGCACCCGAGCAGGCCGGGGCGGCCGGGGAGCCGGATCTGCCCCAGCTGCTGCGCCGCGCCCGGCTGCTGGAGGTCTACGAGGTCCGCAGGGCCCTGGAGGTGGAGGCCGCCCGGCTGGCCGCGCGCCGCACGCGCCCCGAGGACGTCGCCCGGCTCGCGGCGGATCTGAAGCGGCGGCAGGAGTCCGCCGGGGCCGGGCCCGCCGCCTTCGTGGACGCCGATCTGGAGTTCCACCGGACGGTCGTGGAGCTGTCGGGCAACGCCGTGCTGCTCGGCCTGTTCACCTCCGTACTGCCGGTGCTGCGCGAGGCGCTGGTGGAGATGGTGACGTACGAGACCCGGCTGCCCGACCTGTCCCACGCCCACGCGGAGCTGCTGGACGCCCTGGCGCGCGGCGACGCCGCGGCTGCGGTCGCGGCCACCGCCGCCCATCTGGCGTCCGTCATGGCCCTGGTCGAGGAGGAGGTGCGATGACCCGCTCCGCCGTGCTGCGGGCCGAGGACGTGGACGTGGTCCGCGACGGCCGGTATCTGCTGCGGTCGGTCTCGCTGACCGTGCGCGAGGGCGAGCACTGGGCGCTGCTCGGCGCCAACGGCGCGGGCAAGAGCACCCTGCTCGGGCTGCTGGGCGCGCTGACGCACCCCACCCGGGGCACGGTGCAGGTCCTGGGGCACACGCTGGGCCGGGTGGATCTGCGGGAGCTGCGCACCCTCGTCGGCCATGTCGACCCGCGCCATCCGCTGCGCTCCCCGCTGCGGGTGCGGGACGTGGTGCTGACCGGGCTGACCAACACCGTCGAGACCGTGCCGCGCCGGCGGCCCGAGCCCGCCCGGCTGGAGCAGGCCGAGCGGCTGCTCGACACGCTGGGGATGGGCGCCCGGCGCGACGCCCTGTGGCCCACCCTCTCCCAGGGCGAGCGCGGCCGGGTGCTGATCGCCCGCGCGCTGATGCCCCGCCCGCGCCTGCTGCTGCTCGACGAGCCGGCCACCGGTCTTGACCTGGCGGCGCGCGAGCAGCTGCTGGACAGCCTGGACGCGCTGCGGGGCGACCATCCGCGGCTGGCCACGGTGCTGGTGACGCACCATCTGGAGGAGCTGCCCGCGAGCACCACGCACGCGCTGCTGCTGCGCCAGGGGCGCGCCCTGGCCTCCGGGGCGGCCGACGAGGTGGTCACCACGGAGCGGATCAGCGACTGTTTCGGCCATCCGGTGCGCATCACCCGCACCGACGGCCGCTGGGCGGCCCGCACCGGCCGGGCCCGTACCGGCGGCCCGGCTCAGCCGGCCACCAGCGCGGCCATGGCCGCCGCCGACGCGGGGGCCAGCCGATAGATGCCCCGCACGCTGTGGGAGCGCTTCAGCTCGCCCTCTTCGACGTGCTTGATGCGGCGCTCGCCCCGCCGGGAGCGGTAGGTCAAGGAGGCCAGGAGGCCGGGCGGCACCGCCCGGTCGAACCGCAGGGGTGAGCCGGGCGGGCCGAGCAGCACCTCACTCACCCCGCCCCCGGCCTTCAGCGCCCGCCAGCGCAGCACCCGGGCGTAGTCCTCGTCGGTGGTGAGCTCGCCGACCGTGTCGTACGGAAGGATCCGGCCGACCTCCATGCGGCCCAGCGCCCACAGCCGCTTGCGGAAGGCGCGCACGGGGTAGATGTGGTCGCCTTCCTTGACGCCGGCGCGTACAAAGCTGGGCATCGACTGGAACGGCCCGCCGAAGAGGATCACCAGGCGCTCGCCCTGGTACCCCTCCTTCTTGAGGTACGCGCACAGGTCGTTGGTCCACAGCATGGTGTAGGCATCCGGCATGCCGGGAGGCTAGCGGCAGCCACTGACAACGCTGCTCAGGACACCGGCCGGGAGTCCGCCCACACGCTCTCGAACTCCTCGCGGTAGGTGCCGAAGAGCCCGTTCTCGCCGTCCCGGTTCATGTCGTGCCCGTCCCGCAGCACGTCATGGCCGCGCCCGCCACCGCGCAGCACCAGCACCGGGGCCTCGATGCCCCGGGCCTTGCGCAGATACGACTGGACGACGGCCAGGCCGTCCGCGCCGTCCCCGTTGACCAGGTAGGCGGTGAAGCGGGGGGTCTCGTCGAAGACATGGATCTCGAACGCGCCGGGGTCGCGCAGCCGGGCCCGCACCCGCCGCATGTGGAGGATGTTCATCTCCACCGACCGGCTCATCTCGCCCTTCTTCAGCCCCAGCTCGCGCTCGCGCCGCCGCACCGCGCTGCTGGCCGGGTTGAGGAACAGCAGCCGGGCCCGGCAGCCGGATTCGGCCAGCCGGACCATCCGGCGGCCGGAGTAGTTCTGGACCAGGAGGTTGAGCCCGATGCCGACGGCGTCGAGGCGGCGGGCGTTGCCGAAGAGGTCCTCGACGGGCAGTTGCCGCTGGAGCCGCACCCGGTCGGAGTGGACCCCGACGACATCCGCGTACCGGTCCCCCACCAGGTCCTCGACGGCGTCGATGGGCAGCCGGTCGGCGGAGGGGGTGCCGGTGCCGCTGCCGAGGATGTCCAGGAGCCGGGCGGAGGCGCGCTCGGCCTGGGCCAGCACGGTCTCGGACAGGGCGCGGTTGCGGGAGACGACGTTACGGGCCACCTCCAGCTCGTCCAGGGCCAGCTCCACCTCGCGCCGGTCGTCCAGGTACGGCTCGAAGCACGGCCAGTGCTGGACGAGGAGTTCGCGCAGCTGCGGCAGGGTGAGGAAGCTGAGGACGTTGTCGTCCGCCGGGTCCAGCAGATAGCCCTTGCGGCGGCTCACCTCCCGCACGGCGACCGCGCGCTGCACCCACTCCTGCCCGGCCGGCCCGGCCGCGGCGACGACCCAGTCGTCGCTGTGCACCGGCTCGTAGATGGGGCGGAGCACCGCGGCCACGACCGCGCGCAGCCGCTGCTCGACGAGGTTCAGCCAGATGTAGGCCCGCCCGGCCCGGCGTGCGCGGGTGCGCACCTCGGCCCAGGCGTCGGCGCCCCAGTCCAGTTCCGCTCCGATCTCCACCGGCTGTACCAGGGACACCGCACCGGGGGGTGTGTCGGTGGCGCTGTCTCCCCCGGGAACCGCGTCCCCAGAGGGCAGCTCCAGCCCGCCCGAGCTCACCTGCGCACCGCCTTCCGCCCCCATCCAACGATCACCGCAGACTACTGCGGAGGACGGGGGCGGTGCAGCTCGATCGATCGAGCTTACGGTCAACCTGCTTGTTGTGTATTGCCGTTGTGATCGGACAGTGCAGAAGGCGTGAGCGGATTCATAGCGGTCACGTCTCGCGGGGCGAGCTGGAAGCCCTGCCAGTGGACCGGCATGGGCTCCTGGTCCTCATCGCGGGCGATGTGGTGGAAGCCGATGTTGACCCACACGATGGGGTGCTTGAGGGTCTGGCCGTTCACCCACTTGTCGACGCTCTTGCCCGCGCCGGCGCCGCAGTTGCGCAGATTGTGGCTGGCGAACTGCTCACACTTCTTGTACTCGGTGAAGTAGACGTCGTGCTTGGTGTAGCTACGGCCGGGGAACTTGCTGGTGTGGCCGGGCACGATCTCGTAGCTGCGCGGGTGGCCGTCCTTGTTCTTGCCCGTGTCGGACACGATCCGCCACCAGCGCTGCGCGGCCGCGTCCCCGGCCAGCTCCTTGGTGACCTTGGTGCGGGTGGTCTTGGTCTTGGGATTCTGTCCGGAGGCCGTGGTGGTCTTGGAGTCGTACTGCTCGATCCTGCTCTTCGGGGAGCCGTCGAGGCCGAAGTTCAGCCGCCAGAAGACGTTGTGGGCGTGGCTGGTGGCGTAGTCCTTGGCGCCCTTGCCGATCGGCCAGCCGCGGCCGTCGCCCGCGTCGTAGTCGACCGGGGAGAGCGTGCCGGTGGCGCCGACCTGCATGGTCATGGTGCCGTCGCCGGAGAACCGCCACTCGGTGATGTACTCGTACCAGCCGACCATGTTGACGGTGTAGAGGAGCAGGTCCTTGCCCTGGAGCTGGTAGACCTTGTTGCCGTCCTGGCCGCCGCCGCCCATGCGGTAGGCGTGGCCGCGGGCGCGGGTCGTGGCGCACAGACCCTTCACATCCGGGTTGTCCGGGTCCCATGCGCCGGGGACGCGGACGGTCTTGATGGTGCCGCCGGGGCACTCGGCCGGGTCGAGCTGCTGGAGCCCCTGGGCGAAGGACTGCCCGGTGAGGTCGTCGTACTCATTGGTGCCGTCGTCGTACGGCACATGGATCTGGGCGAGTTTGGCGCTGGTCAGCACCTTGATGGGGGCGGCCTCGCCCTTGGGCTGGTACGAGACGTCGTCGAGCACGAGCCCGGCCTTGCTCTCGTAGTGCCAGCACATCCGCCAGGTGGTGCCGCCGTCCAGCTTCTGTTCGATCCGGTACGGGGCCGAGCAGTCGGCGGCCGCGACCGGGGCCTTGGCGGGCGCCTTGGGGGCGGCCTGGGCGGATCCGGCCGGACCGGCCGCGACGCCCGTGACCCCGATCAGCGCGGAGGCGCCGAGGGCCGCCGCGACCCGCGCGCGGGCTCGGCGGAGCCTTCTTTCAGGCATGGTGGAACTCCTGTGGTGAACGTAAAGGTGTGCGAAAGGGAGCGCGCCGGGGGCGTCAGCCCAGCCGGTGGACGCTGCGGGCGCTCAGGTCGATGACCATCTGCCGGGTGTCGATCCACTGCCCGTTGACGACCTTGGTGAACAGCCGTATGCAGCGGTGGGTGCCGCAGTCCGCGAGGGCGGCCGGCCCGGCGTTCTCCTCGTCGACCCGGTAGACGAAGCCGGTGACCGTCAGCTGGTCGGGGCCGGTCAGCGCCCTGCCGGTGGCGTCCTTGTAGTCCCGCTTGAGGCCGTCGCCGAGCTTGTCGGCGATCAGCAGGCGGGCGGCCTCGCGTGCCTCGTCGCGGGTGGGCGGCGGCTGCACGCCGTGCTGGGTGTCGGTCTCCACGACCTTGCCGGAGTCGAGGTCGACGGTCTTGGTGACGTAGCTGTCGCCCTTGTAGTCGTAGTACGAGACCTCGGCGCGGCGCGGTGGAGCGGCCTCGGCCGCCTCCTCCGGAGACAGCTCCGCGAGGTCGGTGGCCAGCTGCTGTGGGCCCTTGCCGCCGGTGACGTTCTCGCTGCTGTCGCGGAAGCCACGGGTCAGCGCGAGCTGCTCGGCGCGCTTCATCTCGTCGCCCGTGAGCGGGTCGCGGCCGGTGCCCTTCTTCCCCTGGGCGGGGGCGGACTCCACGACGGCGGGCTGCGGCCGCCCCGACTGGCTCTGCTCGGCCGTCGAGCCCTGCGGGCCGCCTTCGCGCCCCGCGGCCGCGCCCTTCTCCTGGCCGGACGCGTCGCTCGGCAGCGTCACCCCCACCATCACCGCGGTGGCGGTGACCGCGATGGCCGCACCTGCCACCACCTTTCCCAGGTGGCGGTGCATCATGTTGCGCACATTCTCCCCCAAACACCCCTCAGGTCGCATGGGACCGCATACCGGGAGATCCGGTGTGCGGAGTCACCCGGTAGGACGAACCGATCCGACCGTAGGTTGCCTCCGTTTCAGCGAAGTTGGAGCGAAACCGCTACCCCAGGGCGCCAGTTGGGCAAGGATTTCTTCTCGTGCGGTGCCAGGGGTGCTCGCGGCCCCCCGGGAAGAAGTGGAAGAGTCGACGCATGCAGGTCTGGCCGGGACAGGCTTACCCCCTGGGCGCCACCTACGACGGCGCCGGAACCAACTTCGCGGTCTTCTCGGAGGCCGCCGTGCGGATCGAGCTGTGCCTACTGCACGACGACGGCTCGGAGACCGCGGTGGAGCTGCGCGAGACCGACGCCTTCGTACGCCACGCCTATCTGCCGGGGATCATGCCCGGGCAGCGGTACGGGTTCCGGGCCCACGGCCCGTACCAGCCGGAGCGCGGCCACCGGTGCAACTCCGCCAAGCTGCTGCTCGACCCGTACGCCAAGGCGGTCAGCGGGCAGGTCCGCTGGGGCGAGGAGGTCTACGGCTACCACTTCCAGCGGCCCGAGAAGCGCAACGACCTCGACTCGGCCCCGCACACCATGGCCTCGGTCGTCGTCAACCCGTACTTCGACTGGGGCGACGACCGGCCGCCGCGCACCGACTACCACCGCACCGTGATCTACGAGGCCCATGTCAAGGGCCTCACCATGCTCCACCCCCGGCTGCCGGACGAGCTGCGCGGGACCTACGCGGCGCTCGCGCACCCCGCGATCATCGAGCACCTGACGGAGCTGGGCGTCACCACGCTGGAACTGATGCCGGTGCACCAGTTCGTGCACGACCACCGGCTGGCCGACGCGGGACTGTCGAACTACTGGGGCTACAACACCATCGGGTTCTTCGCCCCGCACAACGCGTACGCCTCCTGGGGCGACCGGGGACAGCAGGTGCTGGAGTTCAAGTCGGCCGTACGCGCCCTCCACCAGGCCGGCATCGAGGTGATCCTCGACGTCGTCTACAACCACACCGCCGAGGGCAACCACCTGGGGCCGACGCTGTCCTTCCGGGGCCTGGACAACGCCTCGTACTACCGGCTGAGCAGCGACCGGCGCTACTACATGGACACCACCGGCACCGGGAACTCCCTGCTGATGCGCAGCCCGCACGTGCTTCAGCTGATCATGGACTCGCTGCGCTACTGGGTGAGCGAGATGCGGGTCGACGGCTTCCGCTTCGATCTGGCGGCCACGCTGGCCCGGCAGTTCCACGAGGTGGACCGGCTGTCCTCGTTCTTCGACCTGGTGCAGCAGGACCCGGTGGTCAGCCAGGTGAAGCTGATCGCCGAGCCCTGGGACGTCGGCGAGGGCGGCTACCAGGTGGGGAACTTTCCGCCCCTGTGGACCGAATGGAACGGCAAGTTCCGCGATACGGTGCGCGACCTGTGGCGGGGCGAGCCGCGCAAGCTCGCCGAGTTCGCCTCCCGGCTGACCGGCTCCTCCGACCTCTACCAGGGCGACGGGCGGCGGCCGCTGGCCTCCGTCAACTTCGTCACCTGCCACGACGGCTTCACCCTGCGCGACCTGGTCTCGTACGACAAGAAGCACAACGAGGCCAACGGCGAGGGCAACCGGGACGGCGAGAGCTACAACCGCTCCTGGAACTGCGGGGTCGAGGGCGAGTCCGACGACCCGGCGGTGCGGGCGCTGCGCGAGCGTCAGATGCGCAACTTCATCGCCACCCTGATGCTCTCCCAGGGCGTGCCGATGCTCAGCCACGGCGACGAGTTCGCGCGCACCCAGCACGGCAACAACAACGCGTACTGCCAGGACAGCGAGGTGTCCTGGGTTCAATGGCCGGGCACCAAAAACCAGGCGAACGAGGCGGACGCGCCGGCCCTGGAGCTGCTGCGCTTCGCCCGCTCGCTGATCTGGCTGCGCCGCGACCACCCGGTCTTCCGGCGGCGCCGCTTCTTCCACGGGCGGCCGGTGGAGGGCACCCACGACGAGCTGTCGGACATCGCCTGGTTCACGGCCGAGGGCGAGGAGATGCGGCAGCGCGACTGGCAGGCGGCCCACGCCAAGTCGCTAACGGTCTTCCTCAACGGCAACGCCATCTCCGAGCCGGGGCCGCGCGGGGAGCGGATCACCGACGACTCCTTCCTGCTGATGTTCAACGCGCACCACGAGCCGCTGGACTTCACGGTGCCCATCGACCACGGCAAGCAGTGGCAGGTGATCGTGGACACCTCGCTGCCGGAGGGCGTGGAGCCCGGCAGCGGGGCGAAGGTGGCGGCGGGCGACCGGCTGACCCTGGTGGACCGGAGCCTGCTGGTGCTTCAGCGGCCCGCTTAGCGCCGTGGGCCGGTTGTGCTTACGGAGGGGGACGGGGCCGGTTCCCGTTTCGGCGAAGAAACCCTCGTACGAGTGTTTGGCGGCTGCCCCGATCTGATGCCGGGCGCGTTGTGGGTACGTACGTTCTATGACGTCCGACCGCACCGCGCCCGGGGCCGCCGCCCCGACCGCCACCTACCGGCTACAGCTCCAGCCCGCCTTCCCCTTCGGGGCGGCGCGCGAGGCCGTGCCGTATCTGGCCTCGCTCGGCGTGTCCCATCTGCATCTCTCGCCGGTGCTGGAGGCCGTGCCCGGCTCCACACACGGCTATGACGTGGTCGACCACTCGGCCGTGCGGGCGGAGCTGGGCGGCGAGGAGGGGCTGCGCTCCCTCGCCCGCGCCGCGCGCGACCATGGGCTCGGGCTGATCGTCGACATCGTCCCCAACCACATGGCAGTGCCCGCGCCGGAGCGGCTCAACCAACCGCTGTGGGAGGTGCTGCGGGACGGCCCCGCCTCGGCATACGCGCGATGGTTCGACATCGACTGGGGCCGGCACGGCGGCAAGGTGCTGCTGCCGGTGCTCGGCGGCCCGCTCGGCGACAAGCTGGCGGAGCTGCGGGTCGAGGGCGACGTGCTGCACTACCACGACCACGAGTTCCCGCTGCGGCCCGGCACCGAGGAGACGCCGCTGCCCGCGCTGCTGGACCGGCAGTGGTATCGGCTGGGCTGGTGGCGGCTGGCGCGTACGGAGCTGAACTACCGGCGCTTCTTCACCATCTCCGAGCTGATCGCGGTGCGGGTCGAGGACCCCGAGGTCTTCGCGGCGACCCACGGAAAGCTGCTGGAGCTGGTGCGCGACGGAGTGATCGACGGGCTGCGGGTGGACCATCCGGACGGCCTCGCCGACCCGGAGGGCTATCTGCGCCATCTGGACCGCGAGGTGCGGGCAGCGGCGGGCGGCGGCCGGTGGACCGTCGTGGAGAAGATCCTCGGCCGGGGCGAGCCGCTGCCCGCGCGCTGGCCCGTCGCCGGGACCACTGGCTATGACGCGCTGCACCACATCGACGGCCTCTTCGTCGACCCGGGCGGGCTGGCCGAGCTGACCGCGCTCTACCGCGCCTTCGCCGCACCCCCGGAGGACCTGGGCGGCGACTGGCCGGCCACCGTGCGGCGCGCCGCCCGCCGCGTGGTGACCCATGAGCTGGCCGCCGAGGTGGAGCGGCTGACGCGCTCGGCCGTGAAGATCTGCGCGGCCGACCCCGCGCTGCGTGACCACGCGCCCTGGGCGCTGCGCGCGGCGATCCACGAGCTGCTGGTGCGGCTGCCGGTCTACCGCCCGTATGTCTCCCCCGACGCCCCGGCGGCGCGGACGGACGCCGAGATGCTGACCCTGGCGGCGGAGGACGCGCGGGGAGCGTTCGCGGTGCCGGAGGAGGGGCGGGTGGTGTTCACGGTGCGGGACGCGGCACTCGGCAGGCTGGGGGACGGGCCGCACCACCGGGACTTCTGCGCGCGCTTCGCGCAGACCGCCGCCGCGCTGCGCGCCAAGTCGGTCGAGGACACCGCCTTCTACCGCTATGCCCCGCTGCTCTCGACGGCGGAGGTCGGCGGCGACCCGGGGCACCCCGCCGTCTCCCCCGCGGAGTTCCACGCCTTCGCCGCCCGGCTCCAGGCCGACTGGCCCACGACGGGCACGGTCCTGTCCACGCACGACACCAAGCGCAGCGCGGACGTGCGGGCGCGGCTCGCGGCGCTGACGGAGTGCCCCGAGCGCTGGGAACGGCTGCTGGTGGCGGTGGACGCGGAGGTGCGGGAGGCGGCGCCGGGCTCCGCGGCGGCACCGGATGCCCATCTGGTGTGGACGGCGTGGCAGACCGCGGTGGGCCTGGGCTCCGCGGACGGCGAGCGGCTGGTCCCCGCGCTGCTCAAGTCGGTGCGGGAGGCGGGGCTGCGGACGACGTGGACCGAACAGGACCCGGCATACGAGGAGGAGGTCGCCGCCTACCTGAAGGCGGGCCCGTGCGACCCCGGCCATGCGGCCTGGGCGGCGCTGGGCGGCGCGCTGGACGGCCCCGCGCGCGCCAACGCGCTGGGCGCGGCGCTGCTTCAGCTGACCATGCCGGGCGTGCCGGACCTCTACATGGGCACCGAGCACAGCTATGCCGCGCTGGTCGACCCCGACAACCGCCGCCCGCCCGAGCCGCGCCCCGAGCTGCTCGCCCAGCTGGACGCAAGGCGCGGGCCTGACGGGCCGTCGGCCGAGAAGCTGCTGCTGACCGCGGCGGCCCTGCGGCTGCGGAGGCGCCGGCCCCGGTGGTTCGGGCCGTCGGGCGCGTACACCCCGCTGGCCGCCGAGGGCCCGGCCGCCGCACACTGCGTGGCCTTTCTGCGGACGGACGGCCAGGGCGAGGGCGAGGGTGAAGACGGGGGCGGGGGCGGCGGGGCGGTCACCGCCGTCACCCGGCTGTCGCGGCGGCTCGCCGAGGCGGGCGGCTGGCGGGGCACGGCGCTGCCGCTGCCGCCGGGACGCTGGCGCGATCTGCTGACCGGGCGGGCGGCCGAGGGCGCCAGCCCGCTCGGCGAGCTCTTCGACCAACTTCCGGTGGCCCTGCTGATCCGTAACTGACGGCCCGCCAGAACTGATGCTGTGTTCGCGGCCTAAAGCATTTACACCTACTCCGGACGGCGCTACCTTCACAAAGTAACTTGGGAGCGCTCCCATACGACGGTTCCTGACCCGTTCGCGTCGAAGGGAAGAAGAAGCGCAATGCCACGACGATTGATGGCTCTCGCACGTCCCGCTCGCCCGCCGGGCCCCTCCCGCGCCCGCCGGTCCGTCCTGCTGGTCCTGCTCGGTGTGCTGCCCGCCCTCGGGCTGGTCTTCTTCGGTGGCGGCAGCGCCTCCGCGCACGGCGCGCCGATGGCACCGGGCAGCCGCACCTATCTGTGCTGGAAGTACAGCCTGTCCAGCACCGGAGAGGTCAAGCCGACCAACCCCGCCTGCAAGGCCGCGTTCGACAAGAGCGGGGCCACCCCGTTCTACAACTGGTTCGCGGTGCTGCGTTCGGACGGGGCCGGCCGGACCAAGGGCTTCATCCCGGACGGCCAGCTGTGCAGCGGCGCGGCCACCGTCTACAACTTCTCCGGCTTCGACCTGGGCAGCAACGACTGGCCGGTGACCCATCTGACCGCCGGCAAGTCGATGCAGTTCACCTACAACGCCTGGGCCGCGCACCCCGGTTCGTTCCGCAGCTACGTCACCAAGAACGCGATCGACCCGACGAAGCCGCTCACCTGGAACGACCTGGAGGACCAGCCGTTCAACACGGTGACGAACCCGCCGCAGACGGGCCCGGTCGGCACGGTGGACGGCAAGTACACCTGGACCGCCAATCTGCCCTCGGGCAAGAGCGGCCGCCACATCATCTACACCGTCTGGACCCGCTCGGACAGCCAGGAGACCTTCTACAGCTGCTCCGACGTGGTCTTCGACGGCGGCAACGGTGAGGTGACGGTGCCGGGCGCCTCCAGCGGCGGCAGCGACCCGACCAACCCGCCGACGGCCAAGTGCACCGCCTCCCAGAAGACCACCAGCACCTGGAACGGCGGCTACCAGGCCGAGGTGACAGTGGCCAACACCGGCGCCACCCCCATCTCCTCCTGGATGGTCGACTGGACACTGCCGTCCGGGCAGCGGGTGGACAGCGTCTGGAACGGCAAACTGACCGCCACAGGCTCGGCCGCATCGGTGACCAACGCCGACTGGAACGGCTCCTTGGCGGCCGGGGCGTCGACGACCTTCGGCTATGCGGCCAGCGGCGGCTCACCCGACGCGGCGGCCGCGCCGATCTGCATGGTGCACTGACCCGATCCCACGCAGCGCGCCGACCCGCACGGCTCGCTGCCCCGACCCGATCCGCACGGTGCCCTGATCCGCTCCTCCGCCCTGTCAGGTGCACCTCACCCAGCCGGTCTGCCGCTCCCTTCCCCCTCGTGGGCGGCAGGCCGGCCTTTCCCCGTCCGCCCCCACCACCGCCGGTCCAGCAGCCCGACGAAGGAGGCCGCGGCCCCGGTGAGTTCGACCCGGGAGAACGCGGTCAGCTCGCGCCGCCAGGGCGGATCCAGCGGCAGCACCGCGCAGTCGTACCCCGCGGCCACATGCGCCGGGGCGATGAGCACCCCCGCCCCCGCCGCGGCCAGGCGCACCGCGGTCGAGGTGTGTTCGGTGCGGGCGCCGGTACGAGGAGTGAAGCCCGCCTGCTCACAGGCCAGGTCCAGAAAGCGCCGCCCCTCGACCACCGGCTCCAGCGCACAGCGCACCCAGTCCCGGTCCGCCAGCTCGGCCAGCCGCACGGAATCCTGCTTCGCCAGCGGGTCGTCCGGCTCCACGACCACCGCCATCTCCTCCTCGCCCAGCGACACCACGGGCCCCTGCCACGCCTTGGGGCGGTGGCCGACCGCGACATCCGCCACCCCGCGCTCCATGCGCTCGCGCAGCTCCTCGCCGGTGGCGTACTCGTGCACCGCCAGGCACACCTGGCCATGGCCGCGCCGCCAGCGCGCAAGGACCTCGGGGAGCACCCCGATGGCGAACGCGTGCAGGGTGGCGATATGCAGCTCTCCGCCCGCCGCCCCGGCCGCCGCCCGCGCGGCGCGCCGGGCCTGCCGGGCGCTGCGCACCGCGAACTCGGCGTGCGGAAGGAACGCCCGGCCCATGGGCGTCAGCCGCACTCCGCGCGGCAGCCGCTCCAGCAGCGCGCCGCCGACCTCCCGCTCCAGGGCCTTGATCTGGTGGGAGAGCGCGGACTGGGTGACGCCCAGCAGCTCGGCGGCATGGGTGAAGGACGCCTCCTCGACCACGGCCACGAGATATTCCATCTGACGCAGACTCATCGGGCCCCCACCTTCCCCCTCCTGTCATGCAGAAAATTCATCGTATCCAGAGAAACTTTGCCTTGGACTCATGGCTCGGTATGGGCACAGGGTGGACCCATGCATGAGACGGACATCATCGTCATCGGCGGCGGGACCGGCGGCTACAGCACCGCGCTGCGCGCCGCCACCCTCGGTCTCGACGTCGTGCTGGCCGAACGCGACCTGGTGGGCGGGACCTGTCTGCACCGCGGCTGCATCCCCAGCAAGGCCATGCTGCACGCCGCGGAGCTGGTCGACGGCATCGCCGAGGCGCGTGAGCGGTGGGGGGTGAAGGCCACCCTGGACGCCGTGGACTGGTCCGCGCTGACCGCGACCCGCGACGACATCGTGGCCCGCAACCACCGCGGCGTCGAGGGCCATCTGTCCCACGCGGGCGTCCGCGTGGTGCGCGGCTCCGCCGCCCTGACCGGCGCCCGCACGGTACGCATAACGAGCACAGAGACGGGCGCGGACGCGGGCGGCGAGTGGACCGCGCGCCGCGGCATCGTGCTGGCGACCGGCTCCCGCCCGCGCGCCCTCCCCGGCCTGCCGCCGGACGGCCGACAGGTCGTCACCAGCGACGACGCCCTCTTCGCCCCTGGACTCCCGGCCTCCGTCCTGGTGCTGGGCGGCGGTGCGATCGGCGTCGAATACGCTTCACTGCACCGCTCCATGGGCGCGCAGGTCACCCTCGTCGAGGCGGCGGACCGGCTGCTGCCCCTGGAGGACGCGGATGTCAGCCGCCATCTGACGCGCGGGCTGAAGAAGCGCGGCATCGAGGTGCTGACCGGCGCCCGGCTGGAGCACGCCGAGCCGTACGCGGACGGGGTGCGCGCCACCGTCCGCCCGGCCCGCGGCGAGCCGCGCACCCTCGACGCCGAGCGGCTGCTCGTCGCCGTGGGCCGCACCCCGGTCACCGACGGCCTGGACCTGGGCGCCGCCGGACTGACCACCGACGACCGCGGGTTTGTCGCCCCCGCCGACTGGTCGCGGCTGGAGACCGCGGTGCCGGGCATCCATGTCGTCGGCGATCTGCTGCCGCCGCCCTCACTCGGGCTGGCCCACGCCTCCTTCGCGGAAGGGCTGCTGGTGGCCGAGACCCTGGCGGGCCGCTCACCCCAGCCTGTCGACTACGACACCGTCCCCCGGGTGACCTACTCCAGCCCGCAGACCGCCGCGGTCGGCCTGTCGGAGGCCCAGGCGCGCGAGCGGGGCCACGATGTCGTCGTCAACACCATGCCGCTGACCGCGGTGGCCAAGGGCATGGTGCACGGCCAGGGCGGGATGGTGAAGGTCGTCGCCGAGCGGGCGGGCGAGGGCACCGGCAGGGTCCTCGGCGTCCATCTCGTCGGCCCCCATGTCTCGGAGATGATCGCCGAGAGCCAGCTGATCGTGGGCTGGGACGCCGAACCCTCGGACGTGGCCCGGCACATCCATCCGCACCCCACCCTCTCGGAGGCGGTCGGCGAGGCCTTCCTCACTCTCGCGGGGCGCGGTCTGCACCAGATATGAGCGGACCGGACGGGCGCTCGCCCGACTCCTCGGCGACGGCCACCACGATGAAGCCGACCACGGCCAGCCCGATACTCGCGTACAGCTCATAGCCGTCCAGGAACGGCAGAAAACGGACCAGCGCCATCAGCCGGAACCAGCCGATGAGCTCGTGGACGATCCCGACGAGCCCCTCGAACAGCAGAAAGCCGCCCACCAACTCGCATGCCTTTCTCATGTGTTCGACGCTATGCGGCGGACCGGCGGACGCGGGTCGGCCAAAGGTCTAAGGCCCTGCGACTTTGGTCGATACCCGCGTCCGAGGCGGCGACGGAGCCCATCCCTCCTCACTACATTCAACGGTATGAGCAGCTCGGACGCCGCGCCGACGGCGAACGCCAGAACGCGCCGCGCCCTGCGCGACTGGATCGTGGACGTGTGCTGCATCTCGCTCGCGGCCCTGTTCTCGCTGACGACCTCCGAGTCGATGGCCACGGACCCCTCGGTGTCCGACGAGGCGCTGTTCGCCGACCTGATGGCGGGCGCCCTGGCCTGTCTCGCGCTGTGGCTGCGCCGCCGCCGGCCGGTCGGGCTGGCGCTGGTCCTGCTCGCCGTCGGCACGGTCGCGTTCTACGTCTCGGGGCCGCTGCTCGTGGCGCTGTTCACGGTCGCGGTGCACCGGCCGCTGCGTACGGTCGCGTGGGTCGGCGGGGCGGCGCTGGCCCAGATCTTCGTCGCCCCGGCGGTACGCCCCGACCCCGACCTCGACTACACCGGAAACGTGCTTCTCGGGGCGCTGCTCGTCAGCGGCGCCATCGGCTGGGGCATGTTCGTGCGCTCCCGGCGCCAGTTGCTCGAATCGCTGCGCGACCGGGCCGCGCGGGCCGAGGCGGAGGCGGCGCTGCGCGCCGAGCGTACGCAGCGCCTGACGCGCGAGCGGATCGCCCGGGAGATGCATGACGTGCTCGCGCACCGGCTGTCCCTGCTGAGCGTGCACGCGGGCGCGCTGGAGTACCGGGCCGACGCGTCCCCGCAGGAGGTGGCCGAGGCCGCCGGGGTGATACGCAGCAGCGCGCACCAGGCGCTCCAGGACCTGCGCGAGGTGATCGGCGTGCTGCGGGCCCCGGACGCCGCCCCTGGCGCCACCGCCGCGGACGGCGCGCCCGACCGGCCCCAGCCGACCCTCGCCGATCTGCCGCGGCTGGTGGAGGAGTCGCGCCGGGCGGGCATGCGGGTGACGCTGTCGGACGAGGCGGGCGTCGCCGGGGCGGGCGCGGCGGCCGTGCCGGGCGCCACGGGGCGTACAGCCTACCGGATCGTGCAGGAAGGGCTGACCAACGCGCGCAAACACGCGCCGGACGCGGAGGTGGCGGTGACGGTGTCGGGAGCGCCCGGCGAGGGGCTGACCGTGGAGGTGCGCAATCCCGTAGGCGATCCCGTACGCAATCCCGTGCGCGCCCCGATGCGCGCCCGTACACCCGGTGCGCCGCCGGAGCACGAAGACCGGCCGGGGGCGATCCCCGGTTCGGGCCAGGGCCTGGCCGGGCTGGCCGAGCGCGCGGCGCTGACGGGCGGGCGGCTGGAGTGCGGCCCTTCGGACGCCGGGGACTTCCGGCTCCACGCCTGGCTACCGTGGCCCGCATGACCCCATCCCCTCCGGAACCCCCCACGCCCGCACCGGCAGCGGCCCCCGCCCCGATCCGCCTGCTGATCGTCGACGACGACCCGCTGGTCCGCGCCGGGCTGCGGCTGATGCTCGGCGGCGCGTCCTCCGGCATAGAGATCGTCGCCGAGGCGTCCGACGGCACCGAGGTGGACGCGCTCGTGGACCGCCACCTCCCCGATGTCGTCCTCATGGACATCCGCATGCCGACGGTGGACGGGCTGGCCGCCACCGAGCAGCTACGGAGCCGCGATTCCGCCCCCGAGGTGGTGATCCTGACGACCTTCAACGCGGACGAGCATGTGCTGCGGGCGCTGCGCGCCGGAGCAGCGGGCTTCGTACTCAAGGACACCCCGCCCGCCCAGCTCGTCGCGGCCGTGCGGCGGGTGGCCGCGGGCGAGCCGGTGCTGTCCCCCGCGGTGACCCAGCAGCTGATCGAGCATGTGGCGGGCTCCGGGCGGGACGGGCGGCGGGAGCGGGCCCGGGGGCTGCTGGACCGGCTGAACGACCGGGAGCGCGAGGTGGCGGTCGCCGTGGGCCAGGGCAAGTCCAACGCCGAGATCTCCGCCGGTCTGTTCATGAGCGTCGCGACCGTCAAGACGCATGTGTCGCGGATCCTGACCAAGCTGGATCTCAACAACCGGGTGCAGATCGCGCTGCTGGCCCATGACGCGGGCCTGCTCGAATGACGTCCGCCAAAGCCCCTGACGCCCGTCCGAACGCTCACGGGGCGGTGAGCGGTTCGGCCCGGTAGGCGCGGTGCAGCAGGTCCAGGAAGGCCGGCGCTTCGGGCAGGGGCACCGAGCCGATCCGGCGCACCGCCACACCCGGCGTCCAGGAGTTCATGACCACGCCCCCGGCCAGCTCCGGCAGGTCGGCGAGCGTGACCTCCTGGACGCGCTGGGGGACGCCGAGGCCGTCCAGCTGCCGGCGGACGATGCTCATGGTGATCCCGCCCAGCACCTCGGCCTCGGGCCACACCACCGCGTCCCCGTCCCAGAAGGCGAGGTTCCAGATCGTCGCCTCGCTGAGCCGGCCCCGGCGGTCGACGAAGGCGGCGTCGTCGAAGCCCTGGGCGACGGCCCGGCGGAGGAGGTAGGTCTTGGCCACCTCGCCGACGTGCTTCACGGCCGGGAGGAATCGTTCGTGCTCCATCGCCGCCAGCGCCAGCGGGCCCTCCGGGCCGGAGGCGGGCGGCCCGGTGCGGACCAGCACATCGAGCTTCGCCTCGCCGCTCGCCGTGAACTCCCCCGCCGGGGAGTAGACCGTGGCCGTCAGCGAGAGGTCGGCCGGCCCGGCTTCCAGCGCCGCCCGCAGATACGACCGCACCTGGTCGTCGGGCAGCGCGTGGCCGAACAGCTCCACCGAGGCGGTCCGCAGCCGCTCCAGATGGAGGTCGAGGCCCCGGACCCGGCCCCGGCGCACCTGCATGGCGGTGAAGTGGGCGTAGCCCGCGAACGCGAGCGGCGCCAGCTCCTCGGCGGTCGCCGCTCGTCCGTTGCGGTGTGCGACAAAAGCGCCAAAATCGGAAAGGGAAGTCATGAACGCTCCAACGGATGACGGAATCGGCGGAATAACCGCCCGCGGAATGACGTTAGGGGTTCACACCGATGGAAGGGTCAAGCTCGGAAGTGGGGCGGAACGCATGGCAGGGCGCATGCTGATCGGGGAGTTGTCCCGGCGCACCGGGGTCAGCACGCGGTTGCTGCGGTACTACGAGGAGCAGGGGCTGCTCGAGGCCGGACGCGGCCCCAACGGCTACCGCGACTATGACGAGGGCTCGGTGGTCACGGTGCGGCAGATCCGCGCCCTGCTGAGCGCCGGGCTGTCCACCGAGGTGATCCGTACGCTGCTGCCGTGCGTCCGGGGCGAGCAGCCGGGGTTCGACTGGTGCCCGGACATACGGGCCACCCTCCAACGGGAGTTGGCGGCCGTGGACGAGCGCATCGACGACCTCCAACGCAACCGGGGCGCGCTCGCCGACTATCTGGCGCAGCCCTGAGCCGTCCCCGTCGGGCACCCGGAAAAACGCCTGGACATGAACTCGTCGGCCCGCATAGTGTGCGGGCACGCCCGTGATCGAGGAAGGAGGCGAGAGCCATGGACATCATCACGTTCCCGCGCTCCCGCCCCTTGTCCGCCGGGCGTACCTGAAGTCTGATCTCCGATCCGACCGGGAGCGCATCGTATTCCCGGAAGGAATCCCATGACCGATCTGGTCATCCGCGCGCTCACCGAGGGCGACGCACATCTCTTTCACACCCTGCACGACCCCGCGCTCGTCGGCCGCGCCCGCTTCGGCTTCACCTACCGCACCCGCGCCGAGGGCGGCGACTACCGCCCCGACTGGACGTGGGTCGCGCTGCGTGACGACCGCGTGGTCGCCCGCGCCGCCTGGTGGGGCGCGGGCGACGACAAGGCCCCCGTCGCGCTGGACTGGTTCGACTTCGCCGACGGCGAGGCCGACGCGGCGGCGGAGCTGCTGCGCACCGCCCCGCTGCACACCGAGTACAGCCTGCTGGTGGCGCCCGGCTGGCGTGAGCGGCCCGAGGAGCGGGCGGCGGCACAGGCCCGGATAGACGCCGCCATCGCCGGCGGAATGAAGCCGCTGGTGGAGCGCTACCGCTACGAGTGGACGCCCGAGTGCGGGCTGCCCGCGCGGCCGGGGCGGCTGGAGTTCCGGCCCGAGCCCGACGACGCGGTGATCGCCGACGTGCTGCGCCGCATCATGCCGGGCACGCTCGACGCACACGACCTGCGGGCCATCGAGCAAGGGGGCATCGACGCCCCGGTGCGCGAACTGATGGACTTCTTCAACTGGTGCCCGTCGCCGCGCGAGTGGTGGCGGCTGGCGTGGACGCCGGAGGGCGAGCTGGTCGGCATCCAGGTGCCCGCGCACAACCCGTCCGGCCCGTGCGTCGGCTACATCGGGGTGGTCGACGGGCAGCGCGGCCACGGCTATGCGTACGACCTGCTGGTGGAGTGCACCCACGACCTGGTGGAGCGGGGCGCGACGAAGATCGCGGCGGCGACCGACCAGCCCAACATCCCGATGGCCAGGCACTTCGCCAAGGCGGGCTATCCCATCACCCAGGAGCGCATCGACCTCGTCTGACCTCATCCGACCTCATCGCGGCGTTCCTGCTGCGCGGCGCGCCCCGCGTCGCGCAGCATGGTTCCCCGGACGCCGATGAGGTGAGGAGAGGCCAGTGCTGTTCGAGGTGTGGGCGCCGCGCGCCGGGCGGGTCGGGCTCCAGCTGGAGGGACATACGCACCCCATGGAGCGCGACCCGGCCCGGGAGGGGTGGTGGCGGGCGGCAGCCGAGGCCGCCCCCGGCGCGCGCTACGGCTTCGCGCTGGACGGCGGCGCGCCGCTGCCCGACCCGCGCTCCCGCCGCCGGCCCGACGGCCCCGAGGGCCTGAGCGCGGTGGTCGACCCCGCGGGCTTTTCGTGGCGGCGGGAGTGGCGGGGGCGGGCGCTGCCGGGCGCGGTCCTGTACGAGCTGCACATCGGCACCTTCACCCGTGAGGGCACCTTCGACGCGGCCGCCGAGCGCCTGCCGCACCTGGCGGAGCTGGGCGTCACCCACATCGAGTTGATGCCGGTGTGCCCGTTCCCGGGGACGCACGGCTGGGGGTACGACGGGGTGGCGCCATGGGCCGTGCACGAGCCGTACGGGGGGCCGGAGGGGCTCGCGCGCTTCGTCGACGCCGCGCATGGCCACGGCCTCGGCGTGGTGCTGGACGTGGTCCACAACCACCTGGGCCCGTCCGGCAACCATCTCCCCCAGTTCGGTCCGTACTTCACCGACACCCACCACACACCGTGGGGTGCGGCCGTCAACCTGGACGCCCCCGGCTCGGACGAGGTCCGCGCGTACTTCCTCGGCAGCGCCCTCGCCTGGCTGCGCGACTACCGCCTGGACGGGCTGCGTCTTGACGCGGTGCACGCGCTGCGCGACACCCGGGCGCGCCACTTCCTCGCCGAGCTGTCCGCCGCCGTGGACGCGCTGGCCGTGGAGGTGGGCCGGCCGCTGTTCCTGATCGGCGAGTCCGATCTGAACGACCCGCACACCACGGCGCCGCGCGAGGCGGGCGGCCACGGCCTGCACGCGCAGTGGAACGACGACTTCCATCACGCCCTGCACACCCTGCTGACCGGCGAACGGCAGGGCTATTACGCCGACTTCGCCGAGCAGGGGCCGCACGCCCTGATGAAGACCCTGCTCGGCGGCTTCTTCCACGACGGCACCTACTCGTCCTTCCGCGGCCGGACCCACGGCGCCCCGCTCAACACCCTGGCCACCCCCTCGTACCGGCTGCTGGGCTACGCCCAGACCCATGACCAGATCGGCAACCGCGCGACGGGCGACCGGCTCTCCGCCCGGCTCTCCCCCGGGCTGCTGGCCTGCGCGGCCGCGGTCGTGCTGTGCTCCCCCTTCACACCGATGCTCTTCATGGGCGAGGAGTGGGGGGCCGGCACGCCCTGGCAGTACTTCACGGACCACCAGGACCCGGAGCTGGCCGAGGCCGTACGGCGCGGCCGGCGCCGCGAGTTCGCCGCCCACGGCTGGGCGGAGGAGGACATCCCCGACCCACAGGACCCGGCGACGCGGCTGCGCTCCTGCCTGGACTGGTCCGAGCCGGACCGCGAGCCGCACGCGGAGCTGCTCGGCTGGTACCGGCGGCTGATCGGGCTGCGCCGCGCCGAACCGGCCCTGGCCGACCCGTGGTGGTCCGCCACCGGGCTGTCCGTCGCCGCGGACGGCTGTCTCGGCTTCCGGCGCGGCCCCCTGTACGTCCTGGTCAACCCGCGCGACCGCCCGGCACAGGCCCGGCTCGGCGCCCCCGCCGCCGACGGCGCCGAGGTCGTCGCCGCCTGGCGCCCCACCGACCCGCCCGCCGCGGACGGCACCCTGCGGCTGCCGCCGGAGACGGCCGTGGTGCTGCGGTGCGGCGGCGGCCGGGCGGGGCCGGATCAGCCCTCCCTGGGCTCCAGCCGCAGCGAGATCGAGTTGATGCAGTAACGCTGGTCGGTCGGGGTCGGGTAGCCCTCGCCCGCGAAGACATGGCCGAGGTGGGAGCCGCAGCGGGCGCAGCGGACCTCGGTGCGGACCATGCCGTGCGTGCGGTCCTCGATCAGTTCGACGGCGGAGGAGTCGGCCGGGTCGTAGAAGGACGGCCAGCCGCAGTGGCTCTCGAACTTGGTCTGCGAGGTGAACAGCTCGGCCCCGCAGGCCCGACAGGAGTAGACGCCGGTCGTCTTGGTGTCGGTGTACTCACCGGTGAAGGCGCGCTCGGTGCCGGCCTCGCGGAGGACGTGGTACTCCTGCGGGTTCAGCTCCGCGCGCCACTGCTCTTCCGGCTTGTCGATCTCGTACGGCATGGAATCTCCTAGCTCTCGGCGCTCTCGACGCTCCGCAGGCGGGCGAGGATCTCCGGACCGAGGTCCGTGACGTCGCCGGCGCCCATGGTGAGAACAAGGTCACCGGGCTTGGCCATTCCTGCGATCAGCCCGGGGATCGCGGTCCGATCGTGCTCGGCGGCGACGTCCGCGCCGTGCCGGGCCGCGGCGTCGATCACCAGGGCGCTGGTGATGCCGGGGACGGGGTCCTCGCGGGCGGGGTAGATGTCCAGGACGACGCTGGCATCGGCGAGCGCGAGGGCCTCGCCCATCTCGGCGCCCAGCTCGCGGGTGCGGCTGAAGAGGTGCGGCTGGAAGACCACCAGGACCCGGCCGTCGCCCGCGCCACCGCGGATCGCCTCCAGGTCGGCGGAGATCTCGGTGGGGTGGTGTGCGTAGGAGTCGATGACCTGCACCCCGGCCGCGACGCCCTTGAGCTGGAGGCGGCGCTTGACGCCGGTGTACGAGCCGAGGGCGGGGGCCAGCTCGCGGGCGGGGACGCCGAGGGCGGCGCCCGCGGTCAGGGCGGCGACGGCGTTCAGGGCGTAGTGGCGGCCGGGGACGGAGACCGTGAAGGTCAGCTCGCCGCCGCCGAGGGCGTCCGCGAGCGCCACGGTGACCTCGCTGGTCAGCCCGTGCTGGGTGATCCCCAGCACGTGTACGTCCGCGTCCGGGTGCTCGCCGTAGGTGAGGACGCGCAGCCCCTCGCGGCCGGTGACGCGGCCGGTCAGCTCGCGGGCGCCGGGGTGGTCGGCGGAGATCACCAGGGTGCCGCCGGGCCGGATCCGTTCCACGAAGGTCTGGAACGACTCGTGGATCTCCTCCATCGAGGCGTAGTTGGCGTGGTGGTCGAGCTCCACGTTGAGGATGATCGCGACCTTGGGCGCGTACTTGTGGAAGCTGCGGTCGCTTTCATCCGCCTCGGCGACGAAGATCTCGCCGCCGCCATGGTGGGCGTTGGAGCCGGGGGCGTCCAGGTCGCCGCCGATCGCGTACGACGGGTCGAGGCCGAGGGCGGTGAGGGAGACGGCCAGCATGGAGGTGGTGGTCGTCTTGCCGTGGGTGCCCGCGACCGCGATCGGGCGGGCGCCGTCCATCAGGCCGGCCAGCGCGTCGGAGCGGTGTATGACCGGGACGCCGCGCTCGGCGGCGGCGACCAGCTCGGCGTTGTCGGCGCGGATCGCGCTGGAGACGACCACGCTGGTGGCGTCGGCGGCCAGGTGCCCGGCGGCGTGGCCGATGTGCACCGTCACCCCGAGCTCGCGCAGCGCCTCGACGGTCGGGGAGTCCTTGGAGTCGCTGCCCGCGACCCGTGAGCCGCGCATGGCGAGGATCTTCGCGATGCCCGACATCCCGGCGCCGCCGATGCCGATGAAGTGCGGTCGGTCCATCGCGTCGGAGGCAAAGCCGGCCGGTGCCATGTGCGGGTCTCCCCTGGGTCGCGGTTCGTCGCTGTCGGCCCCGATTCTCGCACCCCGTGAGGACGGGTCCGGCGAAGGCCCGTCCGGTGCACAGCGGCGGCAGCGGCGGCAGCGGCGCGCGGGCGCGCTCAGCCGCGCTTCGTCGGCTGTTCCTCGTCGGCCGCGTGGGAGAAGAGCTTGAGCACGGGGACGCCCACCTTGTGCCGCGCCCGGGACGCCCAGTCGCGGTGGAAGAACTCCTCCACGAAATGCGGCGCGGTCAGCACGATCACCTCGTCGGCGTGGGCCTCCTCGACGACGCCCCGCAGCGCGTCCAGCGGGTGGCGCTGGACGACCTGCCCGCGGGCCTCGGCGCCCGCCACGCGCAGGGCGGCGACGGAGTGGGCCAGGGCTCGCTCGGCGGGCTCCAGCGCCTCCTTCCCCTCGGGCTCCTCACGCTCCTGGACGGCCTGCTCCAGTTCGCCGAGCGCGATGTCGTCAATGGCGCGCAGCAGCCGGTCCTTGCTGCCCCGCGGCTGCATGAGCACCACGAAGGAGACCGGGTCGTCGCCGTGCAGGCCGGTGACGAATTCCACGTCGACGGGGCTCAGGGGCATCTCGATCATCAATACGCTCGTGAACACGGGCGGCGCCCTTCTTCTGCGATATATCTACGATATATCCTTTATATTCCGCTTTCGCCAGGTTTTCGCCAGGTTTTCGCCAGGTTTTCGCCGGGTTTTCGCTAAGGCTGATTATCGCCGTATTGGCGCTTCCGACGGTAGCTGGTGAAGAGAAACCCGGCGTCCTCCAGGACAGAAGAGAGAGCGAACCGTTCCGGTTCCATCAGCGTGGGGCCGTTGACGATCCGCTCCGCGTCGCCCGCCGCCACCATCGGCGCCAGCGACAGACACAGCTCGTCCAGCACCCCGGCCGCCGCGAACTGCCCGAGCAGCTTCGGCCCGCCCTCCGACAGCAGCCTGGTGAGGCCCCGCTCGGCCAGCGCGGCCACCACCCGCGCCGGTTCCACCCGCCGCCCCTCCCCCGCCAGGACCACCTCGGCCCCGGCCGCACGGGCAGCCGCCACCCGCTCCGCGGGCGCCTGCGCGCCGGTGACCACGAGCGTGGGCACCAGCGGCTCGGTGAACAGCGGCAGCGAGAAGTCCAGGTCCAGACTCGCGCTGACCACGGCGATCGCGGGCACCGGCGGACGGCCCAGCGCCGCCCGCCGCGCGGCGAACGCCTCGCGGGCGCGGGCCGGGCGGTAGCCCTCGCGGCGTACGGTCTCGGCGCCGACCACGACCGCGTCGGCCAGCCCGCGCAGCACCCCGAAGATCCGCATGTCGGCGGCGGAGGACAGCGGCTGCGACCGGCCGTCGTGGTGGGCGGCTCCGTCCAGCGAGGACACCATGTTGGCCCGCAGCCAGGCCCCCGCGGGCCGCCCCGGCCCGGCCGGGGACTCCGGGTAGGCGTAGAGGTCCGCCAGCTCGTCCAGAGCCCACTCGCGGTCCTCCCACGGGGACGGTCCGGTCGGCGGGTCGGCGGGCAGTGGGAACAGGCGTCGCATAGGCCGCAGTGTGACATGCCTCCCTATCGGACGGTGACCTCCCCCGAAGGGACTACGCTGGGAGTTTGTGTCATCGCGAACCACCACGTCCGACAGGCCCGCGGGTCCGATAGCCGAGGAACCCCCCGGCAATACCGACATCCCCGCCGCCCCCGTCGCCCTCGCCTCCCGCACCCCGCACGTGCCCGCCGAGCGTCTGGTCGCGGAGATGGTCCCGCCGCCGCGCTTCTCGACGGTGAGCTTCGACAACTACATCCCGGACCCGGGACAGCCCAGCCAGGCCACGGCCGTCAAGGAGCTGGCGGCCTTCGCCACCTCCGTCGGCGGCGGCCCGGGGGCGGCGGAGCCCCGCCGCAGGAGCTGGTTCCGCCGGGAGTCCAGGCCCACCGCGCCGCGCGGCCCGCGCGGGATGTATCTGGACGGCGGCTACGGCGTCGGCAAGACCCATCTGCTGGCCTCCCTCTGGCACGCCACCCCGGGCGCGCCCGAGAAAAAGGCGTTCGGCACCTTCGTCGAGCTGACCAACCTGGTCGGCGCCCTCGGCTTCCAGCAGACCGTGCAGACGCTCAGCGGCCACCGGCTGCTGTGCATCGACGAGTTCGAGCTGGACGACCCGGGCGACACCGTGCTGGTCTCCTCGCTCCTCGGCAAGCTGGTCGACGCGGGGGTCGCGCTGGCCGCCACCTCCAACACGCTCCCCGGCAAGCTCGGCGAGGGCCGGTTCGCCGCGGCCGACTTCCTGCGCGAGATCCAGGGGCTGTCCGCCCACTTCCGGGCGCTGCGCATCGACGGCGAGGACTACCGCCACCGCGGTCTGCCGAAGGCCCCCGCCCCGTATTCGGACGAGGCCGTCACCCGCGTCGCGCACCGCACGCCCGACGCCTCGCTCGACGACTTCCCCGCCCTCCTCGAGCACCTCTCCCGGGTACACCCGAGCCGCTACGGCGCGATGTGCGACGGAATCCACGCGGTGTGTCTGACCGGGGTCGGGCCGGTGCCCGACCAGTCGACCGCGCTGCGGCTCGTGGTCCTCGCGGACCGGCTGTACGACCGCGAGGTGCCGGTGCTGGCGTCCGGCGTGCCGTTCGACCGACTCTTCAGCGAGGAGATGCTCCAGGGCGGCTACCGGAAGAAGTACTTCCGGGCGATATCCCGGCTCACGGCGCTCGCCCGCGACGCGGGGCGGCTGACGGAGCAGCCGGGCGACTGACGGAGCAGCGGCGCGCGATCGGATGGTTCCCGTAAGCGAATTCGCGTGATACACACGTGCGGTCACATTTCCTGTCCGCCAACAGGGAGTTACCGCATGTCAGTAACACGACGTCAGGCCCTGGCCCGCAGCGGCGCGGCCGGTGCCTCCATCGCCTTCGCCGGTGCCATCTCCGAGCTCTTCGCCGGCACCGCCGCGGCCGCCGAGCCGGGCCCGCAGGCCGCGGCCGGCTCGGGCGGGTACGGCCCGCTCGTCCCCGACCCCGACGGCCTTCTCGACCTCCCCAAGGGCTTCCGCTACCGGGTGCTGTCCCGCGAGGGCGACGAGCTGCGCTCCGGCGAGGGCAAGGTCCCCAGCAACCACGACGGCATGGCGGCCTTCCCCGGCCGGTCCGGCGCCAGAGCCCGCACCCACCTGGTCCGCAACCACGAGAACCGCCCCACCGCCGCGATCCGCGTCCCCGCGGTCAAGGGCCTCACCTACGACCCCATGGGCATGGGCGGCTGCACCGCCCTCGAACTCGACGCCGGCAACCGCGTCCTGGCCGAACACGTCGCCATCGCGGGCACCGCGGTCAACTGCGCGGGCGGCCCGACCCCCTGGAACACCTGGCTGACCTGCGAGGAGACCGAGGACAAGGCCGGCACCAACGGCTACACCAAGGACCACGGCTTCATCTTCGAGGTCGACCCGTACGACCCGCGCCGCACCGGCGCCGTGCCGCTCACCGCGATGGGGCGCTTCCAGCACGAGGCCATCGCGATCGACCCGCGCAACGGCGTCGTCTACGAGACCGAGGACGCCTTCGACAAGCCCTTCGGCCTCTTCTACCGCTTTCTGCCGCGCAAGCCGCTCGGCGGCACGGGCTCGCTGCGCGCGGGCGGCGACCTGTACGCGATGCGCGTGCCCGGGGTGCGGGACCTGTCGGTCGTCCAGGAGACCGGCACGACCTTCCACGACATCGAGTGGGTGCCGGTCCCCGACCCGCTGGCCGGACAGACCCCGATCCGGTTCCAGGACTTCGGCCCCCAGGGCATCACGCACGCGCAGAAGCTGGAGGGCTGCTACTGGGGCGGCACATCCGTCTATTTCGTCTCCAGCTTCGCCAAGAGCGCGAACGGCTCGGCCGCCGACCACTACGGGCAGATCTGGCGGTACGACCCGGACCAGCGCCGCCTCACGCTCGTGATCGTCTTCGGCCCGAGCACGGACGTCCAGCTGCCCGGCGAGTCACCGGACAACATCACGCTCGCGCCCAGCGGCGGCCTGATGGTCTGCGAGGACGGCAGCGGCGCGCAGCATGTCTACGGGCTGACCAGGCGCGGGGAGGTGTACCCGATGGCCCGGGGGCGCCAGAACCTGGGCACCCCGGAGGAGCCCGAGTGGGGTGAGTTCGCGGGGGTGACCTTCTCGGCCGACCGCCGCACGATGTACGTCAACTGCTACACCCCGGGCACGACCTTCGCGGTGACCGGACCCTGGCGCCACTGAGCCCCGCCGCTCCGCGGCCTGCTCCGCCCGCCTCGGCCGGAGCGGGCCGTCCGCGCCGACGCCCCCGTACGGCCTCAGGACCGTCGTGAGCTGAGCGCGCAGGCCAGCGCGGTCGCCCCCGCGGCGGCCGCGGCGGTCAGGGCGAGCGGCAGCAGGGGCAGCGTCACGGTGCCCGTGTGCGAGCCGCCGACCAGGTCGGACACGGCGGCGTTCGCGGGCGACACCTGGACCACCAGCACCAGGAGCGAGGCGACCGCGGTGGCCTGGATGCCCCAGCCGTTGCTGAGCAGCAGCGGACGGCTGAACAGCACGCCGACCACCACGCCCAGCAGGGCGCAGATGAGCGCCGCGAGCAGCCCGGCGGACGTCGCGTCGAGGCGTGAGATGTCGATCCGCTGATCGGAGGTCTTCGGATCGCTGATCAGGGCGACGAACAGCGCTCCCGCGACGCCGAGCACGGCCGCCGCGGACAGCCCGGTGAGCACGGCGCCGAGGTGGACCCGGGCCGGGCTCGTCGCCGCGGCGGAGCAGTTGCGCGCCGCGGGCGGCTCGTTGCTGACGCACACGCGCACCAGCCAGGCCGCGATGGGGAGCAGTGCGCCCGCGGCGTACCCGAAGGAGTCGAGGATCGGCTGGCCCGCCGCCACGCCGATGCCCATGAACGCCGCGTACAGGACGATCGGCGGCACCCAGCGCTGCGAGCGGGCCAGCAGCGCCGCCTGATAGCGCAGCAGCGCGGGCAGCCGCCGCCCGGCCGCCGCCCCGGCTCCGGCCGGCCGCGGCCGGGGCCGCCGCTCCGGGGCGCCGGGGACGGCCCGGCCCTGGGCGGGCGCGGGCGTCACCGTGCGGATGTGCCAGGGCGGCCGGGCGGTGAGGAGCGCGCGCAGCAACGCGTCGGAGTGGGCGGCGGCGACCGTCAGCCGGACGGCGGGCGCGGCCCCGCCCGGGCCCGGCTCGCCGGCCGGGTCCCCCGGCAGGCCGTCCGGCAGCGAGACCCCCGGCGGACCCTCCACCTCGACGCATACGCGCGCCTCGGCGGCCCGGCCGGTCGGTGCGGCGCTCGGGAGGGGGGCGGCGGGCGTGCCCGGCGCCCGGACGAGCCGGGTGTCCACGACGTGGAGGACCTCGTCGGCGGCGTCGGCCAGGCGGCGTGGGTCGTGGTCGACGAAGACGACCGCGGCGCCGTCGGCGACGCGGTCGGTGACCGCCTGGTCCAGGACGGCGCGGGCGGCCTGGTCGAGACCGGTCCAGGCCTCGTCGAGGACGAGGAGGTCCGGGGCGGCCAGGAGGGCCTGGACCACGGCGACCTTCTGGCTGGTGCCCTTGGAGAGCTCGGCGAGCGGGATGCGCGCGTGGCCGCCCGCGTCGAAGCGCTCCAGCCACTCCTCGGCCCCGCGCGCCGCCACGGCGCCGCTGAGGCCGTGGAGGCGGCCGAGGTGGGTGAGGTAGCCGAGGGCGGTGAAGGGCAGCTCCGCGGGGAAGCGCTCGGGGACGTACGCGGTGCACGGGCGGCCGGTGATCCGGCCGGTGGTGGGTGCGTCGATGCCGGCGAGCAGCCGCAGGAGGGTGGACTTGCCGCTGCCGTTGCTCCCCACCACCCGGATCAGCGAGCCCGGCCGTACCTCGAGGTCGACGCCGTGCAGCACCCATGGCCCGCGCAGGCCGTAACGGCGGCCAACTTCATGCAGCATCATGCCGGTTGAGCCTATGCGGTCGCGGCCGTTCTGGGGGCACGTCGGCCCGGGTGGCACACTGGGGCCCGTGACCAGCGCCGACACCAGCCCCGACACCAGCCCCGGCCTCTCTTCCGACACCGGCTCCGCCCGCACCAGCCCGTTCCGGCACTCGGAGACCGACCGGGACGCCGCGCCGCAGTTCGTGCTGCCCCTGGTGGTGCACATCGAGAAGGCCGCGCCCCCGGCCCGTACGGACGCCCTGGAGACGGCGGCGCGCGCCGTGCTCGTGCTGCTGTCGGACGAGCGGGCGACGGCGCCGGACGGCGAGTGGACGGAGGCCGTGCGGAGCTGGCAGGACGCCCGGATCCGCAAGGTCGTACGGCGGGCGCGGGGCGCGGAGTGGCGGCGGGCCGAGGCGCTGCCGGGCATCACGCTCGGCGGCCCGGCGGCCGAGGGCGGCGCGGCGGCGGCCGAGGTGCGGGTGTTCCCCCCGGTGCCGCTCGACGGGTGGCCGAAGGACCTGGCCAAGCTCCAGGTCTCGGGCACCGACCTGGACGACCCCGAGCCGCCGCCCGTGCCGGATCCCGCCACGCCGGTGCTGTGGCTGAACCCGGAGATCGCCATGTCGGCGGGCAAGGCCATGGCGCAGGCCGGGCACGGCGCGCAGCTCGCGTGGTGGGAGCTGGACGACGCGGCCCGCATGGCCTGGCAGGCGGCCGGCTTCCCGCTGTCGGTGCGCACCCCGTCGGCGGACCACTGGGCCCGGCTGGTCGCGAGCGGTCTGCCGGTGGTGCGCGACGCAGGGTACACCGAGATCGCGCCCGGCTCGTGCACGGTCGTCGCCGACCACCCGGCCCTGCGCGGGCCCGGCCGCGCCTGACGGCCCTGTTCGCCCTCGCCTACCGGCCGCCGGCGCTCCGTCGGCGGATCGCCCGGGTCACGACCGGCGGGAGCACATCGGCCGCCAGCCTGCGGACCGGGCCGCGGCGGCGCGGCGCGGACGGCGCGGAACGGTCCGGCGTCGGGCACCGCGCGCCGGGCTCCACCTCAGTGCGCCCGGCCTCGCGGGGCTCCTCGGCGTACCGGGAGCGGGGCGCGGCCGGGTTGGGCGGGCGACCCGAGAAGCGCAGCACCCGCTGTCCGGCGATCTCCTGCACGCTCAGGTGCGTCCCGGCCCGCCACTCCTCGTCGGCGATCAGCTCCTCCTGGAGCGGCTCGGGGTCACCCCAGGCGCCGTACAGCTTCTGGGTGCTCAGACACACCGGCCGCAATCCGCGCAGGAACACCGCCTCCCAGGTGGCGGCCGCCACGCCCGGGATGTGCTCGGAGCGGAAGTCGTCCAGGGCCACCACCCCGGTCGGCACCATCGCCGTGCGGGCGGCGTCGATGTCGCCCGCCACGTGCTCGTACAGATGCGCGGCGTCGACGTGGACGAAGCGGCAGCTGTCGGGGGCGACATGGCGCGGGACGAGCGAGGTGGGGCCCTGGACGACGTCCGGGGCTGTTGCCGTCATGGTGCTGTCCTCGGTCGGTCGCTTGCGGTGGGGGGTGACCGGCCGCCACGCTGGCAGCGGCAGGCAACGCCGCGTCGTCCCCACTGTGAGCGTTCTGTGACCGAAGACCCGTCAGAAACGAAGGACCGCCGCGATGCGCTCGTGCGCGGCCAGGGAGTCGTCCGGGACGAAGGCGACCTCCGCGCCGGTGTCCAGCGCGGTCTCGATGATCTCGTCGACGATGTCCTCCAGCACCGCCGCGCCCAGCTCGGCGGGCGAGCCCTCCTCGGGGTCGACCGGGGTCAGATGCTCACCGGCGACCCTCACGGTCCGCTGGTAGTTCTCCTCGACGGCGAGCAGCTCGATCCGGCCTTCCTTGCTCACCTGCCAGACCTCCTCGAGACCGGCGGCGAAGGCGCGGCGCCCCTGCGCCATCCCGATGCGTTCGAGGACGCGCCCGGTGTGCCGCGCCGCCTGCTCCCGCAGGGCGGGCCGGAGCGCGTCGGCGAGCGCGCGGGCGGGGCCGTGCTGGAGCCCGCCCTTGACGACCCTGCTGTCGGCCGCCTTGGCCGCCGAGCCGACCTCCTCCAGGAGGCTCAGCGCGGGGGCGAGCCCGACCAGGTAGAGCGGGAGCGGGTCGGTGGTCAGCAGGGCGTCCAGGGCGGTGTCGACCTGCCGCAGATAGGTCCGGGTGCCCTCGTCGTCGTACGGGCCGGGGACGTCGCCGACCCGCTCCTTGCGCTCGACGTCCTCGTTGTCCATCGGCTCGGGCTCCAGCGGGAAGCCCGCGGCGCGCTCCTCCACCAGGTTGCCGTCGCTGCCGCGCCACAGCGTCGTACGGTCCACGGCGACCGCCAGCACCCAGTAGGGGCGAGTCCGCTCCCGCGCCGCGACCAGGTTGCGGGTCAGGAAGGTGTCGCTGAAGACGACGCGCTCGGGGGCGGCCCTCGGCAGGGACCACACCTCGTTCTCGTCCTTCGCCGCGCAGATCACGAGCGAGTCCAGGGCGTAGCGCAGGTCCACATCGGCCAGGGCCCGGTCGAGCTGCCCGCTGATGTCGTAGCGGGCCTCGCGCGGGACGTCGGGGTCCGCCTCCAGCCGGCGCTTGGCCTCGGCGATCAGGTTGCGCAGCCGCACGGTGTCCGCCGGGCGGTAGGGCTCGCGGCGGTGGGTCGGCAGGGTGATGGTGACCGCGGGGTAGGGACGCCTGGCGCGGAGGGCGGTCAGCGTGCGGGATGTCAGTCCGGTGGTACGCATCCGTTGCCTCTCACCTCTTGACGTGTTTATCCAGCATCGCCCAGGACCGGCGGCGGCGCATCGCGGGGCGGCGGCCGATCAATGCGGGGCCCGTGTGAAGAGACGGTAATTCTTCAGTGATACTGGTGAGCCGTACTGTCTCCGGGGGCGCGACCCGTGAGGGGGGCTTGAAGACCTTGAAGGCTTTGAAAGCGTTAAGGCCGAGGAACGCCTACGGCGTGACGGGCCCCATGGGCGCGCTGATCGTCGTGGCCGTCGTCGTCGCCGTGTTATTGGCCGTCCTGCCGTCGGGCGGTGAGGCGGACGACGGTTCGCCCGAGGGGAAGGCCCCGGTGGCCGGCTCCTCCCCCGTGCCGGACGGGGAGACCCCCGGCACCAAGAAGAAGAAGGACAAGTACGCCGACTGGGACGGCAAGGTCAAGGTGCTCGGGGACGGCTCGACCTCGTACACCGGGCCGCAGCCCAACCAGCTCAAGATCAAGAAGCTGAAACCCGGCGAGAAACCACCGCAGTTCGTGGTCTTCTCCTGGGACGGGGCGCTGGAGAACGGCGACCATCTCTTCTCCCACTTCCGCGACGTGGCCAAGGAGAGCGGCGCCACCATGACGTTCTTCCTGAGCGGCATGTATCTGCTGCCCAAGTCGAAGAGCGGCCTGTACCAGCCGCCGCAGCACAACCGGGGCTCGGCCGCGATCTCGTACCCGACCGACGAGCACATACGGGAGACGCTGGAGCAGCTGAGCGGGGCGTGGCAGGAGGGCAATGAGATCGGCTCCCACTTCAACGGCCACTTCTGCGGCGCCAAGGGCGGCGAGGACTGGAGCACCGAGGAGTGGAAGAGCGAGACCGAGCAGGCCTACTCGTTCGTGAAGAACTGGAAGACCAACACCGGCTTCACGGACGTCGCCCCGCTGCCCTTCGACTACGACGTCGAGCTGGTGGGCGGCCGGGCGCCGTGCCTGGAGGGACAGAAGAACCTCATCCCGGCCATCAAGTCGATGGGCTGGCGGTACGACGCGAGCTCGCCCGGCGACTTCCAGATCTGGCCGTCGAAGAAGGACGGGATCTGGAACTTCCCGCTTCAGCTGGTGCCCTACCCGGAGAGCGAGAAGCAGGTCCTCTCGATGGACTTCAACTTCCTCTACCACCAGTCGGGCGACACCACTGAGGGCGACCCGGCCAGGTACCCGGAGTGGGAGCGGCTGACCCGCGAGGGCTATATGAACGGCTTCGAGCGCGTCTACAACGGCAGCCGGGCGCCGCTGTTCATCGGCAACCACTTCGAGACCTGGAACGGCGGCATCTATATGCAGGCCATCGAGGACGTGATGCGGAACGTGTGCCCCCGCAAGGGCGTCGAGTGCGTCTCGTTCAAGCAGCTCGCCGACTGGCTGGACGCCCAGGACCCGAAGGTCCTGGACAAGCTCCGCACGCTGGATCCGGCTCAGACGCCCGACTGGTCCACCTTCACGAAGACGAAGTGACGGCCTTCATATAGCGCGTCCAGATGTCGACGGCGTAGGTGGATCCGGCGCCCGGAGTGGTGGTGCCGGCGGGATCGGAGGTCCCGGGAACCCCGCCGGTACCGACGGTGCCGTCGGTGCTCCCGGTGCCGGATCCGCCCAGCCCGTCCAGCGGCAGCAGCTCCTGGGTCTTCGGATCCAGCCGCGACAGCGAGACGGCCGTCGACATCTCCTTCGTATAACCCACGAACCACGACGAGGTGTTGTCCTGCTCGGTACCCGCCTTGCCCGCCACATCAGGGCCGATCACCGAGGCCGTCCGCGCGGTCCCGCTCTGCGCCGCACCGTGCAGCGCCTCGTTCACCTGCGCCGCCACCTCCTGGCTGAACGGCCGGGTCGCGGCCTGCTTTTCGAGGGGCACCTGCTCGCCGCGGTGGGTGAGCCCGGTGACCGAGTACGGCGGGGTGTGCTTGCCGCCGGCCGCGAACGTCCCGTAAGCGCTGGCCATGCGGATGGAGCTGGGGGTGGCCGTGCCGAGCGAGAAGGCGGGCACCCGGTCGCCGAAGCTGCTGGGCAGAAGCCCCGCGTCGACGGACGCCTTGCGCACCCGGTCCAGGCCCACGTCCATGCCGAGCTGCATCATCGGGGTGTTGATCGACTCCTCGATGGACTGACGCAGTGTCACCTGCCCCCACGAGCGGTGCCCGTCGTTCGTACCGCGCACGATCTGGCCGTTGCGGTCCCAGTACGGGCCCTCGGGCGTGCGCACGGCCACCTTGTCGTTGCCGTCGTAGAGGCTGGTCGGGGACACCGGGGTGCGCGCCCCGTCGCGTTCGAGCTGTACGCCGTCGCGCAGGGCCGCGGCGTAGACGAAGGGCGTGAAGGACGTGCCGGCCGGGACATTCGAGGCGTTGGCGTCGTTGAAGCCCTGTTCGAGATAGCCGGGGCCGCCGTAGAGCGCGGCGATACGGCCGTCCGTGGTGACGGACGCGGCGCCGATCCGTACGTACCGGTCCTCCTTGCGCGACTTCGGGTCGAGGCCGTCGCGCATCTTGTCCACCGACTTGGCGAGCTCGTTCACCTTCGACTTATCGAAGGTGGTGTGTATCTGATAGCCACCCAGGTCGAAATCGGCGTCGGAGATATCGGTGTGGGAGGCCACATACGCCTTCGCCGTCTCCACCAGATACCCGACCTGGCCGGTCAGCCCCTCCGCTTTCGGCGGCGCCTTGGGCTCCGGGAATTTCGTGTACTTGGCGCGCTCGGCCTTGGAGAGCCTGCCGATGTCCACCATCCGGTCCAGGATCCATTTCCAGCGCTCCTCCGCCCGGCGGTGGTTCTTGGCACCGAGCGTGGGGTCGAAGGTCCCGGCACCCTTGAGCAGGGAGGCCAGCATGGCGCCCTCGCTCACATTGAGCTTGGAGACGTCCTTGCCGTAATAGGCGTAGGCGGCCCGCTGGATGCCATAGGTGCCGCGGCCGAACCAGCTGGTGTTGAGATATCTCTCGAGGATCTCCTCCTTGTCCATCCGGTCGTCCAGCTTGATGGCCATGAACATCTCGGTGAGCTTGCGGGAGAAGGTCTGCTCCTGATTCAGATAGGCGTTCTTCACATACTGCTGAGTGATGGTGGAACCGCCCTGGGTCTCACCGCCCGTCACCATCCGGGTCAGGGCGCGCATCAAACCGCTGGGCGAGACGCCGCTGTCGGAGTAGAAGCTGGCGTTCTCGGCGGCGAGCACCGCCCACTGCACCTTCTCCGGCACCTTGTCGAGCGGGACCTCCTGGCGGTTGACCGGGCCCGTGCGGGCCATTTCCGAACCGTCGGCCCAGTAGTAGACGTTGTCCTGCTGGGTCGCGAAGTCGTTGAGGTCTTCCGGGATGTCGGTCTGGAGATACAGAAAGCTCAGCACGCCGGTCAGCCCGCCGACACAGAACAGGAAGAGCATGGCCAGCTGCCGCCACGAGGGCAGCCAGCGCAAGGGGCCGCTTCTGCCCGCGCGGGGATAGTCCAGCCGGATACGGCGGACGGCCCAGCGGCGCAGCGCCCACCCCTGGAAGGCCACCGGCGCACTGCCGCTCGCCGCCCTGCCGCGCGGCGCTCTTCGCGGTGGTGCCTCGCGGCGGTGTCTTCCCCCGGCGTTGTTGCTGCCCTGCACGTGTCCCCCACGATCCGCGCGCGGGGCGCGGCCAAAGGTCTGATGGTCCGTCCCCCCGAAGACGGTCCGACCCTATGATGCTTTCCGAACATCTGTCGCCTCAGAGCGCCAAAAGTTTGTAACAGTAATGACATTCCGCGACGTGCGTCACGTACGACACGCCACAAAAGGGGACTTTGGCCGACCGTCGATCTCCGCTTGTCCGGGACGCGGCACACCGTGAACGCCCGAAGCTCAAATGAACCTCTGAACCGCACCGCTCCTGGGTTCGTCCTTTCCCAGCGGGGTCATCACCCCAGACGAGGGGACGGACGAGGAGGGGGAAGCCATGAGGCGCCTCGGAACCGGCATTGGATGGCGCCCGGAGATCGCCGATGACATCGAGCGACTGCCGGGCATTGACTGGGTGGAGGTCGTGGCGGAGAACATCTGCCCCGGCCACCTCCCCGACGCGCTGCTGCGGCTGCGGGAGCGGGGGACGACGATCGTCCCGCACGGCGTCTCGCTCGGCCTCGGCGGCGCGGAGCGACCGGACACGGCACGGCTCACCGCGCTCGCCGAGCGGGCGGAGGCGCTGGGCTCGCCACTGGTCACGGAACACATCGCGTTCGTACGGGCGGGGGGCCCGCGAACCGCCTCACCGGCGGCCGAGGCCGGGCATCTGCTGCCGGTGCCGCGCACCCGCGACGCGCTGGACGTGCTGTGCGAGAACGTCCGCATCGCGCAGGAGTCGCTGCCGGTGCCGCTCGCGCTGGAGAACATCGCGGCGCTGATCTCCTGGCCGGGCGAGGAGTTGACGGAGGGGCAGTTCCTCGCGGAGCTGGTGGAGCGGACGGGCGTACGGCTGTTGATCGACGTGGCCAATCTGCACACCAACCACGTCAACCGGGGCGAGGACCCGGCGGCGGCCCTGGACGCGCTCCCGACCTCGGCCATCGCGTATGTCCATGTCGCGGGCGGGGTCGAGCGGGACGGGGTGTGGCACGACAGCCACGCCCACCCGGTGACCCAGCCGGTGCTCGATGTGCTCGCCGAGCTGTGCGCCCGTACGGCGCCGCCCGGCGTGCTGCTGGAGCGCGACGACAACTTCCCCGCGACCGGGGAGCTCGCGGCCGAACTCGACGCGATACGCGGCGTGGTGGCCAAGGGGGTCCGGAACACTTCCGAGGCGGCCGCCGTAACCGCCCCGGCCGGCTCGACCGCCGCGACCGCCCCGGCCGGCTCGGTGACCGGGCCGGAGGCCGTGGAGGAGGCCGTGGAGGGCGCCCGGGGGCGGCTCGCGCTCGCGCAGGCGTCCCTGCTGTCCTCGCTGGTCGCGGGCACCCCCGCGCCGGAGGGGTTCGACCGGCGGCGGCTGGGGGTGCAGAGCCGGGCGCTGGTGGCCAAGCGGGCCGATGTGGTCGGGAAGGTCGCCCCCGAGCTGCCGCGGATCCTGGGCACGGGCTATCGCCCCGCGTTCCTGGACTACGCCCTGGGCCGCCCGATGACCGCCGGCTACCGGCGCGACGCCCTGGCGTTCGCCGAGCACCTGCTGGCCGCCGAGCGGCCGGAGGACCCCGCGGCGCGGCGGCAGTTGACGCAGTGGTGGCAGGAGCGGTCGGGGCCCGCTCCGGTACGGCCCGGCCCCGCGGCGCGCCTGGCACGGGCCGCCCGACTCGCGCTGCTCGGAAGGTGAGGAACATGAACACGGAACTGGTGTATCTGGCGGTCGCGGTGTCGTCGGCGGCGCTCATCACGGGCACGGTGCGCTCCCGGAGCGGGGCCGGCACGAAGGGGGACAACCGGGCGCACGACCTTCTGGAGGCCGCCTTCCTGGAGGCCGGCCCGGGCCGGGTGGCCGACACGGTGATCTGCGAGATGTACACCGACGGGCGGCTTGCGGTGGGCGGCCCCGGGGTGGTCTCGGTGCGGCAGGCGGTGGCCCGCAACCCGGTGGAGGAGGCGCTGCTTGAGGTGCACGCCCGAGCGCCGCACGGCGGACTCACCCTGCTGCGCTCGGAGTTGATGCGCCACCGGGCGGTGCAGTCGATCGGCGACCGGCTCGCGCAACGCGGGCTGATGGTGCGGCCGGAGAAGATGCGCTTCTGGCGGTGGATGGCCGCCCTCCAGACGCTCGCCTGCGTCGCGGGCGTGTTCCTGGGCATCTGGGCCTCCACAGGAGAGGAGTACGACGGCGGGCTGCCGTTCATCTTCAAGATCTTCCCGGCGCTGTTCGCCGGGTTCCTGACCGCCGTGATCTGCGCCGCCTCGAACAGGAAGCGGATCACGGTGTCCGGGAGGCGGGCGCTGGCGTCGTTCCGGCGGAACCTCGCGTACGCCTCGACCGAGTCGAGGGATGGCACCCGGGTGGCGTCCGTGGCCGAGACGGTCGCGCTGGCGGGGGTGGGCGCGCTGGCCGCCGACGAGCTGCTGCGGCACCACCTGTTGGAGGCGGAGCGCGTCCAGGCCGCCGCGGCGGCCTCGTCCTCCGGCTCCTCGGGGTCCTCGAACTCCGCCTCCTCCAACTCCTCGGGGTCGACGTCCTGCGGGAGCTCCGGCGGCTCGTGGTGCGGCGGCGGCTCCGGGGGCGGCGGTTCGAGCTGCGGCAGCTCCAGCTGTGGCGGAGGGGGCGGCGGCGGTGGCGGCTCCAGCTGCGGCGGCGGTTCCAGCTGCGGGGGCGGGGGCGGCTCCAGCTGCGGCGGGGGTGGCGGCTGCGGGGGCGGCTGACCGGCCGCGTCGTATCCCGGTGGCGGTGGCGAGGCGTGGCGGGCGTCCGCCACCACCGCGTTCATCTGATGAAATGTCTGGCGGAAGGCGGGGCGGGTCGAGTACAAATCGGCCATGTTCTGGCTGTTGTTCCTGCTCATCGCCTGTGCCGCGGCCGTCGTCTCCAGCGCCCGGCTGTGCTCGGCCGCCGTCGCCGCCGCCCGGGAGCCCGAGGGCGCCGGGGCCGGCCGCCGGCTGAGCCTGTACGAGGTGGCGTTCCTGTCAGGCGGTCCGCAGCGCGTCGGCGATCTCGCCCTGGTGGCGATGGACCGTCAGCGCCGGCTGCTGCTCGCGCACACCGGCTGGGTCACGGTGGTGGACCCGGAGGGCCGGAACGAGCTGGAGCGCTCCGTCATCGCCGCGATAGGCCCGCGGGGCCAGTCGCCCGTCCCTCCGGTGCGGGCCGCGCTCGCCGCCGCGGCCCCGGTCCGGGCGCTCGCCGACCGGCTGGTGGCCGCCGGGCTCGCGGTGCCCGCGGCGGCGCGTACGAACGTGGCGGCCGCGGTCCGTCAGGTGTGGGCGGCCACCGGGCTGGTCCTGCTCATGGGGGTGGCCGCGCTGCTGATCGTGCCACCCGACTCGGGGCGGGGACAGGCGGCGGCGTGGTTCGCGCTCCCGCTGCTGCTGACGCTCGGCTGCCTGGCGATAGCCCACGCCGAGGTGCATCCGTACACCCGGTGGGCGTCGCCCGCCGGGCAGCGGCTGCTGGGCCGGATCGAGGCGCCCCGGCCCCGGCCCGCCCGGCCCGCCCGACGCGTCGGCGGACAGAGCGGTGACGGCGACGGTGACGGCGATGGCCGCGGCGACGGTGACGGCCGGGGCGGCGGTGACGGCCGGGGCGGCGGTGAACACGCGATGCTCGTCGCGCTCGCGCTGCACGGCGCGTCCGCCCTCCCCGACCCCGAGCTGCGTTCGGCCTTCAAAGCGCATTGGGGTCATTGACCCCGACACCTCGGCGCGGTGCTTTACATGGCCGGCCGCCGGGCCAAGTATCCCTTTCGTCACGGAATGACAAGTGACAGGTCGTCGCGGAACGACAAGCGGAACGCGAACGCACTACGAGGGGACGGCCCGTGGGAGCAGTACCGCTGAACGGCGTCCTCCGGCCGCTGTCCCTGGCCCTGGCCATGGCCGCCCTGTTCGCCGCCCCGGCGCCCGCCGCCACCGCCGCCGCGGCAACCGGCGCCGCCACGGCCGCCTCCCTCCCCGGCACCGCCGCCGAGGACCGGGGCGTGGCGCTCGCCGCCCGGCGCGCCGCCGCCCGCGGCGTCGACTTCGGCAGCTGCCCGCTCGACGAGGAACTGCCCGACGCGGCCCGCTGCGGCACCGTCAAGGTGCCCCTGGACTACGCGCACCCCCGCGCCACCCAGCTGTCCCTCACCGTCAGCCGGATCCGCGCCACCGGCCCCAGGTCGAGCCGCCAGGGCGCGCTGCTCTACAACCCGGGCGGGCCCGGCGCCTCAGGCCTGGGGTTCCCCGCGTACGCCAGTGTGGCCGCGTTCCGCAAAGCCGCCGCGGCGTACGACTTCGTCGGCTACGCCCCGCGCGGCGTGGACCGCTCGAGGCCGCTGTCCTGCCAGGACCCGGCCGCCTTCGCCAAGGCGCCGACGAACTTCCCCGTCCACCCCTCCGCGGCCTTCAAGCGGAAGATCGTCAAGCGGGCGCGGGCCTACGCCCGCGGCTGCGCCCGCAGCACGGGCCGCGCGCTGCGCCACTACACGACCCTCAACAACGCCCGCGACCTCGATGTGCTGCGCGCCGCCCTCGGCGAGAAGCGGCTCAACTTCGTGGGCGCCTCCTACGGCACGTACTTCGGCGCCGTCTACGCCACGCTCTTCCCCCGGCATGTGCGCCGCATGGTCTTCGACAGCGTGGTCGACCCCGACCCGCGGCAGATCTGGTACCGCAGCAATCTGAAGCAGTCGCTGGCCTTCGAGCGGCGCTGGCGGGACTGGCGGCGCTGGGTCGCCCGGTACGACGAGGTCTACCACCTCGGCGACACCTCGGCGAAGGTGCTCGCCTCCTACAACAAGGCCCGGCGGCGGCTGGCGCGCCACCCGGCGGGCGGGCAGGTGGGCACCGCGCAGCTCCAGGACGCGTATCAGCGGACCGTCTACAACGACGCCTACTGGGACCCGAGCGCGCACGCGCTGGCCGCGTATCTCGGCGGCGACCCCGAGCCCCTGGTGACGCTGGCCGCGCCCGACCCGGCCGCGGCGGTGTCCGAGGAGAACGGCAACGCCGTCTACACGGCCGTGCAGTGCAACGACGCGCCCTGGCCGCGCCGCTGGGCCCGCTGGAACCGCGACAACACCGCGCTGGCCCGCCGCGCGCCCTTCGAGACCTGGGACAACGCGGCGATGAACCTGCCGTGCGCCTACTGGTCCGCACCGCACCGGCGGCCGCTGACGGTGGGCCCCCGGGGCGGCGCGGGACGCGGGACGCTGCCGCCGGTACTGCTGCTGGCCGCCGAGCGGGACGCGGCCACCCCGTACGAGGGCGCCAAGGAGCTGCGGCGGCGGCTGCCGGGCTCGTCGCTGGTCACCGAGCGGAAGGCGGGCACCCACGGGCTGTGGGGCGGCCCCAACGCCTGCGTCAACCGCCACGTCGACACGTACCTGCTGACCGGGCGGACGCCGGGCCGCTCAGCCTCCTGCGCCTCGCGCGCGCTGCCCGAGCCCACCGTCTGGTCGGCGCCCGGTCCCGGAGCAGAACCGGAACCGGAAACGGAACCGGCCGCGGGCGCGGCGTACGGATGACGGCGGCGCAGGGGTGGCCGTGGGCGGTCCCGGTCAGGCCAGCCCGGCGACCAGCTCGGACACCGGCTTGCGCCGCCCGGTGAAGAACGGCACCTCCTCGCGCACGTGCCGGCGCGCCTCGGAGCCGCGCAGATGGCGCATGAGGTCGACGATGCGGTGCAGCTCGTCGGCCTCGAAGGCGAGGATCCACTCGTAGTCGCCGAGCGAGAAGGACGCGACCGTGTTGGCCCGCACGTCCGGGTAGCCACGCGCCATCTTGCCGTGGTCGGCGAGCAGCGCGCGGCGCTCCTCGTCGGGCAGCAGATACCACTCGTAGGACCGGACGAAGGGGTACACGCTGACGTAGTCGCGGGGGTTCTCGTCGGCCAGGAACGCCGGGATGTGCGAGCGGTTGAACTCGGCGGGGCGGTGCAGCGCCATGTTCGACCAGACCGGCTCGAGGGCCCGGCCCAGCCTGGTGCGGCGGAAGAGGTTGTACGCCTCCTGAAGGGCGTCGGAGGTCTCCGCGTGCCACCAGAGCATGATGTCCGCGTCCGCGCGCAGCCCGGAGACGTCGTAGGTGCCGCGCACGGTGACGTCCTTCGCGGCGAGCTGCGCGAACAGCTCCTCGACCTCGTCTGCGTAGCCGGTGCGGTCCTCCGGCAGGAGGTCGCGCAGCTTGAACACCGACCACAGGGTGTAGCGGATGACCTCGTTGAGGTCCTTGGCCTTCTTGCCGGCGTTGGGAACCTTGCCGGACGGGCCGGTCTCGGGAGCGGATGCAGCAGTCATGGTCCCTATTCTCGCTCTCCGCGCCCGGCGCCCCGCGCCTGGGTGGCGGCTAGCCGGTGTCCGGCGGGGCAGGAGCCCGCCGCAGGCGTCAAGATCCGCTGGACAGGGCCTAAACGGCCTCGGGTGAGTCCGGGCGGCGTCGCGTGGCCAGCAGCTCCAGCAGTTCGTCGGCGGCGGTGCGGGCGCTGGCGACGCAGGCCGGGATCCCCACGCCGTCGTACACCGCGCCGCACACCCGCAGCGCCGGGAGCTTCGCGACCTCCGCGCGGATGCGGGCCACGCGGTCGAGGTGGCCCACGGGGTACTGCGGCAGCCCGCCCTCCCAGCGGTTCACCCGGGTGGCGACCGGGCGCGCGGCCAGGCCGATGGCCTCGCCGAGGTCGGCGAGCGACAGCCCTACCAGATCGTCGTCGTCGCGGCTCAGGTCCGCCTCGTCGGCAAACCGCCCGATCGAGGTACGCAGCACGAAGAGTTCGGGGTCGGCCTTCCCCAGCCAGCCCCATTTGCGGCTGGAGAAGGTGGCGGCCTTGATGGTGTGGCCCTCGACGGGCGGCACGAGGAATCCGCTGCCCGGGACGATCCCTTCCACGTCGGCGCGGCGGAAGGCCATGGTGATCAACGCCATGGAGGCGTAGTCCACGCCGGCCAGCTCGGCGGAGGCCGCCGGGGAGTCGGCGGCGAGCAGCCGGGACGCGACCGGTGCGGGGGCGGCGAGCACGACGGCGTCGGCCTCCAGCGTCTCGCCGCGGCCGGTGACGACCGTCCAGCGGGCCGCCCGGCCCTCCCCCGCGCCATCGCGACCGGCAGCGGCGGCGGTCGGGCGCAGCTCGCGCACGGGCTCGCCGGTGCGGATCTCGCCGCCCGCGGCGCGCACCGCGTCGGCGACGGCGAGCGGGAGCCGCCCGATCCCGCCGTCGATGCCGGTGAACACCGGGCCGGGCTGCGCCGCCGCGGCCCGCGCGGCGAGCGCCTGCGCGCCCTCGGTCAGCGAGCCGTGGGTGCGGGCCGCCTCGAAGAGCGTGGGGACCGCCGCCCGCATGGACGTCCGGTACACATCGCCCGCGTACACCCCGCCCAGCAGCGGCTCGACCAGCCGGTCCACGACCTCCCGGCCCAGCCGCTCCGCGACGAACTCGCCGAGGGCGACGTCCTCGCCCAGCTCCGGCCGCGGCAGCCCGGGCTCCGCGGCGATCCGGGCGAGCCCTTCCTCCGAGATCACCCCGGAGGCGGCCAGCGGGGCGAGGTCCCCGGGCACGCCCATCACATGGCCCTTGGGCATCGGGCGCAGCCCGCCGCGGGTCCACAGCGAGGCGGTGGCGGTCGCGGGCGGCTGGAGCCGGTCGCCGAGCCCGGCCGCGCGCGCCAGGTCCACGCCCTCGGGGCGGCGCGCGAGCATCGACTCGGCGCCGAGGTCCACGGGGACGCCCGCGATCTCGCCCGCGTACAGCTTGCCGCCGAGCCGGCCGGTCGCCTCCAGGACGGTCACCCGGGCCCCGCCGGCCAGCAGGCGGTGGGCGGCCGCGAGCCCGGAGATGCCGCCGCCGACGACCACGACATGGCCCGTGGGGCCGTTCGCTGCGCTCATTTCCCTGCCTCCCGCTCAGTCTCGGCGCGCTCCGACGCACGAGCCTTCCTCGTCACCGCTCGCTCCTCCGTCGCCGCGCGGCTCCTCAGTCCAGCCCGCGCAGCACCCCAAGACACGCACCCCTCCACCCGCTCAGTCCCGGCGCGCTCCAACGCACGAGCTTCCCTCGTCACCGCTCGCTCCTCCGTCGCCGCGCGGCTCCTCAGTCCAGCCCGCGCAGCGCCCCAAGACACGCTCATGTTGCCACTCTCTCAGACGCCCGTCGGCCGCCTGGCGCCCAGGCCATGGGGTCGGTGGGCGGAGGCCGTGCGCAGGTCGGCCTCGACGCGGGCCGCGGCGGCGCGCAGCGGCGGCAGGAGGGTGCGCACGGTGTCCTCCGGGGTGCCCCGGCCCGCGTGCACCGCGAGGTTGAGCGCGGCCGCCACCCGCCCCTCCGCGTCCCGTACGGGCACGGCGAGGGAGCGCAGCCCCTCCTCCAACTCCTCGTCGACCAGGGCGTATCCGCTCTCCGCCACGCCCTCCAGGACACGTGCGAGCCCGGGTGCGGAGGTGAGGGTGTGCCGGGTCAGCGGGCGCGGGTCGAGGGCGGCGAAATACGCGGCGCGCGCGTCCGGGTCCAGGCCCGCCAGCAGCACCCGGCCCAGGGAGGTGGCGTAGGCGGGGAAGCGGGTGCCGATGGTGATGTTGACGCTCATGATGCGGACGGTCGGCACGCGCTCGACGTACCGGATGTCGTCGCCGTCGAGGACGGCCAGGGACGCCGACTCGTGGACGGCGCCGACCAGTTCGCGCATATGGGGGCGCGCGATGTCGGTGAAGCCGAGCCCGGCGAGCGGGGCGTGGCCGAGCTCCAGGACGCGGGGGGTGGGGCGGAAGAGGCGCTCCCCGTCGGTCTCGGCGTAGCCGAGCTCCAGGAGGGTGAGGAGCGAGCGGCGGGCGGTGGCGCGCGCCAGGCCGGTGGCCTCGGCGACGGCGGTGAGGGTCACGCCCTGGCGGAGCCCCGAACGGGCCGGGAGCCCCGGACCGGGCTCGGGCCCCGGACCGGGCGGGGCCGCCGAGCCCAGCGCGCGCAGCACGGCCAGCCCGCGGGCCAGCGACTGGAGAAAGCCCGCCCCCATCTCCCGCTTGGCCAGCCGGGCCGGGTCCTCGCCGACAACGCCGCCCCCGGCCGGGGGCGGCTCGGCGCCCGGCCCGCCCGCGGCTGGGGCGGCCAGCGCCGCCTCCATCGCGGGGACCAGGTCGCGCAGGGGGGCGAGCGCGGTCCGGCCCAGGGACGCGATGTCGTGGCGGCTGGTGTGGCTGACCACGTTCACCGCGCAGACGATCCGGCCCGCCGGGTCCCGCAGCGGCACGGACACCGCCACCAGCCCCGGCTCGATCAGCTGGTCGTCCGGTGCCCAGCCGCCGCGGCCCGCGGCCTCCACGCGCCGCGCGAAGTCGCCGGGGTCCGGGGTCCCGGGGCCCGGGGCCCCATCCCGCTCCGGCCGGGGCGGGACGGCGGGGAAGGAGGCGTCCAGCGGGTCGGCGGCGCGGCGGGCGCGCCAGGCGGCCCAGGTCGCCTCGTCCCACTGGGTGGCGAAGAGGGCCCCGGGGGCGCAGCGTTCGGCGGGGAGGAGGTCGCCGATGCGGAAGGCGAGGGACATGGTGCGGCGCCGGGTGACCTGGACGACGAAGCGCACCCCGGCTCCGTCCGGGACGGCGACCGAGACCGACTCGTCGAGCGCGTCCGCCAGCCGCCCGGCGAACGGAAGGAGCGCGTCCGGCAGGCCGCTCGCGTTCAGGTAGGCGTTGCCCAGCTCCATCAGCCGGGTCGCCAGGCTCACCTCGCGCCCGTCCAGCCGTACATATCCGAGCTGTTCGAGCGTGCCGAGCACGCGGTCGACGACGGAGCGGGCGAGCCCCGTGGCGCGCACCAGGTCGCCGGGGCGGACCGCGGTTCCCGCGCCGTGCGCGGACAGCGCGGACAGGGCGGCCAGCTCGCGCAGCACGGCGAGGCCGCGCTCGAGAGGCCCGACCGAACCATTGACAGGCGGTGAGGCCGCCCTGAGACTCATCACCACCAGATTATGAACCATCCTTCACCAGGCGAACAGCCCGCCAGGCGAACAAGGCTGGGCGAACGGGCAAGAGGGGACAATCGGATGCGCACGACCGTCGGCATCGTCGGCGGCGGCCCCGCCGGACTGCTGCTCGCCCGCCTCCTGCACCGCGCCGGAGTCGACTGCGTGGTGCTGGAGAGCCGCGACCGCGGTTATGTCGAGGCGCGTCAGCGGGCCGGGATCCTGGAGCAGGGCACGGTGGACGCGCTGCGGGCGTGCGGCGCGGGCGCCCGGATGGACCGGGAGGGGCTGCTCCACCACGGCATCGAGCTGCGCTTCGAGGGCCGCGCCCACCGCGTCGACTTCCGCGCCCTGACCGGCGGGCGGTCGGTGATGGTGTACGCCCAGACGGAGGTGGTCAAGGACCTGATCGCGCTCCAGCTCACCGACGGGCCGCCGCTGCTGTTCGGGGCCGAGGTGCTCGCCATCGAGGGTCCCGACTCCGCCGCGCCCGCGATCCGCTTCCGCCACGAGGACCGCGAACAGACGCTCCACTGCGACTTCGTGGCGGGCTGCGACGGCTTCCACGGCGTGGCCCGCCGCGCGGTCCCGGCCCGCCTCACCACGGTGTACGAGCGCGTCTACCCGTACTCCTGGCTCGGCGTCCTGGCCGATGTGGCGCCGTCCTGCGAGGAGCTGATCTACGCCCGCCACCGGCGCGGCTTCGCCCTGCACAGCATGCGCTCCCCGCTCGTCTCCCGGCTCTACCTCCAGGTGGCGGCCGACACCGACCCGGCCGGCTGGTCCGACGAGCGGATATGGGACGAGCTGTCCGCCCGCTTCGCCGTCGACGGCGACTGGGCCCTGGAGCGCGGCCCGATCACCGCGAAGTCGGTCACCCCGATGCGCAGCTTCGTCCAGGAGCCGATGCGCCACGGCCGGCTGTTCCTCGCGGGCGACGCCGCGCACATCGTGCCGCCCACCGGCGCCAAGGGGCTCAACCTGGCCGTCACCGATGTGATCACCCTGGCCCGCGCCCTGACCCTGCACCACGAGACCGGCTCCACCGAACTGCTCGACGGCTACTCCGAGACCTGTCTGCGCCGGGTGTGGCAGGCCGAGCGCTTCTCGTACTTCATGACCGACACCCTCCATCCGCACCCGGACCGCTCCCCGTTCGAGGAGCGGCTGCGCCTCGCCCAGCTGGAGCGGATCGCCGACTCGCCGACCGCGTCGGCCGAACTCGCCGAGAACTACGTCGGCCTCCCGCTCATATGACCGCGCCCAGGGCCCTGGAGGGGCGCCCCCTCGACGGCCGCCGCTCGGTCGCGGGCCGGGTGCTCGCCGTGCTGGACGCCTTCGACGCGACGCACCGCTCGCTGTCGCTGACCGCGCTCGCCCGCCGCGCCGGGCTGCCGCTGGCCACCGCGCACCGCCTGGTCGCCGCGCTCACCGGCTGGGGCGCCCTGGAGCGGGACGCGGCGGGCGCCTACCACATCGGGCTACGGCTGTGGGAGGTGGCGACCCTGTCGCCGCGCGGGGCCGCCCCAGCACGCGGGCCGCGCGGGGAGGTGGTGGCCTCACTGTCCGTCGTCGTCCCGGGCGCCAAGGGGCGGGCGCCGACAACGCTGATCCCGGCCGACGCACGGGATCTCCCGTACCGCTCCTGGGCAGTGAGCGGGGTGAGCCCACGCACTGGCACGCCCCGAACGGTCTTGGGCGCACTGGTCCCCGGCGTACTCGACCCCGGGGCAGCGACACGGATCCTGTCCAAGGCCCCGTCGCGAAGGCTTCCGCCCGGTGAAAGGGTGCGGCCGCACCCCTTGCCGCGGCGTGACTGAGCCCACAGGCTGTGGGGCACCACGCGCCTCGCATCGCATCGCTTTTCACACCTCGCACCTCGCGCCACCGACGCCGGACCGTCCGTGAACCGCCGCGCCCAGAGGGGGACATGAGGACATGCCCGAAGCGACCGAACCGACCACCGCCCAGGAGCCGGAGGCCGCGTCCGGAGGCTGGAAGCCGTACCACACCCTGTGGGCCATGCTGCTCGGCGGCTGGCTCTTCTCGTACGCGGACCGCACCATCACCGGCCCGGTCGTCACCTGGCTCATCGACAACGACCACGGGATGCTGGGCTCCGCCAGCCATCCGCACGCGCTCGGCGGGCTGATCGGCAGCCTCTTCTTCGCGGGCTACATGCTGACGCAGTTCCCCGGCGGCTATCTCGGGGACCGCTTCGGGCACCGTGCGATGCTCGCCGTCTCGCTGCTGTGGGCGGGCGTGGCGACCCTCGCCAGCGGGATGGTCACCGGCCTGATCGCGTTTGTGGTGCTGCGCGTGCTGACCGGTCTTGGCGAGGGCGTCTTCTACTCCAACGACCGCACGCTGATCGCCCAGCGGACCCCGCCGGCCAAGGCCGGTCTCGGCATGGGCGTGGCGATCACGGGGCTGTCCATCGGGCTGACGATCGCGACCATCAGCGCCCCGTATCTGATCGACTGGGGCGCGGACGTGTTCGGCCACGAGGACGCCTGGCGGATGCCGTTCCTGGTCCTGGGCGGCGCGACGCTGGTGTTCGGCGTCGTCTCGGCGGCCTATCTGCGGCGCATCGGCGGCCCGCTGCGGGCGGGCGGCTCGGCGCTGCGGCTCCTGGGCATCTCGGCCGTGCTGTGCGCCGCCGTGATGGCCGTGTATCTGATCGCCGACGGGGCGGGGCTGCCGACCTGGGGCGTGGCCGTCCTGGAGTGTGTCCTGGCGTTCGTCCTCATCGGGGCGATCTTCGCCCGGCGGGGCTCACGGCTGGGCGCGGTCTCCCGCAACCGCAACGCGCTGCTGCTGAGCTTCGCCTTCATCGCGGTCATGTGGAACCTGTGGTTCTTCAGCTTCTGGTCGGTCTCGATCGTCGCCGACGCCGCCCACAGCTCCTTCCAGAACGCCGCGCTGGTCGCCACCTTCAACGCGGGCGCGGGCATCCTCGGCTTCCCCGCCGGCGGCTGGCTCTCGGACCGGGCGAAGGACCGGGGCTGGGGGCGACGGCCGCTGCTGGTCGCGTTCACCGTGGTCCAGGGGGTGCTGGTGCTGGTCTTCGGCGCCTATCTCCAGGCCGACGAGACGCCCTCGCTGCTGGTGATGTCGGTGCTCCTGTTCGTCACCAGCCTGTTCTTCAACGCCCTCCAGCCGATGGCGCACGCGCTGCTGAACGACGTGGTCGACCCGGCCGAACGCGGGGCGGCCTTCGGGATGTTCAACCTCGTCGGCGAGATCGGCGCGGTGATCAGCCCGGCGCTCAGCGGCACCCTCTTCGACCACTACAAGAGCTGGACGCAGGCCGTCTACATCGACGGCGCGCTGATGCTCGCCAGCGCCGTGCTGTACTACCTGATCCGCGAGGAGGTCCGGCGACCGTAGCGCGCGCCCCTCACCAGCCGTCGGCGTCGCCCTCCGCGTCCTCCGCGTCCTCCGCGTCGTCCTCGTCGCTCTCGTTCACCTCGTACAGCACCTCCAGCACGTCCCGGACCCGCCCGGCCACATGGCGGGGGCAGCTCCAGGCGCCGGGGGCGAACGGCTCGTCGGGGGCCTCGAAGTCCCCGGGCGCGCAGAGGTGGTTCAGATGGGCGCCGATCAGCGTGTCCCGGTACCCCACCACCCCGTACCCGCGGCTCGCCAGGCGCTCCAGGCCCTCCCAGGGGTGCCCGCCCGGGTGCGGGCACGGCTCGTCCAGGGGGGCGAGATCGACGCGCTCGAAGATCTCCTGAAGGACGCCGAGCACGGATCTCGGTATGTCGATGACCATCCCGTCCACCGCCCAGCAGGCGAGCAGCAGCAGAACGGCCCGCTCGCGCTCGTCGCCGTCGCCGTCGCCCGCCGCCCAGCGGCGGGCGGCCCACAGCGCGGCGTTCTGCACCAGCTCGTCGTGTTCGGTGACCCAGGACTGGCGGTAGGTGGTGGTGAGGGTGTCGATATCGAGCCGCCCGTCGGGGAGCAGGTACTCCGCGTCGAGGTGGGCGGTGTCGCGGGTGCCGAAGAGCTTGCCGCGCCCGGCCAGCAGCCGGTCCAGCGCCTCGCGGGCGAGCCCGGCGAGGAAGGCCGGGCACAGCCAGCCCTCCAGGGGGGTGTGCCACCCCTCGATCCCGCCCCGCCACTGGTAGACGCCCCGCCCGCCGGTGCTGAGCAGATGGACGCCGACGGTGGCCAGGGCGGCCGGGTCGTCGCCGGTCCGGGGGTGCTCGCCGTCCCGGTGTGCGCAGGGCTCGTCGCCGAGCGCGGGCAGGACGGCCTCCAGGGCCTGGATCATCTCGTCCAGCACCCACTTGCCGCGGATCCGGCCGCTCACCGCGTACCCGCAGGCGGCGTGCAGGATGACGACGAGCCCGGCGCGGCCGTCGCCCTCGGGGTGGTCGCGCAGGGCGGCGGCGTGGTCGGAGAGCTCGTACGCGGGGTCCACGTTGGGGTAGTCCCACAGGATGGACCGCAGGTGCTGGGCCTTGCGCGCGTCGATGAGGGGCAGCCTTGGCGGGATGTCGGCCACCGCGCCGGGGTCGATGACATCGATGGCCACCCGCGCGTATCCGGCGATGTTGCGCGGGCACAGCCACTGTTCCTTGGTGGCCGTGTCGCGCCACTGCTCGTCCTCGGCCTCGCTCCGGCCGTTGCGCAGCAGCGGCAGCAGGTGCGCCAGACCGTCCTGGCGCTCGCCCAGGTCGTCCTCGTACGGGTGCCACCGGTGGCCGCAGGGGCGCTCGCGCAGGGCGGTGTCGGCGGCGTCGAGGGCCACCAGGGCGGCGCCCTCGACGCCGTCCCCGGTGAGCCAGCCGGTGTGTTCGGCCGTCATCAGCAGGCCGAGCGTCCACAGGTAGGCGTGTTCACCGGTGGGCTCGGCGGTCAGCCGCTCGGCACAGCCGCGGACGAGCCGGTCGGCCTCGTCTTTGGAGCGGCCTTCGCGGACGGCGTCCCACTGGTCGGCCAGTTCCCGGACGCGGTCGGCGGTGATGGCAGGGAAGTCCCTCATGGTCTCCCAGACGATGAGGGACCCCGTGCGGGTTCCGGCTACTGAGGGCGCAGGCTCAGCGGGCGGTGCGGGTGTGGACGTACTCCACCAGGCGGGTCAGGGCGTCGGGGTCGGTGCTGGGCAGCACGCCGTGGCCGAGGTTGAAGACATGGCCCTCCAGGCCCCGGGCCGCTTCCAGCACCTCGTCGGTCTTGGCCTCGACGGCCTGGCGCGGGGCGAAGAGCACGGCCGGGTCGAGGTTGCCCTGAAGCGCCTTGCCGGGGCCGACCCGCCGGGCCGCCTCGTCCAGCGGCACCCGCCAGTCCACGCCGACGACGTCCGCGCCCGCCTCGCCGAGCAGCCCCAGCAGCTCGCCGGTGCCGACGCCGTAGTGGATGCGCGGCACCCCGTATCCGGCCACGGCGTCGAAGACCTTCGTGGAGGCGGGCATCACGCGGGCCCGGTAGTCCGCGGGGGACAGGGCGCCGACCCAGGAGTCGAAGAGCTGGACGGCGGAGGCGCCCGCCTCGATCTGCACCTTCAGGAAGACGGCGGCGATGTCGGCGAGCCGGTCGAGCAGTTCGGCCCACAGCTCGGGGTCGCCGTACATGAGCGCCTTGGTGCGCTCGTGGTTGCGCGAGGGGCCGCCCTCGATGAGATAGCTGGCGAGCGTGAAGGGCGCGCCGGCGAAGCCGATCAGCGGGGTGGCGCCGAGCTCCCCGGTGAGCATCCCGACCGCCTCGGTGACGTACTTCACATCGTCCGGGTCCAGCGGGCGCAGCCGGTCCAGGTCCGCACGGGTACGGATGGGGTCCGCGATGACCGGGCCGACGCCGGGCTTGATGTCGAGGTCGATCCCGATGGCCTTCAGCGGGACCACGATGTCGCTGAAATAAACGGCCGCGTCCACATGGTGGCGGCGAACCGGCTGCAGCGTGATCTCGGTGATCAGGTCCGGCCGCGTACAGGAATCGAGCATCGCGATGCCCTCGCGGACCTTGTGGTACTCCGGCAGCGAGCGGCCGGCCTGCCGCATGAACCACACCGGAGTGTGCGAAACCGGCTCACGTCGGCAGGCGCGCAGGAAGGCCGAGTCGGCTGTGGCGCTCGCCGCGGTGCGGCCCGTCTGCTGCTGGCCCGAGGGCCCCTCGTTGGCGCTCATGACCCAAATCTTCGCACGGGCCGAACGAGTGACCCGCCAACCCGGGTGTTCTTCCCCGGTTGAGGCCCCCGATGCGCCTAGTCTTCCGAGCATGGCAGCGGTTCAAGGACACCTCTCGAACGGTGCTGACGGCGCCGAGAGCGCCGACGGGGCGGACGCGGCGGGCGGGGAAGGGGCCCCGGCCGCCTTCCGGCATGCCGTGGCCGGGCTGTGCGCCGTGCGGCCGCGGCCCGAGGTGGAGCTCTCCCCGACGCCGCCGCCGCGGCGGCTGGCCCCGTTCTCGTACGCGCTCGAGGCGGCGGTCACGGCGAGCCCGGCGAACGCCGTCGACGATGACGACGAGGAGCTGGCCGAGGGGAGGCTGATCCTGCTGCACGACCCGGCCGGGCACGACTCCTGGCACGGTACGTTCCGCCTGGTCACCCTGGTCCACGCGGACCTGGAGCCGGAGATGGCGGCGGATCCGCTGCTGCCCGAGGTGTGCTGGTCGTGGCTGACCGGCGCGCTGGAGGCGCGCGGGGTCTCGTACCGGCAGCCCAGCGGCACGGTGACCCGGGCGAGCTCGCACTACTTCGGCGGGATAGGGGAGCGCGAGCCCTCGACCCGGATCGAGATCCGCGCCTCCTGGACCCCGGCCGAGCGGCCGGCGGCGGAGCCGGGGCGGACGGAGCACCGCCGTCCTGACCGGGGCGGCGCCCCGGGCGACGGGGCGGCCGGGGCACCCGACACCGCGGCGCACCTGGCGGCCTGGTGCGATCTGCTGTGCCAGATCGCGGGCCTGCCGCCGGCCGGGGCCGCCGAGGCGGGCGTCGTATCGCTCCCGCAGCGGCGCGGCCCTCAGCCGCGTTAGGCCCCGCCTCCCCGATCCCCGCGGGCCCGCGACGCCTGGCACGCGCCCCCGCGCTGCGTTGTCGGGCCCGCCCGAGTAGGCCCGCCCCAGCCTTCGGCCGGGCGGGGGTACCTCCCGACCGAAGGCTGGGGGCACCCCCGGAGGGCGACCCTCCGCCTTGCGATCGCACGCGCCCCCAGCTACCGCTGGCGGGGGCACCTCCCCGCGGTAGCTGGGGGCGTCACCGTCGCAGGGATCGGGGAGGCGGGACCTAGCACTCGCTGATCAGGCTTGATCGATCAGTCGTCCTAATTGCCCGAATTGTTACTCACCAAATCGTGATCATTCCCTAAAGCCGGGCCGTATCGGTGCCGAAGGACGTGGTGACCCGTCCCACCACTTCCCCCAGGAGGCCTGGTGTCTGTTCTCCTCGAGCAACCTTCCAGCCTGGTCGCCTACCGCCCGAACAAGCCGACGGCCATGGTCGTCGTCGCCGACCCCCGCGTACGTTCCACCGTCACCCGTCACCTGTGGGCCCTCGGGGTGCGCGACGTCATCGAGGCGTCGTCCGTCGCGGAGGCCCGTCCCCGGATCGCCAACCCGCGCGACATCTGCGTCGCCGACGTCCACCTCCCCGACGGCTCCGGCCTCACGCTGCTGTCCGAGACCCGCGCCGCGGGCTGGCCGAACGGCCTGGCCCTCTCCGCGGCCGACGACATCGGTGCCGTCCGCAACGCCCTGGCCGGTGGCGTCAAGGGCTACGTCGTCACCGGCACCCGCACCAACCTGGGCATCCCGGGCCGCCCCGGCGCCGCCCCCCTCGGCGCCGCCGCCCGGATGCACCGCCGCCCGCCGGGCGCCCCCGGACACCCGGGCGGCTACCGCGAGCTGTCGGGACGCGAGGTCGAGGTGCTGCGGCTGGTTGCGGAGGGCCAGTCCAACAAGGCCATCGGCGTCTCGATGGGCCTGTCGGCGCTCACCGTCAAGAGCCACCTCGCCCGCATCGCCCGCAAACTGGGCACCGGCGACCGGGCCGGCATGGTCGCGGTCGCGCTGCGCACCGGGATCATCCACTGAGCCACCCCACCCGTCCCCTCGAACCCCCCGCAGGGCCCCGCACGGGGCCCCCGTAAGCCGCACACCAGCCCCCTACGAGCCGCGTCAGACCTTCCGCACACCACCCGCACCACCCCTGGCTCCCGCCCAGGCGCACACCGTCCACCCAACGCCCGGCGCCCGCCGACGGAACGTTCCGTCGGCGGGCGCCATGCGTACCCGGTACGCACAGCTACCCTTGACAGGTGACCGACGCCCAAGAGACCGCAGCAGAGACGACACTGCGAACCACCGGGGGCGCTCCCCCGGACGACCTCCCCTCGGCGCCGGTCCCCTTGCTGGAGCCGCGTGAGGGCATCCCGCCCGTCACCGCCGACCCGGACGCGCTCGCCGAGGTCGTCGCCGCGTTCGCGGCGGGCCGCGGCCCGGTCGCCGTGGACGCCGAGCGCGCGTCCGGGTACCGCTACGGGCAGCGGGCCTATCTGGTCCAGCTGCGCCGCTCCGGCGCGGGGACCGCCCTGATCGACCCCGTCGGCTGCCCCGACCTGTCCGGCCTGGGCGACGCGATCGCCGACGCCGAATGGGTGCTGCACGCCGCCACCCAGGACCTGCCATGCCTGCGGGACATAGGCATGCTGCCCGGCCGCCTCTTCGACACCGAACTGGCGGGCCGGCTGGCCGGGTTCGCCCGGGTGGGCCTGGGCGCCATGGTCGAGAACATCCTCGGATACGCCCTGGAGAAGGGCCACTCCGCCGTCGACTGGTCCACCCGCCCGCTGCCCGATCCGTGGCTGCACTACGCCGCGCTCGACGTCGAGCTGCTGGTCGACCTGCGCGACGCGCTGGAGGAGGAGCTGGCGCGGCAGGGCAAGCTGGACTGGGCGCACCAGGAGTTCGCCGCCATCGCCGCGGCCCCGCCCGCCCCGCCCCGCAAGGACCCCTGGCGGCGTACGTCGGGGATGCACAAGGTCCGGCGGCGCCGGCAGATGGCCGTGGTGCGCGAGCTGTGGACCGCCCGGGACAAGATCGCGCAGCGCCGTGACGTCTCACCGGGCAAGGTGCTGGGCGACGCGGCCATCATCGAGGCCGCGCTGACCCTGCCGACGACCGTGCGCGCCCTGGGCGCGCTGAGCGGCTTCGGCCACCGCATGGGCCGCCGTCAGCTGGAGCAGTGGCAGGCCGCGGTGGACCGGGCGCGGGCCCTGCCGGAGTCCGAGCTCCCCCAGCCGGGCCAGCCGGTGGCCGGCCCGCCGCCCCCGCGCGCCTGGGCCGACAAGGACCCGGCCGCGGCGGCCCGCCTTTCAGCGGCTCGTACGGCGGTGACCGCGCTGGCCGAGCAGCTGAACCTGCCTCAGGAGAACCTGATCGCCCCGGACACGGTCCGGCGGCTGTGCTGGGAGCCCCCGGCCGAGCTGACCGCCGAGTCCGTCAAGGCCGTCCTGCACGGCTACGGCGCCCGGCCCTGGCAGATCGAGCAGACCACCCCGATCCTGCTGACGGCTCTGGGCACGGCGGCGTGACATGACGCGCCCCCCTTTAAGGCTCGGTTCGGACGGGAAGGCGAATTCCCGGGTGTGACCTTCACCCCTCCCGGAGCGGGGACTGGGCACCGTGGTTACTCATAAGTAGCATGAGGGTGTGGAGGCACGCCCCTTGCCGGGCGTGCCCGCAGCAGTGCCATCCCGCGCACCTGGAGGAGAGCCAACGTGCCTCGTACCGCTAGGGACGTCGTCTTCGTCGACGGCGTCCGGACCCCGTTCGGCAAGGCGGGTCCCAAGGGCATCTACCACGAGACCCGCGCCGACGACCTGGTCGTCAAGTGCATCCGGGAGCTGCTGCGCCGCAACCCGGACCTGCCGCCGGAGCGCATCGACGAGGTGGCCGTCGCCGCGACCACGCAGATCGGCGACCAGGGCCTGACCATCGGCCGCACCGCGGGCATCCTGGCCGGGCTGCCCCAGTCCGTGCCCGGCTACGCCATCGACCGGATGTGCGCCGGCGCGATGACCGCCGTGACGACGACCGCGGGCTCCATCGCCTTCGGCGCGTACGACGTGGTCGTCGCGGCCGGGGTGGAGCACATGGGCCGCCACCCGATGGGCGAGGGCGTCGACCCGAACCCGCGGTTCGTCTCGGAGAAGCTCGTCGACGAGTCGGCCCTGTTCATGGGCATGACCGCGGAGAACCTCCACGACCGGCTGCCGCACATCTCCAAGCAGCGCGCCGACGAGTTCGCGGTGCGCAGCCAGGAGAAGGCCGCCAAGGCCTACGCCAACGGCAAGATCCAGCAGGACCTGGTGCCGATCTCGGTACGGCGCACCAGCCCGGACGGCGGTGAGCTGGGCTGGGGCCTGGCGACCGCCGACGAGCCGATGCGCCCCGGCACCACGCTGGAGGGCCTGGCCGCCCTGAAGACCCCGTTCCGCCCGCATGGCCGGGTCACCGCGGGCAACTCCGCGGGGCTCAACGACGGCGCGACCGCCTCGCTGGTCGCCGCCGAGGACGTGGCCCGGGAACTGGGCCTGCCGGTGAAGATGCGGCTGGTCGGCTACGCCTTCGCGGGCGTCGAGCCGGAGGTGATGGGCTACGGCCCGGTCCCGGCGACCAAGAAGGCCCTCGCCAAGGCGGGGCTGACGATCGAGGACATCGGCCTCTTCGAGATCAACGAGGCCTTCGCCGTGCAGGTGCTGTCCTTCCTGGACCACTACGGCATCGACGACGACGATCCGCGCGTCAACCAGTACGGCGGCGCGATCGCCTTCGGGCACCCGCTCGCCTCCTCCGGGGTGCGGCTGATGACGCAGCTGGCCCGGCAGTTCGAGGAGCAGCCCGAGGTCCGCTACGGCATCACCACCATGTGCATCGGCTTCGGCATGGGCGGCACCGTGATCTGGGAGAACCCGCACTTCGAGGGGAACAAGTGAGCGGCGTGACCACTACCGAAGAGCTTCTCAAGGGCGCGGCCGAGCTGTTCCCGGACGAGGTCGTGACGCAGGCGCACGTCCGCCATCTGGACCTGCCCGGTGGCGCTGGCCGCTTCGCCCTCATCACACTCGACAACGGCCTGGACCACACCAAGCCCACCACCTTCGGCCCCGCCTCGCTGGCGAATCTGAACGCCGCGCTCGACCAGGTCGAGAAGGAGGCCGCCGAGGGCGCGATCGTCGGCGTCGGCGTGACCGGCAAGCCGTTCATCTTCGCCGTCGGCGCCGACCTCAAGGGCGTGGAGCTGCTGAAGCAGCATGCGGACGCGCTGGCCATCGGCAAGGGCGGCCACGACGTCTTCAAGCGGCTGGCGGGCCTCGCCGTGCCCACCTTCGCGTACTACAACGGCGCGGCGATGGGCGGCGGCGTCGAGGTCGGCCTGCACTGCACGTACCGCACGGTCTCGGCCGCGCTGCCCGCCTTCTCCCTCCCCGAGGTCTTCCTGGGCCTGGTCCCCGGCTGGGGCGGCTGCACCCTGCTGCCCAACCTGATCGGCGCGGACCGCGCGGTCACGGTGATCATCGAGAACTCGCTCAACCAGAACCGGCAGCTCAAGGGCAAGCAGGTCTACGAGCTCGGGATCGCCGACGCGATCTTCGAGGGCGCGGACTTCCTGGAGCAGTCGCTGCTGTGGACCGCGTCCGTGCTGAGCGGCCAGACCAAGGTCGTACGTCCCGAGGTGGACCGCGGCGAGGGCTGGGACGCGGCCGTCGCCCGCGGCCGGGCCATCGCCGACAGCAAGGTACACGGGGCGGCCCCGGCCGCGTACCGGGCGCTGGACATCATCGCCGCCGCCAAGAACGGCGATCTCGGCCAGGGCTTCGACGCCGAGGACGGTGCCCTCGCCGACCTCATCATGGGCGGCGAGCTGCGCAGCGGCATCTACGCCTTCAACCTGGTCCAGAAGCGCGCCAAGCGCCCGGCCGGCGCCCCGGACAAGTCCCTGGCCCGCCCGGTCACCAAGGTCGGCGTGGTCGGCGCGGGCCTGATGGCCTCGCAGCTGGCGCTGCTGTTCGCGCGCCGCCTGGAGGTGCCGGTCGTGCTGACCGACATCGACCAGGAGCGCGTCGACAAGGGCGTGGGCTACGTCCATGACGAGATCGACAAGCTGCTGCTCAAGGGCCGCGTCAACCAGGACAAGGCCAACCGCCTCAAGGCCGCGGTGACCGGCTCGCTCGACAAGGCCGAGGCCTTCTCGGACGCCGACTTCGTCATCGAGGCCGTCTTCGAGGAGATGGGCGTCAAGCAGCAGGTGTTCGCCGAGGTCGAGGCGGTCGTGCCGGAGCACGCCATCCTGGCCACCAACACCTCCTCGCTGTCGGTGAGCGAGATGGCGTCCAAGCTCCAGCACCCGGAGCGGGTCGTCGGCTTCCACTTCTTCAACCCCGTCGCGATCCTGCCGCTGCTGGAGATCGTCCGCGGCGAGAAGACCGACGACGCCTCGCTGGCCACCGCCTTCGGCGTGGCCAAGAAGCTCAAGAAGACGGCCGTCCTGGTCAAGGACGCCCCGGCGTTCGTCGTCAACCGGATCCTGACCCGCTTCATGGGCGAGATCCAGAACGTCATCGACGAGGGCACCCCGGTGGACGTCGCCGAGCGCGCCGTCGAGCCGCTGGGCCTGCCGATGTCGCCCCTGGTGCTGCTGGAGCTGGTCGGCCCGGCCATCGGTCTGCATGTCTCGGAGACCCTGCACCAGGCGTTCCCGGACCGCTTCACGGTCTCGGAGAACCTGCGGCGCGTGGTCGAGGCCGGCAAGCGCGGCTTCTACGTCCACGACTCCGGAAAGCCGGAGCTGGACCCGGAGGTCGCCGCGCTGCTCGAGCAGGGCGACTCGGTCCTCACCGAGGAGCAGGTGCGGGCGCGGGTGCTGGAGACGGTGGCGCAGGAGATCGGCCTCATGCTGGACGAGGGCGTCGTCGCCGAGGCGCAGGACATCGACCTGTGCCTGATCACCGGCGCGGGCTGGCCCTTCCACCTGGGCGGCATCACCCCGTACCTGGACCGCGAGGGCATCTCGGAGCGGGTGGTCGGCCAGCGCTTCCTGGCCCCGGGCCTGGCAAGCGTCCCCGCGTAGCGCGTTGTGTTCCGAGCGCCGGACGGGCCACTCGCCCGTCCGGCGCTCGCGTTCTCAATCGTCCGACTCGTCCATGTCGGCGGGCGCGGGAAGGCGTCTGCCCCGGCTGTCGGCGACCCTCAAGGCATCGCGCAGCGCTTCACACAACCGGTGTGCCAGATCACGGAGTTCCCCGGCACCCGCCTTCCGGTCAGCCAGCAGTTCACCCGCGTGGCCGAGCAGTTGGTTCCCCATGCCGAGCTGTACTGCTTCGATCTCGTCAGCCATGCGGGACAGATAGCCGTTGCCGCCCTCGTCCGACACGAGATGGCAGGGCTGGCCACTCGGACCGGACCACGGCAGCAGACGGGGGTGCGTGCTCACCGGATCGCCGCCAGCCTACTCCCCCGCGCGGTCCCTGTCCGCGACAGCAAGAACCCCCAGGGCCCGGCGTTGGTCTTCTCGCGGGACGGCTGGTCATCGTTCGTCTCCGCGGTCAAGCGCGGGGAGTTCGCCGCCACCTGACCCTTGCGGAGGGCAGATCGGACGCGGGTAGCGCTCGCCGACTGGCGCCGCCGTCATCAGGAGCGATCACGCACCAGCCATTACCGGCGACAAGCCGAGGCCCGCACATGAAGACCACGATGTGCCGGCGGAGTGCTAACCGCCCCAGCCGGTAGCGGCCACCACCTCACGGGCGATGTCCACGACGGGCCGCCCGTCCGTCACCACCCGCACAGTGTCGGCAGCTACCCGCTCATCCAAGAGCCGTGCCTTGCGGGCGCTCGCCTTCAGCTCCTGCTCCAGTTCCGAGCCGAGTTCCCGGCCCGCCAACCGCTCGCCGACGGTGGTGTCGGATGCGGTGAGGAGAACTCGCACGATCCGCACGCCTGCCCCCATGGCACGCTCAAACATGCCCGTCGTCTCGGGCAGCACACTCAGCGTGTTCGTATAGATCAGGCGGCGGTAACCGCGCTGGGCAAAGTTCCCCCATACGGCAGTCAGATTGCTCTCGGTGATCTCCGAGCGGTGCGGATCCCCGTCTGGGGCCGGATGCACCTGCCCCATGAAGTCACCCTCGATGACTGCGTGAGAGACCGCCACGGCTCGCAGCCGTGCCGAAACCTCCCAGGCCACCGTCGTCTTGCCGACACCGGCACGCCCTCCGATGAGCAGTATCTCCGCGTGATCCATGAAGGCAGCTTGCCAGCTCGCGACCACGTCACGCGATCCGATATCGCTCTACGCCCATGGCCGCAACGCCGATCTCCACTGCGTTTGACGTAGTAGTCGAGCCAGTCGACGCGGATCCCGCAGTACTTGCACAGGTGCTGCGCAGCAGCTTGGACGGCGCGGCCACATGCTCATCCACGGCTCCTTCCTGAACCGTGTAGGGAGGCGGCCATGGTCGGCCCGCAGGGGCGCCAGCCACAGCACCAGTCACCGACTCTACTCATACCTGGCCCGCCCAGAGGCGACGGCCGTCGGCCTGAATGTGCACCGTCGGCGAGTACTCCCGAAAGCCCCACGCGGAGGCGCCTTTCCCGGCCACGAAGGCCTTGGCCTGGAACGCCTGGGCGGGGACGACGGGGGCGGCGCAGCCGTCGAGAGGGCTGGTCCTGGTGGCGCCGGCCGGGACGGTGACTTCCTGTGCGGTGCCCCATGGCGCGGGGCAGTCGTGCGCGGCCCCGGCCTGGACGTAGCCGATCCTGACCTTCACCGTCGTCGCCCGGGGCGAGGAGTTGGTGAGCTGGACGACGAAAGACAGGGAGTCCTTGTCGAGGCGGGTGCAGGGCCGCCATGACACGGCGCCCACCGCGCGCGTCCGGCCGCAGCGGTGGTCGCCGCCTTTCAGCTCCGCCGCCTGCGCGGCGTCACCGCCGGGCGAACCATCGTCCTCCGAGGCGCCGCTGCGCAGTGCCATGGTGCCGGTGATCAAGCCGAGGGCGATCGCCGTCACCGCGGCGAATTGCCACCCTTTCCACTTCCGCCGTGGCTCCGCCGTAACGGCATACGTTTCGGGATCGGCGTGCGTGGCGGGGGCGACCGTGGCCGGGGCGAGGCTGGCGAGGACTTCGTCCCTCCAACCGGGACCGGCCGCCTCTTTCAGCCGCCGCGCGAGATCCGCGATCTCCATGCCGATTGTGGGCAATTCCCGAGCGCTGTGCGGCGCCTTCTGTGAAAGCGCCCGGGTGACGGCTTCGCAATCCTCCTGGCTGGGCAGCCGGTTCTTCTTGCTGCCGGGCAGCAATTGATCGCGGCCCTTGAGCCAGTACGACAGCAGAGGCAGATCGATTTTCTTCCGGCTCCGGCCAGCGCGCTCGAACTCCAGGCGCTCTTTTTCGAGTTCCGCGACAAGGCCCGCGCGGGTGGGGCGCCGCGCGGAGTCGGTCACCTGGCCGACGGTGGCCGCCCATGCGTCGAGGGCCTGGACCAGGGCGTGTGCCAAGTCCTTGAAGAGCCCGGTCCGTTCCACCATCAAACCCCCCGTAGTGAATACCATTCACCATATAACCCCGCTTCATCGCGGGCTAGTTGATGCCGTACCGCACCGCCTCCGGTTGCACTGCAACGCGAGAGACCCCAGGTCAGGACGGTGCACATGGCAGTGCAACGGGTCGCCCCGTTGCACCCCGGGCCCGCCCGGCCAAACCGGTGCACGGTGGTTTCCGGCGGCGCGGTCCGCACCGCCGGAACAGATCGGAACCGAAGGGACTCCACCATGTGCCGACGATGCAAGGGCGACGGGAAGTGCACCACCTGCGGCGGCTCCGGATTCCGGGGCGTATGGAAGTGCGACAGCTGCCGCGGCAGCGGTGACTGCAAGGCCTGCGACGGCCGCGGCTAGCCGATCCCACACGACCGAAATCCTGGAGCATTTCACGATGTCCAACGACGCACTTCTGGAAAAGCTCGTCCTCCGGACCGATGACGAAGACTACGAAACCCCGCTTCCCATCACCCTCATGGTGGGCGGAGTCATCATCACCGGCTCCATACTCCCCCGCGATGAATGGCTCAGGCAGCACATGAACCTGCTGTCCGAGAAGAGTTCGCTGACCGAATTCGCCAAGGACTTCGCCGCAGACATGCTGCGGCATGAGCCGGAGACCAGTCATATACATCTGACCTGGGCGCGGATCGTCACGGGTGGCCCCCACGTCCCCATCGATGAATACGGGCTTCTGCGGGTGCCGCTGTCCGAGGTGAATGCCTGGACGATCGGCGATCTGAACCCCATCGGATGAGCGGCTGACATGCGCAAACTAACGATCGCGGCCGGTGTCGTGCTGCTCATCGCCGCGACGATCGCGGCCGTCCATGCCTACCGGAGCGACACCTCGGCGGAGAAACCTCCGGCGCAGGAGCTGAGATACGAACCCGGCGGCCCGGTCCCGGCCGAGGCCGCCCGGGTCGCGCGGGACCTGGTGGCCGAGGACGAGAAGACACAGCGAGTGGCGCTCGCGCCCGAGTTGGAGCGGACCCTGCCCGAGGGACGGCTCACCGCCAGGAACGCCAAGCTCCCTCTGAAAGACGGCACCTGGCATGAGGAGGACGGCATCGCCAACGCCCAAGCCACCCTGGAGGAGCCGGGAAAGCCTGCGCAGCGGGTGCTGCTGGGATTCGCCCGCAGCGGCGGGGCCTGGCGGATCATCCTCGCGGAGGTCCTCCCATGAGCCTCGCCACCCGCTGCCGGGCCCTCGTCCCCTGCGCCGCCCTGATGCTCCTGCTCACCCTGCTCGGGGCGGTGCCCACCGCTACCGCCGAGCCGCGCAGTTGCGTCGGCGGCGGGCTCGGGCAGGTCAGCGACACCGAGACCGTCGCGAACTCCATGCCCGTCCTCTTCGTCCACGGCATCAACGCGGGCGCCGACACCTGGGACGGGCCGGGAGACGATCCGGAAGGCTGGTTCCCCCGGAAGGTCGCAAAGCTGCCCCACGTCACCGCGTGGACCTTCGACTACAAGCAGGCGCAGCCGGCCTGGGTGACGGACCGACGGATCGGTCCCGCCTTGGGGACCGCGATCGAATGTCTCGCCGACGCCTCCGGCTACAAGGTCATGGTGGTGGCCCACTCGATGGGCGGTCTGGCCACGCAATACGCGGTTTCACAGCCCAGTCGCAAACCCGGCGGCAGGATATGGCAGGAGGTGTCGGAGGTGATCACCATCGGCACGCCCTTCCGAGGCTCTCCCGTGGCCTCTTTCCTGGACGGACTTCCCGGTCCCCGAGGTTCACTACAGGAACTGGCCCTGAAACAGGTGGTCTCCGCCTGTTTCGGACTCGCCAAGGGCCTGGCCTCGACCATTTGCGAGACGGTTGAGGTGCTCCGCTCGCCGCAGGGCGTGGCTCTCAAGGAGAACTCGCCGGAAATCCGAAAGCTCCCGGCTTGGCCCGAGGAGCTGCCGGTCCGTGCCATGGCCGGGGACATCCGTCTGGGCCTCGAAATCATGAAACTGGGGTCGCGCTCCAAACCCGTCTCCATAGGGGACGGAGTGGTGCCGCTCTCCTCGGCGACCGCGTATGCCCACAAGTCCGGCGCGCCTCACGTGCTCACCTGCACGGACACCCTCATCTCGGTGCGAGCGGTGCTCTTCGGTGAGTGCAGTCACACCAGCGTCAAGACCGCGCCAGAAATCATGTCCGCGGTCATCGACCGGGCGAAGGCCCTCCAGCGGAAACAGGCGACACCCGAACTCGCCTACGCGACCGCCGACAGCGTCAATGTGTGGACCGACGGCAGAAGCAAGGCACTCGCCCCCATCCCCAGCGGATACCGCGTACGGCAGCTCACCTGGTCGTCCGACGGCACCTCCCTCGCCTGGCTGGCCGAGCGGGGCGAGGACGCGGGCCGGAAACTGTTTCTGGTGCGCCGGGTCCGTGGACAGCCTTTCGTCACGCCCCGCGTCCGTAGCTGGGACTGCTCCGGCTGCTCGACGATCGCCTTCCGCGAGGACGAACTGGTCTCCGACGGCGCGACGGACCCGAACCAGCCCATGCTGTGGAGCTACCCGCCCCGGGGCGGCGCGCGGCGGGCACTGCCCGTGACGGGCCTGCCCAGGCCCGACGAGTGCTTCAGCCCGACCTACTGCGGCCGCCTCGACCTCCTCGGCGCCGCACCCCGGGGTGAGCTGACCGTCTCGTACTTCGAGAACGGCGGTGGCAACTTCCCCGGAGTGGGCTCGTTCTACCAGGTCACCCGCGAGGGCAGGGCCCGGCCCGCCCAGTCGTTCTACGGCAGCGGGCTCGGGCCCGAGGTCGCGGCGGCCAGTCCGCGGCGGGACCGGCTCGCCGTGCCCTGGTACCAACACCTCAGCGCCTGCGCGGAGTACTCCAACGTCGCGCTCGTCGACCAGCGCAGCGGACGGGTGGACCGGCTGGACCTGCCCTCCCGGGACGGCAACCTGTGGATGGTCTCGGCCTGGTTCGACCGCGACGGCCAGGCGTACGCGGCCTTCCGTTCGGAGCCCGGCTGCGGCAGTGACGACCAGTACGCGTCGGACGGCCGGCGGATTCCCCGCTGGGGTGAGACGCGGGTGTACCGCGCCACGAACGTCCGGTGGGTCGAGACGCGGGAGAAGCGGCCCATCCTGGCGCGCGACGTCCATGCCTCGGGGAAGACGGCGTCTCTGCTCGGCACCCCGGCGGTCGAGGTGTCGGGCGGATACCACACGGGGACGCTGGTCGCACAGAACGCCGCGAACCGAGAGGTCGAAGTGGCGCGCGGGGTGCACGCCTTCGGGTGGCGGCCGGCGTCCTCGTGAGCCGGGAGGTGAGCCGCGCGGGCGGCGCGCCCTAATCCCCCACCCGCCCCCACGCGCGCAGGGCCAGCCCCGGCTCGTCCGTCTTCTGACGGGCCGCGAGCAGGGCGCCGTCGTCCGCGAGGGCGGCGAGGACGACCAGTCCCCGGCCGTCCAGCGCCAGCGCGGGCCGGCCCGTGCCCGGCTCGCCCGAGGGCGTCCACCAGACCCCCGCCGCCTCGTTCTCCGTCAGGTGCGCGGCGACGGCGAGCCGCCCGCTCTTGGCGTCGCGGTGGGCCAGCACCGTGCAGTCGTGGCCGTCCACGGTCGTACGGAGGGCCGCGACGGGCCCGGCGCCGGTCTCGCCGCCCAGGGGCGCCGCCTCGTCCGCCCCGGGCCGCCAGGCCAGCACCCCGCGCCCCTCCGCGTCGCGCCAGTAGTGCGTGACCGTGTCGCGGCCGGTGGCGAGCCCGGAGGCGGAGCCGGCCTCGGGGGCGGCGGGGATGTCGTCGGCGCGTTCGTAGGCGGCGCCGGGCTCGGGCTGGTGCCAGCGCAGCGCGCCGCGTTCGGCGGGCGCGAGCAGTTCGACGCGTCCTTCGGCGGTCGCGGTGGCGGACAGGCCGTCCAGCACATCGGCGCCCTTGAGGTCGGTCCACCCGCCCCACTTGCCCTTGGCGTCCTGGCGCCGCGCGCTCACCCCGCTCCCGGCGTTGCGCACGAAGACGTGCACGGCGCCCGAGGAGTCCACGGCCGCGGCCGGAGCGCCGGTCCGCTGTGCCTTGCGGCGGTCCTTGGGGTGCGGGGTGCCGAGCGAGTGCCAGGCCGTCAGGGGGCGGCCGGTCTGGAACTGCGTGGCGTGTACGACGTCCACGTCCGGGCCGTCGGCGCCGCCCTGACGGTGCCGCAGGCCCACGAGATGGACATAGCCGTCCGCGCCCTGGGTCACGGTCAGCGCGGTCAGGCCGGGCACCTTGATCAGCCGCGGCCCGGTCCACCGCGGGCCGCCGGGCCGCTCCTCGGTCCAGCGGGCGACGCCGCCCGCCACCGGCGCGTAGGCCGTGAGCCTGCCGTCCTTGCCGCGGAGCAACCGCAACGCCATGGCCCGCTGCAACCTTCCGTGACGTCGATCCCCCGGGTGGGCCCCGCGGGGCCGGCGCGCCAGATGTGCTGACGCGCCACCACCCATAGTAATTTGCCTGGCTGATGAAAGGCTTTGTTGTCGTGGACGCGGCGAATGTGATCGGTTCGGTGCCCGACGGCTGGTGGCGGGACCGGCGCGGCGCGGCCGAGCGGCTGCGGGACCGGCTCGCCACGCTCGCCGAGCGCGGGCTGGAGCCGCGCCCCGGCGTGCCGGAGTGGGCCGAACAGCCGCCCGTGGACCTCGTGCTCGTGGTCGAGGGCGCCGCACGCGACATCGCGCCCGTGCCGGGGGTGCGGGTGGCGTCGGCGCCGGGCAGCGGCGACGACCGGATCGTGGAGGTGGTGGCGGACCGCGAGCCGGGCCGGCCGTGCCTGGTGGTGACCGCCGACCGGGAGCTGCGGACGCGGGTGCGGGCGCTCGGGGCGGAGGTCACGGGCCCGCGCGCGGTCCGCCCCGCCGACTGAGCCGCCCGCCCGCCCCACGTACTCTTAGGCAAGCCTTGGCTAAGGGCAGATTTCGGCCCGGCGGGGCGAGAAGGCTTTGCGTACGGAAGAGAGAGACGGAAGAGAGAAGGCGAATGTCGGGAGTCGCGCGCCGTCGCGTCGGCTGGATAACCGCGGCGGCGTTGCTGCTCCTGGCCGCCGTGGCGCTCAGCCTCGCGGTCGGCAGCCGCCAGATCGCCCTCAGCGAGGTCTACGACGCCCTGGTGCACGGCGGCACCAGCGACAACGCCCAAGTCGTACGGGCCCTGCGGGTGCCGCGCACCGTCATCGGCATCATGGTCGGCGTCGCCCTCGCCGTGGCCGGCACCGTGCTCCAGGGGATCACCCGCAACCCGATCGCCGAGCCCGGGATCCTGGGCATCAGCCAGGGCGCCTCGCTGGGCGTGGTCTGTGCGATCGCGTTCTTCGGGGTGCACCCGCTGACCGGATATGTGTGGTTCGCGTTCGCGGGCGCGGCGCTCGCGGCGGTCTGCGCCTACGCGGTGGCCAGCAGCGGCCGCGGGGGCGCGTCCCCGGTCAAACTCGCCCTGGCCGGTGCCGCGATGAACGCCTTCATCGCCTCGGTGGTCTCCGCGATCGTCACCACCAACGCCCGGGTCCTGGACGAGTTCCGCTTCTGGGACGTGGGCTCGCTCAGCGGGCGGGACGCCACGATCGTCGGACAGACCTGGCCGTTCCTGGCCGCCGGGCTGCTGCTGGTGCTGGCCATGGCCCGCGGGCTCGACGCGCTGGCTCTCGGCGACGACGTCGCCCGGGGGCTCGGCCGCAATGTCGCGCTGCTGCGTATGACCGGCACCGTGGGGGCGACCGTGCTGACCGGCGTCGCGGTTGCCGCCGCCGGGCCCATCGCCTTCACCGGCCTGGCCGTTCCGCATATCGCCCGCGCCCTCGTCGGCACCGCCCACCGCTGGCTGCTGCCCATGGCCGCGCTGCTCGGCCCGGTGATGATCCTCACCTCGGACGTCATCGGCCGTATCGTCTTCCCGCCCTCGGAGGTGCCGGTGTCCGTGATGACCGCCCTGGCGGGCGTGCCGTTCCTGATCGCCCTGGTCCGCAGGAAGGCGGTGGCGGCAGCGTGAGCGTGTCTTGGCGCGCTGCGCGGGCTGGACTGAGGAGCCGCGCAGCGACGGAGGAGCGAGCAGTGACGAGGGAAGCCCGCGCGTCGGAGCGCGCCGGGACTGAGCGGGGGGAGGACGCGTGAGCTCCACCACCCGCGCCGCCGGGTACCGCGTGGTCAGGGCCGGGCGGGGCAGCTTCCTCGTCCACCGCAGGGCCGTCGTGGCGGCCGTCGTCCTCGCCGCCGCGCTGGCCGCGGCCGTCGTGGCTTCGCTGTGCGTCGGCGAGTCGTTCGTCCCGCCCTCCGAAGTGGTCCGGGTGCTGCTGGGGCAGCCGAGCCCGGACGAGCTGGTGGTGGGCACCCTGCGGCTGCCGCGCCTGGTGACCGGGCTGCTGGTCGGCGTGGCCTTCGGGCTGTCCGGCGCGCTGATCCAGACCATGGCCCGCAACCCGCTCGCCAGCCCCGACGTCATCGGGGTGACGCACGGCGCGGGCGCCGCCACGGTCGCCGCCATGACCTTCGGCCTCACCTCGTACACCGCCCTGCCGTATGTGTCGATCGGCGGCGGTCTCGCGGCCGCCGCGCTGGTCTACGTCTTCGCCTGGCGCAAGGGGCTGAGCGCCTCCCGCTTCGTCCTCATCGGCATCGGCATCTCGGTGGCCCTGGGCTCGCTGTCCCGGCTGTTCCTCACCAAGGGCGACTATCTGGTGGCCCAGCAGGCCAAGGTCTGGCTCACCGGCTCGCTCAACGGCCGCGGTTACGACCAGGCCGCGCCGCTGGCGACCGTGCTGCTGCTCCTGGTGGTGCCGCTGCTGTGGGCGGCCCGCGCACGGCGCGGGGTGTCGCTGGACGACGACACGGCCACCGCGCTCGGCATCCGGCTGGACCGGGTCCGGCTGGGGCTGAGCGCCCTCGGGGTGGTGCTCGCGTCCGTCGCCACCGGCGCCGCGGGCCCGGTCGACTTCGTGGCGCTGCTGGCCCCGCAGATCGCGCGCCGGGTCGCCCGCACCGAGCAGCCCCCGCTGCTGTGTTCCGCGCTGACCGGGGCGCTGGTCGTGGTCGTCGCGGATCTGCTGGCCCGCCGGCTCTTCTCCCCGACCGAGCTGCCGGTCGGGGTGTTCACCGCCCTGGTGGGCGCCCCGTATCTGATGTGGCTGCTCATCCGCACCCGTAGCCGTTCCGGAGGCACCGCGTGACCGACAACCGCCTGACCGCGCGGGAGCTGACCCTCGCGTACGAGGACCGCACGGTCGTCGACGGCCTCGACCTGGAGATCCCGCACGGGAAGGTCACGGTGATCGTCGGCCCCAACGCCTGCGGCAAGTCCACCCTGCTGCGCGCGCTGGGCCGGCTGCTCAAGCCGCGCGGCGGCGCCGTGCTGCTGGACGGCACCGAGCTGTCCCGCCTGCCCACCAAGCGGATCGCCCAGGCCATCGGGCTGTTGCCGCAGACCCCCGTGCCGCCGGAGGGGATCACGGTGGCGGATCTGGTCTCGCGGGGGCGGCAGCCGCACCAGAAGTGGTGGCAGCAGTGGTCGGAGGACGACGAGCGGGCCGTCGGCGAGGCGATGGAGCGCACCGGGACCGCCGAGCTCGCGGAGCGGCCGGTGGACGAGCTCTCCGGCGGTCAGCGGCAGCGGGTGTGGATCGCCATGGCCCTGGCCCAGGACACCGATCTGCTGCTGCTCGACGAGCCGACGACCTACCTGGACATCGCCCACCAGGTGGAGGTGCTCGACCTGGTCCGGCAGCTCAACCAGGACCGCGGCCGCACCGTGGTCGCGGTGCTGCACGACCTGAACCAGGCGGCGCGCTACGCCGACCACCTGATCGCCATGCGGGGCGGCCGGATCGTGGCGCAGGGCCCGCCGGGCGACATCGTCACGGCCGATCTGGTCCAGGAGGTCTTCGGGCTCGCCTCGGTCGTCGTGCCGGACCCGGTGACGGGCGACCCGCTGGTGGTCCCGGGCGCCCCGTGGGCGGCGGCCGGGGCCGGTGGTGACAGGGGTGGTGCTACCGCCGCGCCCGCACGCAACATAAGGTAAGCCTCGCCTAAGAACTGCCTGTGACAGGAGCCCTGCCATGTCCTCTCGACGCCGCGGTACCGCCGCCGTCGCCCTCGCCTTCGCCGCCGCGCTGTCCCTCGCGGCCTGCGGCAGCTCCTCCGACGGCGACAAGGAAGGGAGCGGCGGGCAGGGCGACAAGAAGTCCGTGTCCAAGGACGGCAAGGACTTCGCGAGCGCGGCCGAGAAGACCGCCGCCATGGGCACCGACGCGGGGCCCGGCCAGTGGCCGCGCACCATCGACCACGCCATGGGCAAGACCGAGCTCAAGGCCCAGCCGAAGCGGGTGGTGGTGCTGGACGTCGGCGAGCTCGACAACGTGGTGTCGCTCGGCATCAAGCCGGTCGGCCTGGCGCCCACCGAAGGCTCTCCGGAGCTGCCGTCCTACCTGAAGAAGGAGGCGGGCAGCCCGAAGAACGTGGGCACCATCAACAACCTCAACCTCGAGGCGATCGCCGGGCTCAAGCCCGATCTGATCCTCGGCAGCCAGCTGCGCGCCGCCGACAAGTACGACGAGCTGTCGAAGATCGCGCCGACCGTCTTCTCCATCCGCCCCGGCTTCACCTGGAAGCAGAACTACCTCCTCAACGCCTCGGCCCTGGACAAGACCGCCGAGGCCAAGGCGAAGCTCGCCGACTACGACAAGAAGATCAAGGCGCTGGACGAGAAGCTCGGCGACAAGAAGCCGACCGTCTCGATGGTGCGCTTCATGCCCGACGGGGTGACCCGCCTCTACGCGAACGCCTCGTTCATCGGCACGATCCTGAAGGACGCGCACATTCCGCGGCCGAAGAACCAGGACATCGAGGACCTCGCCGCCGAGATCAGCGCCGAGAACATCGACCAGGCCGACGCCGACTACATCTTCACCGGCGTCTACGGCGACCCGAAGGCCACGGACCGCACCAAGGCGCAGGGCAACCCGCTGTGGAAGAACCTCAAGGCGGTCAAGAACGGCCACGCGTCCGACGTCCCGGACGAGACCTGGTACCTCGGCCTCGGCGTGATGGCGGCGGACACCGTGGTGGCCGACCTCCAGGAGCGCCTCACCGCATAGCCCACGGCGGCCCGGCCTGGGCGGCGCCTCAGCGCCGCTCCGGGCGGGCCGCCAGCCTGCTGTGGCCGCGACCGTAGAGGAAGTAGACGACGAAGCCGATCGCCATCCACACCGCGAACCGCACCCAGGTCTCCGCGGGGAGGTTCAGCATCAGCCACAGCGAGGCGGCGACCGAGGCGATCGGCAGCACCGGCACCCAGGGGGCGCGGAAGGCGCGGGGCAGGTCGGGGCGGGTGCGGCGCAGGACGATGACGCCGAGCGCGACCACGACGAAGGCGAAGAGCGTGCCGATGTTCACCAGCGCCGCCAGCTGGGAGATGCTGGTGAACCCGGCGACGACGGCGATGACCACACCGAGCAGGATCGTCGAGCGGTACGGCGTGGCGTACCTCGGGTGCACCTTGGAGAAGACCCTGGGCAGCAGCCCGTCGCGGCTCATCGCGAAGAAGACCCGGGTCTGCCCGAGCAGCAGGATCAGACACACGGTGGTGAGCCCGATCACCGCGCCGAAGCTGATGAGCCCCGCGTAGAAAGGGTGTCCGGTGGCCTTGAAGGCGTCGGCCAGCGGGGCGTCCACCGACAGCTGGGTGTACTTCTGCATGCCGGTGACCACCACGGACACCGCGACATAGAGCACGGTGCAGATGAGGAGCGAGCCGAGGATGCCGCGCGGCATGTCGCGCTGCGGGTTTCTGGTCTCCTCGGCCGTGGTGGCCACGATGTCGAAGCCGATGAAGGCGAAGAAGACCACGGCGGCGGCGGTGAAGATGCCCTGCACCCCGTAGGCCGTCGGCTGATACCCGGACATCAGCTGGATCAGCGGGGCCTTGAGCCCGGACGTGGCGGCCGTGACCTGGGGCTCGGGGATGAAGGGGTGGTAGTTCTCGGCCTTGATGAAGAAGGATCCGGCGATGATGACCAGCAGCACCACGGTCACCTTGATCGCCACCACGACCGTCGTGACGCGCGCGGACAGCTTCATGCCCAGCACCAGGATCCCGGTGAGCAGCAGCACCAGCAGAGCCGCGAGGATGTCGAAGGTGAAGCCGTGCGCCACATCGGGGCCGGACAGCACGGCCGGCAGCTGCCATCCGGCGTTGTCGAGCAGCGAGCGCACATAGCCGGACCAGCCGACCGCCACCACGGCGGTGGCCAGGGCGAATTCCAGGACCAGGTCCCAGCCGATGATCCAGGCGGGCAGCTCGCCCAGCGAGGCGTACGAGAAGGTGTACGCGGACCCGGCCACCGGCACCGTGGAGGCGAACTCGGCGTAGCAGAGCGCGGCCAGCGCGCAGGCGATCCCGGCGGCCACGAAGGCCAGCGCGGTCGCGGGCCCCGCCTGCTGCTTGGCCACGGCCCCGGTCAGCACGAAGATGCCGGTGCCGATGATCACGCCGACGCCGAAGACGGTCAGGTCGAGGGCGGAGAGCGTCCTGGTCAGGGCGTGCTCGGGCTCCTCGGTGTCCTGGATGGACTGCTCGACGGACTTCGTTCTGAACAGACCGCCCCGGCCCCTGCCTCCGGCGCCCCTGCCTCCGGCGCCCCCGCCGCTGGGTTCTCTCACGCTCACCGCGCCACCTCCACGCCTGCCCGTGCGCGCCATCGTTCTGCCAACCGGGCATGCGGGATGTGTGCACACTCTCGGGCATGGCCGATTCACCCGATGGGGGCGGAGCGGTGGGAAAAGCACTGGGCCGGTCGGAGCACCGCGCGTGTCGCGCGGCGGCCCCGGCCGGCCCGGCCCGGAAGCGCGGAGGTCAGTCCCGTACGGGCTCGGCCGCGGTGGAGGCCTGCGACGCGGCGCCCGTGCCCGCCGGCTCGGCCGCCGGGGCCGACTCGACGGACTTGTCTTCGTATCGTCCGCCGATCCTGGAGACCAGGCCGGTGATCTGGCGGGCGATGTCCGGGGCGGTCAGCCCGATCTCCGCCATGACCTCCTTGCGGGAGGCGTGCTGGAGGAAGCGCGGCGGGATGCCGAAGTCGCGCAGCGGCATGTCCACCCCGGAGTCGCGCAGCGCCTGCGCGACGGCGGAGCCCACACCGCCCACCCGGATGTTGTCCTCGACGGTGACCACCACGCGGTGGCGCTCGGCGAGCGCGGGCAGCTCCTCGTCCACCGGCTTGACCCAGCGCGGGTCCACCACCGTGGCGGAAATGCCCTGTTTGTCGAGAAGGTCGGCGACCTCCAGACACATCGGCGCCAGCGCGCCGACCGAGACCAGCAGCACATCCGGCCGGTCCGCGTCCGCCGGGGCGGGCTCGCGCAGCACGTCCATGCCGCCGATCCGGCCCACCGCCCGGACCGCCGGGCCGACCGCACCCTTGGAGTAGCGCACCACCGTCGGGGCGTCGTCCACCTCCACGGCCTCGCGCAGCTGGGCGCGGACCTGGTCGGCGTCGCGCGGGGCGGCGATCCGCAGCCCCGGGACGACCTGGAGGATGGACATGTCCCACATGCCGTTGTGCGAGGCGCCGTCGGTGCCGGTGATCCCGGCCCGGTCGAGGACGAAGGTCACCCCGCACTTGTGCAGCGCCACATCCATCAGGACCTGGTCGAAGGCGCGGTTGAGGAACGTGGCGTACACCGCGAAGACCGGGTGCAGCCCGCCGGTCGCCAGGCCCGCGGCCGAGACCGCTCCGTGCTGCTCGGCGATGCCGACGTCGAAGACCCGCTCCGGGAAGCGCTTGGCGAACTCGGTGAGGCCCACCGGGTGCAGCATCGCCGCGGTGATCGCGACGATGTCCTCGCGCTCCTCGCCGAGCTTGACCATCTCCTCGCCGAAGACCGAGGTCCAGTCGGCACCGCCCGCGGAGATCGGCAGCCCGGTGTCGGGGTGGATCGGGCCGATGCCGTGGAAGCGGTCGGTCTCGTCCTGCTCGGCCGGGGTGTAGCCGCGGCCCTTCTCGGTGAGGCAGTGCACGATGACCGGGCCGCCGAAACGCTTCGCCCGCTGGAACGCGGACTCCAGCGCCTCGATGTCATGGCCGTCGATCGGGCCGACGTACTTCAGCCCCAGGTCCTCGAACATGCCCTGCGGGGCGATGAAGTCCTTCAGCCCCTTCTTGGCGCCGTGCAGCGTCTCGTACAGCGGCCGGCCGACGACCGGAGTGCGCTCCAGGAGGTCCTTGCCGCGGGCGAGGAAGCGCTCATAGCCGTCGGTGGTGCGGAGCGTGGCCAGGTGGTTCGCCAGACCGCCGATCGTCGGCGAGTACGACCACTCGTTGTCGTTCACCACGATGACGAGCGGGCGGTTCTTGGCGGCGGCGATGTTGTTCAGCGCCTCCCAGGCCATGCCGCCGGTCAGCGCGCCGTCACCGATGACCGCGACCACCCGGTCCTGCTTGCCCAGCAGCTCATTGGCCTTGGCGAGGCCCTCGGCCCAGCCCAGCACGGTGGAGGCGTGGCTGTTCTCGATGACGTCGTGCTCGGACTCGGCACGCGAGGGGTAGCCGGACAGCCCGCCCTTGCCCTTGAGCTTGGAGAAGTCCTGGCGGCCGGTGAGGAGTTTATGGACGTAGGACTGGTGGCCGGTGTCCAGGAGCACCTTGTCCCGGGGCGAGTCGAAGACCCGGTGCAGGGCGATGGTGAGCTCCACCACACCGAGGTTGGGGCCCAGATGGCCACCGGTCTTGGAGACGGCGTCGACGAGGAAGGTGCGGATCTCCGCGGCCAGCTGGTCCAGCTGCTCCGGAGTGAGCCGGTCCAGATCACGCGGTCCCCTGATGTGGGTCAGCAGCACCCGTGCCTCCTTGCTGTCGAGTTTGCCGTCGTGCGTCTTTGCTCTTGTGCTGGTCGAGCCTTGCGGGTCCGCCTGAGTCTAATGTTCCGTCCCACCGGCGATGGCCGGGTCCCCGCGATCCACGTCACGCGTTCGGCGGCAGAACACCGGTACCCGGCACCGCCTGCGCGAGGCGATGCCGGGTACGTGAGGTTGGGCACAGCGGATACGGCGCGGGTCCGATCAGCCGCGCCCCGCCGAGCGCTGGGTCCTCCGCGACACCGAGTCGATCACGACCGCGGCCAGCAGCACCGCACCGGTGATCATGTACTGCACGGAGTTGGCGACGCCCAGCAGCGCCATGCCGGACGCGATGGAGCCGATGACCAGCATGCCCAGCAGCGCCGACCAGACCGAGCCGCGGCCGCCGAAGAGGCTGGTGCCGCCGATGACCGCGGCGGCGATCGCCTCCATGAGCAGATTGCCGGTGCCGGCCTGCTGGCTCGCGGAACCGATCCGGGAGGCGATCATGATTCCGCCGAACGCCGCCATCAGCCCGGACAGGGCGTACACCGAGATCCGCACCAGATCCACATTGATGCCCGCGCGGCGGGACGCCTCGACGTTGCCGCCCAGCGCGATCACCTTGCGCCCGTACGACGTGCGGCGCACCACGAAGTCGAGGGCGAGCAGCACCACCACGAAGATCACGAGCGCCAGCGGCAGGCCCTTGTACTCGTTGAGCCGCCAGGCCGCGGCGTAGGCGATGACGGCCAGCACCGCGGTGCGCACCAGAATCTCGCTCAGCGGCCGGGAGGGGATGCCGGCCGCCTTGCGGCGCCGCGCGCCCAGGAACTGGGCCAGGAAGAACGCGGCCACGGCGGCCGTGGCCGCCCCGTACGCGGCGATCAGCTGTGAGAAGTAGTGGCTGGACAGGGTCTGCACAAAGCCGTCGTCGTCGAGGTCGAGGGTGCCGGTGGTGCCCAGCACCTGGAGCATCAGCCCGTTCCAGGCCAGCAGACCGGCGAGGGTGACCACGAAGGCCGGGACGCCGATCTTGGCGAAGAAGAAGCCGTGCAGCGCGCCCAGGGCGGCACCGAGGGCCAGCGCGATGACCACGGCGAGCACCTCGGGCACGCCGTGCCTGATGTTGAGCACCGCCATGGTGCTCGCGGCCAGACCGCTGAGCGAGCCGACGGACAGGTCGATCTCACCGAGCAGCAGCACGAAGACGATGCCGACCGAGATCAGGCCGGTGCCGACGATCAGGATCGACAGGTCGGAGAGGTTCTTGGGCGAGAGGAAGGCGTCGTCCTTCACCTGGTAGACCACCCAGATGACGGCGATGCCCACGATGACGGGGAGCGCGCCCAGCTCACCGCTGCGCAGCTTGCGGCCGAACTCCTGGAGGTAGCCCTTGAAGCCCTCCTGGCGCACCAGCAGCCGGGGGTCGACCGCGGCGACCGCGTCCTTGGCGACCGGGACCGCGTCCTCGGTGTCGCCGCCATTGGTCTCGTCGGTCTTGGTGGTCACTTGGCGACCTCCGCGTTACGCGCCTTGCGGCGGGTCACGGCGTTCTCCGTGGCGCCGGTGATGGCGGAGATGATCTCTTCTTGAGAGGTGGTCTGCACATCGAAGGTGCCGTTGTTACGGCCGAGCCGCAGCACCGCGACCCGGTCCGCCACGGCCTTGACGTCGGCCATGTTGTGGCTGATGAGGATCACCGCCAGGCCGCGCTCGCGCAGCCGCTCGACCAGGTCGAGGACCTGCGCGGTCTGCTCGACGCCCAGGGCCGCGGTCGGCTCGTCGAGGATGACCAGCTTGGGCTCGCCGAGCATCGAGCGGGCGATGGCGACGGTCTGCCGCTGGCCGCCGGACAGCGAGGCGATGGGGATCCGCACGCTGGGGATCCGGATGGACAGGGTCTCCAGCAGCTCGCGGGAGCGGCGCTCCATCTCGACCTCGTCGAGCACCCCGGCGCGCAGGATCTCGCGGCCGAGGAAGAGATTGCCGACCACGTCGATGTTGTCGCACAGGGCGAGGTCCTGGTACACGGTCGCGATGCCCAGCTCCTGGGCGTCGTGCGGGCGGCTGACCTGGACCGGCCTGCCCTCCCACTCGACGACGCCCTCGTCGGCGGGGCCGACTCCGGCGATCGCCTTGACGAGGGTCGACTTGCCGGCGCCGTTGTCGCCGACCAGGGCGACCACTTCACCGGCACGGACCTCCAGATGTATGTCCGTCAGCGCCTGGACGGCGCCGAACCGCTTGGAGATCCCGCGCAACGCCAACACGGGTTCGTTCGGCACGATGGCCATCTCCGATCTGAGCAGGGGCGGACCCCTGCGGTGTAGCGGAGGTGGGAGAGCGCTCTCTCACCTCGACAGGGGGGTGGTGTCGACAGCAGGGGCGGCCGCCCGTGAGCCACGGGCGGCCGGTGGCGCACTACTTGATGCCGAGTTCGTCGCACGCGGCCTTGAACTTGGCCGTGCAGATGGCGGAGACCTTGTACAGGCCGTCCTTGACCACGGTGTCCTTGATGTTGTCCTTGGTCATCGACACCGGCGGGATCAGCGTCGCCGGGATCCCCTTCTTGGTCGGGCTGTCGGCCGTGGTCTCGGCGGGGACCTTCTCACCGCGGCCGAGCGCGAGGGCCATCTTCGCTGCGGCCGCCGCCTCCTGGCCGTAGGGCTTGTACACGCTCATGTACTGCGTGCCCGCCAGGACCCGCTGGACGCCCGCGAGTTCCGCGTCCTGCCCGGTGACCGGGGGCAGCGGGTCGACGCCGCCCTGCTTGAGCGCGGCGATCGCACCGCCCGCCATGGTGTCGTTGGCCGAGTAGACACCTATGATCTTGTCCTTGCCAAGGGAGTTGATCGCACCGGTCATGGCCTTGTTGGCCTCATCCGCCAGCCAGCGGTCGATGTCGTACTTCTTGGCGATGTCGACCTTGCCCTCCAGAACCGACAGCGCGCCCTTCTTGAACATGGCCGCGTTCGGGTCGGCCTCCCAGCCGTTGAGCATGACGACCTTGCCGGACTTGGCCTTGCTGCCGAGCGCCTTGAGCAGCGCCTCGCCCTGCACCTTGCCGACCGTCTCGTTGTCGAACGAGGTGTATCCGGAGACCGGGCCCTCGGCGAGCCGGTCGTAGGCGACGACCGGGATTCCGGCCTCGTCGGCCTTCTTGACCGAGCTGGAGATGGCCCTGGAGTCCACCGAGTCGAGGATGATCACGTCCACCTTCTTGGTGATCATCGAGTCGACCTGCTGCTGCTGCACCGAGGTGTCCGACTTGGCGTTGGCATACACGATCTTGCAGTCCGCACAGCCCGCCTTGATCTCCTTCTCGATCAGGGGGTGGTCCATCGCCTCGTATCTGGCGGTCTGGTCTTCCGGCAGGAGCAGGCCGATGGTGAGCGGGCCGGTCTTCTTTTTCTCTTTGTCGTCGTTGCTCTTGTCTGCTTCCTTGGCGGAGCCACAAGCGGCGAGGGAGACGGCCATGGAGACGGCGGCCGTGGCGACGACGACGCGACGCATCGTTGCGTTCATGGTGGGGGTGACCTCCCTGACGAGGCCGCGTCATTGCGGCCGAGGTGGCTGGCAGTCAACTCGGCCGCCCGCATGGCGTCAAGAAGTAAATCCTTAACGAGATGGCAACGGTGCCATTCGTTATCTGGGTGAACACAGCCCGATGCGGGCCGAGTCAGGCAGAAAAGCCGGGGCTCCGGGCACGTACAGTGCCCGGAGCCCCGGCTCAACGGCGATCGGTGGTTCTGTTCAGGCCCTGGTCAGGCCCGAATCGGGCCCTGGTCGGTTCCGATTCGGCCCTCTTCCGGGCCCGCTCGGTGACTCAGGTGAGGGCGGGTGCGCCCGCCGACAGCGCCCCGTCGAGCAGCGTCGAGTCGCCCATCTCACTCAGCACCAGCGCGAGCGCCCCCAGTACCTCGGCCCGGCCGCCCAGCGCCCCGGGCATCACCGAAAGCCGGCGGGCCGCGCTCGGGATCGCGTACCGCGCGACCGACTCCCGGATCGGCCCGAGCACCAGCTCCCCCGCCTCGGCGAGGTGGCCGCCCAGCACCACCCGGCTCGGGTTGATCAGATTGCAGAGGTTCGCGACACCGCTCCCCACGTGCCGGCCCACGTCCGCGATCACCCGGCGGCAGCCGGGGTCACCGTCCCGGGCCAGCTGCACCATGCGCTCCACGGTCAGGTCCACGCCATGGCTGGAGTACAGCAGCGGCAGCACATACCGGGCCGCGGTGAACGTCTCCAGACAGCCGCGGTTGCCGCAGCGGCACACCGGGCCCGACTCGTCCAGCGTGATATGACCGATCTCACCGGCCGTGCCGCCGGGGCCGCGGTAGATCTTCCCGCTGATCACCAGCCCCGCGCCGACGCCGTCGGCGACCTTGATGTACGCGAGGTCGGAGACCCCGCGCCCGGCCCCCCACACCAGCTCGCCGAGCGCGCCGAGGTTGGCATCGTTGTCCACGTGCACCGGCACGCCGAGGCGCTGGGCCAGGTCGTCCCGCGGATTGGTGCCCGCCCAGCCCGGCAGGATCGCGGTCGAGCCCAGCGTGCCCGTCTCGACGTCGATCGGGGCCGGCACGCCGAGACCGACGCCCACCACCTTGTCCTGGCTGATGCCGGTCGCCGTGATCAGCCTGCTGACCAGGTGCTCCGCCCGGTCCAGGCCCTGGGAGGCAGAGGCGTCCACATCCAGCGGCTCGGACTCCTCGGCCAGCACCTGGTGGGCCAGGTTGCCGATGGCCACGCGCAGGTGTGTGTGCCCGAAGTCCACGCCGACCACGATGCCCGCGTCACCGCTGAGCGAGACGCTGCGGGCCCGGCGGCCGCCCGCCGAGGTCGGCGTGACCTCGACCGTGCCGCCGTCCTTCAGCTCGCGGACGATGTTGGAGACGGTGGCCGCGGACAGCCCGGTGGTCCGGGCGATCTCCGCCTGCGTGAGCGAACCCGCCATGCGCACCGCGCGTACCACCCGCTCGAGGTTGGCCCGGTGCAGCGACGACTGCGATCCCGGAGTCTCCACGCCCATCCACTCCTGCCTCCGCGGGCGGCACGACCGCCGCTCCGCCGACCGGGTCGCAGCTGGTGAGGCCCGGCTTGTCTCCAACATGTGAACTCTAAGCTGAGCCGCCTCGGTTGTGCCCCGTCAAGACCTTGACGGACCTGACAGAGCCGTGGCGACTCCTTGATCACGAAAGTGCGCACACGCCGGACCGTGAGTGATCGTCCGGTGGTTCCCGGCGATGCCCGCCGCCGCGCCGGTACGCCTTGAGGCTTCCCGTGGCTTGGACGCACAATCTCGATATCGCGCCAGCGTACGACGGGCGCGGCGGCAAGGTGGGCGCTGTCCAGCACCTGGTCGCCTGCCGGCGGCTGCTGCGCCGGACGGTCTGGACCAAGCCTGCCCGGCGCTTGAGGGCAAAGCACAGCCAGCCCGCCCGGCGATTGAGGACCGGGGTCTGGGGCGGAGCCCCAGGAATCGGGAAGGGGCGGGGAGGGGCCCGGCCCGCCGCAGGCGCGTCACCCCGCCACGAACACCGCGACGTGCAGCCGCCCCAGCCCCCCGTCCCAGTCCGCGATCACCAGCCGCACCGCACCCGCCTCCCCCGCACCCGCAAGGGCCCCACCCAGCACCCGCCACACCCCGGCGCACCCGTGCCCCGCCGTGGCCGTCCACACCGTCGCGCCCGCCGCTTCCAGCGCGCCCGCCTGCTCGCGCAGGCCGTCGCCCAGAACGTACGCGCCGCCCCGCTCCAGGAGCGGCGGCAGGCAGTCCGCCGCCGCCCCGGCCCGCTCCTCCGCCACCGTCTCGAGGCGCCAGCCACCCGTGCCGCCCGTCCCGCCGAGGGCCAGCGCCGCCCCGGCCGCCGGGTCGAGCACGAACAGCGCGGCGTCGCCCAGGCCCGCACCCCGGTGGATGCGGTCGAGCAGCTTGAGGCCGCTGAACGGGGCGCCGATCCCCTGGTCGGCGACGGAGAAGGCGCGCGGCTCGCCGGGGCAGGCGTCGGCGAGGTAGCCCGCCGCGAGCCCGGCCGGGGCCGCGTCGTACGCCTCGTGGGCCACCACCAGGTAGTCCAGCGGGCGCGGCAGCGGCCCGTCGCCGGCGGGCGCCGCCGCCAGCAGCTCGCCGCCCAGCGCGACGAAGGAGCGCTCGCCGGGCCGCGCCGGGAAGTCCAGCCCCCAAGCCGCGCCCAAGCACAGCCCCGCCCCGTCCGCCATCTCTCAGCGCTCGGCCGGGAGGCTGCGCATGAGGAAGTCGACCAGCGAGCCGACGGTCTCGAAGACGTCCGGCTCGATGGCGTCCGTGTCGACGACCACCCCGGCGTTGTCCTCCAGGTCGATCATCAGCTCGATGATGCTGGTGGAGTCGAGCCCCAGGTCCTCGAAGAGCCGCTTGCCCTCGTCGACCGGAGTGTCGGCGTACGGCACCATCGCGGCCACCGACCTGCCGATCGCCTCGACCATTTGCGCGCGGTCCATCCCGGGCCTCCCGTCACTTGCCGAACGTACTGAGCTCACTGAACGAACTGGTGGTGTCGCTGCTTGCGCAGCAGGTCATCGGCGGTGTCCCGGTCGCGGACCAGCAGCGGGCGGCCCTCGTGGACCAGCACCTCGGCCGGGAACCCATGGCTGAGGAAGAGTCCGGGCGACGCCGTGGGCCCGTACGCGCCCGACCGCAGCACGGCCAGCACGTCGCCCGGCGCGAGGTCGGGCAGGGGCACGGCGCGGGCGAGGGTGTCGTCCGGGGTGCACAGCGGGCCGGTGATGTGCCAGGGGCGCTCGGGCCCCGTGCCGCCGCCCGCGACCGCCGCGACGGGGAAGTTGCGCCGGGCGTACGAGCCGACCCCGACCGCCGCCATGTGGTGGTGCGTGCCGCCGTCGGTGACCGCGAACCAGGTGCCGCGGGATTCCTTCACATACTGAACCCGGACGAGATAGGCGCCCGCGCGTGCCGTGAGGAAGCGGCCGGACTCCAGCAGCAGCCGGGTGCGCGGATGGCGGCGCGCGAAGTCCCCCACGACGGGGGCCAGGCCCTCCCGCAGGGCGTCGAGGTCCAGGTCGCGCTCGCCGTCGAAGTACGCGACCCCGAGCCCGCCGCCGATGTCGATCGCCTCCGGCTCGATGCCCGTGGCCGCCGCGACGCGCTCGGCCAGCGCCAGCACCTGGGCGGTGTTCTCCACGATCGCCGCGGCGTCGAGGATCCGGGTGCCCAGATAGACGTGCACACCGACCGGCGTGGCGTGGGTGAGCGCGCTCAACCGGTCCTTTCCGTCCAGAAGCTGTTCCTCGTCGATCCCGAACTGCCGGGGCTTGCCGCCCATGGCCAGCCGCGAGCCCGCCGCGCCGAACGAGGGATTGACGCGCAGCAGCACCCGCTGGCGCAGCCCCGCCTGCCGCGCCGTCGCCTCGATGAGCTCCAGCTCCTGCCAGGACTCGCAGACGATGGCGTACACGCGGCACTGGACGCAGGCGCGGATGTCGTCTGTTGTCTTGCCGGGGCCGAGGAAGATGATGTTCTCGGGGCGGGCCCCGGCCGTGCGGGCGGTGCGCAGCTCGACGAGCGAGGAGACCTCGGCGTGGGTGCCGTGCGCGAACAGCAGGGAGCAGACGCTGCTGTTGGGGTTGGCCTTCAGAGAGTAGAAGATCTCCACGGGGGGCGGCAGCGCCTCCGCGAGCGAGCGGACCGCGCCCGTCAGCAGCTCGCCGTCGTAGACGTACAGCGGGGTGCCGTAGTGGTCCGCCAGTTCCGCGGCCCGGATCCCCTGGACGGCGTCAAAGCTCTCCATGGCTCCTCCCTCTCCCGTTTCCCGGCTCGTACTCCCGCTCGCTCCCCCGCCCGTTCTCCCGCTCGTCGCACCGCTCGTCCCCCCGCTCCAGGACCGCCGCGCCGAAGGTCGCGCCGAGGCCGACGGTGGCCAGCACATACGTGTCCCCCGGCCCGAGCCTCCCGGAGGCGCGCAGCGAGGCGAGGTTGAGGTAGGGGTCGGAGCAGTTGGCGTGGCCCAGACGCGGCAGGTTGTCGAGGAAGACCTGGGAGAAGGGGATGCCCAGCTCCTTCGCCACGCCTTTCCAGGACAGGCGGTTGACGTTGTGCGGGACGATCCACCGCACGCCGTCGAGCCCGGTCCCCGCCTCCCCCAGCGCCTCCTCGATCACGGCGGCGAGGGCGGGCGCGTAGAAGCGGGTGTACTCCCGCTCCCGGTCGGGGTCCGCGCCGCCGAGGCTGCGGTAGAACCGCCCGTACGTACGGAAGGCGGAGCCGAGCAGCCGGTCCCCGGGCACCCGCGGCCCCACCACGCACGCGGCGGCGGCGTCGGCGACGACCGCGATCCCGGGGATGACGCCCTGCCGCGGGCGCGCCACCCGGTCGCCGGTGAGCAGCAGCACGCTTCCGCTGTCGTCATTTTGGGGGCTCAGATCGCCTCCGGGGCGCCTCAGCAGCTGTTCGGCCAGGAAGAGCGCGAACAGCCCGGCGGCGCAGTTCATCTGGCCGACGGAGAAGGCCGGGGCGTGGTCGAGGCCCAGCGCGGTGCGGACGCTGTCGAGCAGTTGGGCGCCCGTCGGGTCGTCCCCGGCCGGGTCGGCGTCCTCGCCGATGCGCGCGTACAGCACCTGGCGCACACCGCGCGGGTCCGTGCCGCTCAGGGCCTCGCGGCCCGCCGCCGTGAGCATGTCGGCGAGCGAGTGCCCGGGGCTTCGGGGGATGTCGCGGAAGCCGAGGTAGTCGCGGTAGAAGCGGGCCTTGGCGTCCGGGAGTCCGGCTTCCGCGGTCACGTCCGCGACCGTGAGCGCGGTGTGCGGGACGAAGGTGCCGATGGGCCCCAGGCGCATCGGCGTCACCCGTCCTCGCCCGCGGGCACGGTATCGCCGCCCGCGGGCACGGCGCCCGACCGGGCGTAGTCCTGGGCCAGCCGCAGCCGCTGGATGTCGCTGGTGCCCTCCATGATCTCCAGCGCGGCGGCGTCGCGGGCCCACTTCTCCAGCAGGGGGTGGTCCAGCAGCGCGCCGCGCCCCAGGAGGGCGGGCAGCCGGTGGGTGACGTCCCGGACCAGGCGGACCGCCTCCAGCTTGCACAGGGCGGAGGCGTCGCCGCGCCCCCGGTCCGCCTCGACGAGCCGCGCGGTGCGGTGGACGAGCCGGGCGGTGGCCGCGATCCGCAGCGCGGCCGTCTCCAGCGCCCGCCGCTCGGCCGGGGCCGGTGCCCGGCGCTCGGCGCGTACGTAGTCGTGCACGGCCGCGGCGAGCCCGACGGCGGTCGCGGCGATCTGCACCCGCGCGCCGTAGAAGGCGGTGACCGCGCCCCACATCCCCCGGCGGGTGGCGGGCAGATGGGCGCCGAGCACCCGGTCCCGCGCGACCGGCACCTCGTCGAAGGTCATTTCACTGATGCGGGCGCCCCGCAGCCCGATCATGTCGAGCGCCTCGCCGTACGCGCCGGGCGCCGGGAGGTCCAGGAGTACGGCGCGCACGCCCAGCGGCGAGGTGCCGGTCTGGGCGAAGACCACCCCGACGCCGCCGCGCGAGCCGTTCCCGACGTACTTCTTCGCGCCGCTCAGCAGCCAGTCGCCGCTGCGGTCGGCGGGGTCGGCGGGGGCGAGCGCGGTGCTCATCCGGGTGGCGTCGCTGCCCGCCTGCGGTTCGGTGATGGCGCAGAAGGCCCAGGTCGTGCCGGTGACCACCCGTTCGTAGAACGCGGCCTGCTGCGCGGGGTCGCCCATGGAACGGACCACCACCCCGGCGAGGGCGGGGCCGGGGGCGGAGAACAGAGCGCCCGCGTCGCCGCGCGCCAGCTCCATGGCGCAGATCATCTGGCCGAGGAAGTCCCGCGGCAGGCCCTTCGCCTCGGCCCGGGCCCGCTCGTCGTGGAACCGCTCCGGAATGCCCAGGGCACGGACGAGGCCGAACGCGGGGTTGTCGAGGTGGCCGTCCATGCGGGCCGGGTCGGCGTCGATGGCGAGGGCGGCCTCCCGGAGGGCGGGGGCGAACTCGCGCGCACGGGCGCGCAGGGGTTCGTGCGCGGTGTCCAGGGCCGCGGCGTCCAGGGCGTGGTACGTCACGACCGCTCCCACTCGGGGTCTCGCGGCGACGGCCTCCAGAGGCTGCCGACGTACGCCGAGACATACAGGGCGCGCACGGGGTGGCCGGCCAGATAGCCGGCGCCGCCGAAGAGGTTCGTCAGGGCCTCGTCGGCCGCGTCGAGGCGCCGGTGCAGCTCGTGGGCGGCGAGCGGATCGGCGCCGGACGTGGTCAGCAGGAGCTCGCAGGCGCGGACGGCGGCGGTGCAGTCCGCGATCTTCGCGCGCACCAACTGCCGCTCGATCAGCGGCCGGTCGCCGGAGCGCCGCCCCGCCACATGGGCCACGGCCCGCTCCAGCAGCGCCTCGGCGAGCCCGGCGCGCAGCGCGCCGAACAGCGTCCCGGCGAGGGCGAGCCGGTCCCGGGCCCCGGGCCCCGGCTCGGCGGCGGGGGTGGCGGTGGCGGCGGCTGTGGTGGCGTCCGGAACGTCCCGAGGGGCGACCCGGACGACCTCGAGCCCCTCGCGCTGGGCCAGTTCATGGCGCGGGCCGGGCCGCACCGTGACCCGCTCCCCGGGCACCGCGCGCCCCGCCATCAGCCAGCCGCGCATGCGCGGGGCCATTCCGCCGGGAAGGACACAAAAGCCCCTGCCGGAGCAGGGGGCGGTGAAATCCAGATGGCGCACGGCGTCGGCCAAAGCCGCCGAGAAGCCGCTCTCGCGGGCTGTACGCAAGACGTCGAGGGCGGCGGTGAGGGGCTCGGCTCCGGGGTCCACAGAGGACAATTCCGCAGCTTTTGCCGCCATATCCCCCAGCCCCATATCCCACGGTCCCGTGATGGCCAATCGTGGAGCACGACCCTAGGAGTCACCAAGATCCACGTCAAGACCTTGACACCCGATGCCGTTTCCACTTCGATCCGGACCATGCGAAAGTCCTCCGCAGAGCAGAGCGTTCTGGCAGCGCTGCGACAAGTATTGGGGCGCGGCGAGCTGACCGATGTCGACTCCGGCACCCGGCTCTTCGAGGACCTCGGTCTCGATTCCACCTCGGTTATCGAGCTGCTCATGCTCATCGAGACCCAGACCGGCGCCGAATTCGATACGGAAAGCCTGGAACTGGAGCATTTCGCCACCGTCGGAACGCTCACGGAGTTCGTGAGCACACATGGCTGACGGGGCGGGCCCGGGCGCCCAACAGGGCCTGCACGGCCACTTCCTGGCCTCGGCCCGGGCCCACCCGGACCGGATCGCGCTGCGGGTGGGGAAGCGGACCTGGACCTATTCCGAAGTACACCGCGCCGCACGGTCGTTGGCCTCGTCCGTCGTGGCCGCGGCCGGGGGCCGGCCGGCCGCGGTCGGGGTCCTCGCGGCGCGCGGCGAGGTGGCGTACGTCGGCCTGTTGGCCGCGCTGTACGCGGGCGCCGCCGCGGTGCCGCTGAATGTGGAATTCCCCGCGGCGCGCACCGACGCCATGCTGCGGGCCGCCCGTCCGGCCGTGGTCATCGCGGACGACCAGGGGGCGCGGATCATTGCCCGGCTGCCCGATCAGCCGCCCGTTGTGCATGCCGGAGGAGTGAATTCCGGCGGCGTGAATACCGGGCTCGGCGCGGAGGGCGGCGAAAGCGCCCCGGAGACGCCGCGGCACCCTGAGGAAAATGGCCCCGGGGAAAACGCGGACGAGGCCGATCCGTTCGAGCCATGGTCCGTGGAACCCGACGATCGCGCGTACATCATGTTCACCTCCGGCTCCACCGGCCGCCCGAAAGGCGTGCCCATCTCGCACGGGAATGCGGAGCACTATCTGCGGTGTGTGCGAGACCGCTACGACTTCGGGCCTCAGGACGTCTTCTCGCAGACTTTCGACGTCACCTTCGACGTGCTGATCTTCGATCTGTTCTGCGCCTGGAGCGCGGGGGCGAGCGTCGCCCACGTCCCCGGCTTCGGCTATGCCGATCTCCCCGCGCTGGTGAACGAGCTCGGCATTACGGTCTGGTTCTCGGCCCCCAGCGCGATCTCCGTCGTCCGCAGGACGCGGCGGCTCACCGACGGGGCCATGCCCGGGCTGCACTGGAGCCTGTTCGCCGGCGAGGCGCTCATGGAACACGACGCGGCCGACTGGCAGCGGGCCGCCCCCGGGTCCACCGTGGTGAACCTGTACGGGCCCACGGAACTCACCGTGAGCTGTACCGCCCACGCATGGCGCGCGGCGGACGCCCGGCACCCCGAGGCGCACGGCGGCGTGCCCATGGGCCGGCTCCACCCCGGGCTGCGGGGCGTGCTCCTCGACGCGGAGGGCGACCGCCACCCGGAGCGGGGCGAACTGTGCGTCACCGGGCCGCAGATGTTCGCGGGCTACCTGGACCCGGCGGACGGCGCCGGGCGCTTCCTCGAACTCGACGGCGAGCGCTGGTACCGCACCGGCGACCTGGTCGCCACGGCCCCCGACGGCACCCTGCTGTACTCGGGCCGGCTCGACCACCAGGTGCAGATCCGGGGCGTACGGGTGGAGATCCCCGAGGTGGAGTGGGCGCTGCGGCGCTGTCCGGGCGTGGACGAGGCGGTGGTGGTGGCGGTGCCCGCGGGCAACAGCCATGCCCTGCACGCCTTCTACACCGGGACCGCCACCGAGCGGGCCCCGGTCGTCGGGGAACTCGGCAAGCTGCTCCCCCGGGCGGCGATTCCGCGCGTCCTCCAGCGGGTGACCCGGTTCCCGCTGAACGGAAACGGCAAGATCGACCGCAAGGCGCTGGCTCAGGAGGCGGAGCGACATGCCGTCCGGTGACCCCGGGTTCGGGCCGGCGTCCGTGCTGCACGACCTGCTGGACACGGCGGCCCGCCGCCACCCGGCCCGCCCGGCGCTTACCCAGGCCGGGGTGACCTGGGCCTACGCCCGGCTGCGCACGGCCTCGTTGCGCGCGGCGGCGTGGCTGCGCGCGCGGGGCGCCGGGCGCGGCGACCGGGTCCTGCTCGCTCTCCCGTCCTCCGCCGCCGCCGGGAAGCACCCCCTGCCGCCCGGTCTGGCCACGGCGGCCCTGGTGTACGGCTGTTCGCGGGTGGGGGCGGCGTTCTGCGTGCTGCACGAGCAGGTGCGCGGCCCGGCCCTCGCCCATGTCCGCGAGGACAGCGAGGCCGTCCTCCTGGTCACCGCGGACGACGGCCCACCGCTCCTGGACGAGGACCCCCCGGAGCCCGCGGACGAATACAGGTACGGGACGACCGGCCCGCTGTCCGTGGACCCCGTCTGCCTCATCTACACCTCGGGCTCCACCGGCCCGCCGAAGGCCGTGGTGTCCACCCACGCCCAGCTGCTGTTCGCGGCGCAAGCGATCCACGGCGAACTGGCGTACACCGCCGAGGACATCGTCTACGGCGCGCTGCCGCTCTCCTTCGACTACGGCCTCTACCAGCTCTTCCTCAGCACCCTCGCGGGCGCCCATCTATGGCTCGGCGGCGCCTCGGACATGGGCCTGATCCTGCTGAAGAACCTCCGGCGCTCCGGGGCCACCGTGCTGCCCGTCGTCCCGTCGCTCGCCCAGGGCCTGGCCCGGATGCTGCCGCGCTACGGCGCCGACGGCCTGCGGCTGCGGCTGCTCACCAACACCGGCTCGGCGATGCCCCCGGAGGTGCTGGCCGGGCTGCGCGCCGCGCTGCCCGGGCTGCGGGTCCAGCTCATGTTCGGGCTGACGGAGTGCAAGCGCGTGGCCATCATGCCGCCGGACGAGGATCTGCGCAGGCCGGGCGCGTGCGGCCGGGCGCTGCCCGGCACGGAGGTCTTCGTCGTGGACGACCGGGGGCGGCGGGTGGCGCCGCGCACCGTCGGGGAGATCGTGGTGCGCGGCCCGCATGTGATGGCGGGTTACTGGCGGCGGCCGGAGCAGACCGCGCTGCGGTTCCCGCGCGCCGAGGGGCTGTTCCCCGAGCTGTGCACCGGGGACTTCGGCCATCTGGACGAGGACGGCTATCTGTACTTCTCCGGGCGCCGCGACGATCTGTACAAGCAGCGCGGGTTCCGGGTGAGCGCGGAGGAGGTGGAGACCGCCGCCCGCCGGGTGCCGGGCGTCCGCGGCGCGGCCGTTCTGCCGCCGTCGGGGGACGGCGAGGAGGCGGTGCTGTGCGTGGCGGGCTCGCTGGGCGCGGGCGAGGTGCTGGCCGCGCTGAAGGAGGAGATCGAGCCGTACAAGATCCCCGCCCGCTGTGTGGTGGTTCCGGAGCTGCCCCTCACCGGACACGGCAAGACGGACCGCAAAGCACTCAGGGCCATCGCCGCAGAATCCTGACGGAGGTCTTCACGCGCCGGCCGTCGGCGTCCGTCAGGAAGCGCAGACCGGCGTAGGAGTCGCAGATCTTCCACACCGTCCCGACCACCGACCGGTGCGACGGCCAGCGATCGGCGTCGACCAGCCCGTATGCGGCCAGGATGGTCAGATAGAGGGGATCGGCGGGCAGCCAGCGGTCGCCGCGGCGCACCTCGATCCAGTGGTGCGGCAGCGGAAACGCACCGGCCAGCAGCAGCCCGCCGGCCCGGCGTACGGGCATCCCGGCCGCCGCCGCGACGTGCACCAGGTAGGTGGTGCCCGCGCGGCAGTCGGCCAGCCGGGTCTCCCGCACGAACCCGGCGTCGTCGCACAGTTCGTCGGGCACGAGGTGGTATTCGAGCCGCGCGGCTTCCGCCGGCAGCGGGCCCAGTTCGCGCGCGCAGTCGGCAGCGCCCTGGTCCGCGTCGGCCGCGTTCTCCCCGGCGGACACCCGGAGGTCCGCCTCGAAGACATCGGGCCCCAGCCGCCGCAGGGTGCCGTCCAGCACGCCGGAGGCGAGCCGCGGCGAGGGCTCCAGCACCCCGGCCTCCGGCACCCCGGCTTCCCGCACCCCGGCCTCCCGCCCCTGGAACCGCGCCCGGTACGTCGTCGTGGCGACCACGGCCGTGTTGAAGGGCTGGGCCGACAGCCGCACCTGGAGCCAGGCGGGGGACGGGATGCGCAGCGCGAGACCGAGGTTCTTCAGGTCGAAGTCGTCGAAGCGGCGGTCCGCGCCGCTCCCTTCGTACGCGAGGCCGAGGTCCAGCGCCTCGCCCAGCAGCGCCTCGCCGATCCGGTGCACCCGGGCCGCCGTCCCGGCGCTCACCTCGAACCGCCGGAAGCGGCGCGGGACCCGCGCGGCCCGCTCCAGCGCCGCCTCGATCGCCCCCTCGATCGCCCGCTCGCGGCTCATATCTCCCCCCGCAGGATGTCGCGCAGCGAGGACGCGTCGCGCCGCATCAGCGGATCGGCGATCTCCACGGCCTCGTGGTTCCCGTCCTTCTCGACCACGTGCACGATCACCCGCGCCGCGTCGTCGGTCACGGCCACCGCGCCGCCGGAGTCGAAGGAGAGGACCCAGCCCAGGTCCGGGTCATGGTGAGCCCGTGTCAGGGCGCGGTCGTGACCGGCGGCGAAGGCCCGTACGGGCTCGGGCAGCGGGCCGTCCACCGGGGCGAGCGGACCGAGCGCGGCGATGCCCGTCCGCTGGAGCAGGGCCACCTTCGCGGCCCGCCGGTGGACGGGGTGGTCGCTGCCCCCGAGGAACCGGTTCAGCACCTCGGTCTCCGCCTCGTTCCGGGCGAACCCGCCCGCGTAGCTGGAGGCCCGCACCCGGTAGACATACGACGGCTCGTCCGGCTTGCTCACCCGCGCGCCCGCCGCCACCAGCCGCAGCCACAGGTCCCACTCCTCGCCGTACGCCACCTGGCGGTAGCCGCCGATCCGCTCGTACAGCTCGCGCGCGTACAGCGAGCCCACCACCACATAGTTCTGCGCCAGCAGCTGGACCAGCTGGTCGCCCGGGAGCGGCAGCCCGCCCTTGGTGTAGGTGGCGGGGCGGAAGGGGCCCTGGCCCGTCCAGGTGAGCGGGCGCGGGCTGATCAGGCCGGGCGAGGCCGCGTAGGTCTCGCTCATCGCGGCCACATGGTGCGGCAGTACGAGGTCGTCGCCGTCCAGCTGGAGCACCAGGTCCGTCTCCAGCACCTCGATCGCGGCCCGCCGCGCGCCCCACACGCCCAGCCGGCGCGGGCCGCGGTTGCGCAGCAGGGTCAGCGGGAGGATGGCGCGCCAGCGCTCGACGAGCCGTACGGTGTCGTCATCCGAGTGGTCGTCGACCACCACCACCTGGTCGGCGTGGGTGGTCTGCATGGCCAGGGAGCCGAGCGCCTGGTCGATGAACGCCGCGGAGTTCATCGCGGCGATCACCACACCGACGGTGTCACGAGACATGGGCCGGCAGCCGCTCGTCGCTTTCCTGCGGGCCTTCCGGGCCCTGCGGCCCCCGTCGCTCCGTCACCACCAGCTCCTCCACGCCGTAGAGCAGCTCGCGGAGGTCCGACGCGGGCAGATACCGGGTGTCGGCGGCCATCGCGATCACCCGCTCGCCGTGCTCCGCGGTGCGCACGGCGCAGTAGAGCTTGACCGAGGGCAGCCGGAACGGCTCGGCCCAGCGGAAGGAGGTCTCCACGCCGCTGGGGCCACGCGCGCCCTCACCCTCCTCGGGGGGTGTGAGGGCACCGAGGTCGTTGTGCAGCACCGACAGGTCCAGCTGCTCGCCGCGCTCCCGGCCGACCTCCGCCACCAGCCGCCCCAGGCGGACCGGGTCGTACTGGGCGCGGGCGTATCCGCGCAGCTTGGCGAGGTGAGCGGCGCGGACGCAGTCGTCGAACGAGGGCCCCGAGACATCGAAGCACAGCAGCACATCCGCGGCCAGCGGGGTCACCATCGCCTGCCGCGCGGCGCCGATCCGGTTCGCGAAGATCGTCGTGAGCGCGCAGTGGGAGAGGCCCGCGCGGCGCGCGAGCAGCGTGCCGACGGCCGCCAGATACACGGTCTCCTCACCGGCCCGGCAGCGCGCCGCCACCTCCCGAGCCGCCTCCTCCAGCCGCCCCGAGCGGAACTCCCCGTGGGCCCACTCCGGCGGCCCCGCGGGGTCGGCGGGCTCGGGGAACATGCTCCGGGGCGCACGGCGCAGCAGCGAGCGCTGGTACGCGTCGGCGCGGCGGTCCATGGTGCGCCCGGCCTCGGACCGCTCGGTCTCGGCGAGGTCGGCGGGCTGCGGTACGGGCTCGGCGCGTACGGCCCCGGCGGATACGAGGGCGCCATCGGCCAGGTGAGCCTTCAACTCGCGCACGACCAGCCCCATCGCCCAGCCGTCCACCGCCACATGCGACACATACAGCGCGAGATGGCGGGCCTCGCCGTCGGGCCCCGTCAGCACCGCCGCCCGGATGCCCCACTCCCGGGACAGGTCGAAGTCCGTCCCGGCCAGGGCGTCCAGCGCCGCGGCCGGGTCGTCGCCCCGGACCACCCGGACCGTCAGCCGCCCCTCCCCGCGCACCTCCTGGTACGGGGTGGAGTCGGCGGTCCCGTCCCGGTACACGGTGCGCAGGCTCTCGTGGGCGGTGACCAGCGCCCGTATCGCGCCGATCACCTCGCGCAGCGTGCGGCCCTCGGGCACCGGCAGCGACACCCGCTGGTTGTAGTCGTAGTGGGCCCGGTCGGCCCGGCGCTGAAGAGCGCGGTAGATGAACTGCTGGCCCCAGGTCAGCGGGGCCCGTACGGTGCGCTCCCCGCTCACCTCGACGACCTCGACGACCTCGACGCCCGTCTCCCGCGGGCCGGTCAACGCTGCCTCAGCACGAAGTCCGCCATCCGGCCGACGGTCGAGAGGTTCTCCGGCGAGACCTCCTCGTCGGGGACGTCGATCCCGTAGTTCCCCTGGAGCCAGACCAGCAGCTCCAGCATGGCCATCGAGTCGAAGTCGGCGATCTCCAGCAGGTTGGCGTCGGGGCCGGGCGGGGCCTCGGCCAGCGCGGGCACCACCACGGTGACATGCTGGGCGATCTCCTCGACCAGGCTCTCGCGGTCCATCACGCGCTTCCTTCCTTCTCGTGCTCTGACTCGGCCGAACGCGGGTGGAGGACCTTGCCGGTCGTCGAGCGGGGCAGTTCGGCGGTCACCTGGATCCGGCGGGGGATCTTGTGCTCCGCCAGCCGCTCCTGGCACCAGACGATCAGCTCGTCCGCCGTCACCGGCCCGGGGGCGGCCACCCGTGCCACCGGCACCTGGCCCCGGCCGCCGTCCGCCGCCGCGAAGACCTGCGCCTCGGTGACGGCGGGATGCTCGGCGAGCACCCGCTCCACCTCCACCGGGTTGACCTTCTTCCCCCCGACGTTGATCATCCGGGCCAGCCGGCCGACCAGCCTGATGGAACCGTCGGGGCCCAGCGTCGCCAGGTCCCCGGTGCGCCGCAGGTCCCCGTTCATGGACAGCGGGCGCAGTCCGTCCACATGGGCGTAGCCGTCGGCCAGCGAGTCCGTGGCCAGCTGGAGTTCGCCCGCGCCGTCCTCGTCGCCGGTCTCCCGCAGGGTCGCCACGACGCCCGGGACCGGGCGCCCGACGTCCCCCGCGCGGTCCTTGTCGGGATCCACCCGCTTGATGGCGATCATCCCGGTCTCGGAGGAGCCGTAGATGTTCAGCAGCGCGAAGTCGTGGGCCTCCGTCACCGCCGCCGCGGCGCCTTCGGGGAGCGGGGCCCCGGCGGACACCGCGCGCTCCAGGCCGTCGAAGCGCGATGTCGTGTCGGCCGCCATGAGCCGGTAGTGGAAGGGCAGGGCGACCAGGACCCGCGCCCCGCTGTCCCGGACGGCGGCCGCGAGCTGCGAGGGCACCAGGCGCGATCCGCAGAGCGTCACCGGCGCGCCGACGAGCAGCGGGCCGAGCAGGCCCACGGTGTGGCCGTACATGTGGAAGACCGGCGCCGCGCACACCACGGGCGCCTCGGGGCCGTAGCCCACGGCGGCGGCGCAGCGCAGCGAGTCGGCGAGCTGTGCGCGCGCCGACCGTACGACGCCGGCGGGCTCGCCCGTCGAGCCCGAGGTGAGGAAGATCCCCGAACGCCGGGAGCCCAAGGCGGCGGGGTCCTCCGTGCCGCCGCCTTCGCCCCCGCTCGTGGAGACGGCGAGCGAGAGCCCATGACGCTCCCACACGGCATCGCGCTCAGAGCCGGAGCCAGGGTCGGGACTGGGGTCGGAACCGGGATCGGACAGCAGCAGATGCGGCCCGAAGGCGGCGGTGACGCGCTCGTACTCCGCCTCCTTCTGGCCGGAGTCCAGTTGCATCAGGGGCACTTCGAGCAGATCGCAGGCGAGCGTCGCGACGAGGGTCAGCACGGGCCGGCCGGTCCGCACCGCCGCCAGCCGCAGCGGCCCCCGCCGCCTCAGCTGCCCGGCCAGATCCTCGGCCGCCGCCAGCAGCCCATCCCAGCTCCAGGTGTGACCGGCCTGCTCTTTGACGACGACGCGGCCCGGATCGGCGATCCTGCTCGCGACCCCCTCGCACAGCCCCGTGGACACCGCGGCTCCTCCCCGTTGTCAGCCTCGCCGCCGTGTGGCGCCCGGCCGGGAATTCCACCACCGGACGCCCAATTCCGTCATGGAGGAATTGCCGTTCGGAAACAGCGACTTGTCTCCCGGGTTGTCGCCGGGAAACTACGGGCACCTTACAGGCGCGTACCGCGCGGGTGAGAGGGATTGACGGCAACATCATCGCCGAATGAGTAAGAGCCGGGCCCCGCCCTTCCGCGTCAAACGGAAAGGCGGGGCCCGGTCGTGGTCCGTGTCGCGCCGCTATGGCAGCGTCGTGGCGCTACCCGGCGCTGCTACTTGAGCGCCCCCGCCGTCAGGCCGGCCTGCACCTGACGCTGGAAGACGATGTACACCCCGAGCACCGGCAGCATCGCCAGCACCAGCCCCGCGAACAGCGCGGACCAGTCGCCCTTGTACTGCTGGCTGGCCGCCAGCTGCACCAGGCCCTGCGTCAGCACCCGCTTGTCCTCCTCCGTGTTGAGCACGGTCGGCAGCATGTACTGGTTCCACTGCCCGAGGAAGTTGAAGATGCCGACGCTGATCAGGCCCGGCTTGGCCATCGGCAGCATGACCTGGAAGAACGTCCGGGTCTGCGAGGCCCCGTCGATCAGCGCCGCTTCGGCCACCGACGTCGGCAGCGTCTTGAAGAAGGACGTCAGGAAGAAGACGGTGAACGGCAGCGAATAGGCGATATAGACCAGAATCAGCCCGTGAAAGGTGTTCAGCAGGCTCATGTTCCGCATGACGAAGAACAGCGGGACAAGCGCCAGAATGACCGGGAAGCTCATTCCGCCCACGAACAAGTAGTAGATGAAACGCTTGCCCGGGAATTCGAAGCGGGCCAGGATGTACGCCGCCATCGACCCCAGCAGCATCGTCCCGATCAGCGAGCACCCCACCACCAGGACGGTGTTGAGGAAGAAGTCGCCGATGTTCGACTTGTTCCAGGCCCGCGCCCAGTTGTCGAAGTGCAGTGTGGACGGCAGGCCCCAGGGAGAGGTGAAGATCTCCTTGTCGGTCTTGAGCGAGCTCATCACCGCCCACAGCAGCGGCAGGGTGACCAGCAGCGCCCAGATCACCAGCATGCCGTGCGAGAAGACGTTGAGGACCTTCCCCTCGCCGCCGGCCCGGCCCCCGGGCGCGGAGCCCGGCGGGACCTTGCCCATCGGGGACGTCGCGCCCGGCGCCTGGGCTTCCTTGGTGGCGCCCGGGAGCTCCGAGGGCTGTGCTTGCGCGGTCACTGTGCTACCCCCAGATGGGCGGAGATACGGCGGATCCGGTGTACGGAAGCGGGCCTGGCCATCAGTACTCCAGCCGTTCGCGCCGACCGAGTTTGCCCACGATGACCGCGAAGATCAGGGTCACGATCAGCATCGCGACACCTATGGCCGTCGCACGCCCGGCCTGCCCGTCGCGGAACGTCTTGGTGTAGACCATGTAGCCCAGGACCTGGGTGGAGTCCGCGGGTCCCCCCGGCCCCACGGTCATGATCTGCACCACGGCGAACGCGTCGCAGGCGAGGATGCCCATATAGATCCAGCCGGACTGGACCGTGTCCCACAGCAGCGGCAGGGTGATCCTGAAGAAGGTCGTGATGCGGTTGGCGCCGTCCAACAGCGCCGCCTCGTAGAAGTCCTTGGGAATGGCGCTCATTCCGGCGGAGAACAGCACGACGTAGAAGCCGACGTTGGACCAGACCATGACGACCATGAGGCACCACAGCGCGAGCTTCGGATCGGCCAGCCACTCCTGCTCCAGCGCATCCAGCCCGATGCCCCCCAGAAGCGCGTTGAGCGCGCCGTTCCGCGGGTTGTACGTGAACTGGAACAGCAGGGCGACGATGGCGATCGAGAGCACCTGCGGGAAGAAGTACACGATCTTGTAGAAGCTCGACCCGGCCACCCCGGAGACGGCCCCGTTCTTCTTTCCGCGGCCGCCGACATTGAGCATGAAGGCGAAGAACAGTCCCAGGCCGAGCGTCACCAGCGGCACGACCAGCAGCAGAAGCAGGTTGTGCCCGACGGCTTTCCAGAAGAGGTCGTCGTGCAGCATCCAGTCGTAGTTCTTGAACCCGACCATCTTGAAGTCGGAGCTCAGGCCGGTCCAGTCCGTGAACGAGTAATAAATGGACTGGACGAACGGCGAGATCACGAAGATCGCATAAACGACCACCGGCACGGACAGGAATCCCAGCGGGAATCCGTACTGCCGGTACGCGCGCTGAATCTTCTGCCGCGTGGACAGCTTGACGCGCGGGGGCATGACACCCGGGGTTTTGACCACTGGCTGCCCAACGCCCGGGCCCTTCGCGACCGCCGCCGTGGCCGTCGCCGCCGCCGACTGGCGCTTATCGTGCTGCATCTCTACCGACCTCGGTCTTTCCCTGCGGACAGGGCCGCTGGTGACGCTCGGACCTCATCAGGCGTGCTTGTACTTCTTGACGGCGTCGTCCTTGGCCGTGTCGTCGGCGAACTTCTGGATCTTCTTGATCGCCTCGGCCGGGGTCATCCGGCCCGCCATCATCTCGCCCAGCGCGCCCACGCCGATCTGCTGCTTCTGGAGCGCCACGTACCAGTCCTGGAGACGCGGGTTGACGACGTTGTCCCCGGCCTTCTTCAGCGCTTCCTGGGCGGACGCCAGGCCCGGGGGCAGGGTCAGGCCGTCGGTGCCGCCGTTGAGCGAGGTGAGCGAGGAGACCTGCTTGACGAAGTTCTTGGTGGACTTCTCGCCGAGCATGATGCGGAGCAGCTCCATGCCGCCCTCGGGGTTCTTGGCCGCCTTCGGCACGATGAAGGGCTCACCGCCGGAGGCCCAGATGGTGCCGAACGGCATCTTGTCGCCGCTGTCCAGGCTGGACGGCGCGCTGACGGCCATCTGGAAGTTGTCGGGCGTGGTCTTCTTCGCCTCGTTCTCGACCCAGGAGCCGTTCGGGATGAACAGCGCCTTGCCCTCGGTCCACGCGGTCTGCGACTCGATGTGGGTCAGGCCCGGGCTGCCCTTGAGGATGTAGCCCTTCTTGTAGAGCTCGTAGTACGCCTCGAAGGCGGCCTTGACGGCCGGGTGCTTCCAGGCGTTCGGCTCCAGGTTGTCGATCGCGGTCAGCGTCTCGGGGCCGCCGATCTTCGCGATGAAGGGGTAGAGGCTGAACGGCATGTAGTACGGGAACTTGCCCGGGTAGGTCCAGCCGGCGACGCCCTTCTTCTTCGCCTTCTCGCAGACCTTGAGCATGTCGTCCCAGGTCTCCGGGTACTCCGCGTCCAGCTTCTCCAGGTTGGTCTTGGAGTACCACACGCCGTAGACGGTGTAGGCGTAGTACAGGATCCACACCGGCTTGCCGTCGAACTGGCCCATCTCCACGACGCCGGGGCGCAGCGTGTCGCGCACCTTCTTGCTGGGGTCGTCCACGGAGGGGGCGTCCAGCAGCGGCGTCAGGTCGGTCAGCTGGTTCTTGGCGACCAGGGTCCCGAAGTCCATCTGCTCGGCGCCGGAGTTGTCGATCAGGTCCGGCGGGGTGCCACCGTTGAACCGCGGCTGGAGCACGGTCTGGATCTTCTGGGTGGCCGAGTGCTTGATCTTGCCATCGGTCTTCGGGTACGCCTTCGCGTACTCGGCCTCGGCGTCCTTCGCGTACTTCTGTCCGAAACCACCGTCGAAAATGACGACGTCGAGCGCGGCGCTCTCATTGACGGCAAGCGGGTTCTTGTCGCTCTTCTTGCCCTTGTCGACCTTGTTTCCGTCGTCGTCACCGCCGCTCGCACAGGCAGTCAGCATGCTGATGGACGGCACGGCTACCAGTCCGAGCGCCGCGGACCGCTTGATCAGGTCGCGACGGCCGAAATCTGGGGTGGATCCCATGCTCAAGTCCTCGCCTTCGTCAGGACTCAGGCGGTGTAACGGTTTCCCGTACATACTCGCCACCGGCGAGGGGCCCGACACCGCGGGTCAGTTGAAGCGTGATTCGGAGTATTGCTGAGTGTGCTCCGGGGAGCACGGAGGCCCGCAGAGGCGGGCGCGACGTGGGGCCGCATGACGGCCTCCCCCCGGGGCGACAGGTATAGTCCACTTGGCCTCAAGTGGGCAAGATCGAATGGTCATTGGGTCGCAGTCTTTCCCGAGTTGAGACCTGTCCGACATACCGTAGGGGACGCAGCCCGTGCGGCACGCCGCCGTGCGCGTGAACCAACAAGAAAGGCGGCCCCTGTGGTCCGGAAGCAATTCCCCTTCGCCTCCACGCTTGTCGTGGTCGCGACACTCGCGTCGATTTCGGCGTGCGGCTCCAGCGGCGGGGGCGGATCCTCCGCCGGTGACGCCAAGGGCGGCGCGGCGATCGGGAAGGGCATGGCCGAGCTGCCGGTGGAGCCGACCGAGTCGCCCACCCCCACCGAGGACCCGACCGAGGACCCCACGGACACCCCGACCGGCGGCGGTGGACTGGTCAGCCCGGACATCAAGATGGGCAACTGCGGATGGGGCTCGACCGGCATTCCGTACGCCAATGTGAAGATAACCAACTCCGACTCGACCACGTCCTACTACACGCTGATGGTCGGCTTCGTCGACAGCAAGGGCGAAGTGGTGACCACGGCCTTCGAGTCGGACGCCGAGGTGGCCGGAAACGCCAGCAAGACCGTCAAGGTGGTCGCGCTCGAGGCGGACTCCTCCAAGAAGGCCACAAAGTGCCGGGTCTCCCTCGGCACCAAGTCCAAGACCGCCGCCTGAGCCATCGATGAGGACCCGGGTGCGGGAGCGGCCCCAGGGAGCGGCCACACCCCCACCGCGGCCGGTCCCACCCATCCGGCCCGTTCGCTCACCCGGCTCCGAAATCCCCTACACATCCTTGACACCACCGGGGCGGCCCCTCCCTACTTAACTCTGCGCTACGGAACAGACAACGTTGTCTAGCTCGTGGAGACGCGGAGCATGCGACTGAGACGCCCCAGCCCCAGACCATGGCACGCACCCCGACGACCGGCCGCCCTGGTGGCGGCCGTTGTGTTGACCCTGACGGCGCAAGGCGCGGCGGCGGCCGCCTCGCGCGGTGAGCCCGCCGCCCCCGCCCTCGCCTCGCCCTTCGAGTCGTCCTTCGAACCGAACGACCCACAACCGGACTGGCGCAACACGGTCGAGACCGGCCCCGACGGCGAGAAGAAGGCCTCCGGGGTCGACGGCGGATACAGCAGCGGCATCCCCGGTAATGTCACCGACAAGGTCACCGCGATCCGGGCCAACGGGGAGAACACCGGCGGCGGCGAGGTGAAGGAGAACCTCGCCGACGGCGAGTCCAGCACCAAGTGGCTCGTCTTCGAGAAGACCGCCTGGCTGGAATTCGACCTCAGCGATCCGGTCAAGGCCGTTCGCTACGCCCTCACCTCAGCCAACGACGCCCCCGGCCGCGACCCCGCCGACTGGACCCTCAAGGGCTCCGCCGACGGCTCCGACTGGAAGACCCTCGACACCCGCGAGAACCAGTCCTTCGCCTCGCGCTTCCAGACCCGCGAGTTCACCTTCGACAACGAGACGGCCTACCGGCACTACCGGCTGGAGATCTCCCGCAACGCGGGCGACGACATCGTGCAACTGGCCGAGGTGCAGTTCGCGACCGCCGACACCACCCCGCCCGCCCCCGCCGATATGCGCACCCAGGCCGACCGCGGCCCGGCCGGCTCCCCCACCGCCAAGGCGAACGCCGGCTTCACCGGCACCCGCGCCCTGCTGTACGCGGGCACGCACAAGCCGGACGGCCGGGCGTACTCGTACAACAAGATCTTCGACGTGAACACGGCCGTCACCCGCGACACCCTGCTCTCGTACCGGATCTTCCCCTCGATGCCGGAGACCGACCTCAACTACCCGGCCACCCATGTCTCCGTCGACCTCGCCTTCACCGACGGCACCTATCTGAGCGACCTGCCCGGCGCGGTCGACCAGCACGGCGCCCGACTGAGCCCCCAGGGCCAGGGCGCCTCCAAGACGCTGTACGTCAACCAGTGGAACCACAAGGAGTCGCGGATCGGCGCGGTCGCGGCGGGCAAGACGATCGACCGCGTCCTGGTCGCGTACGACTCGCCCAAGGGCGCCGCGAAGTTCCGCGGCTGGGTCGACGACATCTCCATTGCGCCCAAGGCCCCCGAGAAGCGCCTGAAGCATCTGTCCGACTACGCGGTCACCACCCGCGGCACCAACTCCAGCGGCAGCTTCTCCCGCGGCAACAACTTCCCGGCCACCGCCGTCCCCAACGGCTTCAACTTCTGGACCCCGGTGACCAACGCGGGCTCGACCAGCTGGCTGTACGAGTACGCCCGCGGCAACAACGCCGACAACCTCCCCACCGTCCAGGCGTTCAGCGCGAGCCATGAGCCGAGCCCCTGGATGGGCGACCGGCAGACCTTCCAGATCATGCCCTCGGTCGCGTCCGACGTGCCCGACGCCGGGCGCACCGCCCGCGCCCTCCCCTTCCGCCACAGCAACGAGACCGCCCGGCCGCACTACTACGGCGTGACCTTCGAGAACGGCCTCAAGGCCGAGGTCACCCCCACCGACCACGCCGCGCTGCTGCGCTTCACCTACCCCGGCGACGACGCCAGCGTCATCTTCGACAACGTCAACGGCGACGGCGGGCTGACCCTGGACGCCGAGAACGGCGTCGTCACCGGCTACTCCGACGTCAAGAGCGGCCTCAGCACGGGCGCGGGCCGCATGTTCGTCTACGGCGTCTTCGACGCGCCCGTCAGCGCGGGCGGCAAGCTGTCGGGCGGGGGCGGCAAGGACGTCACCGGATACTTCCGCTTCAAGCCCGGCGCGGATCGTACGGTCACCCTGCGGATCGCCACGTCCCTGATCAGCCTCGACCAGGCGAAGACGAACCTGGACCGCGAGATCCCGACATCGGCTTCATTTACGCAGGTCAAGTCCCGCGCGCAGGCGGCCTGGGACAACATCCTGGGCCGGATCGAGGTAGAGGGCGCGACCCGCGACCAGCTCACCACCCTCTACTCCAGCCTCTACCGGCTGTACCTGTATCCCAATTCCGCTTTCGAGAACACGGGGACCGTCGAGAAGCCTCGATACCAATACGCGAGCGCCTTCTCCAAGCCGACCGGCGAGAACACCCCGACCCACACCGGCGCCAAAATCGTCGACGGCCGGGTCTACGTCAACAACGGCTTCTGGGACACCTACCGCACCACCTGGCCCGCGTACTCCCTGCTCACCCCGAAGCGGGCCGGTGAGATGGTCGACGGCTTCGTCCAGCAGTACAAGGACGGCGGCTGGATCTCCCGCTGGTCCTCCCCCGGCTACGCCGACCTGATGACCGGCACCAGCTCGGACGTCGCCTTCGCCGACGCCTACCTCAAGGGCGTCGACTTCGACGCCGAGGCCGCGTACGAGGCCGCTCTGAGGAACGCCACCACCGTCCCGACCTCCGGCGGCGTGGGCCGCAAGGGCATGGACCGGTCGCCCTTCCTCGGCTACACCACCACCGACACCCACGAGGGCCTGTCCTGGGCGCTGGAGGGCTACCTCAACGACTTCGGCCTCGCGAAGATGGGCAAGGCGCTCTACGCGAAGACCAAGAAGGCCCGCTACAAGGAGGAGTCCGACTACTTCCTGCGCCGCGCCCAGAACTACGTGAAGCTCTTCGACGACAAGGCGGGCTTCTTCCAGGGCAAGGACGCGGACGGCCAATGGCGCGTCGAGTCCGGGAAGTACGACCCCCGGGTCTGGGGCTACGACTACACCGAGACCAACGGCTGGGGCTACGCCTTCACCGCCCCCCAGGACAGCCGGGGCCTCGCCAACCTGTACGGCGGGCGTTCCGGCCTCGCGAAGAAGCTCGACACCTACTTCTCCACCCCCGAGACCGCCTCCCCCGACTTCGTCGGCTCCTACGGCGGCGTCATCCACGAGATGACCGAGGCCCGGGACGTCCGCATGGGCATGTACGGCCACAGCAACCAGGTCGCCCACCACGCGGCATACATGTACGACGCGGCCGGCCAACCCTGGAAGACCCAGGAGAAGGTCCGCGAGGTCCTCTCCCGCCTCTACACCGGCAGCGAGATCGGCCAGGGCTACCACGGCGACGAGGACAACGGCGAGCAGTCCGGGTGGTACGTCTTCAGCGCCCTGGGCTTCTACCCGCTGGTCATGGGCGGCTCCGAGTACGCGGTGGGTTCGCCGCTGTTCACCAAGGCCACGGTGCACCTGGAGAACGGCCGCGACCTGGTCATCAAGGCGCCGAAGAACAGCGCGCGGAATGTGTACGTCCAGGGGCTGAGGGTCAACGGCAAGCCGTGGGGCTCGACTGCGTTGCCGCATGACGTGCTCGCGCGCGGCGGGACGCTGGAGTTCGACATGGGCGCCAAACCCTCCAAGTGGGGCACGGGGAAGGGCGCGGCGCCCTCGTCGATTACAACGGACGACAAGGTGCCTGCGCCGCGCCGCGATGTGACGGTGCCGCCGAGCGGGGGTTCCGCGCTGCTGGACGACACGTCGAAGACGGAGGCGTCGTTCGAGTCGCTGGACCTTCCGTTGGCCGAGCGCACCCGGGTGGTCCAGTACACGCTGACGTCCTCGGCGGACAAGGCGAAGGCCCCATCGGGGTGGGTGCTCCAGGGCTCCCGCGACGGCGAGAAGTGGACGGACGTGGACCGGCGGTCGGGCGAGTCCTTCGCATGGGACAAGCAGACGCGGGTCTTCTCGGTCAGCTCGCCGGGGTCGTATGAGCAGTACCGGCTGGTGCCGGACGGCGGCAAGGCGACGCTGGCGGAGGTGGAGCTGCTGGCGTAGTTGGTTTGCGCTCGGCACGGGCCGCGTCGTCCCCGCGGGGGTGGCGCGGCCCGTGTGCGTCTCAGGCCGCCTCGGCCGCCTCGAAGCTGGGCACGGAGGGCGCGGCGAACCAGAGCAACCGGGCTGTGATGTCGCCACGGCGCCCGAACCACCAGGTGGCCCGCTCGGGTGACTTGAGGCTGAGGCGGTGTCGGCCGTCCACGGTGACGACGTGGGCGCTTCCGTCGTCGTACGCCAGTCCCCAGGCGGCGATCTCGCCGTCCGGCTCGCCTGGGGCCGCCTCGTACTGGACGGTGACGGCGAAGACGCGCGGGGCGTTGTCCAGGGCGAGTTCACACAGCTCTTTGTCGATGTCGAGCGGGGGTTCATTGGCCATGGAAGTCTCCCGATCCGGAGGGGAATTGGACCAAGGCGAAGCCGTGCACATACGGTGGCGCGACATCGCCAGCCGAAGTGGCTTGCGTCACACCGTAGCGTGAATTGTGGGCTGCATCCCACACTTCTTGCAGATGGAGCCCAAGTACGCCCGTTAGGGTGACACGCACGCCTCGACCGATCATGGAGAGATCGCCCATGGCCTCGACCAGCCGCCCACCAACCGTGCGACAACGACGCCTTGGCGCCGAGTTGCGCAGGCTCCGCGAACGCACAGACATGTCCGCCACCGAGGCCGGTACGCACTTCGGCGCCAGCCAGTCACGCGTCAGCAGCATCGAGGCAGGGCGTTACGCGGTGAGCGCAGACCGGGTCCGGGCGCTGGCCAGTCTGTACAACTGCGGGGATCAGGAGCTGATCGAAGCGCTCACGGAGTTGACCGGGAGACAGACCCGGGGCTGGTGGGAGCAGGACCGGGAAGTGCTACCGGCAGGGCTACTCGACCTGGCCGAGCTTGAGTATCACGCCACGTTCGTGCGTGTCGCCACCATGGTTCATATCCCAGGGTTGCTCCAGACCAGGGACCACGCCCGCGCACTGTTCGACTCCACTGTGCCACCGCCCCCGCCACACGAGGTAGAACACCGCCTGTCATACAGGATCAAACGGCAGGGCATCCTTCACGGGGCGGAGCCGACACCGTTTACAGCGATCATCCACGAAGCGGCCCTGCGATTGGGGTACGGAGGTCCCACCGTCGCCCGCGCTCAACTTCAACATCTCATCGACATGGGCGAACAGGACAACATCAATGTGCTGGTGATCCCATTCGGGGCGGGACCCCTGCCCGGTTCCGGTCAGCCCATTGACTACTTCGGCGGTTCCGCCCCTCAGCTCGACACCGTCTCACTTGACACAGATCTCGGCGCACAACTACTCGACGCGGAGGCACATCTCATGAAATACCGGAGTGTCCTGGAACGGTTCGAGAGCTACGCGCTCAAGCAAGATGCATCCCGCAGCCTCATCCACCACATCGCACAAAACATCTGACAAGGAGGGGCCTTGCCTGCCCTGACCTCTTGGCGAAAGTCGTCCTACAGCCACGAAGGATCCAACTGCCTCTACGTAGCCAGATTGCCGATTGACTGGCAATCGTCCTCCTACTGCGGCGAGGGAAACAGCTGCGTAAACGTCGCCACCCCCACCCCCGACGCCGTCAAAATCCGCGAGAGCGACGACCCCGACATCACCCTCACCACCACCCCCGCCACTCTCGGCGTCTTCATACGCGCGGCCAAGAAAGGCCGATTCGACCACCTGTACAGCAACTGACTCGCTCACTCCCACCCGCAGGGAGGAACCTAAGTTGATGGCGATGTCGTGCCGTTGCCTGCCTATCTCGCCCGCAACCCATCGAACGTCTTGGGACGTGTTGCCCATGCCCTCATGACAGAACTCCTCAAGAGTTACCCGGACCTGGCAGAGAGGAAGAGCGCTGTTCGGGTCATAGACCTTGGAATAACCCAAGGCGGAAACAACTTGGGAGTCGAAATCCAGGGAACTCCGCTTATCCGAATCGAGCTGCGGGGCAGCACTGCCCGATACAGTCTGACTGCCCGCTGACAGCCGTCCCTGAAATCCCGGGCGGGCCCATCGCGGAGTGACTCGGCGCAAACCGAGTGACCCGGCTCGTCAGTCAGAACGCACGAATTCAGGGATGCCGATTAGCGCCTCTGGATCATCGAACGAACGTGCATCGATTCCCTCAGGCACTTTTACTCGTGACACAGAAGCTCCATGCAAGCACGATTCGCACCAGACCAGAGCATAGCCTACACGGGTTTGCAAGTTTGCAATATATCGAAAATCGATCCGCCGGCGTCCGCAATTTGGACACGCGGTCTCGCTTGACCCTGTATTACTTACCTGCAAGAGCGTCTTTAGCCATGCCTCCCTGTTACTCACTGGCCAGGGTCCCATTGTGATAGTTCCAGAACTGGTATTCCGAGGCATAGGCAGCACGCTCCCAAGCGTGTTCCTGTTCAAGCGACTTCGATGGGCCATATAGATCGATCTGCATGACATGCATTCGTTCGTGTCCGATGGTCTTCACCAAATTCTCCTTCGACGAGAAGGCGTCTGGATACAGAGTGATCGTCCTGTCTGGTGCCGTGTGTCCGTATAGATCTCGGCCGATCAGATCCGGGTCTCGGTCAATTCTCACTTTCACACCTTCGAGTCCGACCCCGGCCTCCTTCGCTACCTGATTAACGACACGCTTCTGCATCGCTATCGGAAGGTCGCTGAACGGTCCCGTATTCGATGTTCGCCGTTCCAGGCCCTTCCCAGCGCCTTCTCTGGCAGCAGGGCAAGGCGCAAGTCCGAAGGGGTCAGTCCAGGTGTGAGGGTTGTGGATGTAGGTGGCGGGATTGGGGGCTGGAGTAAGGCCTAGGGGGTCAGGGGTGAGGTAGCGGGCGGTGGTGGGGTCGTAGTAGCGGTGGTGGTTGTAATGGAGGCCAGTTTCCGGGTCGTAGTACTGGCCAGGGAAGCGAAGAGGGGTGTAGGTAGTGCTGGTGGTGGCCCAGGTGGTCGCCCCCCAGAGGGTAGTGCGGGTGTGCCAGGCGATCCCGCCAGACTCGTCGATGAGTTCCGTGGGAGTGCCGACGAGGTCCGTGACGACGGCGAAGAAACGCCGGTCGATCTCCTGCTGGGTGGTGGCCTCGGTGATGCGCTCCGTCTGGGCGATGGGGTGCAGGCCATCGTGGTCCCAGGTGAGGGTGACCGGGTAAGGGAGTTCGGCTGTGGTGGTGGTCTGTTCGACGAGAGTGGAGCCGTCCCAGGTGAAGTCCACCCGCTCCAGGACAGTTTCACGGTCCGCCCCCAGCCGCTGCTTGGCGGTGCGACGGCCGAAGGAGTCGTATAGGTAGCGCCACAACCTGCCGTCGGGAGTGATGACGGAAGTAAGCCGGTCTTCGGCATCCCAGGTGTAGCGCCAAGTGTCGGGCTTCGTAGACAGCCGGGTCTTCTGTCGGAGGGTGAGGCGGCCCGCGGCATCATGCTCGTAGCGGATGTTGCCCGCGCCGGTGATCTGGGTGCCGATGTAGGTGCGGGTGCCGGTTGCTTCCTGAGCAGGATGGGCGCTGGGCCAGCTGGCCTGGGTCTGGTTGCCCGCCTCGTCGTACGCATACCTCTCGGTCCAGTCCAGCGCCTGAACGGTGGTGACCCGACCTGCCCCATCAAGGTCGAAAGTGCGACGGCCGGAGAGTTGGTCGTCGATCGCGGTGACATAGCCGTCGGCGCGGTAGGTGTAGGTGCGGCGCTGGACCAGTCCGAGGGTCGGTCCCGTCAGGGCCTGTTCGGTGAGGCGGCCAGCCCGGTCCCACATATGGGAGAGGGACAGTTCGTCCCCAATGCGACGAGTGACCTCGCGGCCTGCGGCGTCGTAGTCGAAGGCGACGGTATGGCCGGAGGTGGTGAGTGTGGTGCGGTTGCCTGTCGCGTCAAAGGTGTACGTGGTGGTGGCGCCGGTGGGCGTGGTGCGACGGATGCGGCGTCCCAAGGCGTCATAGGCGTGGGTGAGGACCCGGCCGTTGATCATTTCGGCCTTGACGCGGCCCATACGGTCGCGCTGGTACACCACTTCTGAATCTGGGCCGGTGGCCTGGAGGAGGCGGCCTGCCGGATCGTAGGTGTACCGGGTGACGCGACCGTCGGCAGCCTTGCTGACAATGCGCCCCGCAGCGTCGTGCTCGTAGTGGAGCGTCTGGCCGAGCGGATTGGTGTGCTCGGCGAGGCGGCCTGCCGCATCGTGGGTGTAGGTCAGGGTGCGGTCGTCGAAGTCCGTCTCCGCGACCAGGCGGCCGGCCGGGTCATAGGTGTACGACCAGGTCAGGCCCTGAGGGTTGGTGACCTGGGTCAGCCGCAGGTGAGCGTCATGCGTGAACTCATAGCGCACGCCATCCGGTCCGGTTCGGGCGGCCAGCAGGTCGAAGTGAGTGTACTCGTACGAGGTCACCCCACCCGCCGCGTCAACGCTTCGCGTGCAGTTGCCCTCGCCGTCGTACGTCCAGCTCTCCGTCGTCCCGTCCGGGCCGGTGCGGGCAGCGAGTTTGCCCTCGACCGTCCACCGCAGGTGTGCGGTGTGGCCCAGGGGGTCGGTGAGGACCACCGGTCGGCCGAAGGGGTCACGCTGGTAGCGGGTGGCGGCGCCGAGGGGATCGGTGATCTCCACCGGTAGCCCCGCCGGGTCACACATCACGCCTGTGGTTTGCCCTAGCGCATCAGTGATGGCGATCAAGTGGCCACGGTCGTCATAGGCGTAGCGGGTGGTGTGGCCGGTCGGATCGGTGACGCTGGTGCGGTGGCCCGACTCGTCGTAGGTCTGGCTCCATGTGGCGCCGTCCGGGCCGGTCACGGACGTCGGCAGACCCAGGGCGTTGTACGCGGCGCTGGTCTCATGGCCGTCCGGGCCCGTGATCTTTGTGAGGTGGCCTGCCTCGTCGTACGTGTAGGCGGTGATGTGTCCGAGCGGGTCGGCATGAGTCAGGGGGCGGTCGTGGCGGTCGTAGGTGGTGCGGGTGGTGTGACCGAGCGGGTCGGTGACGGCGACGATCTGGCCGGCGTCATTGACCAGGTAGCGGGTGGCGTGGCCGTCGGGGGTGGTGACGGTGGTGATGCGGTGGCCGGTGGCCTGGTCGATGCGGTCGTAGTCGATGCGGATCGATATGTGGCCCGCTTCGCCGCCTTCGGCAATGCAGCGGTCGCGGTTGTCGTAGACGTAGTCGTAACGGCGGTCGTTGGTGTCGGTCCAGGAGATGACACGGCGCTCGTCGTCGTACTCGAACCTCAGCGGCAGACCGGAGGAGTTGATGACCTCGGTGAGGTTGCCCTCGGTGTAGCCGTAGCCGAGCAGTTCCTGGTCGGTTCCGTCGGAGGCGGCACCTGCCAGGTGGAGGGCGGTGATCCGGCCGTCCTGGGTGGTCAGCTTCAGGTGGTAGCCAGCCGAGTGGATGATCCCGAGGGGGGTGCCGTCGGGGTCGTATTCAAAGGTGATGAAGTTGCCGGAGCGGTCCGATATCTGCTCCAGCCGCGCGACCCCGTCAGCCTCGTCGTTCGGGCCGGTGAAGTGGCGGGTGTGGCCGGTGGACGGGTCGGTGAGGGTGTAGTCGCCGTGTGCGTCCCGCTCCAGCGGCCAGCGGGGGCCTGCGTTCGGGAGCGTGGGCAGGTCGGGTGCGGGGTGGGGGTAGGACAGCAGCAGGCCGTCCTCGCTGATGAAGACGACCCCTTCGGCGTCGACCTCCAGTCGCTGGTCCGCCGTGCTCGACCACGACGGGCCGAACCAGCGTCCCGCCGGGTAGCCCGACTCCACCCGGCGACGGAAGATCAGCGGAAGCACGCCCGGCAGGGTCACGTCCGTCTGGGGCAGGAACATCTTGCCTGTCGCCAGATCGACCGGGTCTGTGCCATCGGTGGTCTTCTTGGCGTCCTGCGTGCCGTGGGCGTTCGGTCCGTCCTTGTCCAGGGACTTGCGCGCGCCGCTCCGCCCACGCCGACCGTACTTGCCCGCCGTGGCGCCCTTGCGCGCCGCGCCGATCCCCTTGGCACCCACCACCTCGGGGAGGAGCCTGCCCGCGCCCTCGGCGGGGTCCTTGGCGAACCCCTCCAGCATCTGCTTGCCCGCGCCGAAGGGGTCGCTGGCCAGGGTGACCAGCCCCGCCGCCGTGTTGTTCAGGCCCGTCGCGTACTCGGCCGGGTGCAGGATGTTGTACGGGTCCAGCGGGTTGAGGCTGCGCGCGAAGCCGATGACCCCCGCGCCGCCCTTGATCACGCCCGCCGTGAAGTGCGTGGCGTCGAGTTTCAGGCCGGTCAGGCCGTCCTCCGCCTGCTCGAAGTACGACGGCTTGGGCGGCGCGGCGTCCCGGGCGGCCTTGACCGCGGTGCGGGCCGTATCCGCCGCTTCGTTGCGCTGGCGGCGGGCCTCGTCCAGCTTCTCCTGCGCCGCCTTGGCCTTGCCCGGGCCCGGGTCGGTGAACTTCCCCGGCTTACAGGCGTCCTTGCCGTCCTTGATAGCGGCGTTGTACGCGTCGACCTGCTCGTTGTAGGCCGTTCTCGCCTCCTGCGAGGCCTTCTTCGCTGCCTTATAGGCGTCGATGGCCTCCTGCGCCTGGGTCTGCGCCCACTCCACCGTGCCCGCGAAGGTGTCCATCGCGGTGGCGGCCTTCTCGCACGCGTCGGCGGCCTTGAACCACTTCTTCGGCTCGACCGCCACCTCCTCGCGGAACGCGTCCGCCGCCTTGCCCTTCCAGTGCGCCGAGTCCAGCCGCTTCAGACCATCCCCGACATCCGTGAACGCCTTCTTGAAGTCCCGCAGATGGCTCGCCGTCGAGCGGATCTTGCTCGCACTGCCATAGATCAGCTTCTTGGGGTTCTCGGTCTCGTCCAGCTGCATCTCGGCGACATCCGCGCCCAGCGTGTTCGCCGCCGAACGGGACTTGTCACGCAGCCAGTCCGCTCCGCTCTCCCAGCCGACCTTGTCCAGCCCTTCCGCGAGCTTGTTACCCCCGGCCTCGACGACATTCCCGAGTGCCTCGACACCGTCCTCGACCTTGTCCTCGATGACATCCGGGACCAGATCCCACCCCATCAGCCCGCACCCCCGCCCTGCTCGCCACCCTGCTGGTCAGGCGGAAGCGCGTACTGGGCGATGCTGCTCTTGCGGGAGATCTTGTCGCCCGTGGCCTGCCAGGTCCCCCGGATCTCCTCGCCCGCCTTCTCGTACGACTCCTTGCTGTAGTCCGGACGCCAGGTATCCCCCGAGAACAGCTCGCCCCACTCCTTCTGGGTGACTTCCTCCTCGCTCAGATGCGGGTTTCCGGCCACCGAGTTCGCCACGACCTTGTACGTGCCCTCGATGTACCGGTCCTCCTCCCACTGCATCCCCGCCGCGAGGCCCACCTTCTTGGCCAGCTTGTTCGCGTCCTGGATCAGGCCGCGCACCCCCCACTCCCAGCACTCACAGAAGTCCTCGAAGTCCTTGGCGAGGCCGTTGTGCCCCGCCTCCATCGACGTCAGCGACAACTCCTCGAACCCCGCCCCCTGCACCGCGCCCGTGGCCGACCCGATGTCCTTCAACTCGGCTATCGCCGCCCGCAAGCCCTTCGTGATGTCCTCTAACGCTTCCTTGTCCAGCGCGAGATCCGGCTCCTTGCCACCGCCACCGCTCACCGGGCGCCCTCCCCGGACAGCGCGATGCCCAGGGCACGTCTGAGCTCCTCCACTACACGCGTAGCGAGTTCACAGCAGCCACCCCGTCGTATCGCGATCTGCCCCGGCAGGCTCATCACGCCCCCTCACCCTTCATGGTCGAACCCCCGTGCTACGCAACGGTATTCGACAGACAACGGAGTGTCACCGCCATTTGCGGGCGTGTCACGGGCTCAGTGCGGTGGTTGCGGCCGCTCTGACTGGGTGCGTGTCGCACTCTCAGCGCAGAACGGCCGGCAGAGGGGAGGAAAGGGGGCAAGGAGCCGCCGTTGCCGTCAGGCCTCCCGGTGGCGCGGCGGGTGGGTGGTCCCGCCAACTCGTATCCATCACCAGCTCAACACAGATTTGCGGCGATTCTCTGCATGCGCAAGAAACCTTCATCGCTGCACGCGAGAACAACCTGGAACCGCGCCCGGCCCTTCACGCCACATCTACCAGCACATCCAGGAAGATGTGGCGGCCAAGGCGCGGGCCGCCGCGACGGCGCCGGCCTCCTTGCCCTGCCAGCACGCGCGAAGAGGCGGTGCACGAACCGATACGGGTGTGCACCGCCCCTTCGTACGCCATGCTCAGGAGGCCGCGATACTCCGCACGTTGAGTTCCTCAACGCGCTCCAAACCGGCCTCCTTCGTATCGACCCGCTTCAGGTCTGACCGGTACCGCCGCTCAGGTCGTGTAGTAGAAGGCGTAGCCGTCCTTGCCGCGCGGCTGACAGGTGAACGTGGTTATTGCACCCTTCTGGGCCAGAGTGTTCCCCACGGTCAGGCACTTGCCCAGGCTGCTGTACACGGTCCCCTGGTACGGCAGGAGCGGGCTGGCCGAGGCCGTCCCGGCGCCGAACATGGACAGGCCCACGGCCGCTGCCATGGCGCCGACGACAAGCGTGGCCTTACGGGAAACGGAATTCACTTTCTCTCCACTCTTTTCGATGCCTGAGGTCAGGCATTCCGGAATTCTCGCGAGATCGCCCGATCGGGCCGAACGGGCCGAACGGGCTGAACGGGGCATTCACGGAAGGCGCGGATAATGCGCGATCGGCTCCAGCGGAAAGCGGTTTTACTCGCCTTCCGCTCCTGCGTCCATCCTGTGGATTGCGAATACAGGTGTCGGGACTGCGAGGGTCGGAGCGGCGGCTGCCGCAGCGATCACTCCCCCTGCAGTGAGGGGCTTCTTGATTCGGGACATTGTCCGGCCGGCTCCTTGTGCTGCCGCCATACGTCGGATGGAAACCCAAAGGCCGACATCGCCCGAGAGAGCCGTCACCACTTAAACGGATCACAGTCGAACACCCTGGGGGAATGCGAGATTAGCAGGACTGACTTGTCATTAGGTGACATGATCCGTGCGCACTTTGTTCGCCTGCCCGCCGAAGGGAAACGACCGTACGGCGACTGCCAGGCCGGCCGATCGGGTCGACCCGAGCCGCCCACGTCGCGGCGCCGTACGACCGGGTCCTGGAGCAGTTCGGCTGCCACATCGGGGTCGTTGTCGTGCAGGTGGCGATGCCTGGCGGCGGGCGCCCGCATCACCCTCGGCCCACCGGACATGTCCTACGAACTGTGCGGCCAGTTATGGGCGGAGCCAGAGCCGGATCACGGCAACGGTGACGGTGCGGTGATTCTTCCAACGCCCGCCCCGGCCCATATCGCCTGAAACGATGAGTGTCCGCCACCGGTCACGCGACCCATCGGACAGCGCCTGATTCCTCCGGGCGTCGATCGTCCGGAACAGCGTCTCGCCCACATACCCAACCGCCCCGGCGGCGAAGGGTCATCGTACAGACGTGCCACCGGACCGGCTCGCCGTTGCGGCGGAAACGCAGCTGCTCCACGTCGCTCTCGTCGCGCACCAGCTCGACGTCGGCGGCTGACCACCGCGCCCCCCGTGCACGCCGGTCAGCCGCCGGCGCCGCGCGGCGCCAGCCCCTCCGTCACCAGTGTCAGCAGCCTGTCCATTTCGGCCGCGCCGTTGGGGTGGTGTTCCGTGGCGAGGGCGATGCCCGCGACCACGGTCAGCAGGTCGGCGGCGGTGGCGTCCGCCCGTATGGCGCCCGCGGCGACGGCGCGGCGCACCAAGGGGGTGGCGGCGGTGGCGAGTTGGGTGGCGCAGTGTTCGCCTTCGACGGGGGTGTGGCCGGTCAGGGCTGCCGCCATGCCGCGCGCGCAGGCGACGTAGTGACCGATGGCGCGCAGCCATTCCAGCAGCGCCGCTTGGGGGTCGTCCCGCGCGGTCAGGTCCGCGGCGAGGTCGCACAGGGCCTCGTACCGCTGCTCAAAGACGGCGGCGAGCAGGGCGCCACGGTTCGGGAAGTGCCTGCGCAGGGTCGCCGATCCCACCTGGGCGGTGCGGGCGACCTGCTCCAGCGAGACGTTCGCGCCGTGGACGGCGACCTCCTCCGCCGCGGCGGCGAGCAGGCGCGCGTGGTTGCGGCGGGCATCGGCGCGCTGTGTGCGGGATTGGACGTCGGACACCTTCGTCACCTTCGACCTTTGCTAAATGGCGGACCCCTCCGTATTGTACGCGGTAGATAAATGGCGGACCCCACCGTTTAGGAGGCTGCGGCATGACCACCGCATCCGCACACGCGCCCGTACTCGTCACCGGCGCCACCGGCAAACAGGGCGGCGCCACCGCCCGGGCCCTGCTCGCGCAGGGCATCCCGGTACGCGCCCTCGTACGCGACCCGGGCAGTGAACGGGCCCGCGCCCTGGCTGAGCTCGGCGCCCAGCTCGTCACCGGCGATCTGCGGGATCGCGACGCCGTGGCGCGGGCCGTGGACGGGGTGCGCGCCGTCTTCTCGGTGCAGATGCCGGACCTGGCCGACCTCCAGGGCGACGCGGAGTGGGTGTGCGGGCGCAACCTGATCGACGCGGCGGCCGAAGCGGGTGTCGAGCAGCTTGTGCACACCTCCGTCTCCGGCGCCGGACAACACCGTGAGGAACCCGGCTGGGCCGAGGGGCGCTGGAAGGCGGTGGAGCACTACTACGAGACCAAGACCGCGCTCCAGGACCGGGGGCGGGACGCGGGATTCCGGTACTGGACGCTCCTCAAGCCCGGCTTCTTCATGGAGAACTTCCTCGAACCCGGCTTCATGTTCGGCTCCGATGGCCGCCGACTGGTAACCGTCCTCAAGCCCGACACCGTGCTGAAGCTGATCGCCGTCCAGGACATCGGCCATGCCGCGGCGGCCGCCTTCGCCGACCCCGAGCGATTCCACGGCGTGGAGCTGGAACTCGCGAGCGACGAGCTCACCATGACCGAGGTCGCCGCCGTGCTCTCCCGCGCCAGCGGAACCGAACTGGCCGCGCCGGACATGACGGTGGAGGAGGCCATCGCCGCGGGCATGCCGCCCGTTTTCGGTGTCTCGTACGACCGGCTGAACGTCGTGGGACAGCCCGCGTCGCCGCGGTACGCGCTGGCGCTCGGCCTGAGCGTGACGGGCTTCGAGGAGTGGGCGCGGGAGCACGGGGCGGCTCTGCCGCCGGCCCGTCAGGGGTGACCGCTCGTGCTGCCCCGCGACCGCCAAGGTCACGGGGCGGCATCCGGCCTTGGAGACCAACGGGACAGCCAGTAACGCCAAGCACTTGATCTTGGATGACCGATAGCGCGTGAGGTCCCTTCAGCGCCGAGCGTCGGTCACGAGGGAGCTGACGCGGCTCTCGTACTCCCGCCGGGCCTTGCGCTGTGCCGGGATCGCTGGGTTGCCGTCGAGAGGCTGCCAGCGGGCGAGATGATCGCGGTGGACTGCGCCCTGGAGGGGTGGAGGCGGCTGAAGGTGCCGGACTCCCCCACCGGGCGGGGAGGCCGGAGACCGGCGGAACACGGTGGGGGCGCGAAAATTCGTGGGCGCCGGTCAAGTCCACAGTGCGGCAGACCCGGCGGGCGGCACGCTGGTGGATATGGCGACACCGGCCGACGGCCTCGCGACGCCGGGAACCTGACCGGCAGTCGGCGCAGAAGAGCGGCCACCCCAGCGTGCTGACCGGCGGCGATCGGCCGGGGAGGAGTCCCGCTATCCCTTTCGGCCGTATCTCGGCTGGCTCTCTACTCCGTGTTCTGCGTCCGAGTGCCTGGAGCGTACGGGCCAGGTCAGGGCCTGGGCCTTCCCGGCCGCGGCCCTCGCCCTCGCGGTCACGGCTTCTGGGTGGCCCGGTGCACGAAGGCGGGTGGGAGGTTTGGCCACACCACGGTCGAGCGTTCCAACCGGCTGAAACGGCGGGAAAGTTCGGCGGTGAAGTGACGGGCGGGCGGAGTCCAGGCCGCGTGCAGATAGGCGAAGGTGGTGAACCGGCCGCCGGGCTTGAGGACTTCGGTCACGGCGTCCAGGATGTGCCCGCGCTGTTCCCGTGGCATGACCGTCCACGGCAGCCCGGAGATCACCGCGTCGACCGATTCGCCCACCGCGGCGGCCAGCTCGGCGGCCGAACCCCGTATCACGGTCAGCCGTGTGTCGTGCCGGGTGGCCGACAGCCGTGCCGCGAGCACCGGGTTGAGCTCGATCGCGACGAGTCGTGCGTCGGGCGCGAGCCGGGCGAGGACAGCGTCGGTGAACACCCCGGTTCCCGGGCCGAGTTCGACAACGAGCCGAGCCCCCTCCAGGCCGATGCCCTCGGTCATCGCGTACGCCAGCCGTCGTGAACTGGCCGCTATGGCCCCGGTCATGAGGGGCCGTCTGAGGAACTCGGCGGTGATCGACATGGCGGCCATGGTGGAAGCACGCCGGGTGGCTGCACGTCGTATCCCCGGCCGGTACGTGTACGACCGTGGGAGGACTCCATGGCGCCCGTCGGGACGATGTGGGGGAGCGGCCCCGGCCGTAGCGTGAGGTGGTGCATCGGCTGATGGAGACCCTGCCCCGCTTGCGGCGGGGCCACCCGTGGCTGACGGACGTCCTGCTGGTCGTGCTCGTGGCGGTGCCGCCGGTGATCCGCCCGCAGCCGGGCTGGCGGCCGGTCTGGGTACAGGCGGGCGTGTACGTCGCCCTGGTGCTGCCCCTGCTGTGGCGCCGCCGTCGGCCGGTGCTCGTCGCGGCCCTGGTGACGGCGGCGTTCTGGGCGCAGTATCTCGGACAGGTGTGGGGACAGGAACCGGGACGCGGCGCCATCGCCCTGGCCGCGGTCCTGGCCACCCTCACTGTGCGTGGCCTGCGCCGCGCCGCCGCGGCGACGGTGGTCTGTGCCGCCGGCTGCGTTCTGCTGTGGATTCCCGCGTGGCAGCGGGACTACGGGGGCCCGGGTGCCCGGGGGGCCTGGCTCACTCCGCTCGCGGTGGGGCTCCTGCTGGCCGGGGCCTGGGTGTTCGGCGAGTACGTCCGTGCCCGGCGCGCCTATGTCGCCGAGTTCGAGCGGCGGGCCGCGCTCGCCGAGTCGGAACGCCTCGCCCTGGCCCGGGTCGCCGTCGCCGAGGAGCGGGCGCGCATCGCCCGCGAGATCCACGATGTCCTCGCGCACAGCGTGAGCGTGATGGTGCTGAACGCCGAGGGCGGCAGGCTGATGCGGCAGGTCGACCCCGCCGTCGTCGATCGCACCCTTGGCGTCATCAGCGCGACCGGCCGCGAGGCCCTCGGCGAACTGCGCCGGCTGCTGGAGGTGCTGCGCACCCCCGACGCGGACGCCTTGGCCGACGACTCCGGCTCCGGTCCCGATGGGGCCGCCGAACACCTCTCGGCCGATCTGCGGCGGCTGGTCGGACGCCTCAACACGAGCGGCAGGCGCGCCCTGCTGGACCTTCACGGAGAGCGGGACGGCCTTCCGGCGGATCTCACCGTGCAGACGTACCGCATCGTGCAGGAGGCGCTCACCAACGTCGTCAAGCACGCGCCGCCGGACACCACGGTCCATGTACGGGTCGACACCGGCAGGCAGGGGCCCGGGCGGCTGGTCCGCGTCAAGGTGGAGAACTCGGCCGGAGCGGGAGCCGGGACGGAAGCCGGAGCGGCGGGCGAGCGTCCCGCCCCGCTGCTCCCGTCCGGTCGCGGACTCACCGGCATGCGCGAGCGCACCGCCCTGTACGGCGGGCGCGTCGACGCCGGGCCCACACCCGACGGCGGCTACCGCGTCGCCGCAACCCTGCGCCCCGCCGAGCCCGAGCCCACCAGGGCGACCCCATGACCGACCCGACCCCGACCCCGACTCGCACCGCGTCATCGTCCCGGGTGCTGATCTGCGACGACCAGGAGCTGATCCGGATGGGGCTGCGCATGGTCGTCGACAGCCAGCCCGACCTCACCGTGGTGGGCGAGGCCGCCGACGGCGACGCGGCGATCGCGGGCGTGGCCGCCCTGGAGCCGGACCTCGTCCTCATGGACGTACGCATGCCCGGTCTGGACGGGCTCGCCGCGACCGAACACCTCTGCGCGCGGCCCCATGGGCCCCGCATCCTCGTCGTCACCACCTTCGACCTCGACGAGTACGCCTACGCGGCCCTGCGTGCCGGCGCCAACGGCTTCCTCGTCAAGGACGCCCCCGCCGAGGAGATCCTGGTGACCGTCCGCGCGGTGCTGCGGGGCGAGGTCATGGTGGCGCCCTCGCTGACCCGGCGCCTGGTCGAACGCTTCGTCCTGCACGCCCCCGCGTCCGCGCCCGCCCAGCGCAGCCGCCTGGCGGCTCTCACCGAGCGGGAACGGGAAGTCCTCGCCCTGGTCGCCCGGGGACTGGCCAACGGCGAGATCGCGGAGCGCCTCTTCGTCGGGGAGACGACCGTCAAGACCCACCTCGGCCGGATCCTGACCAAACTCGGCCTCCGGGACCGTATCCACGCGGTGATCTTCGCCTACGAGAGCGGGCTGGTACGGGTCGGGGACTGAGCGGGGATGGGCCTCCCGCCTGGTGGCCCGCATCGTTGTGGTGAGCGTGTGACAGGTCATACCGCGCACCAAGTCCAGAGCGGGTGGGGAAGACCACGGGCTGGATTCCTGGACCGCACACAGTGGATTCGGCGCCCCTACTTCGCGCCGGGGTCCAGCAGTCGGCGGATGCGCTCGTACTCGGCCGCCATCTCGGGCGTGGCGAGGAAATCGTCGAGATCGGCGGACACCTCGTGGTCGACGTCCTCGATGGAACGGATGGCGAGTTCGTAGAGCTCGCCGCGCCGGTTCTGCTCCAGGTAGCTCTTCCAGTGCGCCAACGCGCTGATGGCGGTGAGAACTCCCGTGTCCAGATCGTCATCGACCAGGATGCCGCCATAGATCGCCGCAAGCTGGTCGTGCAGCTCGGCGGCGCTGATCGTCAGGACGTTCGCGCAGGCGGTGGTGAGTGCCGCCCGGGCGTCTTCGGTGAGTTCGTCCTCGGCCGCACCGCGCAGCAGCTCCGGCCGCACCAGACGGGTGACCGTCTGCTCTCCGAAGGCACGAACACTGCCCTCGGTGGCTTCGACGATGAGCCGGAGAACGTCCGCCTCAAGTTCGCTGTACTTCACGCCCGCAGCCTAAAGTATCGGCTCCGAAAGTCCTTCGGGGGTTGGCTTCGGGGCCGGTCGTGGGGTCTACCGGGGGTTGACGACGTGCTGTCCCCTCCGGACCGCCGGGGGGAGACCCGCGCGTTCGCGGAACTGAAGGTTCTTCAGCGCGAACCCAGGGGTCCAGCGGTGTGTGTCAGGCTGACACGTCGGTGAGTTCGGGTGGAACACGAGGATGCTGAGCGATCCACAGACTTCGGCGGCGATGTCAGCGGACATCCTCGGCTATGACGGGCGCCCGCCGAACTGCCAGTTGTGCACCTCAATGTCGGCGTACCGGTCCGGGGTCAGGATGGCGCGTGCCGTGCCCGGGTCCGGCGCCCGGACCAGCACCGCGGTACCCAGCCAGGTGGCGCCGTCGTCGGACGGCAGCGGCCCGTAGGCGATCAGCTCGTTCCGGTCGGGCGGCACCGCGAGGTCGGCGGCCTGTCCCGTGCCGAGGCCGATCACCAGGTACCGGTTGCCGCCGGTCCGGCCGCCGGGATCCGCAGCTGGGTGTCCTCCGAGCCGCGCGGCCGGTTCATCTCGTCGATCGGGCACGCGACCACCCGGCCGGTCATCCGGTGGAGCTCGACCTTGTGCCGCAGCTCCAGAATCACCGACCGGGGGACCCCGAAGCCGTGCGCGCCTTTTCAATCGGCCCGGGATCGTACCGAAGTTCCGAGGGGTCGACCTCGTACGGGGCGGCCCACCAGTCAGGCACATAGCCATCTGGGTAGTGCTCAAAACTTCGGCACGTACTGCACCACTCCCACAGCCTTCCGCGGCCGGTGAAACTCTGTCCGCCAAGAACTTTCGGCTCGCCACCTTCCAGGATGTACCACCTGTGCAGCGTCCTCGCCGAACATACTGGGCACGGAGACGAAATCCGAGAACCGCTCCAGTCCTCGTTGAAGATCCGACGCCACTCCTTGTATACGGCTGTGCCGAGCTCACGCCACTCGGTCGATTCGCTCACCTGTTGCCCTCGATCCAATCCTGCAAAGCATTTCCAGACCCATAGGGAGTGCCATCGGCCAACGAGCCTTCGTCACCGTGAACTTCCCCATGGAAGCTCTGATGCTTTAGATAATATCGCGCGTGACTGAGCTCATGGGCAATGGTATTCGCCGCAGTGGCGTCATCGATGATTCCACTCGGACCGATGCGAATGACCCGGCCTCCTTCCGCGGCTCGCGTAACACCGGCCTGTCCCGGAGGGAGATCCGGATCGTAGATCACCCGGATGTCCTGGCCAGAACCCCTCAGATTGATACCGTACTTTTCGGCTACATCTCTGAGGTACGTGTCCTTGTCCAGGGCGTTGTCGAGTGTCCGCTCCACCTCTCCTTGCCTGGTCCCTCGCGCACCCCTCTCATCAGGTGCTTCAGGAGTGCACGGAGAGAGACCCAACGGGTCGACCAGCACATGGGGATTCCGGACGTAGGCAACGGGATTGGGAGCGGGCGCGAGCCCTAACGGGTCGCTCGAAAGATACCGGGCAGCCTCTGGGTCGTAGTACCGGTGCACGTTGTAGTGCAGACCGCTTTCGGGGTCGTAGTACTGACCCGGGAAGCGCAGCGGAGTGTACGCGGTGCTGCCTCGCGCCCAGGTCGTACGGCCCCACAACGTGGTACGGGTGCGCCAGACGATTTCGCCGCGCTCGTCGATGAGTTCCGTGGGGGTGCCGACCAGGTCGGTGACGATGGCGAAGAAGCGTCGATCGACTTCGTGTTGACCTGTGGAATCAGTGATGCGCTCGGTCTGGGCGACGGGATGGAGATGGGCGTGGTCCCAGGTAACCGTCACCAGGTCTGAGCGGCCCGGAACGGTCGTGGTCTGCTCGACGAGGGTGTTGTCGTCCCAGGTGAAGTCGGCCCGTTCCAGGACGGTTTCACCGTCCTCAGCCAATCGCAGCTTGGCGATCCGTCGGCCGAGAGGGTCGTAGAGGTAGCGCCACACCGTGCCGTCGGGGGTGGTGACGGAGGTCAACCGGTCCTCGCTGTCCCACGCGTAGCGCCAGGTGTCCGGCTTCTTCGACAGCCGGTTCTTCTGCCGCAGCGTGACCCGCCCTGCGGCATCGTGCTCGTAGCGGACCCGGCCCGCGCGGGTGATGCGGGTGCCGGTGTACGCGCGCTCGCCCGTTGCCTCCGCGCCCGGGTGCTTGGCGGGCCAGGTGGCGTGGGTCTGGTTACCCGACTCGTCATAGGCGTACGTCTCGCTCCAGCCCTCTCCCTGGACCGCTGTGACCCGGCCCGCCGCGTCCAGATCAAAGGTGCGGTGGCCGGTGAATTGGTCGTCAGTCGCGGTGAGGTGACCGTCGACCCGGTAGGTGTAAGCGCGGCGCTGGACCATCCCGGCGACCTCTCCCGCCAGGGACTGTTCGGCCAGACGGCCCGCCGGGTCCCATAGTTGGGACATGGACAGATCGCGGCCGATGTGGCGGACAACCTCACGGCCCGCGGCATCGTGCTCGAAGCCGAGGGTGTGGCCGGTGGCGGTCAGAGTCGTGCGGCGGCCTCCGGCATCGTAGGTGTAGACGGTGGTGGCTCCACCGGGGGTGGTGCGGCAGGTGCGGCGCCCCAGGGCGTCGTAGCGGTGCGTCGTCACACGGTCGGCCACCGTCTCGGACACCACGCGGCCCATCCGATCCCGCTGGAAGATCACCTCTGCGTCCGGGCCGACGGCCGAGACCAGCCGTCCGGCGGTGTCGTAGCCAAAGGTGGTGGTCTGTCCGGAGACGTCTCTGGCGACGACGCGGCCGAGCACATCACGTGCGAAGGAAACGGATTCCCCCATCGGGGTGGTGCGTGAGATCAGATCCCCGGTGGCGTCGTGCCCGTAGCGGACCGTACGGTCATCGAAGTCGGTCTCGGATATCAGTCTGCCTGCCGGGTCGTACTCGTAGGACCAGGTCAGCCCCTGCGGGTTGGTGACCTTGGCCAGACGCAGCTCGGCGTCGTGCTCGAACTCGTAACGCACCCCATCCGGGCCGGTCCGCGCGGCAAGCCGATCGAAGTGGGTGTACTCGTACGAGGTCACCCTGCCTGCGGCGTCGACGTGGTTGGTGCGGTTACCTTCACCGTCGTACGTCCACGACTCCTGTGCCCCACCCGGCCGGGTTCGACGCAGGAGCTTGCCCTCGACCGACCAGTCCAAGGCAGTCGTCGCACCGAGCGGGTCGACGATGGCGACGGGACGGCCGAACCCATCACGGCGGTAGATGGTGACCGCGCCGAGAGGGTCGGTGACCTCCACGGGCAGACCGGCGGCGTCGCAGCGCAACTGTGTCGTTTCGCCAATGGCGTTGGTGACCGCGGTGAGCCGGCCGAAGTCGTCATAGGCATAGCGAGTGGTGGCCCCGGCGGGGTCTGTGACGGCGATGCGGTTGCCGCGCTCGTCGTACTCCCGGGTCCAAGTGGCCCCGTCCGCCCCGGTCAACGTGACGGGCAGTCCCGAGTCGTTGTAGGCGACGCCGGCCCGCTTGCCATCGGGGCGGGCGAAACCCGCCAAGCGGCCGCACTCGTCGTAATGACATTCGGTGCGGCGCCCGAGGGCGTCGATGTGGGCCAGTAGCCGGCCGTGGCGGTCGTATTCGGTCCGGGTGTACGCGCCCAGCTGGTCGATCACGCCGACGACCTGGCAGGCGTCGTTGATCAGGTACTTGGCGGTGTGGCCGGCGGCCGTGGTGACGGTGGTGATCCGGTGGCCGGTGCGCTGGTCGACGCCGTGGTAGTCCAGCCGGATGGAGACATGGCCTTCGGTACCGCCCTCCGATATGCAGCGGTGGCGGTTGTCGTAGACGTAGTCGTAGCGGCGGTCGTTGGTGTCGGTCCAGGCGATGACGCGCTTCTCGTCGTCGTACTCGAACCGCAGCGGCAAACCGGAGGAGTTGAACACCTCCGTGAGATTGCCGTCGGTGTAGGCGTAGCGGACGATCTCCTGGTCCGAGCCGTCGGGGGCGGCGCCCGCGAGGTGCAGCGCGGTGATACGGCCGTCCTCGGCCGTCAGCTTCAGGTGGTAGCCCGCCGAATGGACGATGTCGGTCGGGGTGCCGTCGGGGGCGTAATGGAAGGCGATCCGGTTGCCGTTGCGGTCGCGGATCTCGTCGATCGGCGCGATGCCATCGGGTTCGTTCCGGGGCGCGGTGAAGGAGTACGTGCGGCCGTTGTCGACATCGGTGAGGGTGTAGTCGCCGTCGACCGTGCGCTCCAGCGGCCAGCGCGCGATGCCCGCCGTGGGCAGGGTCGGGAGGTCGGGTGCGGGGTGCGGGTAGTCCAGCAGACGGCCGTCCTCGCAGACGAACACCACACCCTCCGGGCCGATCTCCAGGTGCTGATCGGCCGTGCTCGACCACGAAGGCCCGAACCACCGACCCGCCGTGTAGCCGGACTCGACTTGGCGGCGGAAGACCAGCGGGAGCATGCCCGGCAGTGTCACGTCCGTCTGGGGCAGGAACATCCGGCCGGTGGCGAAGTCGATCGGGTCCGAGCCGTCCGACTTCTTCCCACTGTTGGGGGTGTCGTGGCCATGCGGCCCGTTCTCGTCCAGCAGGCCGCGGGCGGGCGGCTTCGTCTCGGCCACACGCCTCGCGGTGGTCGCGACCCTCTTGGCGCCGCCCAGGCCCCTGGTGCCGATCAGCTCGGGCACGAGTCGGCCGAGGCCCTCGGAGGGATCCTGCTGGAAGGTGTCCCACATGCTGCCCAACGTGCCCCACGGGTCATTGGCCATCTGGACCAGCCCGGCGGCCGTGCTGTTGAGATTGGTGACGTACTCCGCAGGGTGCGTGATGTTGTAGAGGTCGAAGGGGTTGATCTGCCGCGCGAAGCTGACGACGCCCGCGGTGCCCCTGATGATGCCGCCGTAGAAGTGCGAATAGTGCAGGGCCAGCCCCGTAAAGCCGTCGTTCACCTGCTCCGCGTACGACGGTTTGTCGGGCGCCGCGTCGCGCGCCGTCTCCACCGCCGCCTTCGCGGTCGTGTGCGCCTCGTTCCGCTGTCGCCGCGCCTCGCCCAGGATCTCCTGGGCGACATTGAGATGCGAGGTGCCCGGGTCGCGGAACTCCCCCGGCTTGTCCGGCAGCGTCGAGCGGTCACGCTCGCCGGCGGGTGCGGCGTTGTACGCGTCGACCGCCGTGTTGTACGCCGACACCCGCTCGTTGTGTGCCGAGCGGGCCTCCTCCGACGCCTGCTTGCCCTGCTTGTAGCGGGCGATGGCCTCCGCGGCCTGCCCTTGCGCCCACTCCACCGTCCCCGCGAAGCTGTCCAGCGCCCCGGCGGCCTTCTCACAGGCGTCAGCCGCCGTGAACCACTTCCTCGGCTGGACCGACACGCTCTCCCGGAAGGCGTCCGCCGCCGCGCCCTTGAGATGGTCGGCGTCCAGCCCGCGTAATCCCCTTCCCACATTGTCGAACGCGGTCTGGAAATCACTCAGATGATCCGCCGTGGAACGCAGCTTTCCAGGGCTGCCGTGGATCAGCTTCTTCGGGTCCTCGGTCTCGCCGAGCTGCATCTCGTCGACATTCGCGCCCAGCGCGTTCGCCGCCGAATCCGACGTTTCCCGGACCCAGTCCGCACCGCTCTCCCAGCCGACGTCGTCCAGCCGGTCCGCGGTCCAGTCACCGGCGACGTCGATGGCCTCACCGACGTCCTCCACCCGGTCCTCGACCCAGTCCTCCAGCGAGTCCGGAACGAAATCCCCCCACCCCATGATCGCTTATCCCCCGATCAGCGTCCGTATGAGCAACTCCCCACACGGTAGTGCCAAAGAACGGCAAAGTTGCGGTCAAGAAGTCCGCTGTTGCAAATCCCGCACAAACGGGATCCGGCTGTATCAGGGGGCGCGCGGGATCGGTTACTCCTCGTACCACTCCTTGATCACGTCATCGATGCAGTCACGCAAAGCCGACCTCCGGTCGGCCGCTCCGCCGCCGACGTCGATGCGCGCGGCCAATTCCTCGAGCGAGCGCCGGAAGCCCGGTTCGCCGTCCATAAGGTCGTCGAGGGCCGGAAACGCCATCAGCCGCAGGTAGTCCTCCAGGACACGTGCCAGCACGGGGTCGGGAGGGCTGGACGACGGCTGACCGGACGACGGGGAGATGCGCGACTCCGGGGCGTCCAGCATCCAGCCCGTGAGCAGTCCGTCCGCGAAGAGCAGATGGAGCCCCGGCGCCACCTGCACGCGCAAGCGCTCCGCTGTCGGCGCGTCCGGGCCGTCGCGCAGGAGGATCAGCTCGCGGTCGGTGCTCCATCGCGCCCCTGCGGGCTCGACGTGGAAGTCCGCCTTCGGCTCGATCAGGCGAAGGTTCCCCGGCGTGGACTCCGCCGACAGCCAGCCCAAAGCCCGGTCGCGGTCCTCTTCCAGATACTCCGGAATGCGCAGGGAGACCCGGGACAAAAGCCCGGTCGCGCGGTCGAACCGAAATTCGTCCACGCCTTCCGGTGAGTCCCAGTCGACGCTTCCGACGGTCTCGTGGATGACATACCGCTCGTACTCGGCCGCGTCCATGCGCGGACCGGCATCCACGAAAAGGCCCCTTGGGAAGTACCTGGGCGGTTCGGGGATTCCCGGAAGGCCGCACAGTTCGACGACGACTGAGGGTTCGAGCCTGAGCATCTGCGTCACCCCTCGGACGGGAAGTTCGGCCAGATCTCCTTGGCCGGGGCGATCGGGTTGCCGCCGGAGGGAATCTTGCCATTGATGATTTGATCCCTCGTGATCGGCAGTCCGGGTTCCTCGGGCGAGCCGCCGAACGCCTTGACCCCCGACTCCATACGAGGACCACTCGGCCCATAGCTGGTGACGATCTGCCCCGCGCGGGAGCCGGGTCCTTCCGTGATGACGATGTCCTCCCCCTGGTGGAAGAGCATGCGCCCGCTCTTTCCTTGAGACAGATAGACCGCGTCCGGGTTCGAGAGGATCTCGAGCTCCCGGGTGGGCGACAGATGGCCGTGGTAGCCGCGAGGCGACCCCTCGTACGGCTTGAGTTCTTTCCTGACACCGTTCTGCGCGTTGTTGACGACCTTGTCGGCCGCTTTGTTGGCCCGCTTGTACGGAGAGAGACCGAGCGGATCGGCCCATGTGTGCGGGTTGTGCACATAGGTGGCCGGGTTGGGGGCCGGGGCCAGCCCCAGGGGGTCCGGGGTGGCGTAGCGGGCGGTCTCGGGGTCGTAGTAGCGGTGCACGTTGTAGTGCAGGCCGCTCTCCGGGTCGTAGTACTGGCCGGGGAAGCGGAGGGGGGTGTACGCGGTGCTGCCGCGGGCCCAGGTCGTGCTGCCCCACAGGGTGGTACGGGTGCGCCAGGCGATCTCGCCGCTCTCGTCGACGAGTTCGGTCGGGGTGCCGACGACGTCGGTGACGATGGCGAAGAAGCGCTGGTCGATCTCGCGCTGACTGGTGGCGTCGGTGATGCGCTCGGACTGGGCGACCGGCTGAAGGCCGTCGTGGTCCCAGGTCAGGGTGACCAGGTCGGTGCGGCCGGGGACCGTGGTGGTCTGCTCGGCGAGGATCGCGCCGTCCCAGGTGAAGTCGGTCCGCTCGACCACCGTTTCGCCGTCCGCCGCCAGTCGCTGCTTGGCGGTGCGGCGTCCGAGGGGGTCGTAGAGGTAGCGCCACACCGTGCCGTCGGGGGTGGTGACGGAGGTCAGCCGGTTCTCGGCGTCCCACGCGTAGCGCCAGGTGTCGGGCTTCTTCGACAGGCGGTCCTTCTGCCGCAGGGTGACCCGGCCCGCCGCGTCGTGTTCGTAGCGGACCCGGCCCGCGCGGGTGATGCGCGTGCCGGTGTACGCGCGCTCGCCCGCCGCCTCCGCGCCGGGGTGCCTGGCGGGCCAGGTGGCGTGGGTCTGGTTGCCCGCCTCGTCATAGGCGTAGGTCTCGCTCCACCTCCTGGCGTGGACCGCGGTGACCCGGCCCATCGCGTCCAGCTCGAAGGAGCGGCGGCCGCGCAACTGGTCCTCGACGCCGACCAGATGGCCGTCGGCCCGGTAGGTGTAGGCGCGGCGCTGCACCATTCCGGCCGAGGGGCTGGTCAGGGCCTGTTCGGCCAGGCGGCCCGACGGGTCCCAGGCCTGGGACAGGGACAGGCTGCCCCCGATGTGGCGGGCGATCTCGCAGCCGGAGGCGTCGTATTCGGACGCCAGCGTGCGGCCGGAGGCGGTGAGGGTGGTGCGGTGGCCCGCCGCGTCGTACGCGTAGGTGGTGGTGGCGCCGCCGGGGGTGGTGCGGCGGGTGCGGCGGCCCAGGGCGTCGTACCTGTGCGTCAGCACGCGGCCGCCCACCAGCTCGGACTTCACCCGGCCCGCCCGGTCCCATTGGAGGACGATCTCGGTGTCCGGGCCCGTGGCCGAGACCAGATGTCCGGCCGGGTCGTAGGCGTAGGTGGTGGTCAGGCCGTCGGCGTCCTTGGCGACGACGCGGCCCAGCACGTCGCGCTCGAAGGCGATGGTCCGGCCCAGTGGTGTGGTGCGCGCGATCAGCTGCCCGGCGGCGTCGTGTTCGTAGCGGATGGTACGGTCGTCGAAGTCGGTTTCGGATATCAGCCGTCCCGCCGGGTCGTACTCATAACTCCAGGTGAGCCCCTTGGGGTTGGTGACCTTGGTCATGCGCAGCTCGGCGTCGTGCTCGAACGCGTAGCGCGCCCCGTCCGGGCCGGTCTGCGCGGCGAGCAGGTCGAAGTGGGTGTACTCGTACGTGGTCACCCCGCCCGCAGCGTCGACGTGGTCGGTGCAGTTGCTCTCGCCGTCGTAGGTCCAGGTCTCGCGCGTTCCGTCCGGGTTGCTCCGGCGCAGGAGGTCTCCCTCGACCGACCACTCCAGGCGGGTCGTGGCGCCGAGCGGGTCGACGATGGCGACGGGGCGGCCGAACGCGTCGCGGCGGTAGGCAGTGACCGCGCCGAGAGGATCGGTGATCTCCATCGGCAGGCCCGCGGCGTCACAGCGCACACGGCTGGTCTCGCCCAGGGCGTCGCTGATCGAGGTCACCCGGCCCAGGTCGTCGTAGATGTAGCGGGTGGTGGCCCCGACGGGGTCGGTGTCGGCGAGGCGGTTGCCGCGCGCGTCGTGTTCATGGGTCCAGGTGGCCCCGTCCACGCCGGTGACGACGGCCGGCAGGCCGAGGGCGTCGTAGGACACGTGCGACTGCTTGCCGTCGGGGCGGGTGAGGGAGACCAGGCGGCCGTGGTCGTCGTAGGCGTACGCGGTGCGGTGCCCGAGGGCGTCGGTGTGGGCCAGCACGCGGCCGTGGCGGTCGTATTCGGTCCGGGTGTACGCGCCCAGCTGGTCGATCACGCCGACGACCTGGCAGGCGTCGTTGATCAGGTACTTGGCGATGTGGCCGGCGGCGGTGGTGACGGTGGTGATCCGGTGGCCGGTGCGCTGGTCGACGCCGTGGTAGTCCAGCCGGATGGAGACATGGCCCGCGGTGCCGCCCTCGGCGATGCAGCGGTGGCGGTTGTCGTAGATGTAGTCGTAGCGGCGGTCGTTGGTGTCGGTCCAGGCGATGACGCGCTTCTCGTCGTCGTACTCGAACCGCAGCGGCAGGCCGGAGGAGTTGAATACCTCCGTGAGATTGCCGTCGGTGTAGGCGTAGCGGACGAGCTGCTGGTCGCTGCCGTCGGGGGCGGCGCCGGCGAGGTGGAGGGCGGTGATCCGGCCGTCCTCCGACGTCAGCTTCAGGTGGTAGCCCGCCGAGTGCACGATGTCGGTCGGGGTGCCGTCGGGGGCGTGGTGGAAGGCGATCCGGTTGCCGTTGCGGTCGCGAATCTCCTCGATGGGCGCGATCCCGTCGGCGCTGTCCCGAGGGGCGGTGAAGAAGTAGGTGAGGCCGGTGGTGGGGTCGGTGACGGTGTAGTCGCCGTCGAACGTGCGCTCCAGCGGCCAACGCGCGGACCCTGCCGTGGGGAAGGTGGGCAGGTCGGGTGCCGGGTGCGGGTAGTCAAGCAGGCGCCCGTCCTCACAGACGAAGACCACGCCCTCCGGACCGATCTCCAGGTGCTGGTCGGCCGTGCTCGACCACGACGGGCCGAACCACCGCCCCGCCCGGTAGCCCGACTCCACCCGGCGCCGGAACTCCAGCGGCAGCACGCCCGGCAGCGTCACGTCCGTCTGGGGCAGGAACATCCGGCCGGTGGCGAAGTCGATCGGGTCCGAACCCGTGGTGGTCTTCGCACCGTCGCGCGTGGCCCGCGAGGCCGGGCCGCCCTCGTCCAGCAGGCCGCGGCCGGGCGGCTTCACCTCGGCCACGCGCCGGGCGGTGGTCGCGACCTTCTTGATGCTGCCGAGACCCTTGGTGCCGATCAGCTCCGGCACCAGCCGGCCGAGGCCCTCGGAGGGGTCCTTCTGGAAGGTGTCCCACATGGTGCCCAACGTCCCCCACGGGTCATTGGACATCCGGACCAGGCCGGCGGCCGTGTTGTTGAGGTTGGTGACGTACTCCGCGGGGTGGGTGATGTTGTACAGATCCAGGGGGTTGAGCTGCCGGGCGAAGTTGACGATCCCGGCGGTCCCCTTGACGATGCCGCCCACGAAATGCGACGCGTCCAGGTTCAGCCCGTCCACGCCGTCCGCCAGCTGCCTGGCGTACGAGGGCTTGGCCGGCGCCTTGTCACGCGCCGTCTCCACCGCCGCCTTCGAGGTCGTCTGCGCCTCGTTCCGCTGCCGCCGCGCCTCCTTCAGAATGTCCTGCGCGGCCTGGACATCCGCCGTCCCCGGGTCATGGAACTCCCCCGGCTTCTCCGGCAGCGTCGACTTGTCACGCTTGTCCGACGGCTTCGCGTTGTACGCGTCCACCGCCGTGTTGTACGCCGACACCTTGTCGTTGTGCGCCGACCGCGCATCATCCGACGCCTTCTTGCCCTTCTTATAACGCGCGATCGCGGTCTCGGCCTGCTTCTGCGCCCACTCCACCGTCCCCGCGAAGTTCTCCAGCGCCCCGGCCGCCTTCTCACACGCGTCCGCGGCCGTGAACCACTTCTTCGGCTCGACCGACACACTCTCCCGAAAAGCATCCGCCGACTTGCCCTTGAGATGAGCGGCGTCCAGCCCCTGCAACCCCTTGCCCACATTGTCGAACGCGGTCTGGAAATCCCTCAGATGACCTGCCGTGGTCCGGAGCTTGTCCGGACTGCCGTGCACCAACTTCTTGGGATCCTCGGACTCACCCAACTGCATCTCGTCGACATCCGCGCCCAGCGCGTTCGCCGCCGAATCGGTCTTGTCCCGGACCCAGTCCGCACCGCTCTCCCAGCCGACATCGTCCAGCCGGTCCGCCGTCCAGTCACCGGCGACATCGATGGCCTCACCGACGTCCTCCACCCGGTCCTCGACCCAGTCCTCCAACGAGTCCGGAACGAAATCCCCAAGCCCCATGGACGCTCATCCCCCGATCAGCCGTTCAATCCTCGACGGATCCGGCCCTGGCGCAGGCCCGCTCCTGCTCCGGGACCCCGTCCCCACCTGCACAACGTGCAACCTTTGACACAATACGGTCGCGCCTCGCCGTGATCGCCGCTGGAGCTCAGGCTGTTGCAAAGCCCATACAAACGACATCGCCGGGCTCGACCGCCGCCCGGCACGGCCACCGAGCCGCCGTCGCCGCGGGCCACCGGGATGGAACTCCGAAGAGTTTCCCCCTGTTATTGCGCTCTGTTACCTTCCTTGTTCTGCCATGAAGAACATGGTTCAGCGGGTGGAGGAAGGCAGTATGGGGGACTCAGGGCTGTCTGAGCGTTGGCAGGCGTATTACGACGCGGCGGGCGGAACGGATACCGACGGCAAAAGCGTCCAAACCAGGCTGGCCAGTGCGGACGGGAATAAAGGGGATGGCAAGGGCGGCGGCGACGGCGATCTGAAATCGTCGAAGGGGCCGTGGAATACCGCGTCGACATCCATGGACGATCTGCGCCGGAATGCCGTGCGTGCGCTGGGCGACCTTCAGCACGGGCAGCAGGGCGCGGGAACGGCCAGCAAAGGCGTGGAGGGGCTGGAGAGCACCTCCATGCAGCAGCGGGTCTTCAACTCCTGGGAGGCCCGGCTGGAGGTCCTGCGCGATGAATGCGGCGAACTCATGGGAAAGCTGAAGAAGGCGGGCAATGACCTCGCCAACCAGGACGACGCCATTGAGGCGCTCTTCAAGGCGCAGGATACGAGGCCGATTCCCCCGCCGGGCGGCCCGTCGGGGAGTTGGTGACCGGCATCATGGTTACTTTCGCGCAGTTGAGGGCGCTTGACCCGGCCCAGTTCGAGGAGGCGGCGGACGGCTGGCACAAGGTCAGCAGCAATGCGAGCGCGTCCAAGGACCGGCTGGACAATGAGATCAATGCGAAGCTCCGCGGGGCTCTGAAGGGCCAGGGGGTCGGTACGGCGCTGGGCCGGCTGGAGCGGCTGAGCGAGAACTTCCACTACATGCAGGTGGAGTGCGCGCTGGTGCTCACGGCCTTGAACGGGCTGGCGGCGGAGTTGCGGGCGGCGAAGAAGAAGCTGGACAACGCCGTGCAGGACGCCCGGGACGCGGGGATGACCGTCAAGGAGGACGGTTCGGTGCAGTACACGCCCCCGCTGGTGTTGCTGCCCGGCCAGGAGTACGAGCCGGCGGGGAACGGCCGGACGCCGTTCGTCACCACGACGCCGAAGGAACGGGCGCAGGGGTTCGCCGACCGGATCGGTGACGCGCTGAAGGACGCGGCCGAGGCGGACGGCAAGTACGCGAAGACGCTGGGCAAGCTGATCACGGTGGCGGATCTGTCGGTCACCAAGGAGGACTGGACCGACGCCGACGCGGACCGCGGGGCGGTCAAGAAGACCGTCGGCGACTATCTGCGGGATATCCCGAAGGACAAGTCGCCCAAGGACAACGCGGCCTGGTGGAAGAGCCTGTCCAAAGAGGAGCAGGCGGAGTACATCTCCCTGTATCCGGCGAGCGTGGGCAAGCTGGACGGCCTTCCCGTCGAGGACCGCGACGAGGCGAACCGCGTCTGGTTCAACGAGCAGCGGGCGAAGTACCAGACCGAGCTGGCCAATCTCCCGCCCGAGCCCAAGCCCAGGAACATCATGGTCGGTCGCACTTCCATGACCAACCCTGAGTGGACCAAGTGGAACAACCATAAGAAGCAATTGGAGTCCTCCCTCAACGGCATGAAACGCATTCAGATGCGTTTCGATGACACGGGGAAGGCCGACGCCTTCGACAACACCCGGCCCAAGGGTTACAAACCGACCGGCGACGGGCTGCCGCCGGCGTATCTGCTGGATTTCGACCCCGAGAAAAACGGCCGCGCGATCATCGCGAACGGCAACCCGGACACGGCCGAACACACCGCGGTGATGGTCGGTGGCACCAACGGCACGCTCGGCGGCATCAACAAACCCGTTATCGCGGGCACGAACCTGTGGCAGGCCGCCAGCGCGATGCCGGGCGACCCCAAGGTGTCGACCATCACCTGGCACGGCTACGACGCTCCACAGAACTTTTTCCCGGAAGCCATGAAGGACAAGTACGCGGACCGGGCGGCGGGAGACTTCAACGACTTCCTGTCGGGGCTGCGCACCTCGCACGACCCGTCGGTCAACGACCACCTGTCGGTGCAGGCCCAGAGCTACGGGACCGTGGTGGTGGGCTCCGCCGCCCGCCAGGGCACTCTGGACGCGGACGACGTGATGCTCAGCGGCAGCCCCGGCGTACAGGTGGGGCGGGCCGAGGACCTGGACGTGCCCTCAGGACATGTGTGGAACCAGAAGGCGCAGGGTGACTGGGTGCCCAAGTGGGGGGCGCCCACCCATGGCCACCACGAGGGTCTGACGCAGTTCATCACCCCCAGCGACCCGATCTTCGGCGCCAACCAGATGGCCACCGACACCAAGGGGCACGGAAACTACTGGCTGGCCGGTTCGGAGAGCCTGGAGAACCAGGCGAGAGTCGTGGTGGGACGCTACGACGAGGTCCAGCTGAAGTAGCGGGGTGTTTTCGATGTCCGACGTATCCGATGCATCCGACGTGCCCGACTCCGGTGATCACGGTCTTGGCTACACCCCCGAGGAGCGGGAGGTCTCCGCGCCCCGGGAGGAGGCCAGGCAGCTCTCCAGCGAGCTGTACGACCTGCTGCGGGTGAAGGGGAAGACGACCGCGCCCGGCCCGGGCGTGGACGTGTGCGGCGACCTGGACCCGGAGACGTTCTATGTCATCCGCCACCTGTGGTCGGTGTACGGCGTGCCGGCCGGGGACCTCGAGGCCGGCTGGCAGGGCCTCAGCGAGGATCTCCCCCGGCACGGCTGGGAGATCGTCCACGAGGGGCGGGAGTCGACCGTCGCCCGGTCCCCGTTCCTGATGGCCGACTCCACCCGGAAGAAGTTCACCCTCAAAGCCACCTTGCTGATCCCGACCGCAAGGGACGCCGAGAGGAGCGGCGCGGAGGCCGGGATCATGTTCCACCTCGTCTCCGCCTGCTTCCGGGTCCCCGAGGGCACCACGGTGGACGCCTACTGAGCCCGTACGGCCCCGGGCACCGCGGAAACCGCGTGACCGGGGCCGCCGGCGCATCGGGCACCATGGGCGGTATGAGCTCTCGCACCCCGGCCGCCTGGGTCACCGTCGCGGCCTACGAAAACCTGCCCGGCCGTCCCCGGCCCCTGGCGGCCGCGCGCGCTTGACTGCGCGACCGCGGCATCGACTGGATGCCGTTCCGGCCGGAGGACGAGATCCGCTGCGAGGTGATGTGCGGCGTCGGGCCCGACGGCAGCCGCCACGGCTGGATCCGCGTCCACGTCCACCCCGACGCGCTGCGCCGCCTCGGGCTCCATCCCGACCAGCCGACCGCGAGGGTCGACGGACCGTCCCCGCCCGGCTGGTGGCACGCCGCCGCGGAGCGCGCCGCGGGCCGGGCGCCCCGGGGCGGGTAGCGCGCGCCCATCCCCTATCCCCGCGGCGTGCCGGGCGGCCTTCTCAGCCGGCCTCGGCAGTCTCGCTGTCCCCGCCGAGGGCGAGGGGCTGGGCGGCATAGGTGATGCGGACGACGCCGTCCGCGTGCCGGTCGGTGGTGGCCCGCACGCCGAAGACGTCGTGGAGGATCTCCGGAGTCAGGACGTTCAGGACTGGTCCCGCCGCCACCACGGTGCCGTCGTGGAGCACCACGAGGTGGTCGCAGAGCCGGGCGGCGAGGTCCAGGTCGTGCAGGACCGCCAGGGTGGTGATCCCGGTGGCCCGGATCAGGTCCAGGAGTTCGAACCGGGCCCGGATGTCGAGGTGGTTGGTGAGTTCGTCGAGTACGAGGAGTTGCGGACGCTGGGCGAGGGCGCGGGCCAGCAGGACGCGCTGGCGTTCGCCGCCGGACAGGGTCGCGTAGTCGCGGTCCTCGAACGGGCCGACACCGCACCGGTCGATCGCTTCGGCCACGGCCCGGCGGTCCTCGGCGCCGTCCCGCCCCATCAGGCCATGGTGCGGCGTACGCCCCAGAGCGACGATCTCGGTGACGGACAGGCCGGTGGTGTGACCGGAGTCCTGGAGAACAGCCGCGGTGCGGCGGGCGGCCGTGCGGACGGGCAGGGACCACACATCGTCCCCGCCCACCGTGACCACGCCGCCGGCCGGGCGCAGCGAGCGGTAGACCGCGCGCAACAGGGTGGATTTGCCGCTGCCGTTGGGGCCCACGAGCCCGACGATGTCGCCCTCGCGGGCTTCCAGGTTCACCTCCCGGAGGATCGGGTCGCGGTCCAGGGTGACGTGGAGCCGGTCCACGGTCAGCTTCATACGGTGTCCAGGCCCTTGTTGCGGCGCAGCAGCCACAGGAAGAACGGTGCGCCGAGCAAGGCGGTGAGGATGCCCAGTGGCAGCTCGTTGGGGCGGGTGAGGGTGCGGGAGAGGAGGTCGACGATCACGAGGTAGACGGCGCCCAGGAGTGCGGTCAGGGGCAGCAGTCTGCGGTGGTCGGCACCGACGGTGAGGCGTACGAGGTGGGGGATCATGAGGCCGACGAAGCCGATGCCCCCGGCGACGGCGATGACGGTGCCGGTGAGCAGCGCGCTGATCACCAGCAGGACGGCGCGCAGCCGGTTGACGTCCACACCGAGCGCGGTGGCGGACTCGTCGCCGGCCAGCAGGGCGTTGAGCCTGCGTCCGAACAGGGTCAGCACGGCGGTGCCGGTGAGGACCACGACCGTGACGGTGGGCAACTGGTCCCACTGGGCACCGGCGACGCTGCCCAGCATCCAGAACATCACGGTTCGCAGTTCGGTGGGGGTGGCCAGCAGCTGAACGAAGCTGGTCACCGACAGCAGGACGTAGCCGACCGCCACCCCGGCCAGCACCAGCCGGGTCGGGGCCAGTCGGCCCCGCCGCTGTCCGAGGGCGAAGACCAGGGCTCCGGCCGCGAGGGCGCCGACAAACGCCGCGCCCGACACGCCGAGACCGCCGACCGCGGCGCCGCCGAGGGTGATGACCAGCACGGCGCCGAGGGACGCGCCGTAGGAGAAGCCCAGGACGGTCGGGTCGGCGAGCGGGTTGGAGACCAGGGTCTGCAGCACCGCCCCGGCGACGGCCAGGCCCGCGCCGACCAGGGCGGCCAGGGCGACACGGGGCGCCCGGAAGTTCCAGACGATCTGGTCCAGCGCCGGGTCGCCGGTGGCTCCGCTGCCGGTGATGTGGCGCAGCAGGATCCGCCACACATCGGCCAGCGGGACGTTGACCGCTCCTATGCTCACCGCCACCACCATGGCGGCGACGAGTACGGCCAGCAGTCCGACCACCGCCAGCGACTGCCGCACGTGGCTCAGAACTTGTCGGGGTGCAGCATCCTGGCGATCTTCTCGACGGCGAGGTCGTTGCTGGGGCCCAGGTACATCGAGTCGGACAGGACCACGTATGTGTTGTTCTTGGCCGCCGGCCACTGAGGGAACTCCTTGAGCAGTTTCTTGGCGTAGGCCGCCGGATCGGGGTCGTTGTAGCCGATGACGATGAGCGCGTCGATGTCCGTGGCGGCCACTTTCTCCTTGCTCAGGTCGGCGAAGGAGGTCTTCGAGGCGTTCTGGAAGGCGTTCCTGCCGCCGGACTTGGCGAGGATGTCGTTGAAGATGCCCTTGGCGACGACGGAGCTGAAGTCGTTGCCGCCCATCACCATGTTGGAGAAGAGGACCATGACCTTCGGTTTCTTCTCGCCGTCGACCTTGGCGGACACCTCGTCGATGTGCTTCTTCGAGGCGGCGATCAGCTTCTCCGCGCGGTCGCCGACGTTGAAGATCCGGCCCATGTCCCGCAGGAGCGTGTAGCTGTCGTCGATGGTCATCCTGGAGGTGTCCTGGTCGCAGCCCTGCGGGGAGACATAGCTGTTCGCGTTCACCCCCTTGAGCTGCTCCCGGGTGGTGAAGCCGTTCTTGGCGTCGAAGCCGTAGGAGGTCGTGGACAGCACGAGGTCGGGCCGCAGGCCCAGCATCGCCTCGCGGGGGATGTCGTAGGCATCGTTGAGGTTGACGTTCCCAGTGGGCAGATCCTTGATGGCCTTGGCCCGGCCCGGTACCTCGGACATCCCGTAGCTCTGCTGGTTGGCCACGATCTGGTCGCCGAGGCCGAGGGCGAGCAATGTGGAGACCTCGGCGACGGAAGCCCCGTTCATGACGACCACTCTGCTGGGCGTCTCGGTGAAGGTCTCGGCCATTCCGCAGTTCTTGACGGTCACCGGGTAGCCGGGCTTCGCGGCTGCCGCGGATGTCTTGTCCCCGGCGTCATCGGTCGAGGAGTCGGCGCATGCCGTGGCGGCCAGACAGAGGGCTGCGGCCAGGGCGACGTCGACAGGACGCTTCTTCGACATGCTGGTTCCTTGCTGCGGGATGCTCGTGGGGCGGCGTGCTCTGATGCAGTAGTCGGGAAACAGAGCAGGCGAGTTCCCGGAGATGTCCTACTTCTCTCGGAGCGGCGAGATGGTGCCGGTTCCCGGCCGGGGCGGGCGGCGTTGCCCTTCGTCATCCTCAGGTGCGTGGCTCCAACGCCCCGGTTGCCGCGGCGGCGGTCGGCTCCTGGTGGTCGAAGGCGATCAGCGGGTCGCCGGTCAGCGGGTGGTCGACCACGGCCGCCCGTACGCCGAACACCTCGGCCATCAGCTCGGGCGTGAGGACGTCACGCGGTCGGCCGGATGCGAGCACGGCTCCGGCGCCACTGGCTTCAGATGGCCGTAGACGGTGCGCAGGAGGGTGGACTTGCCGCTGCCGTCGGGCCCGACCAGGCCAGTGATCTCGCCTTCGGCCGCCACCAGGTGCGCGCCGGCCACGACCGTACGGCCGGCGTAGGCGACGTGCAGGTCATCGATGTCGATCCGCCCCCCGATCCCGGGAGCCGGCACAGCGGGCGCCGGGCCCGCTCCGCCGGATGAGAGCAGCGCCCGAGCGCCCCGTCGCACCCACCACCGACACAGCCCCACCAATGGGGCTGTGTCTGTTTCCGAGCGCCCGCTCCCTTGGACCCCCGCAGGTCAGCGCACGTCGCCGCGCGGTTTCAACGGCAGGTTCGGCAGCTCGGGGGCGGGCAGGCGGTCTCCGTCGTAGCCGTTCACCTCGCCGAAGCGCGAGCCCGTCATCCAGTCCTCGCGCGCCTGCGTGATGTCCTCGTGGCTGCGGCCGATGAAGTTCCACCACATCACGATCTGCTCCCCGAACGGCGGCCCGCCGAGCAGCACCATCCGCGCGGCCGCGTCCGTGGTGTTGGTCAGCTCCAGCGTCCGGTTTCCGGGGGCGAGATAGCCGAGCTCGGCGGGGCTCAGCAGGGTGTCGGCCATGCGGACCTCCCCGCGGTCGAGGAGGAGGCCGTGCTCGAAGCGGGCGTCGATGTCCAGGGTGACCGTGGCGTGCGGCTCCAGGATGAGTTCGGCGCCGAGCAGGGGGGTGAAGGTGGGGACCGGTGAGGTGTCGCCCGCGAGGGACCCCAGGAAGACCCTGGCCTCGCCCACGGGCCCGTCCCCGGCCGCCTCGTCCCCGGCCGGGGCCTGCCCGGTCAGGGGGATGGCGCGCGGCTCGTAGTGCCGGAAGTCAGGGGCGGTGTCCCGGTGCGCCTCGGGCAGCGCGACCCACAGCTGTACGCCGTGCAGGATCGTGGTGCGGGCGGTGGAGACCTCGGAGTGGCTGATGCCGTGGCCGCCGGTCATCAGGTTGAGCTCGCCGGGCCGTACGAAGGCGTGGCTGCCCAGGCTGTCGCGGTGCTCGATCTCGCCGCTGAACAGCCAGCTCACGGTCTGGAGGCCGGTGTGCGGGTGGGGGGCGACGTCCATCCCGCCGGTGGCGGCGACGTCGTCGGGCCCGTAGTGGTCGGCGAAGCACCAGGCGCCGATCAGCGTCCGGGCCCGCTGTGGCAGGGTACGTCGTACCGTCATCGCGCGCGGGCCGCCCAGCGGGACGTCGCGCGGGGTCAGGATCTCCACTCGCGGGCCGGTCTCCTCGTCCGGGGAGCCGCCGCAGCGCTGCACGGCGGGCTGGGTCTCGGTGTTGCTCATGGCGCGACGCCTCCCAAGCGGGTGATAGTTGTACGCTCAACAATCACGATGATAGATCGACACCTCGGTGAGGTGCGCAACATACCGGAAGCGGCCGAAGCGGCCCGGTGAAGGAGTTCAGGTGACTGACGCGGCAGCGGCCTCCGCAGCGACCTCGATCGACGAGACGGCCTCCGCCGAGGGGCGGGGCAGGCGGGTCTTCATCGACAAGCAGAGCCCCCAGGTCTACAGCGCGATGGTGCAGACCGCCGAGGCGGTCCGCGCGACCGCCGCCGAGGCCGGGCTCGACCGGCAGCTCGTGGAGCTGGTCAACCTGCGGGTGTCCCAGATCAACGGCTGCGCGTTCTGCCTCAACCTGCACACCAAGGCCGCCCTGCGGGCCGGCGAGACGGCGCAGCGCCTGGGCGTGCTGGCGGCGTGGCGCGACACCGAGGTGTTCACCCCGCGGGAGCGGGCCGCGCTCGCCCTCGCGGAGGCGACCGCCAGCCCCGCGGACGCCGCCGCGCAGGAGGCGGCCTACGGGGTCGCGCGCCAGGCGCTGACCGACGACGAGATCTCGGCGGTGATCTGGGTGGCGATCGCCATCAACGCCTTCAACCGCGTCTCGATCATGAGCAAGCACCCCGTACGGCCGGTCCCGGCGCCGCGGCAGACGCCCTCCGCCTAGGGGGTGTCCGGCGGCCACGCGGCGGAGCCGCATATCGGTGCTGTTCCCCTACCCGCCCCTTCCCCCGGTGTCGAGCCCCTGCTGATTTGCGGCTCCGCCGCGCGGGGCTCCGCCGCGTGGCAAGGGCTTCGCCCCTGGCCCCCGGGTCCGGGGCGGAGCCCCCACGCGGCGGAGCCTCATAACGGCAGCGGCCGGGAAGGGGCGGGTAGGGGGTGAGCACGCCGCAGGCGTCACCAACCTGTCCGGTCAGCACACCTAGGCCGTGCCCAGCACCGTCGCCTCCCGCTCCGGGGCAAGGCCCACCGGCGGGCGGTCCGGGCGGTGGGGGGCGCGGCCGCCGAGCTGTCGCAGCCACTCCCAGGTGGCGGCCACGGTCCCGGCGACGGGACGGCAGCGCAGGCCGGCGGCGAGCGCCCGGGACACGTCCCCGCCGTACATCGTGTCGTACAGCTCCCCCGGCGGCAGCCAGACCGGCAGCTCGGTCCACGGCTCGACACCGGCCGCCAGGACCGCCTCCGGGTCCGTCCAGCGCAGCTCGGCGTCCGCCCCGGTGACGGCCACGCACGCCTCCAGCAGCTCACCGAAGGTCGTCTGACCCGGCGGGCCGACCAGGTTGTACGGGCCGCCGAGCCCGCGCCCGGCGGCGTCCAGCACCCAGCCGGCCAGGTCGCGGACGTCGATGTACCGGAGCGGCAGCTCGCGCGGCCCCGGCGCCAGGACCGGGCCGCCCCGGGCGATGCGGGTCAGCCACCACGGCAGCCGGCCGACGTTCTCGTACGGGCCCAGGATCAGCCCCGCCCGGGCCAGCAGCGCCCGCTCGCCGAACGCCGCCTCCGCCGCCAGCTCCCCGCCCCGCTTGGCCTCGGCGTACTCGACCGCTCCCGCGTCCGGCGACGCCTCCACCAGCGGGCCGTCCTCGTCGAGCCCGGCCGGGGCGGGGTAGGCGTAGACGGACCGGCTGGAGATGTAGACGTAATGCCCGGCCCGCCCGGCCAGCAGCCGGGCCGCGTCGCGCACGGCGGACGGCGCGCCCGTCCAGGTGTCGACGACGACGTCCCACTCCCCCGTGCCGTCCCCCTCCAGGGCCGCCAGGCCGCCCGCGGCGCTGCGGTCGCCCCGCAGGGCGGCCACGCCCGGGGGCGGGTCGTGGCGTCCGCGGTTGAACGCCGTCACCTGCCAGCCGCGCGCCAGCGCCTCCTCGGCGATGGCCCGCCCCACGAATTCCGTACCGCCCAGCAGCAGAAGCCTCATGACGGTGACTCTGCCCGCCGCGCGGGGCCGGCGGAATCGGCGCATGCTGTGAGCGAATCCGCTGTCAGCGGAACCCGGGCGCGGAAGACGGGTGCGGAGCGGTAGCGCTACGCCCCCGCCATGACCGCGCGCAGCGCCTCGGTGCCCGGGGCGCAGGACTCCCGCAGGGCGGACAGCTCGTCCGCGGGGAGGCGGAGGGCGGAGCCGCGCCGGCCGTGGTCGAGGGTGGCCTCGGCCGCCGTCAGCCACTCCTCCGCCGGATCGACGCCGATGAACTCCGCCAGCCGGGCCAGCTCCCGCCGGGGCGCGTCGAGCAGCTGCTCGTAGGACAGGGACGTACGGGAGCCCTCCGGGACCCGGGCCAGCGCCGTCAGACCCCGGGTGATCAGGTGCGACCACATCTCGCCGAACCGGGCGACCGGCACCGGCGCCTCCATCAGCAGCGCGGGGTCGAACCGCTCGGCGAACAGACCCGCGAGGTCGGGGGGCAGGGCGCGGACGTGCTCGTCGGTGAGCCGGGCCAGCAGGCCCGCCCCGGCGGCGCTCCTGGCGTCCATGGTGCGCAGGGTCATCCGGAAGCCGGGGTGGCGGCTCATCGACAGCGCGCAGTCCGGCCCGTCCCGGAACATATGGACGAACCGCGCCCCGGGGAACGCCTCCCGCATCCAGGGCACCCAGCCCAGGGAGCCGCCGGAGCGCTCGACGACCACCCCGCGGCCGAACCGCTCGGCCAGCAGCTCGAACAGTGCCGTGTAGTGGCGGGCGACCGGGCGGCCTGGCCACGCCGAGACCCGCGGCGCCAGCTCGTCGAAGAGGCCGTCCGGATCGTCGGTGAGGTGCGGCAGGACCATCATGCTCAGGGCGGGGATGCCGGTGGTCTCGGCCGAGAAGCGCCCGGGGCGCCGGTTGTAGAGGAACTCCGGAGCCGGGGCGCCGCTGCGGATCATCCGGTCGAAGCTCTCGTTCGGCCGGGTGACCAGCTCCCAGAACTCCGCGCCGGACACGGTCCGCGCGGGCAGCGGATGCCGGTGGGGCTCCATGCCGAGGGAGGTGAACAGCTCGTTGACGCTGAGGATGCCGGGATGCAGGTTCAGGACGTGCGACAGCGCGGTCGAGCCGCTGCGTCCGGTGCCGACGACGAACGTCAGGGGCCGCGTGCTGATGTGGTCCACCTCCGGTGCTGGCTCGCCGCGCGCGCGGAGGCGGTGCGGCGGTATGGCGGTACGGCGTGACGGGCGGCGGCCGTCGCGCGCGCGGCCGCCGGGCAGCGATCAGTAAAGGGCGTGGCGTCGGCGGGGCGCAAGGGTGTTGACGGCACTGGGGAGTTCGCCCGGCGGGGCGGCCGGGCGAACTCCCCATGAGTCTCGTACGTCTCCTCGGGGCGCCCGGCCGTCAGCCGCGGGCGATCGCGAAGACGTGAAGATCCGCGTTGTCCGGCAGGGTGACGCTCTTGATCGTCTTGCCGTCCGGCGCCCGGAACGCCTTGGTCGCGAAGATGTAGGCGTCCACGACGTCCTTGTCCCCGCCGCTGATGTTGCGGTACGGGGTCCTGGCCACGGTCACATTGCCGTACTGGACGGTCCCTCCGCCGCCGCCCACCGTCCAGTCGGTGAAGGCCAGCTCGGCGCTGTCCGAACTGCCGTCGGTGTAGGTGACCTTGGCGGTGGCCCGCTGGTTGCCGTTGACCGCGCTGCCGACGAACGACAGGGCGGTGGAGGCCGGCAGGTCGATGGTCTGGCCGTCGGCCGAGGCGTTGTCGGGGCGGCCGGCGGGCGAGTCGGGCCAGGTGAACTCCAGGCCCTGGACGGTGCCCCGGGCGCCCGGCGCGAGACCGGCCTCGGCCAGTGCCTGGCGCGAGTAGCTCCAGCCGCCGCCGTCGTAGTCGCCCTCGTCGTGCTCACCCGCGTCGTCGGTGGCGCCGACGTTGTTGTACGCGGCGAGCAGCCCGCCGGGCCCGGCGACGGTCACCGTGACCGGCTGGACGACCTCCGTGCCGCCGCCGGTCACCGTCACCTTCGCGTCGTAGAAGCCCTCGGCCGTGTCCTTCCCCGCGCGCAGCGTGATCTCGGCCGTGCCGTCGGGCCCCACCGCCCCGGAGGCGGGCGAGGCGGTGAGCCCGTCCGGGGCGTCGGCGGTGAAGCGCACCTCGGGACGGTCCCCGTCGCGGACGGGGACCGCGGCCACCTTCACCGTCAGGCTCTCGCCGGGCGCGACGGTGCCGGTGGTGGGCCCGACCCCGATCTGGTACGGCTGCTCGCCGTCGCGGAAGGACGGGGGCGCGTCGGCCGCGGCCGAGCCCCAGGCGCGGTTGGGCTCGGTGCCCAGGACGTACTCCAGCGTGCCGCCGCGCCCGACGAACGACTCCGGCAGCCAGGCCCGGCCGCTCGCCCGGCCGTCGACCTTCAGCGACTGGACGTACGGCGCGTCCGGCGCGGCCTGCGGGGCCCGGATGGAGATGTCACGGCCGCCGCGCTCGATCTCCACGCGCGGGAACAGCGGGGAGGCCAGCACCAGTTCGCCGCGGGAGGGGACCTGCGGATACATGCCGAGGGCCGAGAACACGTACCACGACGACATCTCGCCCAGGTCGTCGTTGCCGGGGATGCCGCCGGGCTCGGTGCTCCACAGCTGCCGCATCGCCGCGCGGACGGTCTCCTGGGTCTTGTACGGCGCTCCGGCGTAGTCGTACAGATACGGCACGTTGATCGACGGCTCGTTGTCCAGTTCGGCCTTCTCGCCGCCCGCGCCGGTGAGCGCCCAGCCGCCGTCGGCGTCGTGGAAGAAGGAGTCCAGGCGCTTCACCGCGGCGTCCCTGCCGCCCAGGGCGGCGAACAGGCCCGCCGGGTTGTGCTGCACCATCCAGGTGTACTGGGCGCTGGTGCCCTCGACGAAGCCGTTGCCGGTGGCCGGGGTGAAGCCGGTGACCCAGCTGCCGTCCGCCTTGCGGTTGGCCATGTAGCCGCCGGTGGCCGGATCGGCGGCCGCGTTGAAGTTGTTCTGCCACCACTGGGCGCGGGCCGTGAAGGCGCGGGCGGTGTCCGGCTCCCCCGCCGCCTCGGCGAGCTGCGAGATCGCGAAGTCCGCGCCGGACATCTCCAGGGTCTCGGCCGCCCCGCCCCAGGCGTTGGAGACGGACGGCATGTAGTGCAGCTTCAGATACTTGTCGAGGGAGGGCCGCTGGCCCACCGACATGATCGGCTTACCGGCCGGGCTGGTGTCCTTCTCCGTCGGTACGGTCGCGGCCCGGACCAGCGAGTCGAGGGCTCCGTCGAGGTCGAAGCGGGTGCCGCCGAAGGCCCGGATCCCGGCGAGGGCGGCGGCCGACGGATCGCCGTTCATGACATGGGTGCCGGAGGAGTTGTGGATCCACCGGTCCCACACGCCGCCGTTCTGGCGCGCGAAGTTCAGCAGCGACTGCGCGATGTCGGAGCCCCGGCCGGGGTCGAGGAGGGTGAGCAGCTGGACCTGGGAGCGGTAGACGTCCCAGCCGGAGAAGGTGCCGTACTGGGCCCGGTGGCCCGGGGTCACCGAGTGGACCTCGCCGTCGCTGCCCCGGTAGCGGCCGTCGGTGTCGCTGATGACGTTGGGGTGCAGCAGCGCGTGGTAGAGCGCGGTGTAGAACGTGGTGCGGTCCGTGTCCGAGCCGCCGCCGACCCTGATGTCGGCCAGCCGGCGGCGCCAGGCGTCGTACGCGGCGTCGCGCACCTGCCCGAAGCCGCGCCCCGGCGGGTTCTCGGCGGCCAGATTGGCCTTGGCGCCCGCCTGGCCGACATAGCTGATGCCGACCTTGACCCCGACCCGGCGGGTGCCGTCGGGGAAGCGGAGGTAGCCGCCGGAGCCCTTCCCGGCGACGGGGCGGCCGTCGGTGCCGTAGCCGCCCGTGCCGCCCTCGGCGGTCGTGGTGCCGGGGCGCAGCCGGTCGTCCTGCCAGGTGCCGTGGGCGGTGAACGCGGTGTCGAAGGTGGCGGTGAAGTGCAGCGTGTAGTAGCTGCGGCGCCCCTCGGGGTCGAGGTAGCCGCAGAAGTTGCCGCTGGTGACCGAGCCGGAGACGGTGCGGCGCGCCGGGTCGATCGTGAGGTCCGCGTCCGTGCTGCCGACCTCGGACGCGGAGGTGCGGATGAGCAGCGAGGCCGCCTTGCCCTCGGGGTAGCTGAAGCGGGCGGACCCGGTGCGGGCGGTGGCGGTCAGCTCGGCTCCGGCGCCGGAGGCGAGGGTGACCCCGTACCGGCCGGGCCGCGCGGTCTCGTCCTCGTGCCGGAAGTCGGACGCGTACACCTCGTCCTTGGTGTCCGCGGCGGGGGACGAGGTGACCTCGCCCGGGAAGGGGAAGAACGGGATGTCGCCGGAGCCGCCCGCGCAGCCGGTGCCGGACATATGGGTGAGGCTGAAGCCCCGGATGCGGGTCGCGTCGTACTGGTAGCCGCCGGGGGCGGCGGTGCGGGTGGCGTTGCCGCGAGTGTTCTCGGGGCTCCAGGAGAGCATGCCGAACGGGACGACGGCTCCGGGGTAGGTGTTGCCGCCGTTGCGGCTGCCGATGAGCGGATCGACGTAGGCGGCGGGGTCCTTGACGAGTGCGGCCGTCGTGGAGGTCGGCTCGGCCGCCGCGGGGGTGGCGGTCAGCGCGGACGCGAGCAATCCGGCGGTCAGGGCCACGGCCGCCAGGGCGGCCGGGGGTCTTGAGGGCATCGCGGTCCCATCCTTCGCACAGGGCCGCGTTCGCCAGGTCGAGCAAGCCGCAGGGACCGTACCTCACTCGGCGCGGCGGGCGTAAGGGCGCCTCGGGCCGCCTGGCCGCGTCAACAGCCTTCAGCGGACAGGGACTTGACAGCCCGGGCCGGTTGACGGCGTACTGATCTCTACAGCCCTTTTGACAACGTTGTCGCGTTTCCGGGTCGACCAAGCCACGTCCACACGACCGACAACGAGGTTTCGCGCGCCCGCCAAGCGGACCGCCATCATGGACACATGATTGTCCGCCGGCTACGTGACACCGAGGAGGACGCCGAGGCGGTACGTACCGTGGCCGCCGCCGCCTTCGGCACCTCCCGCGCCCTCCTCGGCGAGACCGACGACGAGTGGCCGCCGCGCCGCATCGCCTCCGTCCACGGCCGCAACCGGCACCTCGCCCGCACCGACCCCGGCGGCTGCTGGCTCGCCGTGGACGACGACGGGATGCCGGTCGGCACGGCGCTGTCCCACAGACGGGAGGGCACCTGGGGGCTGGCGCTGTTCGCGGTGCTGCCGAGGGCGCAGGGGCGCGGCCTCGGCCGTGAGCTGCTGGCGGCGGCGCTCGCGTACGGGCGGGCGTGTCTGCGCGGGATCATCGTCGGCTCCGAGGACCCGCGGGCGGCCGCCACGTACAGGCAGGCGGGTTTCACCCTGCACCCTGCCATCCGCATGCGCGGAATCGTCAACAAGGAGCGGCTTCCGGCGCCGGACGGGGGCGTGTTCGAGGGCGGCGCCAGGCAGCGGGACATGATGGACTCCGTGGACCGCCGCACCCGGGGCGGGGCGCACGGGCCCGACCACGAGTTGCTGCTGCGCCAGTGCCGGCTGTTCGTCTCGGACGACCTAGCGGGCAGCGGATACTGCTACGTCGGCGACGACGGCAAGGTCGAACTGCTGGCCGCGACCTCCCGGCGGCTGGCGACGCGGCTGCTGACCGCCGCGCTGCTCAGCCTGCCGGAGGGCGCCGAGGCCCGGGTCCCGAGCCTGACGGCCGAGCAGGAGTGGGCGGTCGACGTGGGGCTGGCGGCGGGGCTGGAGCTGTCCACCCAGGGCTATGTGTGCCTGCGCGGGATGCGGCCGCCGACTCCGTACATCCCGTCCAGTACTTTTCTCTGATGTACGTGTCAGTGCCGCCCGATACGATCTACGGCACACATGCTTTCGGGGGAAACCAGATGGACGAACGGACGACAGGCGACGGTGACGATGCCGGAGCCGACGCCGGTGGCGGACGGCTGCGCCGCGCCCTGACGGGCCGGCGAGGACGCGCGGCGCTGGCGGGCGGACTCGCCGTCGCGCTGGTGGCGGGGTGGCTGGTCATCAGGGCCGTCGACGACGCCGACGCCGCGAAGAGATACTGCTGGGGCGCCTGGTCGGAGCAGGACGAGCCGTCGCTCCTCCTTGAGAGGGACGACCGTGCCTTCCGGGAGACGGCCCCGACACCCGAACGCCCACGCGGCTCGTGCACGATCACCGCGAGCAGGACTTACGGCACCGACGAGACCATCCCCGAGAAGATCTCCGTCAGTTACGGCACCGGCCCGAAGGACGCGAAGAAGCGCCGTGCATGGCTGGCCGGGCTCTTCGCCGGTGCGAGGGATCAGCTTCCCGAGGGGCTGCCGGGCTTCGTCAGCCAGGGCTCCGCCACGCTGGTGCTCCCCGAGAAGTGCGATGTCGACGGCCGCCCCTCGGTCGTGACCGTCAGCGGCGTGCAGAGCGACAATAAAGGCGACACCGCCCGTCTGCCGAACGTCTCGTCCGAGCCGTGGAAGGCGGGGCAGGTGCTCATCAAGGTCGCCAACCGTGGTATGGAGAAGGCCGGTTGCGCGCCGGAGAAGCCGCTGGGCTTCACCGCGCCCATCGTGCCGGGACACGCGCCTGACACCACCTTCGCCACCAGCTTCTCCCCGGGCGCCTGCCGGATCGACGGGCTCGGCCCCGCACCCCGCCGTGGCGAGGAGGACGAGGAGGGCCTGCACTCCGTCGTGGGCCCGGTCGGCGACGACCTGCAGACCTGCGTCGTCCGCTGGTACGAGGACATGGCCGCCCAGTTCACCATGACCGCCCAGCCCCGGCTGGTGAAGCTCTTCGACGGCCTCACCGGCGGCGCCCCGCTCGCCCGGGGCTGGCGCGGCCAGGGCTATGCGGACACGGATGGCGCGCTCGTCCGGACCGGGTGCGCGGGCCGTACGACGGTGATGTTCATGGAGAGGACAGCCATCGCCAAGGCCACCCCGTTCGCCACCCCGTCGCGCGTCTTCCCCGGCTACGCCACCGCCGTGGCCAAGCGCCTCGGCTGCGCCGCCGTCACACCGCATGGAGACTCCACATGAGCACCCCTGATGAGCTGCGGCGACAGGAGCACATCCGCATCGCCACCGAGGCAGTGCGCAAGGGCCGGTGGGCGCGGCGTGGCCGCCGGGCCTGGGGCCTGCTGCGGTCCCGGCCCGGTCAGCTGATCTCCGTGGGGGTCGTGGGCGCGCTCCTCGGCGGCCTGCTGACCGCCTGGCAGACGACCGGCCTCTCGTGGTCGGACGGGGAACAGACCGTGTGCTGGGGGACGCTCCCCAAGAAGGACGCGGAGATGTTGTTCCGCGACGATCTCTCGGTCCGCGCCGAGGAGATCCGCCCCAGCGACGGGAACGACAGCTCCTCTGATGCCCAGGGCGCCTGCCGGCTCCTGGCGCTGGACGACGGCCGCCCCGTCGCACATATCGACTTCCGGCTCCACCAGCTCGACCCGCAGTACGACCCGCAGACCACGGGCTGGCTGGCGGACTTCCTCTCCCCGCTGGCGGTGCCGTTCGGCAAGGGATTCGTCGGGATGGCCTCGGAGAACCGGACCTGGCTGGCGCTCCCCCGCGGTTGCGCCGACGCGAGGCTCTCCGACGGGCCCGCGGTCGTCGACGCGTCCTGGGGCAGGCTGCCGATGAGCTCCCGCGACAAGCCCCGCTGGCGGGATGAGGTGGCGCGGGCGACCGTCCGGCTGGCGAACGGCGCCATGCGTGCCCTGCACTGCGACGGCACCCTCCCGCTCCCCGGCAGACTTCCCGCAACCCCGCGCCAGAAGAACACCGAGCCACGACGGCTCTGCGGCATCGACGGGCTGAGCCTGGCCCTCTCCAAGGACGAGCGCTACCAGCTCGACGGCACGCTGCTCGCACACAGCCCCGGAACGGCCCGCGTCTGCGGCGTCGGTCTCGGTGTCGCCGCGACCCGGGCGCGGCTGCGGCTGGTCACCGTCGAGGACCCGCGGCTCGCCCAGGTCCTCTCCGAGCTGGCGAGCACCATGGGACGGCGCGAGTACGACAAGAGAGGCAGCGCTTCCGACCGCTCGGACCTGGCTCTGTACCAGACCTCGTGCCAGACCGGTCTGGTCATCTTCCTCGTCCAGGACGACGGCACCGGCATGGACGACCTTCCGCGCAACCTCCTCCCCCGCTACGCCGCCGCCGAGGCGGAGCGACTGGGCTGCGGCCGGGTGAAGGTCGAGTTGCCGCGCTGACCGCCGGGCACCGAGGAGGCCGCCACTCGCAGGAGGCCACTGACCACGGCAGCCTGCGGGTTACGCGCTGGTCTAGCGTTCGGAACATCGGGGGCATGTGTGGCCCAATCCCAGGGCTACGCTGGACACATGAGTGCAGACCTGGCAAGGCGAGTCCGAGAGGCACGGAAGCGCGCTGGACTGACACAGAAGGAGTTGGCGCGGCTGTCGGGCGTGTCTCTGTCCTGGATTCGAGCGCTGGAACAGGGGGCCTACACGGACACCCGGCTGGAGACCGCACGCAAGATCGCGGCGGCCGTTGGCGTTCCCACAACGGCCCTGATAACAGATCACGCCGAAGAACCGGCGGACGCGGCGACTGCTGACCAGTGGGAGCCCGTAAGCGCTGCTGTCCTGAACCCGCTCAGCGTCCCCGAGGAACCTGCCCAAACACCAACCGTCGAAGGTGTGCGGGACGCGCTGACCGCCGCTACCCCTCTCTTCTCGGATGACGCCTTCAGCGAACTTCGTGCAATTCTCCCGCACTTGCTGCGAGACGCAGACAGACTTGCGGAACTCGAACCGGCTGGACAGTCGGTTCGAGCCAGGCTGTTGCAATTGACCGGCTGGTTGCTGACGCAATCCCGCGAGTTCGATGCTGCGGAAGTCGCTCTACGCCGTGCGTTCAACGCAGCTCCCGACGCACTTCATGCAGCTACCACCGTAAGCACACAATGTTGGCTACTCCTGCGGAGGGGGCGATTGACTGAGGCTCGGGAACTGGCGATTCGTTGGGCCGATGATGTTGAGCCACGCATGTCCCGAGCAACCGCAGATGAGTTGTCCGCTTGGGGTTGGCTTCTGTTGCGGGTATCAGCGGCCAGTATCAGAGATGGCCGGGATGATGAGGCGAAGGCAGCTTTGCGGTTGGCTAAGTCAGCAGCCGTAGCTATGGGAAAGGAAGCAGTTCCTAGCGAGGATTTTCTCCGGGCATTTGGACCTGTGACTGTGGACTTGAAACGTGCCGAAAATGCGATGGTGTCAGATCATCCGGACGAGGTCCTTCGGATTGCGTGCAGCAATCCGGCCAAACGGCTCAGCCCAACCTCGAATAACCGTAACCGGCATCTACTAGATGTCGCTGACGCCCACTCGCAGATGCGCGAATACTCGGAAGCCATCGACACACTGACGCGAATCAGAGTCGCGTCCCCGCAGTGGTTGCCAAATCAGCGGTACGCACGTGACATCCTCGGGAGAATTGTTGAGAAGCGCCGGACGCTGACGCCGGAGATGCGCGAGTTGGCTACGGCGGTCCGTCTACCCCTGTAGCTCACACATTCGCTGGTACTTCGCACTGGCGGGCGCCATAACTACCAGTGACATGATTAGTGCATTTCGTCACCCTGGGGCTACCCAGACCCTCAGGGAGGCACCCGTGACCTTCGAAACCGCTCCCCCGCCGACGCCTACCCCCAGGCAAGCGACACACCGCGCGCTGGATGAGCTGCGTGCGGCGCTGGATATGCGCGGCATTACCCTCCCGTCACTCGACCTGGCCCCCCTGACGCTGGCCGCCATCCACAACGGCGCCCTGGTGCGCGACGCCAAGCACGATCACTTCGGCGTCTACAGGGACAGCGAATGGCAGGCACGCCCGGAAGATCTTCGCTGCCCGGCAGGGGGTTGCCGTGCCTGAGCGTGAAGTCTCGGAACACCCCCGCGCCGCTGACATTGAGCAACTTCAAGCGGCGTACCTCATGCACCGGGCCGAGTGCCAGACGTGCACGCCCGACCAGTCGTGCGACATAGCGCGACGGCTGGAAGAGGCGCGGCGTACGGCGGGAGCTTCATGAGCGCGAACTGTGCGGAGTGCGCCCGCCTGGAGCGCGAGAAAGAAGCGGCGCGTCGAACGGGAGACCTGAGCAAGGTCACAGACTGTGCGGTGTTACTGAGGCGCCATCCCGACCACAGCAAGAGGCGCGCTCGCGCTGGAAGGGGGCGGGTATGACTCGGGTTGTCTACCGGTTCCGTGAGTTCCAGCTCATCCCCGACACCGAGCCTGACGCCGAACCGCTCACGTACGTGATGCAGTGCGCGGTGTGCGAGCAGTCAGGGAAGCGCGGCGACGACCAGGCCACCGCGCACACGTGGGCGACCGGCCACCTGAAAGCGAACCCGGACCACTACACCTATCGGGAGATCATTACCCGCCCCTGCCGGTTCGAACCGGGAGCGTGGCGGTGACGCGAACCATCATGAGAGGTTCGGACCTGGTACTCAGCGCCGAACGCGCACAAGGAGCGCCGGACGGGATCTATCTGGCCGAGTGCATGGCGTGCCCCGCCACGTCGGGGCGAGTGGACAGCAACCCCGGTCCCGTCGCGCGCTGGGCCATCCTCCACGCACAGCAACAGGGGCTGAATCATGGTCAGTTCCTCGTGACCGTTGAGCGTCACTGGCGTGTGGACCCCGTGCGCACCCCGAACGCACGCGGCACGGTCACGCTGCCCCCGACCCACAGCGCCGGCGCCACCAACCGGACGCCCGCCACGCACCGCGCCCCCAGACGCTGGGGCACCTGCTGGCGTCGCACCGTGGCATGCCTGGGGCGATGCGCCGGGCCGCTGGTCCTGACCACGTTTTTCTTGGGCGCCGCACTCGGCGGCTACCTCATCGGGACCGGTCAGAACACCGGCTGACCCGCTGATGACGCCGCACGGCCCAGTGACTTTGTGGTGAGTATGAGACGGCGACACGCCGTCGCTTCGGCGTGTCGCCGTCTCAAACTCACCGCAAGCCCATGCCTCGGCTGTGCTAGTCGATATGCTCCAGAACTCTTACTCAAGAACATCGGGACTTTCCGAAGCTGGGGTTCCGCCATAGACCCCGGGGTCTGGGGCGGAGGTCCCCGCCGGATACCCCCTGATCCCGGCAGCGAACAGCGAACGGGCCGCACCCCCGCGCAGGGGAGTGCGGCCCGTCGACCCGTCCGTAAGGACTCGCGTCCGGGACTTACTTGCGGAGCAGCGAACGCAGCACGTACTGCATGATGCCGCCGTTGCGGTAGTAGTCCGCCTCACCGGGGGTGTCGATGCGCACGACCGCGTCGAACTCGACGCCTGTGTCGGTGGTGACCTTCACCGTGCTCGGGGTGGTGCCGTCGTTCAGCTCGGTGACGCCCGTGACGGAGAAGGTCTCCTCGCCGGTCAGGCCCAACGAGAGCGCCGAGGCGCCCTCCGGGAACTGGAGCGGCAGCACGCCCATGCCGATGAGGTTCGAGCGGTGGATGCGCTCGTACGACTCGGCGATGACGGCCTTGACGCCCAGCAGCGCGGTGCCCTTGGCGGCCCAGTCGCGGGAGGAGCCGGAGCCGTACTCCTTGCCGGCCAGGATCACCAGCGGGACGCCCGCGGCCTGGTAGTTCTGCGACGCGTCGTAGATGAAGGAGACCGGGGCGCCGTCCTGGGTGAAGTCGCGGGTGTAGCCGCCCTCGGTGCCCGGCGCGACCTGGTTGCGCAGCCGGATGTTGGCGAAGGTGCCGCGGATCATGACCTCGTGGTTGCCTCGGCGCGAGCCGTAGGAGTTGAAGTCGCGGCGCTCGACGCCGTGCTCGGTGAGGTACTTGCCGGCCGGGGTGTCGGCCTTGATGGCGCCGGCCGGGGAGATGTGGTCGGTGGTGACCGAGTCGCCGAGCTTGGCGAGCACCCGGGCGCCGGTGACGTTCTGGACCGGCGCCGGGTCCATGGCCATGCCCTCGAAGTACGGGGGCTTGCGGACGTAGGTGGACTCGGGGTCCCACTCGAAGGTGTTGCCGGTCGGGATGGGCAGCGCCTGCCACTGCGCGTCGCCCGCGAAGACGTCGGCGTAGCTGGTGTTGAACATCTCCTGGCCGATCGCGGAGGCGACGACCTCCTCGACCTCCTTCTCGGAGGGCCAGATGTCGGCCAGGTGGACCGGGTTGCCGCTCTGGTCGGTGCCGAGGGCGTCCTTGGTGATGTCCACCTTCATGGAGCCGGCGATGGCGTACGCGACGACCAGCGGCGGGGACGCCAGGTAGTTCATCTTGACGTCCGGGTTGATCCGGCCCTCGAAGTTGCGGTTGCCGGACAGCACGGAGGTGACGGCGAGGTCGGCCTCGTTGACGGCCTTGGAGACCTCCTCCGGCAGCGGGCCGGAGTTGCCGATGCAGGTGGTGCAGCCGTAGCCGACCAGGTTGAAGCCCAGCTTGTCGAGGTACGGGGTGAGGCCCGCGCGGTCGTAGTAGTCCATGACGACCTTGGACCCGGGGGCCAGGGTGGTCTTGACCCACGGCTTGCGGGTCAGGCCCTTCTCGACGGCCTTCTTGGCCACGAGGGCGGCGGCGACCATGACGTACGGGTTGGAGGTGTTGGTGCAGGAGGTGATCGCGGCGACGGTGACGGCGCCGTGGTCGATCTCGTACTGGCTGCCGTCGGGGGCGATGACCGGGGTCGGCTTGGTCGGCACGCCGTTGTGGTCGAGCGCGGGGGCGTCGGAGGCCGGGAAGGACTCCTTGCCCGCCTCCTCGTCCTCGGCCACGTAGTTGCGGATGTCCTGGGCGAACTGCTGCGCGGCCTCGGCCAGCACGATCCGGTCCTGCGGGCGCTTGGGGCCGGCGATCGACGGGACGACCGTCGACAGGTCGAGCTCCAGCTTCTCGGAGAAGTCCGGCTCGGCGGCCGGGTCCAGCCACAGGCCCTGCACCTTGGCGTACGCCTCGACGAGCGCGAGCTGCTGCTCGCTGCGGCCGGTGAGCTTCAGGTAGTTGATGGTCTCGACGTCGATCGGGAAGATCGCGGCGGTGGAGCCGAACTCCGGCGACATGTTGCCGATGGTGGCGCGGTTCGCGAGCGGGATGGAGGAGACGCCCTCGCCGTAGAACTCGACGAACTTGCCGACCACGCCGTGCTTGCGCAGCATCTCGGTGATCGTGAGCACCAGGTCGGTGGCGGTGGTGCCGGTCGGCAGCGAGCCGGTGAGCTTGAAGCCGACGACGCGCGGGATGAGCATCGAGACCGGCTGGCCCAGCATCGCGGCCTCGGCCTCGATGCCGCCGACGCCCCAGCCCAGCACGCCCAGGCCGTTGACCATGGTGGTGTGCGAGTCGGTGCCGACCAGGGTGTCGGGGTAGGCCTGTCCGCCCCGGACCATGACGGTGCGGGCCAGGTGCTCGATGTTGACCTGGTGGACGATGCCGGTGCCCGGCGGGACGACCTTGAACTCGTCGAACGCCGTCTGGCCCCAGCGCAGGAACTGGTAGCGCTCCTTGTTGCGCCCGTACTCCAGCTCCACGTTCTGGGTGAACGCCTCGGGGGTGCCGAAGCGGTCGGCGATGACCGAGTGGTCGATGACCAGCTCGGCGGGGGCGAGCGGGTTGATGCGGGCGGGGTCGCCGCCCAGCTCCTTGACGGCCTCGCGCATGGTGGCGAGGTCCACGACGCACGGCACACCCGTGAAGTCCTGCATGATCACGCGGGCCGGCGTGAACTGGATCTCCTGGCTGGGCTGGGCGCTCGGGTCCCAGTTGCCCAGCGCGCGGATGTGGTCGGCGGTGATGTTCGCGCCGTCCTCGGTGCGGAGCAGGTTCTCCAGCAGCACCTTCAGGCTGTACGGCAGACGGGCGGACCCCTCCACCTTGTCCAGCTTGAAGATCTCGTACGACTCGTCGCCCACCTGGAGCGTGCTGCGGGCGTCGAAGCTGTTCGCCGACACGACTGTCTCCTTCATGCATGATCTCGCGCGTACTACCGCAATCCTGCCGTCACATGCCCTCGCCCATCAGGTAAGGTCAGGCTTACTTAGGCAAGCCTTACCAGTGCGGCCGCGGTGCGCCTTCTGGCAGATATCTCGATGTCAAGATAACCCTAATACATGGACCGCCGCACGGGGGGCTTGCACCGCCATGCCCCGCGTGGCGATCTTCCGCGCCTCCGCGCACCATGAGGGTCATGCGAAGGAGGACCGCATGGACTCCTCGAGCACCCCTCCGGCCGAACCTCCCGAAGGATCTGCCGGCGCATCATCCGGCGGCTCCCCCGCCGAGCCTCCGCTGAGCGCCGCCGAGCGCCGGGAGTACGAGCGACTGCGCAAGGCACACGCCGTACGCCACCGCCGACTCCGGTACGCCGGCGCGTCGGTGCTGCTGGTGCTGGCCGTGCTGCTCGCCCCGCTCGCCGTGGTCGCCACCTGGACGCACGAGGAGGTGACCGACACCGACCGGTACGTCCAGACCGTGGCTCCGCTGGCCTCCGACCCCGCCGTACAGAACGCGGTGACCGACCGGCTCACCAAGCGCGTGGTCTCCAACGTCGATGTGGCGGGCGTCACCGCCGCGCTCTCCAAAGCCCTGGACCGGGTCGGCGCCCCGCCCCGGGTGGCCGACAGCGCCAAGCTGCTGACCGAGCCGCTGAGGACCGCCCTGACCACGGCTGTGCACGACGTGGTGGCCAAGGTGGTGCGCAGCCGGCAGTTCGCCCAGGTGTGGACCGCCGCCAACCGCCGGGCGCACGCCGCCGTGGTGAAGGTGCTCACCGGAGAGGGGAGCAGCGCCGTCCAGGCCAGGGGGAACACCATCGTCCTGGACCTCGGCACCCTCATCGACAACGTCAAACACCGGCTGGTCGCCGCGGGCTACCAGAAGGCCGCCCACATCCCCACCGTCGAGCGGACGATCCCGCTGCTGAAGACCCAGAAGCTCGACAAGGCGCAGAGCGCCATGCGGCTGCTGGACGTCCTGGGCGTCTGGCTGCCGGTGACGGCGATCGTGCTCGCCGCCCTCGCCGTGTGGACGGCCCCCGCGCACCGGGTGGCGCTGATGAGCGTGGGCGTCGGCGTGGCGGTGATGATGCTGGTGCTGCTCGTCGGCCTGGCCGTCCTGCGCCGCGTCTATCTGGACTCCGTGCCGCCCACCACGCTGCCCGCGGACGCCGCCACCGTCATCTACGACACGTTCGTGCGGTTCCTGCGCGAGAGCACGCGCACCATCCTGGTCGTCGCGGTGATCACCGTGGTGTCGGGCTATCTGTACGGCCCCGGGCGCGGCGCCCGCGCCGTGCGCTCGGGGGCCGCGCTCGCCACCGGCGCCACCGGCCGGTCCCTGGCCCGCTTGGGGCTGCGTACCGGCGGCGCCGGCCGCTGGCTGGACGCCCACCGGGGCTGGACCACGGGCGTCGTCATTTCCGGCGGCGCGCTCGCCCTCGTCCTGTGGAACCACCCCACCCCGGCGTCGGTGGCGCTCGTCCTGGGCATCGTCGTCTTGGTCCTGGCGCTGCTGGGCGTCCTCGCGGCGGCTGCGGACGGGCGTCACCGGCATCCGTTATCGGTGGCGCGCCCCTTATCGGTGGCGGTGGCGGCGGTGAGTTCCCGCGGCCGTCCGAGGTGGCAGCCTGGTACGCAGGAGGCAGGCGGTGAGTTCCGGTTCCGGCGGAGACGAACACCGGCCACCCCGGTTCGGCAGAGCGCGGAGTGTCCTGGCCTCGGCGCGCGCCCCGGCACCGGCGATCGCCCGGCTGATGGAGCGGCTGCTCGCCGTCAACACCCTGGAGGCCGCCACCCGGCTGGCCGCCCAGGCGTTTCTGACGGCCCTGCCGCTGCTGATGGCGGTGGCGGCCTTCGCCCCGGCGGGATGGAAGAACCTGCTGGCGGACTCCGTGCGCTCGGTCGTCGGTGTACACGGCAAGGCGCTGGCGGAGCTGCGCCGGACCCTCGCCGCGTCCGGCACGACCAGAAAGCCCTCGGGCGCCGCGGGCCTCGTGGTGGCGCTGATCGCGGCCACCGCCTTCAGCCGGGCCCTCCAGACGGTCTGCGAGCGGTGCTGGAGCCTGCCCAGGGCGCGGATGCGCGTGACGGCGTGGCGCTGGCTGCTGTGGCTGCTGGTCTGGCTGGCGGTGCTGTTCGTCCAGGCGCCGCTGCGCAGGGGCTTCGGCGCCGGGATCGTCTCGGGACTCGTGCTGTCCCTGCTGTCGTCCGTCCTGCTGTGGTGGTGGACCCAGCACCTGCTGCTGGGCGGCCGGGTCGGGTGGCTGCCGCTGCTGCCCGGCGCGGTGCTCGCGGGCGCCGGCGCCGTCGCGCTGGGCTATGCCTCCCGTCTGGTCATGCCGCGGGCCATGGACCGCAGTCTCGCCGACTTCGGCCCGCTCGGCCCCGTCTTCACGCTGCTGTCCTGGCTCATCGCGGCGTTCCTGATCGTGGTGGCGGGACTCGTGATCGGCCGTCTGGTGGCCTCCTCCACCTGGTACGCGCGGCTGGTGGGCCGGCCGCCGTACACCCCGGATTCGAACGCTCGCGCCAAGGACGCTCCCTGAGCGTCAGCCACCCGGCGACCGGGCCATCGGGTGCCGCGCGAGCCGGAATACTGAGGCGATGGATCCGCACCTGCTCCGCACCTTCGTGTCCGTGGCCCGCCGCGCGTCCTTCTCGGAGGCCGCCCGCGACCTGGGGTTCACTCCGTCGGCCGTGTCGCAGCACATCGCCACGCTCGAAGCCGATCTGCGGACCCCCCTGCTGACCCGGCGTCCGGTGGCGCCGACCGCGGCGGGCGCTCGGCTGCTGGAGCACGCGGGCCCGCTGCTGCGCGGGCTGGACGCGGCCCGTGCGGACGTCGAGCGCCTCGCCGGCGCCACCGCCGCCCGGCTGACGCTCTGCGCCTCGCCCCTGGCCATGACGGTCCGGGTCGCGGCGGCCCTGGCCGAGGCGCGCCGGGCCCACCCGGGCGTGCGGACGGCCGTACGGGTCCTGGGCCGCGGCGAGATCCCCGCGGCGGTGGCCGCCGGGCAGTTCGACCTCGGGCTGACCGACGGTCTTGCGGCGCCCGGCGACCCGCTGCCGCTGCCTGCCGGCGGCCCGCTGTCCGCACTGGCCGTCGCCGAGGGCTCGCTCGTCGTGCCGCTGCCCCTCGGCCATCCGCTGGCCCGCCGCCTCGGCCTGCGGCTGACCGACCTCGCCGACGCGCGCTGGCTGGACGCGCCCGAGGCCGCCGTCCCGCTGCGCCGGCTGCGCGCCGCGAGCGGCACCGACGGCTTCCGCGCGGCGCTGCGGTACGAGGGCACCGACGTACGGGCGCTCCTCGCCCTGGCCGCCGCGGGCCACGGCCTGGCCCTGCTGCCGCACTCCGCCGCCGAGGGCGCCCCCGGCCTCGTCGCGGTCCCGCTGGTCTCCCCGCGCCTGGTGCACCGCGTGGAGCTGCTCCACGCGGCGGCCCTGCACGACCCGGCGGCGGACTTCGCGGAGCTGGTGACGGGCATCGTGGCGGGGACGGGGTCGGGGTCGGGCGGTCACCGGTACGAGTGATCGCCCGCCCTCAGCCGCCGCCCGCGAGGCCGTTCCGCACCAGGGCCAGCAGTTCGTCGTCGGAGAGCCCGATCGCGCGGGCCTGGCCGACCAGGCCGTGGACGCCCTCGACGAGGCGGGCGCGGCCGGCGGAGGTGGCGGCTCCGGTGACCACGGCGCCGCGGCCGCGGCGCAGTTCGATCAGGCCCTCTTCGCGCAGGCGCTGGTAGCCGCGGAGGACGGTGTGCACATTGACGCCGAGGGAGTCGGCGAGGGCACGGGCGGCGGGGAGACGCTCGCCGGGATGGACCGTGCCGTCGGCGATGGCGCGGCGTACGGAGGCGGCGATCTGGTCGCCGAGCGGGACCGGGGAGCCGGGGTCGACCGTGAACAGCATGTCAGCTCGCCGCCGCCGGACGGTCCCCGCCGCGCTCGGCGAGGGCGCGGTCGACGAGGGTGTTGAGCAGCGCCGCGGCGGTGCGGGCGTCGTCCACCGTCACCACGAACTCCTTGCCGGTGCTCAGCCGCAGGCACAGCGCGTCCCCGGAGCGCAGCACCACGCCGCGCCTTCCTGGCCTGATCCGGTAGCCCCAGCCGCCGAAGTCGCCGACCGCGTCCACCCGGCGGCTGGTGGCCTCCTCTATGCGGCCGAGCGGCACCCGCAGGCGGGGCAGCCGGACGACGGGCGGGGACACGGTCAGGCCGCGCCGGTCGACGGTGACCCGGCAGCCGGACAGCAGCACGGCGATCGCCCCCACGACGGCCATCGGCAGCCCGCTCCTGGGGTTCACGGTGAACGCCAGCACCGCGCCCACGCCCGCGAGCCCCAGCCCCGCGGCGAGCAGCACGCGTGAGGTGACGGTGCGCGTCCAGCTGGCGGCCTCGCCGTTGCCGAGCGGCAGGCGGTGCGGCACACCTGCGGGGCCGGGCGCGGGCGCGGCGTCCGCCCCGGCCAGCAGCCAGCCCACCCCTCCGGCGGTCAGTGCGCAGGCCAGGGCCACGGCCAGCTGCCACATCGGGAAGCGGACGTCGGCGGCGTCGGGGACGTCGGCATTGACGAAGAGCGTGGCGGGGAACGCGTAGCCCAGCAGCCCCGACACCCCGTATGCGAACGCGGCCATCAGGCGCAGCGAGCCGAGGCCCCGGCTCGAGCGATGGGCGAGGACGGCGAAGACCGCGCACTGGACCGCGAGGAGGGTGATGGCCACCGCGAGGAACGAGCCCGCGCCGGCGAAGCCGTCGGCCTTGCCGCTCGCCGGGAAGTGGGTGGCGAGCGGATCCGGGAGCCGGTCGCGCAGGGCCGCGTAGGTCGTGAGGACGGCGGCGCAGGCGAGGGCGGAGGGGAGGCCGATCACCAGGGTGCGGCGCTGGGAGTCATTCACGGCTGCCTCCGATTCGTCGACTGCCTGCATATTAGTTGTTCGCATGCTAGTAGAACAATATTCCCGGGAGTGGCCCGCTTCCGACACGCTCACCCGAACGCCGCTCCCGTCGCGCGTGCATCTCATATCTGAGATAGCCTCTGCCGTATGACTGACGACTACCTCTCTCGCATCGGCAAGCTCATCCGCGACGCGCGACAGCATCGTGGCTGGACCCAGACGCAGCTCGCGGAGGCGCTCGGGACCAGCCAGAGCGCGGTCAACCGTATTGAACGAGGCAACCAGAACATCAGTCTTGAGATGATCGCCAGGATTGGCGAGGCGCTCGACAGTGAGATCGTCTCGCTCGGATACGCGGGTCCGATGCATCTGCGGGTCGTCGGCGGCCGTCGTCTCTCGGGCGCCATCGACGTCAAGACGAGCAAGAACGCCTGCGTCGCCCTGCTGTGCGCGACGCTGCTCAACTCGGGCCGTACGACCCTGAGAAGGGTCGCCCGGATCGAGGAGGTCTACCGGATCCTGGAGGTGCTGGGCAGCATCGGCGTCCGCACCCGCTGGATCAACGACGGGGCGGATCTGGAGATCGTGCCGCCCGCCGAGCTGGACCTGGCCGCCATGGACACCGAGGCGGCCCGCCGGACCCGCAGCGTCATCATGTTCCTGGGCCCGCTGCTGCACCGCATGGGGCAGTTCAGGATTCCGTACGCGGGCGGCTGCGACCTCGGCACCCGCACCGTGCAGCCGCATATGACCGCGCTGCGCCACTTCGGCCTCGAAGTGACCGCCACGGACGGGATGTACCACGCCCGGGTGGACCGCGCGGTGGCCCCCACCCGCGCGATCGTGCTGACCGAGCGCGGCGACACCGTCACCGAGAACGCGCTGCTGGCCGCGGCGCGGCACGACGGAGTCACCGTGATCCGCAACGCCTCCCCCAACTACATGGTCCAGGATCTGTGCTTCTTCCTGGAGGAGTTGGGGGTCAAGGTCGAGGGGGTGGGCACCACCACGCTCACCGTGCACGGCCTCGCCGAGATCAACCGTGACGTGGACTTCGCCCCGTCCGAGGACCCGGTGGAGGCGATGAGCCTGCTGGCCGCCGCGGTGGTGACGGAGTCGGAGCTGACGATCCGGCGGGTGCCGGTGGAGTTCCTGGAGATCGAGCTGGCCGTGCTGGAGGAGATGGGCCTGGACCACGAGCGCAGCGCCGAGTACCGGGCGGACAACGGCCGCACCAGGCTGCTGGACCTGACCGTGCGGCCCTCCAAGCTCCAGGCCCCCATCGACAAGATCCACCCGATGCCGTTCCCGGGGATCAACATCGACAACGTGCCCTTCTTCGCGGCCATCGCCGCGTCCGCGCAGGGCTCCACGCTGATCCACGACTGGGTCTACGACAACCGGGCCATCTACCTGACCGAGTTGAACCGGCTCGGCGCCCACGTCAAGCTCCTCGACCCGCACCGGGTGCTGGTCGAGGGCCCGACCCGGTGGCGGGCGGCCGAGATGATGTGCCCGCCGGCGCTGCGGCCCGCGGTCGTGGTGCTGCTGGCGATGATGGCGGCCCCGGGGACGTCGGTGCTGCGCAATGTGTATGTGATCAACCGCGGTTACGAGGACCTTGCGGAGCGGCTGAACTCGATCGGCGCGCAGATCGAGACCTTCCGCGACATCTGACCGGCCGACCGGGGAGCGCGCCCGCGCCCCTCCCCGCCGGCCGGAACGCCGGCCGGCGGGGCGGCCCCTCGGGCGTCACCGCCTTCCGGCGCTTCACCGAGTGGTCCGAAGGCCGGATGTGGGCCAAGCTGCGCCACCGGCTTCCCGACCGCCGACTCCTCCCGTCATGGGCATGAATTCGGGCAGGGTGAGGGCCGAATGGGCCGGTCGTCCCTCCGCGGGGGGCATGGCGGTGAGATTGCGCAGCATGTCGTTGCGCTGCTTCAGGGCCCGGGCGGTGGTCGGGAAGAGTGTGGCGTCGCCGTCGCCGACCAGGTCCTGATTCAGGGTCACAAACTCACGGGTGTTGTGTTCGTAGGCGGCGAAGCCCGCGGCGTGGTCCCGGTCGGCCAGGGAAACGGCGAGCATGTACGCGCCGACGAGCGCGAGGCTGGAGCCCTGTCCGGTGAGGAACGAGGGCGCGTACGCGGCGTCGCCCACCAGTGCGACCCTGCCGCTGGACCAGCGGGGCATGCGGATCTGGCTGACCGCGTCGAAGAACAGGTCATCCGCGTCGCGCATGGCGGAAAGCATGCCGGGGACCTCCCATTTCGCGTCGGCGAAGACCGCGGCGACCAAGTCCCGTTGGGCCTCCGGGTTCCGGAACGCGTCGTACGGCGGTTCCGGGTGGGCGAAGGGCAGGAAGGCGTGCACCTCGTCGTTGTCCCCCACGGCGTAGAGTGCCGCGGCCGTGCCCGGGGCGTTCCACATCATGACCTCGTGGGAGAGCCCGAAGGTGTTGCGCATGGTGAACCCGGCGAAGCAGTAGCCGAGGTACCGGTGGAACTGCTCTTCGGGGCCGAACAGGAACTCGCGGGTGCGTGAGTGCAGTCCGTCCGCGCCGAACACCATGTCGAACGTACGCCTGCCACCCCCGCGGAAGGTGACGTCGACCCCGTGGCCGGACTGGTCGAGGGTGTCGATGGAGTCGTTGAACAGGAACTCCACGTCGTCACGGACCGCCGTGTAGAGGGCGCCGGCCAGATCCCCGCGCCGCACCTCCAGGTCCTGTCCCGCGACACCGCCGGTGAGGGTGTGCGGATTGACCGAGGCCACCTTGCCGCCGTCCTCGTCGAGGAAGGTCAGCCGGCCCAGGTCGATGTGCGCGTCCCGCAGTCGCGGCAGGATTCCCATCCTCCGGACGACCTCGAGTGCGGTGCCCCGCACGTCGATGGGATAGCCACCGTCACGAATGGTGCCCGCCTTCTCGACTACCGTGACGGCGAACCCGTAGCGGTTCAGCCAGAACGCGAGGGCGGGCCCCGCGATGCTGGCCCCGGATATCAGAACCTTGCGCCTCGGCGTGGTGCGGATATCTCTCAGCGGTTCGGTGCGGGTCATTCCTTGACTCCTTTGCTCATGGTCCGGGTGACGAGGAGGGACAGCGCCGTGACGGCGCCGGCTATGACGAAGCCGGTGACGAAGGCCGATTCGGCCGGGACATCCGAGCCGGAAGGGGTCGCGGCGGTGAGCATCGCTCCGCTGACCTGCGCACCCACGGCGTAGCCGAGCACGCGAGTCACCAGGACCAGGCTGGTGGCGATGCCGGTGTCACCTTGGTCGACGGAGGTGGCGGTGCTGGTCACCATCGCCGTGACGCACAGGCCGTTGGCGAGCGCGATCATCGCCTTGCCGATGATGAGGTGCCAGACCTCGCTGTGCACGGCCGCCAGGGCGGTCAGGGCGGTGACCATGATGACGATCCCGGTGGTGACCACGGCACGCGAGCCGAAACGCCGCGCCCCGATGCCACTGATCGGCCCGGCCAGCGACGCGGCCACGGCGCCGGGCAGCAGGAAGAAGCCGATCTTGGTGGCGCTGGCCCCGAACCCGTACTCGTCGGCGTCCACCGCGAACAGCTGTGGGACGAGATAGACCGCCATCGAGGTACCGGCGCAGATCACGAACGTCAGCACACACGACTTCCACACCGCGGGCCGTGCCAGCATGCGCAGATCGACCATCGGCGAGGCCGCACGGCGCTCAACGGCTGTCCATCCGGTCACGAAGGCGGCCAGCACCACGATGAGGGCGCCGAGCACGAGTGGCTGTGAGCCGATGTCGGGCGCCAGCGCGAGTACGAGCATGAGCGTGACCAGCGTCCCGCTCAGGAGAACCAGGCCGGGCCAGTCGATCCCGCCGTCGTCCGGCCGGCCCGGCGGATCATCCGGCATCAGCCTGTTCACCAGCAGGGTGGCCCCGATGACCGCGAACGTCGGCAGCGCGAACATCCAGTGTCGGGACAGCCCTTCCGCCACGGGCCCGGCCGACAGCGTTCCCGCCATCCCGCCGCCCACGAACAACCCGCTGACCGTCCCGATGGCCACCTTCGACTCTCCCGCGGGGAGGTGTTTGCGCACCAGGATGAACGACAGGGGCAGCGCGCCCACCATCGCCCCTTGCAGGACCTGACCGAGCAGCAGCACCGGCAGGTTCGACGCCAGGGCGGACACCAGACCACCGGCACAGACCACCGCCATCAGCCGGATCAGGACCCGTTTCCCGCCGTAGCGGTCGCCTAACTTGCCTGCGACCGGTGTGACGAGCGCGCCGGTGATGAGGAGCACGATGCTGAGCAACGCCCCTTCGGCGGGACTCATATCCAGTTCGCGTTGCAGGAGCGGGAGCGTCGGCGTCACCACCGACTCCAGGGCACCGGTGGCGACTGCCAGCATGCCGAGGGCTGCGACAGCGGCCTTCCCGATGCGAACCGGGGGAGCCAGAGTTGCGGTCATGGACGTCCTTTCCGTCATTGCCGGGCGAGGAAGGGGTCGGCCGTACGCGGAGCGCTGCCGCCGTGCCGGGCCCGGCGCGGGCACAGCGGCCGTTCACTCGACTCGAGATTACACTACACCGTGCAGTGTAGGAGAGTTAGGATGTGCCCATGCCGACCACGAAGACACTGCGCGAGGGGTCCACGCGGAAGCGGGCCGCGATCCTCTCGGCAGCCCGGGAACTGTTCCTCGCCGACGGCTTCGACCGGTCCAGCGTCGACGCGGTCGCCGCCCGGGCCGAGGTGTCCAAGCGGACGGTCTACGACTACTTCGGCGACAAGCAGACGCTGCTGCAAGCAGTCGTCGACGCCATCGGCGAGTCACTGATCAGCACGATCCGGCACACCCTCGACGACACCCTCACCGAGGCCACCGAGGCCACCGACCTCGAGGACGCCCTGGTCACGTTCTCGATGCGCATCGCGACCGACATGCTCGACTCGGCGGAGTACGCAACGCTGCGACGACTGGTCCGGGCGGAATCCGGCCACCTGCCGCACCGGGGCTACAACTCCCTGGCCGACACCCCCGAAGAGGCACTCGCCGAGCGGTTCGCCGCCTTCGCCGCGGCCGGGCTGCTCCACGTCCCCGACCCCCGGCTCGCGGCCGACCAGTTCATCGCGCTGACCTTCGGCGTCGCGCTGGACAGGCTCGGCTCCGCGAATGCCGCGGAGGACGCCCGCGTCCGGCCACTCGTCGTCGAGGGAGTGCGGACCTTTCTCCGGGCCTACCGAACCAGGTAGGGCTGGGGCACGCACGAAAGAACAGCGCCCACGCCCCTACGGGAGCACCGCGATGCCGTCCAGCTCGACCAGCGCCGCCTCGTCCCACAGCCGTACGACGCCGATGACCGCCATCGCGGGGTAGTCGCGCCCCGCCAGCTCCCGCCAGATCCGCCCGAGTTCGGGCGCCGCGGCACGGTAGGCCGCGACGTCGGTGGTGTGCACGGTGAGCCGGGCCAGGTCCGCGGGGGCGCCGCCGACGGCGGCCAGGGCGGTGAGCAGATTGACGAGCGCGCGGCGGAACTGGGCGGGGAGGGTGGCGCCGACGACCGCGCCCGTGCCGTCGAGCGCGGTCTGGCCTGCCAGGAAGACCAGGCGGCCGCCGGTGGCCGTGACGGCGTGGCTGAAGCCGGTGGGCGGGGAGAGCTCGGGCGGGTTGACACGCGACAGGGACGGGCGGGAGGCGGCGCCGGAGCGCTCCGACGGCTCGGGGGGCTCGGGCAGCTCGGGCAGCTCGGGCAGCTCGGTCACCGGTACAGCTCCTTCGCGATGATGGTGCGCTGGACCTCGGTCGCCCCCTCGTAGATCCGGGGCGCGCGGACCTCGCGGTAGAGGTGCTCCAGGAGATGGCCGCGGCGCAGCGCCCGCGCGCCGTGGATCTGCACGGCGGCGTCCACGACGTACTGGGCGGTCTCGGTGGCCAGGAGCTTGGCCATCGCCGAGCTCCCCGCGACACCGGACGCGCCCTCGTCGTACGCGGTGGCGGCCGCGTAGACCAGGAGGCGGGCGGCCTCGGTCCGGGTGGCCATCTCGGCCAACTGGTGGGAAACGGCCTGGAGGTCCTTCAGCGGCCCGCCGAAGGCGGTGCGCTCCCCGGCGTGGGCCACGGAGGCGTCGAGCGCGGCCTGGGCCATGCCGACGGCGAACGCGCCGACGCTCGGCCGCAGCAGGTTGAGGGTGCGCATGGCGACGCCGAACCCCTTGTCGGGCGTGCCCAGGACGTCCTCGCGGGTGACCGGGACGCCGTCGAAGGCGAGGCTGCCGATGGGGTGCGGGCTGAGCATCTCAAGCCGCTCGCCGGTGAGTCCGGGCCGGTCGGCGGGGATGAGGAAGGCGGTGATCCCGCGCGAGCCCGCGCCCTGGGTGGTGCGGGCGAAGACGACGGTGAAGTCGGCCTCGGGGGCGTTGGAGATCCAGCGCTTTTCGCCCTCCAGCCGCCAGCCGCCGGCCCCGTCCGGGTCGGCCCGCAGGGCGAGCGCGGCGGCGTCGGAGCCGGCCTGGGGCTCGCTGAGCGCGAAGGCGGCGACCGCGCGGCCCGCCCGGACCTCGGGCAGCCAGCGCGCGTACTGCTCGGGGCTGCCGGACAGCACGATCGGGTAGCCGCCGAGGCCTTGGAGGGCGAGCGCGGTCTCGGCCTCCGTGCACTCGCGGGCGAGCGATTCGCGCAGCAGGCACAGGTCGAGGGCGCGCACCGGCCCGTCGTCGGGGAACAGCCGCCGCAGCAGGCCGAGTTCGCCGAGGGCCTCGGTCAGCGGCCGGTTGACCCGGCCGGGCGGGCCGCTGTCGGCGAGCGGGCGCAGCAGGTCGCGGGCGAGGGACCGCACTTCGGCGCACCAGCGCCGCTGCTTCGGATCGAGTGCGAACGACGGCACCGGCCACTCTCCGATCGGGCGTTTATCGCGATCTGTTGACTGTCGTCACCATCACGTTACGCTGACAGGGCGACTTCAGGCACGGCATGTGCAGGCATAGGGGGCGCGTCCTCGATGGAGCTCAGGCCTTCGGCGCACACCGACACCTTCGCCCGGGACCATCTGCCGCCCGCCGGGCAGTGGCCCGACTTCCTCCTCGACCTGCCCGGGCCGCCCCGCCCCGACCGCCTCAACTGCGGCGCCGAGCTGCTGGACCGCACCGTCGAGCGGTACGGCGCGGACCGGGTCGCGGTGCGCGCCGCCACGGGCGAGACATGGACGTACGGCGAACTGCGCGCCCACGTCGACCGGATCGCGCACACGCTCACCGGCCCGCTCGGCGTGGTGCCCGGCAACCGGGTGCTGCTGCGCGGCGCCACCTCGCCATGGCTGGCCGCCTGCTGGCTGGCGGTGATGAAGGCGGGGGCGGTCGCCGTGACCGTGCTGGCCGCCCACCGGGCCCGGGAGTTGGCGACGATCTGCGAACTGGCCCGGATACGGCACGCCCTGTGCGACATCCGCTGCGTGGACGACCTGGTGCGGGCCGGGGTGCCGGGGCTGCGGACGACGTACTACGGCGGCGACGGGCCCGGCGACCTGCTGCGGCTCGCGGCCACCGCGCCCGCGTCGTACGAGGCCGTCGCGACCTCAGCCGACGACGTGGCGCTGATCGCCTTCACCTCGGGGACGACCGGGCGGCCCAAGGGGTGTATGCACTTCCACCGCGATGTGCTGGCCATCGCCGACACCTTCTCCGCGCAGGTGCTCCGGCCGCGCCCCGAGGACGTGTTCGCGGGCAGCCCGCCCCTGGGCTTCACCTTCGGCCTCGGCGGGTTGGTCGTCTTCCCGCTGCGCGCGGGCGCCTCCGCGCTGCTGGGCGACTGGGGCGGCCCCGAACGGCTGCTGGCCGACATCGCGCGCCACCGCGTCTCCGTGCTGTTCACCGCGCCGACCGCGTACCGGGCGATGCTGGCGCGGCTGGACGGCGCGGCGCCGGACGGCGGCGCGTACGACATCTCCTCGCTGCGCCGCTGCGTATCGGCCGGCGAACACCTGCCCGCGGGCATCTGGCACGCGTGGCACCGGGCCACCGGGCTGCGGATCATCAACGGCATCGGGGCGACCGAGTTGCTGCACATCTTCATCTCCGCCGCCGACGACGCGATCCGGCCGGGCACGACCGGGGTCCCGGTGCCCGGCTACGAGGCGCGGGTGGTGGAGTTCTCGGACACGGACATGGCCGCCTGGCCGCGGCCGGTCCCGGACGGCCGCCCCGGGCTGCTGGCGGTGCGCGGGCCCACGGGCTGCCGCTATCTGGCGGACGAGCGGCAGCGCGAGTACGTCCGGGACGGCTGGAACCTCACCGGGGACACCTTCATCCGCGACCCGGACGGCTACTTCCGGTATGTGGCACGCGCCGACGACATGATCATCTCGGCCGGGTACAACATCGCGGGCCCGGAGGTCGAGGAAACGCTGCTGCGCCACCCGGATGTGGTGGAGGCCGCGGTGACCGGGCGGCCGGACGAGCGGCGGGGCACGGTCGTGGTGGCGCATGTGGTGCTGCGGCCGGGCGCCTCGCGCACGGACGAAGCCGTGGCCGCGCTGCGGGAGTTCACCGCCGCGGAGCTGGCCCCGTACAAGTGCCCGCGCGAGTTCGTCTTCCTGGACGCCCTGCCCCGCACCGCCACCGGCAAGCTCCAGCGCTATCTGCTGCGGAACGGGGAGGCGCAGCGCGGTGAGCTGGGCACGAGCGGCGCCCTAGAGTAAGCGCGTGACCGGCCAGCACACCCCTCGCTCCCTGATCGTCACCTTCTACGGCGCCTACGGCCGCGGCGGCGCCGGCCGCCCGGCCGGCCCCGTCCCCATCGCCGCGCTGATCCGGCTGCTGGGCGCGGTGGGCGTGGACGCGCCCTCCGTGCGCTCCGCCGTCTCCCGCCTCAAGCGGCGCGGGCTGCTGGTCCCCGACCGCACGGACGCCGGAGCCGCCGGATACGCCCTCTCCGAGGACGCGCGCCAGTTGCTCGACGACGGCGACCGCCGCATCTACGGCCGCCCGGGGGCGGGTCACGGCACGGGACAGGCCGCGGGGGGCTGGCTGCTCGCCGTCTTCTCCGTCCCGGAACAGGAGCGCAACAAGCGGCATCTGCTGCGCTCGCGGCTGGCCCGGCTGGGCTTCGGCACCGCCGCGCCCGGGGTGTGGATCGCCCCCGACCACCTCTACGAGGAGACCCGGCACACCCTGGCCCGCCTCGAACTCTCCTCGTACGTCGACCTCTTCCGCGGCGCCCACGCGGGCTTCGAGCCGACGGCGCGGTCGGTGCGCCGCTGGTGGGACCTGGACGAGCTGGCGACGCTGCACCGCGCCTTCCTCGACGCCCGGGAGCCGGTGCTGGAGCGCTGGACGGGCGGCGGCGCGCCGGAATCCGGGACACCGGAATCCGGGACACCGGAATCCGGGACACCGGACCTCGGGACACTGGACCCCGAGGACGCCTACCGCGACTACGTCCTCGCCCTGGACTCCTGGCGGTTCCTCCCCTACGCCGACCCCGGGCTGCCGACCGCGCTGCTGCCGCGGGACTGGCCCGGCATCCGGGCGGCGGAGGTGTTCGCGGCGCTGCACGACCGGCTGTACGACGCGGGCGCCGGGTACGTGCGGGAGGTGCTGTCGACCACGCGGGCCTGACGCCTGGGCCCTGTCCGGCGGATCTTGACGCCTGCGGCGGGGTGGGGACAGAATCCGCCGGGCGCCCGGCCTTACGGGTTCATACGCCGATCGCGCCGTCGATCCGCTCCCGCAGCAGGTCGGCGTGGCCGTTGTGGCGGGCGTACTCCTCGATCATGTGGATCAGGACCCAGCGCAGCGAGACCGCCCCGCGCCATCCGTCGTCGGCCGTGATGTCCAGGTGGGGCGCCTCGGTGACGAAGCGCTCGGCGAAGGCCACCTCCGCGCGCCAGGCCTCCCACGCCTCGGCGACGGCCGCGGGACCGGCCACCGCGCCGTCGAAGTCCCGGTCGGGCTCGGCCTCGGTGGAGAAGAGCAGCGGCACGTCCTGCCCGGCCAGCACCCGCCGGAACCAGCGGCGCTCCACGTCGGCGAGATGCCGGACCAGCCCGAGCAGCGAGAGCGTCGAGGGCTCCACCGAGCGCAGCGACAACGCCTCCTCCGCGCCCCCGCACTTCAGTTCCAGGGTCGCCCGCTGGGCCGCCAGGAAGTCGATCAGCATGCCCCGCTCGTCACCGGTCGTCCGGGCGTCGAGGCGGCGGTCCTGCTCCTCCGCGACGAACAGCTCGGCCCTTCTGCGTATGGTCATGTCGGTCATCATCGTCCATCGGCGCGGCCCGTCGGGGGTCTGCGGCTGCCCGCGCGGTACGGGAGCGGCCAGGGCGCGCCGGGGCCGGTGTAGCCCTGTTCTGCGGCGGCGTGCAGGGTCCAGTGCGGGTCGTAGAGATGGGGGCGGCCGAGCGCGCACAGGTCGGCGCGGCCCGCCAGCAGCAGGGAGTTCACGTCGTCCCAGGAGGAGATGGCGCCGACCGCGATGACGGGGACGCCGAGTTCGTTGCGGATCCGGTCGGCGTACGGGGTCTGGTAGGAGCGGCCGAAGTCGGGGCGCTCGTCGGGGACGACCTGGCCGGTGGAGACGTCCACGGCGTCCGCGCCATGGGCGGCGAAGGCGGCCGCGACGGCGACCGCGTCGTCCCCGGTCGTGCCGCCCTCGGCCCAGTCGGTCGCGGAGATGCGGACCGTCATGGGGGCGTCGGCGGGCCACACCTCGCGTACGGCGTCGAAGACTTCGAGCGGATAGCGCAGCCGGGCCTGGAGGGCACCGCCGTAGGCGTCGGTGCGGTGGTTGGTGAGCGGGGAGAGGAAGCCGGAGAGCAGATAGCCGTGCGCGCAGTGGAGTTCGAGGAGGTCGAAGCCGGCGCGGGCGGCGCGCCGCGCCGCGGCGGCGAACTGCTCGCGGACGGCGGCGAGCCCGGCGGTGTCCAGGGCGTGCGGGACCTGGCTGACGCCGGGGCGGTAGGGCAGCGGGGAGGCGGCGGACAGCGGCCAGTTGCCGCGCGGAAGGGGATCGTCCATGCCCTCCCACATCAGCCGGGTGGAGCCCTTGCGGCCGCTGTGGCCGAGCTGGACACCGAGTGCCGTGCCCGGGGACGCGGAGTGCGCGAAGTCGACGACCCGGCGCCAGGCGGGTTCGTGCGCGTCGCTGTACAGGCCCGCGCAGCCGGGGGTGATGCGGCCCTCGGGGCTCACGCACACCATCTCGGTCATCACCAGGCCCGCGCCGCCCAGCGCACGCGCGCCCAGGTGGACGAGGTGGAAGTCGCCGGGCGTGCCGTCCCGGGCCGAGTACATGTCCATGGGCGAGACGACCACGCGGTTGCGCAGGGTCAGGCCGCGCAGCCGGAAGGGGGTGAACATCGGCGGGGTGGCCGGGGGCACGGAGGCCTCGCGCTCGACCGCCGTCACGAAGGCCGCGTCGCGCAGCCGCAGATTGCCATGGGTGACGCGGCGGCTGCGGGTGAGGAGGTTGAAGGCGAACCGGCGGGGCGGCTGATCCACGTACAGCGCCAGGTTCTCGAACCACTCCAGGCTGGCGCGGGCCGCGCGCTGGGTCGACTCGACGACCGGGCGGCGCTCGGCCTCGTACGCGGCGAGCGCCTCCGCCACCGAGAAGCGCTCTTGGACGTGGTCCGCAAGGTGCTTCGCGAGATGGTCCGCGAGCGCCACCGCGTCCTCCATGGCGAGCTTGGTGCCGGAGCCGATCGAGAAGTGCGCGGTGTGGGCGGCGTCGCCGAGCAGCACCGTGTTCCCGTGCCACCAGCGCTCGTTGACGACCGTGCGGAAGGCCGTCCACTGGGAGCGGTTGCCGCGCAGCGGACGGCCCCCGAGGGCGTCGGCGAAGAGAGCGGCGCAGCGCTCCGCGGACTCCCGCTCGTCCAGGCGGTCCAGGCCCGCGCGACGCCAGACCTCCTCGCGGGCCTCGACGATGACGGTGCTGGCGCCCGGCCGGTAGGGGTAGCCGTGCAGCTGAAGCACGCCGTGTTCGGTCTCGGCCACCTCGAAGCGGAAGGCGTCGAAGGCGAAGTCGGCCGCGAGCCAGATATAGCGGCAGCGGTGGGTGGTCAGACGGGTCCTGAAGACGTCGGCGCGGGCCTGGCGGGTCGCGCTGTGCACGCCGTCCGCGGCGATCACCAGGTCGTACGAGCGCGCCAGCTCGGCCGCGGGCGGGGCCAGGGTGCGGAACCGGAGCCGGACGCCCAGGGCCCGGCAGCGCTCGTGCAGAATGCGCAGCAGTCGGCGCCTGCCGAGGGCGGCGAAGCCGTGGCCGCCCGAGGTCAGCGTCCGGCCGCGGTGGACGACGTCGATGTCGTCCCAGCGGACGAACTCCGTCCGGAGGGCGGCGTGGACGGCGGGGTCGGCGTCCTCGATGCCGCCGAGGGTCTCGTCGGAGAGGACGACGCCGAAGCCGAAGGTGTCGTCGGGGGCGTTGCGCTCCCAGACGGTGACCTCGGGCTCCGGGGTGAGGCGGCGCAGCAGCGCGGCCGCGTACAGCCCGCCGGGGCCGCCGCCGACGACGGCGATCCGCAGGGGGCGGGCGGGCGACAGCCGCCCGCCCGGCGGGGCCTGCGTCGGCCGGACGCGCGCCCGGCCGGCGGGGGCCTCGGCCGGCAGGGGCGGTTGGGTCCGCTGGGACGGTTGGGGCAGCGGCGTCGGCCGGCCCCGCTGAATCCGCTCGGACGGCGGCGACGGCGGCGACGGCTGGGTCCTCTGAGCCCGCCGGGGCGGCCGGGGCGGCGGCGTCGGCCGGCTCATCGCCCTTGCCAGTGGGGCGGGCGCCGAGCCGTGAACGCGGCGTGGAACTCGGCGTAGTCGGCGCTGTTCATCAGCAGCGCCTGCGTGGCCGCGTCCATCTCGATCGACGCGCCCAGCGGCATGTCGAGCTCCGCCGTGAGCAGCGCCTTGGTCTGGGCGAGGCCGAGCGCGGGCCCGTCGGCGAGGCGGCGGGCCAGCGCCGCGGCCTCGGCCGCCGCCCGGCCCTCGTCGACGAGCTTGCTGATCAGGCCGATGCGCTCGGCCTCCGGGGCGCGCACCGGCTCGCCCAGCATCAGCAGCCGGGTGGCGTGCCCGAGGCCCACGACGCGCGGCAGCAGATACGCGGCGCCCATGTCACCGCCGGACAGCCCGACCTTGGTGAACAGGAACGAGAAGCGGGCCGAGGGGTCGGCGACCCGGAAGTCGGCGGCCAGGGCCAGCACCGCGCCGGCCCCCGCCGCGGCCCCGTGCACGGCCGCGACGACGGGGAAGGGGCACTCCCGCAGGGCGCGCACGACCTGCCCGGTCATGCGGTTGAAGTCGAGCAGCTCGCGGGTGTCCATGGCAAGGGTGGCGCCGATGATGTCGTCGACGTCGCCGCCGGAGCAGAAGCCGCGGCCCTCCCCGCCCAGCACCAGGGCCCGTACGGAGCCCTCGCGGGCCAGCTCGGCGATCAGGTCGCGCAGATCGGCGTAGGCGCCGAAGGTGAGCGCGTTGAGCTTCTCGGGGCGGGCGAGGGTGACGGTCGCGACGCCGGCGTCGAGGGCCAGGCGCAGATGCCGCCACTCCCCGGTCCCGGTCGCGGAGCCGGTGAACGGACTCATGGGCCAGGGCCTCCTTCAGCCGGGCGGCTGGTGCCTGCCCTTCGAAGTTATCACCCAAGTGTGACTGTCGTCACGAGTGCACGATAAGTGCGGCGTGGAGTACGGCCGGAGAGCCCCCGGGAACCCCGACATCCGACAAACGAGTAGTCATAAGTCACATCAAGAGTGGTCTACAGCCTCTTGCGGCGCTATCGTCCGCTTCATACTTCCTCCGGCTACCGCTGGGAGGCACCCGAGAGACCGTGAGGTTTCGCCACCGACTGGACCGAGCCGTGCCCGACCCCGCCTCCACCACCGCCTCCTGGCGCTTCGCCCTGCCGCACACCACGGCAGCCGTCCCGCTTGCCCGCGCGCTGGTCCGCAACACCCTCGCGGACACCGGCGCGCCCGTGGACGGCCACACCGCGGAGCTGCTCACGGCCGAGCTGGTCGCCAACGCGGTGCAGCATACGGACGGCGACGAGCCCATAGAGCTGGCGGTGGAGCTGACGCCGGACGGGGCGTGGCAGGTCGAGGTGCACGACCAGGACCCGAACCCGCCCGCCGGCCTCCGCGAGCCCGGCGGGCCAACCGGCCCCGTCGCCCCGACCGGCGCCGACCCGCGCGAGGTCTCCGAGCGCGGCCGCGGCCTCCAGCTGCTCCGGACCCTCAGCGCGGAGGCGGGCTACCGCCCCACCCGCGAGGGCAAGGCGATCTGGTTCAGGCTGCCGGCCACGGTGCGCTGAGACCGTCCAAGCGCTGAGACCGTCCGGGCGTCAAGGCCGTCCGGGCGTCAAGGCCGTCCGAGCATCAAGGCCGTCCGAGCATCAAGGCCGTCCGAGCGTGGCGACCAGCACCGCCTTGATCGTGTGCATCCGGTTCTCGGCCTCGTCGAAGACGACGGAGTGCGCGGACTCGAAGACCTCGTCCGTGACCTCCAGCGAGGTCAGCCCGTGGCGCTCGTGGATCTCGCGGCCCACGGCGGTGCCCAGGTCATGGAAGGCCGGCAGGCAGTGCAGGAACTTCACGTCGTCGTTGCCGGTGGCGCGCAGCACGTCCATGGTGACCGCGTACGGGCCGAGCAGCGCTATGCGCTCGTCCCAGACCTCCTTGGGCTCCCCCATCGACACCCAGACGTCGGTGGCGACGAAGTCCGCACCGGCCACGCCCTCGGCGACGTCCTCGGTGAGGGTGACGCGGGCGCCGGAGTCCTTCGCGAGCGCCTGGGCCCGCTCCACGACCGCCTCGTCGGGCCACAGCCCCCGGGGCGCGACGATCCGCACGTCCATCCCCAGCAGCGCGCCGGTGATCAGGTAGGAGTTGCCCATGTTGTAGCGGGCGTCGCCGAGGTAGGCGAAGCACACCTCGTCCAGCGGCTTGTCGGTGTGCTCGGTGACGGTGAGCACGTCGGCGAGCATCTGGGTGGGGTGCCAGTCGTCGGTGAGGCCGTTGTAGACGGGCACCCCGGCGTACGCGGCGAGCTCCTCGACCACGTCCTGCCCGCTGCCGCGGTACTCGATCGCGTCGAACATCCGGCCCAGCACGCGCGCGGTGTCCTTCACCGACTCCTTGTGGCCGATCTGCGAGCCGGCCGGGTCCAGGTAGGTGGTGGAGGCGCCCTGGTCGGCGGCGGCGACCTCGAAGGCGCAGCGGGTGCGGGTGGAGGTCTTCTCGAAGATCAGCGCGATGTTCCGGCCCTTGAGGTGCTGGACCTCGGCGCCCGCGCGCTTGGCCGCCTTCAGCTCGGCGGACAGGGCGACGAGCTGGCGGAACTCCTCGGCGGTGAAGTCCAGCTCCTTGAGGAAGTGGCGGCCGGTGAGATCTGTCGCCATGTCGGGCTCCTAGGGTGCGATCGGGAAGACCGTGGAAGTCTATACGAGCCACTGCATATATACGGAAGCCCATTCGGGCTGTGATCCCGGGCACTGCGAGAGGTTTCCGGCCGATCTGCCCCGATATACGGCTCCGCCGCGTGACGCCGCGGGCGTCACACGGGGTCGCGCTCGACCGGGCAGCTCATACAGCGCGGGCCGCCCCGCCCCCGGCCCAGCTCGCTGCCCGGGATCGTGATGACCTCGATCCCGCGCTTGCGCAGATACGTGTTGGTGGTCGCGTTCCGCTCGTACGCGAGGACCACCCCCGGCTCGACGGCGAGCACATTACAGCCGTCGTCCCACTGCTCCCGCTCCGCCGCGTGCACATCCTGCGTGGCCGTGAGCACCCGGATGGCGTCTAGCCCGAGCGCGGCCGCTATCGCCCGGTGCATATGCTCCGGCGGATGGTCGGTGACCTTGAGCTCCTGGTCGGCGACGCCCGGCTCGATGGTGTACGAGCGGAGCATCCCCAGGCCCGCGTACTGAGTGAAGGTGTCCCCGTCGACCATGGTCATCACGGTGTCCAGATGCATGAACGCCCGCGCCTTGGGCATGTCGAGCGCCACGATCGTCCGTGCGGAGCCCGCCGCGAACAGCCCGCGCGCGAGCATCTCCACCGCCTGCGGCGTGGTCCGCTCGCTCATCCCGATCAGCACCGCGCCGTTGCCGATCACCAGGACGTCGCCGCCCTCGATCGTCGACGGATAGGCCGCCTGGCCCTCCGACCAGACATGGAAACCGTCGTCCGCGAACAGCGGGTGGTGGCGGTAGACGGCCTCGTAGTGGACCGTCTCGTGCCAGCGGGCGGGCCAGCGCATCGCGTTGATGGACACCCCGTCGTACACCCAGGCGGAGGCGTCCCGCGTGAAGAGGTGGTTGGGGAGCGGATTCACCAGGAAGTCGTCCGGCTCCATGGTGTGGAAGCGGATGGAGGTCGGCTCCGGATGCCGCTCCAGATACTCCCGCTTGGTCATGCCGCCGATCAGCGCCTCCGCCAACTCGGCGCCGCCCAGCTCGTCGAAGGCCGCCCGCAGATGGTCGGTGGCCAGCGGACCGTACTCCTTCTCGTCGAAGACGCGGTCCAGCACCAGCGCCCGCGCCGCCGGGACGGCCATGGACTCGGCCAGCAGATCCCCGAACAGATGCACCTCGACGCCGCGGTCGCGCAGCACGTCCGCGAAGCCGTCGTGCTCCTGGCGGGCCCGCCGCACCCACAGGACGTCGTCGAAGAGGAGCGCGTCCTTGTTGGAGGGCGTGAGCCGCTTCAGCTCCAGGTCTGGACGGTGCAGAATGACGCGGCGCAGCCGCCCGGCCTCGGAGTCCACATGGAATCCCATGCCTCCATCTTCGCAAGCTACCGGGCCGCGAGGACGACGATCAGCACCAGCGCGACGGAGATCAGCCCCAGCAGGACGGACACCCACAGCTGGCCGGGCTGGAGATCGATCCGGCCACCGTCCTCGCCCCGATACGGCCTCCGGAGCGGCCACCAGCGGCGCGCCCCGCGCCGGGCGACGGCCTCCGCCGCGGCCTCGCGCTCGCGGCACTCCTCGGCGGCGCTGGTGAACAGCTCCTTCCAGGCCCGCTCGCCGAAGCCGGTGGGCTGCCGGGAGTCCACGATGCGGCGCACCACCTCGCGGCCCGCGCCACCCCGCGCGGCCCACAGCGCGGGCATCACGCACGCCAGCAGTTCGGGGGTGCCGCCGCGCTGCGCGCAGGGCCGGACCAGGCCCTCGTACAGCATCAGCGCGTTGCGCACCCGCAGCCGGTCGTCGTGGCCCGACCGCTCCGGGGTCTCCAGATAGAGCCTGGCCAGCAGCACCTTCTCGCACACCGCGTCCGCGAGCTCCGGCCCGCGCTCGGGGGCGCGGCGCACCAGCTCCACGACGACGCGGGTGGCCCGGTCGGCGGCCATCCCGCCGTCGAGCGCGCTCAGCAGCAGGCCGTCGTCGGCCTCGCGGAGCGCCGCGGGGAACCCCTCGCCGCCCTGCCGCAGCGCCTCGCGCAGCCGCCGCGCTCCGCCGGCTACCGCTGGGAGGTGCCCCCGCTCCGCCTGATCGGTCGTCTCGTCTGTCCCCTCGTCTGTTGCCTCGTCTGCTGCCTGGTCATCCACGATCGCCTCTTCCACCATCACCGTTCTTCTCCTCACAGCGCTTCCAGCACCTCCCGTATCCGTGTCGCGGCCCGCGGGTCGAGCGGTTTCCGGCCCTCCTGCGCCAGCAGGGGGAGGAAGTCGCACAACACCGCCAGCTGCCGCTCGTCGCCGGCCGCCCGCCGCATCCAGCCCACGAGCGCGTCCTCGGCGGCCCCTGCCGATCTGGCCCAGGTCAGCGCGGCCCGCAGCAGCTCGGCCAGCGCCGTCCGGCACTCGGGGCGAGCCGCCAGCAGCCCCGTGGCCAGCGGCCAGGCGGCGTACGGCGCCAGCTCCGGCGCCTCCCGCAGACCCCACAGGTGCGAGGTGCGGGTCCGGACCGCGCGCAGCGCCGTCAGCAGCGCGAGGTCGCGGCGGGAGCGGCGGGTGTCGGCCAGCCAGTGGGCCAGCCGCCCCAGCACGGCCTCGGGGTCCGCCCCGGCCAGCAGCCGCACCGCGCTGTACGAGGCGGTGGAGCCGCCGTCCGCGGCCGCGATCCGGCCGAGCTCCTCCAGGGACGCGGCGGGCGAGCCGGCCGCCAGTCCGTAGCCGTGGGCGAGCGCGGCGGTCTCGCGCTCCCGCTCGTCGCCGCCCTCGGACCAGCCGCGCAGCAGGCCCGCCACGGCGGGGCGCACCTCGGCGTCACGCGACGCCTCGGCGAGCGCGGTGGCCGCCGCCATGCGCTGCACCGGGCTGTCCCCGCGGGCCAGCGGGAGCAGCAGCTCGGTGAGGCCGTACAGATAGTCGCGGGCGCTGAGCACGCCCGCGGCGACGGCGGCCCGCACCCACACCTGGGGCCGTGGGTCGTCACACAGCCCGCGCAGCCAACGCGCCATCGGGCCGCGCGTGTTGTGGTGGTGGTCCCACACCTCGAAGAGCACAGCGGGCGCCAGCCGGCGGCCCTGGAACCACACCGTGCGGACCGGTACGGAGGCCTCGCCCAGGTCCTCCACGCCCTCCCCGAGCATCGCCCGGGCGGCGGCGGGCAGGGCGTCGGCGGGCGCGGTGAACACCGGGCGCCCGGGCGCGTACTGCGGGTCCAGGGTGACCGCCAGCTCCCAGGCCAGCAGTTCGGCGGCCTCGGCGGTCAGGCTGTGGGACGAGCCGTCGAAGACGGCGAGCGCGATGCGCAGCGCCGCCCGGCGCAGCGCGGGCAGCGCTGCGGGCAGGGTGCCGGGGCGGTCGGCGTCCGCGAACCACGCGCACGCCTGGCGCGGGGCGAACGACCGGCAGCGCGCGAGCAGTTCCGCCTCGGACAGGGCGCCCCGGGCGTGCTGGGCGAGGTGGCGGGCCAGCCGGGCCGCCTCGCCCGGCAGCGGCTCCTCGAGGCCCAGGGCCTCGGTCACCTCGGCGCGCCCGGCGGTCGCGCGGGCCCGGCGGAGGAGGTCCTGCGGCTCGTCGGCCAGCAGGTCGGACAGGTGCGCGTCGAGCACATCGGCCGCGGCCGGGGGCTCGTACGGCACGGCGTGGCGGTGGCCGCGCAGCAGCCGGTCGGCCGCGGCGCCACCGGGGACGAGGACCACCGCGAACGCCTCGTGCTCGGCGAAGTGGGCGCGCAGCCGGTCCAGGAGGCCGCCGGGCCCGAAGTCCGTCGGTTCGGTGGGCAGTTCGAGCAGATAGCCGTGGCCCCGCGCGGTCTTCTCCCCCGCGGGGACCGCGCATTCGTCGCCGGGGCCGGGGCCGGGACCGGCGGCGGGGGCCGCGCCAAGCCGCCAGACGCCGCCGCCGGTCGTCCCGGCCAGCTCGGCCAGGAGCGCGAGCGCGGTCCAGCCGCGCCCGGTGCCGGGCTCGCCGCACAGCGCGAGGAGGTGGGTGCGGCGCAGATGGTCCCGCATGGCGGCGTAGCCCGGGCCCCGGCGGTGGATCCGGCGCAGCCGGACGAGTTCGTCGTGGGACACGGGCCCCTCGGGGAACGGGCCGGCCGGGGCGGAGAGCACTTCGCCCCCGTGGGGCTCGGGATGCGCGTCGTGGCGCAGACTCGCGCGCGCCTCGCGGGCCGCCCGGGCGCCGCCCGACTCGCCCGCGGTGCCCAGCGGGCTGTCCACGGGGATGTCCAGGGGGGCGCCGGTCCGTTCCTCGGGCGGGGTGTTCCGCCGCGTCCGACTGTCCGCGTGGCCGGTCTTGATTCCGCTCATCGCCCCGCCGTCCTTCATGCCTGGTGCCGCTCGTGTCCGGCGCCGCTCGTGTCCGGTGGTCGAAGTGGGCGGCGGGGCGCTGCCCCCGTGCCTCCGCTCCGCCGCCCTTCTCCGGTGTCGGGCGCTGGGCCGCGTACACCCCCGTCGCACACGGCCCGACTCCCGGTACCTTCTTCAGAGTCGCGGCCCGGCGCGCGGACGGCTGTAGCCGTTTACACAGTCGGCGGAGATTCCCGGAGGCCTGCGCGCGGGCGGCCGAAGGCGGACGGGCCGCCCCCGGTCACCCCGTCGCGCGCCCCTCGGCCAGCAGGCGCAGCAGTCCGGTGTCCACGACCACGAAGCGGCGCGAGGCGGTCCGTACGACGCCCTGGTCGCGCAGCAGCCGCAGCGCCTTGGCGACCGCTTCCCGGGTCGACCCCACGGCGGCGGCGATGTCGTGCTGCGGCAGCGGCAGGTCCACGGAGATGCCGCCGTCGGCCTCCGGGCGCCCGGTGCGCTCCGCGAGTTCGACGAGGCGGGCCGCCAGGCGCTGGAGCACCTTCTCGGAGGCCAGGGAGCGGCGCTCGCCGTCGGAGGCGCGCAGCCGGGAGCTGAGCTGACGCATGATCAGGATGGTGGCGGCGGGCCGCGCGGCCAGATACGCGCGGAAGCGGTCCCCGGAGACGATGACCGCCTCCAGCCGCCCGAGCGCGGTGACCGTGGCGCTGCGCGAGCCGTGGTCGACGGCGGCCTGGTCGCCCACCACCTCGCCCGCCCCGCGCAACGCCAGTATCAGCCGGACACCGCGCTCGGTCTCCACCGAGACGGTGGCCCACCCGGAGGTGATGGCGACCACGAAGGCCGTGCGGTCGTGTTCCCGCAACACGACCTGGGAGGGCTCGTACGTCCGTGGTCTGCCGAGCGCGAGCAGCGCGCGCCGGTCCTGCGCCGGGAGTGCCTGAAGGAAGGGCCGACCGCCCTCGAAGAGACTCATCCGCCCTCCCCGCTCGGTGCCACGCGGCGGAGCCGCATATCGATAAGTGCGTCGTCCGGCTCGCGGAGTCGACCTCAACTGTCCCTGTTATCAGGGCTGTTCCAGTTATAGGCACGGCGGGTGGGGGTTGCGGAAGCCCCGCGACAGTCCTGAGACAGTCCGGCGAGAACCCTGCGACCGAGACCCGGGCGACAGCACGCTAGGCACATGTCACTGGCACGTCAATGGCGCCTCGCCGTCCGGTCCCGTCCGGTGCGCAACACGGCCGCCGCGCCCCTGCCCGCCCGAATTTCAGCCCGTCCGGCGTTTGAGGACCGGGGTCCGGGGCGGAGCCCCGGTTGTGGGAAGGGGCGGGTAGGGGAGCAGGCCCGCCGCAGGCGGACCCGCGCTAGAGCCGGGGGTCGACCGGCTCGGACTCCAGGGCCAGCACGCCGAACACCGCCTCGTGGACCCGCCACAGCGGCTCCCCCTCCGCCAGCCGATCCAGCGCCTCAAGCCCCAGCGCGTACTCCCGCAGCGCGAGCGACCGCTTGTGGCCCAGGTGCCGCTCGCGCAGCCGGTCCAGGTTCTCCGGGCGGGTGTACTCCGGACCGTAGATGATCCGGAGATACTCGCGGCCGCGGCACTTGACGCCCGGCTGGACGAGCCGACCGCCCGTGCCGCCCTCCTTGCGCACCAGCCCCGCCAGCGGCTTGACCACCATGCCCTCGCCGCCCGCCTCCGTCAGGTCCAGCCACCACCGCACGCCCCCGGCGACCGACGCCTCGTCCTCCGTGTCGACGATCAGCCGACGGGTGGGGGCCAGCAGCCGGTTCACATACTTCGGGACGAAGGCGCAGATCGAGTTGTTCGCGTAGGCGTCCAGCTCCTCCCGCTCGACGATCCGGTCGATCAGCGCGAGCTGCTGGTCGTGCGGGAGCTCGGCGAGGCTGCGGCCGCGCGCCGCCAGGATCTGGAACGGCGCCAGCCGGATGCCGTCCAGCCCGTCCGTGCCGCGCGGCCCCACCACACGCCGCGCGCCGGTCTCCGACTTCTCGCCCGGCCAGCCCTGCCCCGGATCGCCGACCGGCCAGCAGTAGCGCCGGTAGGCCTCGGTGAAGGCGGCCGCGTCCACGGCGCGTTCGCGCTGCTTGCCGAGCAGGCCGGCCACGTCCACGCCGCGCGCGGCGGCGGACTCCAGGGCCGCGAGCGCCCCGGGGAACACCGCGCCCGAGGCCGCGCCGACGGCCGCGTACTGGTTGCGCAGCAGCCCCTCCGCCTTCAGCGACCATGGCATCAGCTCGGCGTCGAGCAGCAGCCAGTCGGTGTCCAGCTCCTCCCACAGGCCCTCGTGGCCGATGGTGCCGCGCAGCCGCTGCAGGATGCGCTCGGTCGTCGTCGGGTCGTCGAAGAACGGCCGGCCCGTGCGCGTATACAGCGCGCCGGACACGCCCTCCGGAGCGCCGAAGCGCTCGGCCGCGGCCTCCTCGTCGCGGCAGACCAGCACCACCGCGCGCGAGCCCATGTGCTTCTCCTCGCACACCACCTGGCGCACCCCGTCCGCCCGGTAGGCGGCGAACGCCTCCGCCGGGTGCTCCAGGTAGCCGTCCTCCCGCGAGGTGGCGCAGGGGGCCATGGTCGGCGGGAGGTACGGGAGCAGCTTCGGGTCGATCGCGAAGCGGCTCATGACCTCCAGCGCGGCCGCCCCGTTCTCCTCCTTCACCGCGATGCGGCCCATGTGCCGGGTCTCGATGACGCGGCGGCCGTGGACGTCCTTAAGGTCGAGCGGGCGGCCGTCGGCGCCGCCGGGGGCCTCGGTGGTCAGGGGCTTGACCGGCTCGTACCAGACCCGCTCGGCGGGGACGTCCACCAGCTCGCGCTCGGGCCAGCGCAGGGCGGTCATCCGGCCGCCGAAGACACAGCCGGTGTCCAGGCAGATGGTGTTGTTCAGCCAGGACGCCCGAGGCGTGGGGGTGTGGCCGTAGACGACGGCGGCGCGGCCGCGGTAGTCCTCGGCCCACGGGTAGCGCACGGGCAGGCCGAACTCGTCGGTCTCGCCGGTCGTGTCGCCGTACAGCGCGTGCGAGCGGACCCGGCCGGAGGTGCGGCCTTGGTACTTCTCGGGCAGCCCGGCGTGGCAGACCACCAGGGCGCCGCCGTCCAGCACATAGTGGCTGATCAGCGAGGCGATGAAGTCCCGGACCCGGTCACGGAAGGCCGGGTCCGCGGCGTCCTCCTTCTCCAGCTGCTCGATGGTCTCGGCCAGGCCGTGGGTGTGCTGGACGTTGCGGCCCTTGAGGTAGCGGCCCAGCTTGTTCTCGTGGTTGCCGGGCACGCACAGCGCCGCGCCCGAGGCGACCATGCCCATCACCAGGCGCAGCACCCCGGGGCTGTCGGGCCCGCGGTCCACGAGGTCGCCGACGAACACGGCGGTGCGGCCCTCGGGGTGGGTGGCGTCCACGGGGCGGCCGAGGGTGTCGCGGTCCAGGGCGTAGCCGAGCCTGCCGAGCAGGGTCTCCAGCTCGGAGCGGCAGCCGTGGATGTCGCCGATGATGTCGAACGGACCGGTCAGGTGGCGCAGGTCGTTGTAGCGGCGCTCGGTGACGATCCCGGCGGCCTCGACCTCCGCCTCGCCGCGCAGGATGTGGACCTTGCGGAAGCCCTCGCGCTCCAGGGACTTCAGCGACCGGCGCAGCTCGCGGCGCTGGCGCGGGATGACATGGGCGGGCAGGCCCGCGCGGTCGGGGCGCTCGGCGTTGCGCCGCGCGCAGACGCTCTCCGGCACGTCGAGGACGATGGCGACCGGCAGCACATCGTGTTCGCGGGCCAGCTCGATCAGGCTGCGGCGGGCCTGGGACTGGACGTTGGTGGCGTCGACGACGGTGAGCCGCCCGGCGGCGAGCCGCTTGCCCGCGATGTAGTGGAGCAGGTCGAAGGCCTCGGGGGTGGCGCTCTGGTCGTTCTCGTCGTCGGCGACCAGCCCGCGGCAGACGTCGGAGGAGACGATCTGGGTGGGCAGGAAGTGGCGCCGGGCGAAGCTGGACTTGCCGGAGCCGGTGGTGCCGATGAGGACCACGAGGGACAGGTCGGGCACGGCGAGGCCGCGCGTGGCGGTGGTGGTGGTCATGCGGCCGTCTCCTTCGTGGTCGTGGCGGGGATCTCGGTGGTCTGTGCCATGTCGGCTTCGGCGCGGAGGCGGAACAGGGCGAGCTGGGTCGGCGGGCCGACCTCGGGGTCGTCGGGGCCGACGGGCCGGAACTCCACCGCGTATCCGTGGCGTTCGGCCACCGCCTCCGCCCAGCCGCGGAACTCCTCCCGCGTCCACTCGAAGCGGTGGTCGGGGTGGCGCACCCGCCCGGCGGGCAGGGTCTCCCACCGCACGTTGTACTCCACGTTCGGCGTGGTCACCACGACCGTACGGGGCCGGGCGGCGCCGAACACCGCGTACTCCAGGGCGGGCAGCCGCGGCGGGTCCAGATGCTCGATCACCTCGCTGAGCACCGCGGCGTCGTATCCGCGCAGCCGGCTGTCGGTGTACGCGAGCGACCCCTGGACCAGCTTCACCCGCTCCGAGCGGCGCTCGCTCATCCGGTCCAGGCGCAGCCGCCGGGCCGCCTCGTTGAGCGCGCGTATCGACACATCGACGCCGACGATCTCGGTGAACCGCGCCTCCTTGAGCAGCGCGCCCACCAACTGGCCCTGGCCGCAGCCCAGGTCGAGCACCCGGGCGGCCTCGGCCGAGCGCAGGGCGTCGAGGATCGCCTCGCGCCGCCGCACGGCCAGCGGCACCGGCTTCTCCTCGGTGTCGGAGCGCTCGTCGACCGCGTTGTCGATCTCCTCCACCTCCGTGTCGTCCGCCTCCGCGAGCCGCACCAGCTCCAGCCGCTCCAGGGCGCTGCGGGTCAGCGACCAGCGGCGGGCCAGATAGCGGCTGGTGATGAGCCGCTGCTCGGGGTGGTGCTCGAGCCAGCCCTCGCCGGAGCCGATCAGCTTGTCCACCTCGTCCGGGGCCACCCAGTAGTGCTTGGCGTCGTCGAGCACCGGCAGCAGTACGTACAGATGGCGCAGCGCGTCGGCCAGCCGCAGCTCGCCCTCCAGCACCAGCCGGACATAGCGCGAGTCGCCCCACTGCGGGAACCGCTCGTCCAGCGGGACCGGCTCGGCCGTCACCGCCCAGCCCAGCGGCTCGAACAGCCGCACCACCAGCTCGGCACCGCCGCGCGCGGGGAGGGCGGGCACCTCGATCCTCAGCGGCATCGCCCGCTCCGGCAGCTCGGGGCGCGCCTTGCACCGGCCCTTGAGGGCGCTGGAGAAGACGCTGCTCAGGGCGACGGCGAGCAGGGAAGAGGCCGCGTACGGGCGGTCGTTGACGTAGTTCCCCAGGGCCGCGTCGGGGGCGCCGCCCCGGCCCTTGCCCCGGCCCCGGCGCACCAGCGCCACCGGGTCCACCTCCAGCAGCAGCGCCGCCGTGCAGCGCTCGCTGTCCGCCTCGGGGTAGAAGACATGCGCCGTGCCATGGGAGGTCGAGAACCGCTGCGCGTTGTCCGGATGCTTGTGCAGCAGAAATCCGAGGTCGGTCGCGGGGCTCTCGGCGCTGCCGGTGGTGGTTATCGTCAGGAACACCCGTCCGAGTATCGCCGGACCCCCACCGCGTTTCTAATTGTTTAAGCCCGTTCCTCTCGCACGGGTTGCTCGGGTTACTCGCGTTGTTCGGGCCCTCTCCTCACCTCCCCTCGTCGGCCATCACGGCCGCCAGTTCCTCGATCCGGTCCGGCCCCACCCGGCAGCAGCCGCCGATGAGCCGCGCGCCCGCGTCGCGCCACGCCTTCACCCGCGCCGGGTCGAACGTGGCCCGCCCGCGCCAGCCGCGGGCCTTGGCGTCCCACTCCTCGCCGCTGTTCGGATAGACGACCACGGGCTTGCCGGTGGCCTCGGCGGCGATCTCCACCGCCCGGTCGGCGTCGCCCGGCTCGCAGCAGTTGACGCCCACGGCCAGCACCTGGTCGTTCCCCGCCGCCAGGGCGAACGCCTCGCGCAGCGGCTGCCCGGCCCGGGTGTGCTCCCCCGCGATGCTGTACGACAGCCACACCGGCACCCCGCAGCCCTCGACCGCCCGCAGCAGCGCCTCGGCCTCGTCGGTGTCCGGCACCGTCTCCAGCGCGAGCACATCGGGCCCGGCCGCGGCCAGCGCCTCGATACGCGGCCGGTGGAACGCCTCCAGCTCGCCGACGCTGAGCCCATAGCGCCCGCGGTACTCGCTGCCGTCCGCCAGCATCGCCCCGTACGGCCCGACGGAGGCGGCCACCCACACCGGCCGGTCGACGGTGCCGCCGCCCGCGCCCTCCGCCGCCCGGCGCGCCAGCTCCACGCTGCGCTCCAGCAGCGCCGTGGCCTCCTTCTCCGGCACGCCCCGGCGGGCGAACCCCTCGTAGGTCGCCTGGTAGCTGCTGGTGATCAGCACCTGTGCGCCCGCCCGCGCATACGCGGCGTGGGCCTCCTCGATCTGCTGTGGGTCGTCGGCCAGCAGCCGGGCCGACCACAGCTCGTCGGAGAGATCGCAGCCCTGCGCCTCCAGCTGGTTGGACAGCCCGCCGTCGAGGACGAGCGGCCCGCGCTCCAGGGCGGCGGCCAGGGACGTACGGCGGGCAGACATCACAGGTGCTCCTTGCTCAGGGTGGTGCGGTGGTGCGGTGTTGCGTCAGTGCGGTGCTGCGTGGGGTTCAGCCGAGCTGGGCCTGGACCTGGGAGGAGATCAGCTCCAGGTGGTCGAGGTCGTCGAGGTCCAGAATCTGGAGGTAGATCCGGGACGAGCCGGCCTGCGCAAAGCGGCCGATCTTGTCGACGACCTCGGCCGGCGAGCCCGCCAGGCCGTTCTCCTTCAGCTCGTCCACCTGACGCCCGATGGCGCCGGCCCGCCGGGCGACCTCGGCGTCGTCCTTGCCGACGCAGACCACCAGCGCGTTGGAGTACACCAGGTCGTCGCCCTTGCGGCCGGCCGCCTCGGCCGCCGCCCGCACCCGCCCGAACTGCCGCTCACTGTCCTCCGCCGAGGCGAAGGGCATATTGAACTCGTCCGCGTACTGCCCCGCGAGACGGGGCGTGCGGGTCTTCCCATGGCCGCCGATCAGCACGGGCACCTGGCCCTGCGCGGGCCTGGGCAGCGCGGGAGAGTCGGCGAGCTGGTAGTACGTCCCCTCATAGCTGAACGTCTCGCCGACCGGCGTGCCCCACAGGCCGGTGACGATGGCCAGCTGCTCCTCCAGCCTGGCGAACTTCTCCGCCGGGAAGGGGATGCCGTAGGCCCGGTGCTCCTCCTCGTACCAGCCCGCGCCCAGGCCCAGCTCCACGCGCCCGCCGGACATCTGGTCCACCTGCGCGACCTGGATCGCGAGCACGCCCGGCAGCCGGAAGGTCGCCGCCGTCATCAGGGTGCCCAGCCGGATCCGCCGGGTCTCGCGCGCGATCCCGGCGAGGGTGATCCACGCGTCGGTGGGGCCGGGCAGCCCGTCGACATCCCCCATCTTCAGGTAGTGGTCGGAGCGGAAGAACGCGTCGAACCCGAGGTCCTCGGTGGCCTTGGCGACGGTGAGCAGGGTGTCGTAGCTCGCCCCCTGCTGGGGCTCGGTGAAGATTCGCAGATCCATGCGTCCCATCCTGCACTGTCATGCCGCGCCACCCCACTCCAGCACCGTGAGGTGCCTCAGCATTCCGTGCACCCGGTCCCGCGCCTCATCCGCCGCGTCGATCGCCTCGACGCACTGCCAGTAGAGCGCCTCCTCGTCCGTGTTGGAGGCGACGCCGACCAGCGCGAAGCCCGCTTCCGCGAGCAGATCGCCGAGGGCCGGCAGCACCTCCCTCGGATCTCCCACCTCGGTCAGCTGACTCGCCCGTAAGCCCCCGCCGCGCAGGGCGGGGTGGTGCAGCGCGGGGTGGAACAGTGCGCCGCGCGCCCTGCTTCCCGCCTCGCACAGGCCGCGCGCCTCCGCACGCGCCGCCGCCGGGCCGCTCGCCACGAAGCGACTGCCGATCGCCTCCGCGAGCGCCTGTATCTGCCAAGCTTCGGCCACGATGTCGTGCACGGTCCCGGCCTGCGCCAGGGCGCGCCGAGTGACACCGATCAGCCGCATAGCGTCCATGACCCGAACCCCTCTCAACGGACTTCCCACACCCGTCACTCCTCCACTACCCAGAGTGATGACTAACAGGCAGAAAAGCTAGGGGAATTCAGGAATCTGTTGACAACAGTTGCGCTATGGATAACTTTGTCACTACGGAGAGTGACAGATCCAAGATCTTTACCGCTTGGTGGCCGGGAAACGGAGCTCATTGCGGTCGATCTTGGCGGCGAGAGCCTCCAGCGCGTCGATCCCCAACACCTCGCAGAACTGGAGCAGATACGCCAGCACATCGGCGACCTCGTCCTCGACCCGGGCCGCGCTCCCCTCGTCCTCCATCACCCGCGCCGACTCCTCCGGCGTCAGCCACTGGAAGATCTCCACCAGCTCCGACGCCTCGACGCTCAGCGCCGTGGCCAGGTTCTTGGGCGTGTGGTACGGCTGCCAGTCGCGCGCCGCGGCGAACGCGGCGAGCCGACGCTGCAACGCCGGCACGTCCGCGGGGTGGTCCCGGGGCGGGTCATCGGGGTGTCGGTACTCTCGTGCCTCGCTCACACCCCAGGTTTACCACTGTCGCCCCCGTGACCTCCCCTGCCCCCGGCAGGTCCGCCACCGGCGGCTCCGCCACCGTCCCCACCAGCCGGATGTGCCCCCGTGCGCACATCCGCGCCGCGACCCCCAGCAGCGCCCGCGCCTGCCGCCGGTCCAGGCACCGGTCGAACCCGTCGGCCAGCACCGTCAGCGCCTGCCGCGCCGAGAGCGCATCCGCCCCCGCGTCCATCTCCAGCACCCCCGGCCCGGTGAGCAGCACCAGCGCGAGCGCGATATAGCGAAGCTCGCCGTCCCCCAGCCGCTCGACGGGCATCGCCCCCAGCTCCCCCTGGGCCAGCAGCGCCCGCACCACCCCGCCCGCCGGGCCCTCCGTGACCAGGTCCTCCACCGGCCCGGTGCACCCCGCCCGCACCGCCGCGACCAGCGCCGCGTGCCGGCTGCCGCACTCCCGGCTGGTGCGCCGCAGCACCGCCGCGAGGTTCTCGCAGCCGCCCCGCAGCCGCCCGTCCCGCGGCGGCACCGGCGCCCGCATCCGCTCCGGCCGCGGGTCGCACACGAAGACCGACCGCAGCGCCACGACGACCTGCTCGGCGGCGGCCAGCGCGAGCAGCTGCCCCTGGGTGTTGCCCGCCACCCGCAGCGGCAGCAGCGAGGTCGCCAGCCGGTCGTCGGGCAGCGGCGCCCGGGTCACCGCCACCGCCCCCGCCGTGTGCCAGGCGGCCTGCACCCGGCGCCGCCCCGGGTCGCGCAGCGCCGTCTCCAGCAGGGTCTCCCCCGCGCCGGTCATCCGCTCGCCCACGATCCGCAGCTCGGGCTCCGCCTGCACCGCGACATCCAGCCGCACCGGCCCGACCGGGCCGTCCACCGTGCAGCCGATCCGGAAGCCGCGCCGCCCCTGCCCGTCCGGCCGCGCGCGCCGCGGGATATACCCCGCGGGATCGCGGAAGACCTCCTCCAGACGGTGGCCGCCCGCCAGGCGCGCGAGCGCCGCGTACGCCTCCAGCACACCGGACTTGCCGCTTCCGCTGGGCCCGGCGATCAAGGTGAGCGGCCCCAGGGGAAAGGCCGCGCGGCAGTGTGTCTTGAAGGCCGAAAGCCTCAACTCCGTGACGACCGGCCGCAGTCCGGATGCGCTCATGCCCCGGAACGTATCTCCCGCACCGCACCGCCGAACCGTTCCGTCTTCCGTATCTTCCTAATCTTCCTACGATCGGGGGATGGTGGCCGCCCGCCTGACATGACGAACCGAGGAGCACGGGTCTTGCCTGACAGCACGTTCTGGATCGCCGCACTGACCGGCGGCACCGCCGTCCTGGCCAGCTGGGTCACCAGCCGGGGCAACACCCGGGCCGCCCGGATCCAGGCGGAAACCGCCGCCAGGGCCCAGCAGTCGGAGCGGCTCCGCGAGGGCAGGCGCACGGCGTACCTCGATCTGATCGAGCACGCGCACCAGACGGCCGAGGTGTACTGGGAGGTGTCCGCCGCCCAGCGGACCGCCGACCCCGAACGCCGGGCCACCACCCTCGCCGAGCTGGTCGAACGGGAACTCGACGCCTACGGAAAGCTGCGGCGGCGCGTGCGCGTGGTGGAGCTGGAGGGGCCGCCAGGCGCCGCCGCGGCGGCGAACGCCCTCCAGAAGGCGACCGGCCCGTTCCACCGCGCGCTGCGGGGCATGCGGTCCGACGACCCCGAGGCCGTAGGGCACTTCGATGCCGCCTACCGACCCTTCTGGAGCGCCCTCACGGACTTCGTCGACGCGGCACGGGACGCGCTGCACGCGGAATGACCACGAGGAATGACCGGCGACGACGGCGGGCGAGCCCATCAGCGCGTCATACGGCCTACGGGCGGCCAGGCTCCCCTCGCCGCAGGCGAGCGGAGCCTGGCCGCCCCGGGCACGCGCGTGAATTCGACCAAATCTGCTATGGCTTCAGAAATCAGTTGGCGCGCGAGAAGGAATTGCAGCGCGAGTTATCACTTTTCGACGGGGTTGAGGAGGGAGTACTTGACCCAGCCCTTCTTCCCCTTGTTGGCCCCGCTGGTGACCTTACCGTAGCTCCACTTGTAATCCTTGGTGCAGTACTCGGTGAAATCGGTACCCTTGGAAAGGAGTCCAAGGGAGGTGTAACTCGTTCCGGGGCCGCTGCGCAGGTTCACGGCCGCCGAAGCCTCCTTGGTCTGCGTAACGATCAGGTTGCACGCCCTCGGCAGGGATGCCGCCGAGGCGGTCGGGGCGGTGAGCACGGCGCCGCCGAGGATTACGGCAGCGGACGCGGCAGTCGCCGCTATTCGCCGGGCAATTATCACTTCTCTTCTCCTTGATTCGTCAGATGATCGCGATGGATTGCCAACTGAAGCAAGGGGATTCCTGACTCATGAAGCCCCCGTAGGTCAGCGACCCGAAAAAGACGTACTTCCCCAACACCAGCCGGGACAGAATGCACTTGGCCGCCCGGGCGCTTGGGGGTTGCGCCGGCTTGGTCCTTGCTCGGCGCGTCGTGCGCGCTTGGTTCTCACGCGCGCGAAGTAGACCCTACCCGATCATGTAGACGGTCTTTCGCCCCCGCGTACGCCGAGTCAGCGTACGCACACGGCCCGCCCCGTACCGATCAACTCGGTACGGGGCACGCCGTCATCGCACCGGCACCGCCAGGTACTGGAACTCCAGGAACTCCTCGATCCCGACCCGGCCGCCCTCCCGGCCCAGCCCGGACTGCTTGACGCCGCCGAACGGCGCGGCCGGGTTGGACACCAGACCGGTGTTCAGCCCGACCATGCCCACCTCCAGCCGCTCGCCGACCCGGAAGGCGCGGTCCATGCCCTCGGTGAAGACATAGCCGACCAGGCCCCAGGGGGTGTCGTTGGCCCGGCGCACCACCTCGTCCTCGTCCTCGAAGGTGAGGATCGCCGCCACCGGGCCGAAGATCTCCGTCGCCATCAGCCGGCTGCCGGGGTCCACGTCGATGAGCACGGTCGGCGGGTAGAAGCAGCCCGGCCCCTCCGGGGTACTGCCGCCGACCAGCACCCGGGCGCCGCGCTCCACCGCGTCGGCGACCAGCTCCTCGACCTTGGCGCGGCCCGCGCCGTCGATCAGCGGGCCCACGTCGACCCCGTCCTGCGTGCCCGGGCCCACGACCAGCGCGCCCATGCGGTCGGCGAGGCGCCGGGCGAACTCCTCCGCCACCGTCCGGTGGACGAAGAAGCGGTTGGCGGCGGTGCACGCCTCGCCCATGTTGCGCATCTTGGCCACCATCGCGCCGTCCACGGCCACATCCAGGTCGGCGTCGTCGAAGACGATGAACGGGGCGTTGCCGCCCAGCTCCATCGAGGTGCGTACGACAGCGTCCGCGCACTGGGCCAGCAGCAGCCGCCCGACCTGCGTGGAGCCGGTGAAGGACAGCTTGCGGATCCTCCCCCCGCGCAGCAGCGGCTCGCAGACCTCTCCGGCGCGGGAGGTGGTGACGACGTTCAGCACGCCGTCCGGCAGCCCGGCCTCCTTGAGGATCCCGGCCAGCGCCAGGCTGGACAGCGGGGTCTGCGGAGCGGGCTTGAGCACCATCGTGCAGCCCGCCGCGATGGCCGGGCCGATCTTGCGGGTGCCCATGGCCAGCGGGAAGTTCCACGGGGTGATCAGCAGGCAGGGGCCGACCGGGCGGCGCCCCAGCACCATGCGGTTGCGGCCGTCCGGCAGGACGCCGTAGCCGCCGTCGATCCGCACCGCCTCCTCGGAGAACCAGCGGAAGAACTCGGCCGCGTACGCCACCTCCCCCCGCGCCTCGGCCAGCGGCTTGCCCATCTCGGAGGTCATCAGGGCGGCGAGTTCATCGGTGCGGGAGAGGATGATCTCGTAGGCGCGGCGCAGGATCTCGCTCCGGGCGCGGGGAGCCGTACGGGCCCACTCCTGCTGCGCCTGGACGGCCGCGTCCTCCGCGAGCCGGGCGTCCTTGGGGCCCGCGTCGGCGACCTGGCAGAGGATCTCCCCGGTGGCGGGGTCGTCCACGGGCATGGTGGCGCCGTCCGCGGCGTCCGCCCAGGCACCGGCGATGAACAGCTGCTTCGGAACGTCGTCGATGATGCTCACGGAATCACTCCTGACGGGTCAGCGGGGTCGAGTCGTGCTGCGAGATGACGGGCGTCAACGGCCCGTCGGCGAAGTGCCGACCGCCACCGCGTTCTCCCACGCCCGCAGGCCCTCGTCAATCGCCGCCTCGTCGATCACGAGCGCCGGGATCATCCGCACCACCTGGTTCCAGGCCCCGCACAGCAGCAGAAGCAGCCCCTCGTCCACGGCGGCCCGCTGCACCCGGGCGGCGGTCTCGGGGTCGGGCTCGCCGTCCTCGGTGACGAACTCGCCGGCCAGCATCAGCCCGAGGCCCCGTACGTCCCCGATGGCCGGGGTCCGCTCGGCCACCGCCTCAAGGCCCAGGCGCAGCCGCGCCCCCATCGCCTCGGCGTTCTCCACGAGCTTCTCGTCGCGCACGACGTCGAGGGTGGCGCAGGCCGCGGCGCACGCCACCGCGTTGGCGCCGTACGTGCCGCCCTGCGAGCCCGGCCACGCCTTGGCCATCAGCTCCTCGGAGGCGGCAATGCCGGACAGCGGGAAGCCGCTGGCCAGCCCCTTGGCGGTGACCAAAATGTCCGGCACGACGCCGAAGTGCTGGTGTCCCCAGAACCGTCCGGTGCGGCCCACGCCGGTCTGCACCTCGTCGAGGATCAGCAGGAAGCCGTGGCGGTCCGCCCGCTCCCGCAGCCCCTCCAGGAAGGCGCGGGTCGCGGGCACGTATCCGCCCTCGCCGAGCACCGGCTCGACGATGACCGCGGCCGTGTCGGCGGGCGAGGAGATCGTCTGGAGCGTGTAGTCGAGCTCCCGGAGCGCGAAGCGGGTGGCGGTCTCCTCGTCCCAGCCGTACCGGTAGGCGGTCGGGAACGGGGTGACGACCACCCCGCTCATCAGCGGCGAGAAGCCGGACCGGAAGCGGATGCCCGAGGTGGTCATGGCGGCGGCGGCCACGGTCCGGCCGTGGAAACCACCGTGGCAGACCAGGACGTTGGGGCGGCCGGTGGCCTGGCGGGCCAGCCGCAGCGCGGCCTCCACGGCCTCGCTGCCGGAGTTGGTGAAGAACAGGCTGTCCAGGCCGGGCGGCAGCACCTCGCCCAGCTTCTCGACCAGCCGCCGCAGCGGCGGGTGCATGACCGTCGTGTACTGGCCGTGGACGAGCGTGCCCACCTGCTCCTGGGCGGCCGCGACCACGCTGGGGTGACAGTGGCCGGTGCTGGTGACCCCGATGCCCGCGGTGAAGTCGAGGTAGCGGCGCCCGTCCTCGCCGTAGAGGTGGACGCCCTCGCCCCGGACCGCCACCACGGGTGTGGCCTGGCGAAGGTGCGGCGACAGTGCGGTCATATGCGTCTCCGGCCTGGGTGGTGGTGTGTGCTTCGGCCCTTCGAGGATTCCCACCGCCCCGGCCGTCGACAACGCGTGAACTGTCCAGGGCGGCCGCGTCGTTCGGACAGTGTGTCAACCGCACGGCCCTCTCGGCCGCCCTCCGACCGCTCTTGCGCAGGTCAGCGATGCTTGTCAGAGTGGCCCGACACGCAGGGAGGCGCCGTGGGCGAGAACCACCGGGCGGCCGGGCCACCGGACGCGGACGGCCCGGGCGCGACCGCGGTCGGCCACCCGCTCACCGTGGCCGACGTGCTGGCCTTCCCCGTCCTGGCCGCCGGGCAGCCCCGGGTGGTCACCGGCGCGGCCGGACTCGGCCGCCCGGTCCGCTGGGTCCACATCACCGAGCTGACCGACCCCGCCTCCTTCCTCAAGGGCGGCGAGCTCGTCCTGACCACCGGCATGCCCCTGCCCGAGGACGCGGCGGGGGTGCGCCGATACGTGGACGAGCTCGCCGACATCGGGGCCGCCGCGCTGGTCATCGAGCTGATCCGGCGCTACCACCGGCCGCCGCACGCGCTCGTCCAGGCCTGCCGGAACCGTGGCCTCCCCCTGGTCACCCTGGCGAAGGACGTCAACTTCCTGGAGGTCACCCAGGTCGTCCACGCGCGCATCCTCGGCGACCAGGCGGAGGCGATGCGCAGGACCCAGCGGATCCACGAGGCGTTCACCGCGCTGACGCTGCGCGGCGCGGGCCCGGAGGACGTGGTGCGCGCGGCGGCGGAGATGAGCGGCCACACGGTCGTCCTGGAGAACCTGGTGCACCAGGCGCTGATCTGCGAACCCTCCGGCTCCACGGTGGAGGATGCGCTCAGCGGCTGGGAGCAGCGCTCCCGGGCGACCCCGCCCGGCGACCACGCGGAGGTGCTCGGGCCCGAGGGCTGGCTGGTGGCCCCCGTGGAGTACCAGGGGGAGCGCTGGGGCCGGGTGGCCATGCTGCCCGCCGGGCACTCCGATGCCTCCGCTTTCGGGCCCGAGGACGTGGCCGTGCTGGAGCGTACGGCGATGGCGCTGACCATCGCCCGGCTCATCCACGCCACCCCCTGGGAGCGCACGGCGCAGCGCAGCGCCCTGCGCCACCTCGCCGAGCAGCGCCACCGCTCGCCCGAGGACGCCCGCGCCCGCTTCGCCGCGCTGGGCCTGCCCGCCGACGCCGGACGTTTCGTCGCCGTCCTCATGGACCTGCGAAGCAGCGCCGACGGCGACGGCGCGGAGCCGGAGAGCCGGCTGTCCTGCGAGCTCCGGACGGCGGGCGTTCCGGCGCTCGTCGGCGCCCTGTCCCCCGGCCGGATCGGCCTTCTGCTGGCCCTGCGCCCCGGCCGGCCGTGGCGGCCCACGGTCGAACGGCTCAGCCGCGTCGCGCTGGACCTGGACCCGGGGGCGGTGGTGAGCGTCGGCTCCGAGGTCACGGACCTCTCCGACGCCGCCCGTTCGCTGCGCGAGGCGGCCCGCGTGGCCGAGGCGGCCCTGCCCGGCCAGCCCCTCCCCGCGGGCAGGTCCTTCCACGAGCTGTCCGACATCGGGCTGCGCCGACTGCTGTACGCGCTGCGCGAGGACACCCGCATCCAGAGCTACGCCGAACGGCAGCTCGGCCGGCTCATCGACCACGACGCCCGGCACCACACCGACCTGCTCGCGACCCTGCGCCACTACCTGGACGCGGCGGGCAACAAGACCACGGCGGCGCGCCGCGGCGGCCTGTCCCGGGAGACCGTCTACCAGCGCCTGCGCACCATCGAGCGGCTGCTCGACTGCGACCTCGAATCCGGCGAGCAGCGCATAGAGCTCCAGGTGGCCCTCGCGGCGCTCGACGTCCTGCGGGTGCGCTGAGCCGTCATACGGCGGCTGTCGGGGCGGGGTCAGTAGACGTCGCGCACATAGCGCTTGTCCGCGGCGAGCTGTTTGACGTACGCCGCCGCGTCCGCCTCGCTCAGGCCGCCATGGACGGCGGCGATGTCCCGCAGGGCCTGGTCGACGTCCTTGGCCATGCGGGAGGCGTCGCCGCAGACGTAGAAGTGGGCGCCGTCCTGGAGCCAGGACCACAGCTGGGGGCCGTGTTCGCGCATCCGGTCCTGGACGTAGATCTTGGCCCGCTGGTCGCGGGAGAAGGCGGTGTCCAGGCGGGTGAGAGCGCCCTCGGCGAGGAGGGCGGTCAGCTCCCGCTCGTAGTAGAAGTCGGTGGCCCGGCGCTGCTCGCCGAAGAACAGCCAGTTGGGCGCGCGATGTCCACGCGCCCGGCGCTCCTCCAGGAAGCCGACGAAGGGGGCCACGCCGGTGCCGGGGCCGACCATCACCATGGGGGTCGCCGGGTCGGCGGGCGGGCGGAAGTACGGCGAGCGCTGGACGTGGACCGGCACCGGGGTGCCGGTCGGGGCGTCGGCGAGGAAGGGCGAGCAGACGCCCTGGCGCGGCTGTCCGTGCACATTCTCGTACCGGACCACGGAGACCGTCAGCGACACCAGATGGGGGTCGGTCAGCGGGCTGGAGGATATGGAGTACAGGCGCGGCTGGAGGCGGCCCAGGACCCCGGCCCACTCCCGCGCGTCGGCCCGTATGCCGAACTCGGCGACCACGTCCACGGCCTGCCGGCCCCAGGACCACTTCGCCAGCTCGCCCTTGTTGTCCGGGCGCAGCAGCCGCTTCAACCGGTGCGGGTCGCGGGCGCGTTCGGCGGCGAAGCGCAGCAGCTCGGGGGTGACGCGGGTGATGTCCAGGTGGCGGGACAGGCCCTCGCCGAAGGAGACCTCCCCCGCGCCGTCGACGTCCACGGCGGCGTCCGTGTCCAGGCCGGTGAGGGCCAGCCACTCCGCCACGAGGTCAGGGGAGTTGAGCGGCCGCACGCCGAGCGCGTCGCCCGCCTCGTAGTCGAGGGGCTCCTCGCTGTCGCGGGTGTCGAAGGTGAACTGGCGGACCTCCTTGTCGGAACCCGGTCGGCTGAGCAGCCGGTTCCCCGCAAGGCGGGCGGTGACCGGGGCGAGGCGCTTGGCGCGCGGGGCCTGCCGCGCCGCGGGGGCCGCCGGTTCCGGGGCGGCCCGCAGGGCGGTGAGCACCCCGTCGAGCCAGGCGTGGGCCGCCGTCTCATAGTCCGGCTCGCAGTCCGCGCGCGGCGCCAGCCGCACCGCGCCCAGCTCGTCCATGCGCCGGTCCAGGCGGCGGCCGTGCCCGCAGAAGTCGTCGTACGAGGAGTCCCCGAAGGCGAGGACGGCGTAGCGCCGGCCCTCCAGGCGCAGGGCGTCGGGCGCGGCCAGGGTGTCCCAGAAGCCCGCCCCGTTGTCGGGGGCGTCGCCGTCGCCGAAGGTGCTGGTGATCAGCAGCAGATCGACGCCGGCGGGCAGGGCGGCGGGGTCGGCCTCGTCCATCGCGACCAGGGACGCGGTGTGGCCGCCCGCGGCAAGCCGCGCGGCGGTGGCGGCCGCGAACTCCTCGGCGTTCCCGGTCTGCGAGGCCCAGAGGATCACCACCTGGCGCCCCGGGGTCGCGTCGGTCACCTTGGTCGCCTTGGCCGCCTCGGCCGAGCGCTGCCGGGGGGCCGTGGGGGTACGGGAGTACATCCCGGCGAGCACGCCGTTGACCCACAGGGTGTGCTCGCGGGTGAACGGGGCGTCCAGGGGCAGCACGGGAACGCCGGGGGCGCCGGACGGGATCCCGGCCAGGAAGCCCACCAGATACCGCCGTTCGTGCTCGGCCAGCACCGGCGGCGCGGCGGGCTCCAGGCCGAAGGCGGCGGCCGGACCCTCGCCCGGGGCGGGGTTCGCCACCGCCACAGGGACCTTCACCGCAACCGGCGTGGGCACCTTCGCCAACGAGACGGCACACACCTTCAGCTCGGGCTGGAAGGACAGCGGATCGACGGCGTCACTGGTCACCGCGTTGACGCTCAGATACTCCCCGAACAGGTCGTTCCAGTGGAACGGCGCGAAGCAGGCCCCCGGCCGCACCCGGTCGGTGACGACCGCGGGCAGCACGGCGCGCCCGCGCCGCGAGGCGACCTCCACCGAATCCCCGTCGGCGATGCCAAGACCGGCCGCGTCCCGCGGGTGCACCTCCACGAAGGGGCCGGGGTTGAGCTTGTTCAGCTTGGGCACCTTGGCGGTCTTGGTCAGGGTGTGCCACTGGTGCTGGAGGCGGCCGGTGTTCAGGACGTACGGGTAGTCGTCGTCCGGCATCTCGGCGGCCGGGATGTGCGGGCGGGCGTGGAAGACGGCGCGGCCGCTCGGGGTGGGGAAGGTCGGCGCACCGTCCTCGCCGACGTACCGGATGGGGTTGCGGTCGGGCCCGTCCGCACGCGCCGCCGGCCACTGCACCGGGGTGGTCCGCAGCCGCTCGTAGCTCACACCGCGCAGGTCGTAGCCGGTCTTGGGGTTCCAGGCCCGCTTGATCTCCTCGAAGACCTCCTCGGCGCTGTCGTACGAGAACCCCTGCTCGAACCCCATCCCACGGGCGACCGCGGCGATGATCCGCCAGTCGGCCATCGCCTCACCGGGCGGGTCGGCGGCCGGCTGGGCGAGGGTGAGGTCGCGCTCGCTGTTGATGAGCACGCCCTCGGCCTCGGTCCACAGGGCGCCGGGCAGGACGACATCGGCGTACGCGTTGGTCTCGGTCTCGGCGAAGACGTCCTGGGTGACGACGAACTCGGCGGCCTCCAGGCCCTCGATGACCGTCCTGCGGTTGGCGACGGAGGCGACCGGGTTGGTGCAGATGATCCAGCACGCCTTGATCTCGCCCTCGGCCATCTTCTGGAACATCTCGACCGTGCCCTTGCCGACACCGTCCGCCCTGACCGTGCCCGCCGGCAGCCCCCACAGCTCCTCGGCGAACGCGCGCTCGTCGTCGACGAGAACCGAGCGCTGCCCCGGGAGCCCCGGCCCCATGTACCCCATCTCGCGGCCGCCCATGGCGTTGGGCTGCCCGGTCAGGGAGAAGGGCCCGCTGCCGGGGCGGCAGATCGCGCCGGTGGCGAGATGCAGGTTGATCAGGCCGTTGGTGTTCCAGGTGCCGTGTGTGGACTGGTTGAGCCCCATCGTCCAGCAGCTCATCCACTCCCCCGCCTCGCCGATCAGCCGGGCGGCCTCGCGGATGTCGTCCTCCGGGATCCCGGTGATCTCCGCGACGGCGGCGGGCGGATAGTCGTCGAGGAAGTCGGGCATCGCCTCCCAGCCCTCGGTATGCGCGACGATGAACTCGGGGTCGGTGTGGCCGTTCGCATGCAGCAGGTGCAGCAGACCGTTGAGCAGTGCCAGGTCCGTACCCGGCTTGATCTGGAGAAACAGATCGGCCTTGGCGGCGGTGGCGGTGCGCCGCGGATCGACGACGATCAGCTTCGCACCCGCCTTCACCCGGTCCATCATGCGCAGGAAGAGGATCGGGTGGCAGTCGGCCATGTTGGAGCCGATGACGAAGAAGACGTCCGCCCTGTCGAAGTCCTGGTACGAGCCGGGCGGCCCGTCGGCGCCGAGGGACAGCTTGTAGCCGGTTCCGGCGCTGGCCATGCACAGCCGGGAGTTCGACTCGATCTGGTTGGTCCGGAGGAACCCCTTGGCCAGCTTGTTCGCCAGGTACTGCGCCTCGAGGCTCATCTGCCCGGACACATACAGGGCGACCGCGTCCGGCCCGTGCTCATCGACGACGGCCCGCAGCCGCCGCGCCGTCTCCGCGATCGCCGCGTCCACGGCGGCCGGCTCCGGCTCCTCCCCCCGCGCGGGCCGCATGAGGGCCGTGGTCAGCCGCCCCGGAGCGGCCAGCATGTCCGCGGTGGTCGCGCCCTTGGTGCACAGCCGGCCGAAGTTCGCGGGATGCTCCTTGTCACCGGCCGCCTTCAGCACCGCACGCCGCCCGTCCGGCCCCCTGCCGACGTCGAGGACCATGCCGCAGCCCACCCCGCAGTACGAGCAGACCGTCCGCACCTTCGTCGTGCCCTCATTCCGCGAGCCCGGTGCGACCACGCGCGTCCCTCTCTCCTGATCGACCTAATTCGGCCCTTCGTGACCGCCGTACGTTCGTGACCGTACGAACGACTCATTACGCGGGGGTCTCCGCGGCTGATCGTCAGGGGTAACACCCACCGCACAGATACCGGTGGGGCGATGTGAGCGCGGTCAGGAGCGCTTCGCGGCGGGCTCCAGAATCGCCACGCACTCGACGTGGTGCGTCACCGGGAACAGGTCGAACGCGCGCAGCCGCCGCGGCACATAGCCCGCCTCGCGGAAGTAGGCGAGGTCGCGGGCCAGGGCCGCCGGGTCGCAGGCCACGTAGGCGATGCGGCGCGGGCCGAGGGAGGCCAGGCGGGTGACGGTCTCCTTGCCCGCGCCGGCGCGGGGCGGGTCCAGGACGATCAGGTCGGCCTCGGTGATGCCGGTGCGGGGCAGGACCTGTTCGACCTTGCCGTGCTCGATCCGGACCCGGTCCAGGTCGGCGAGGTTGTGGCGGGCGTCCTCGACCGCGCGCTTGCCGGCCTCGATGCCCAGGACCGCGCCGCGCTCCCCGACCCGCTCGGCGAGCGCGCCGGCGAAGAGGCCGACCCCGCAGTACAGGTCGAGCGCCATCTCGCCCTTGCGGGGCATCAGGCCCTGCATGACGGCCTCGACGAGTACGTCCGCGGCCTTGGGGTGGACCTGCCAGAAGCCGCCCTCGCCGACCCGCCAGGTGCGGCCCGCGGCGCGCTCGCGGACGAAGGGGCGGCCGTGTACGCGGTGCACGGCGCGGGTGCCCTCGCGGCCCTGGGGTTCGCCCATCCGCAGCACGGAGACCGGCCGGTCCAGCTCCACCAGCGGAAGCCGGCCGCCGGGGCGCGGGGTGAGGACGACCTGGCGGTCGGAGGAGCCCGTGGCGGCGATCGCCTCCACGGTCGCGATCTGCGGCCATTCGCGCTTCTCGACGCCCAGCTCGGTGACGCCGGGGGCGGCGATCAGGCAGTGGTCGACGGGCTCGACCTCGTGCGAGCGGTGGCGGCGCAGCCCCGGGCGGCCCTGCTCGTCCACCGCGTACTGGACCCGGGTGCGCCAGGCCGGGACCTCGCCGCGGGCGACCTTGTCGCCGGGGGCGGGCTCGACGGTGCCGTCCCAGCGGGCCTCCTCGGGGGTCAGCCCGGCGAGCCGGCTCAGCTGCTCGGTGATGACCTCCGCCTTCAGCCGGCGCTGGGCGCCCGGGGCCGCGTGCTGCCAGTCGCAGCCGCCGCACCGGCCGGGGCCGGAGAACGGGCACGGGGCCTCGACCCGGTCCTTGGACGCCTCCAGCACCCGCACCGCGTCGGCGCGCAGGAAGCGCGAGTCCGTCTCGCCCTCGGTCACCCGGGCCACGACGCGCTCGCCGGGCAGCGCGTGCCGGACGAACAGCACCCGGCCCTCGGCGGTGCGGGCGACGCAGTGGCCGCCGTGTGCGACCGGCCCGACCTCGACCTCGTACTCCTCGCCGACCAGCGATGCTTGGGGGTCACGGTGCATGGCGGCTCGGCTCCAGAGGGTGCGGCTGAGAGTTCGGCTGGGGGTGGTGGGGCTGGGGTGGACGAGAGCGTCCACCGATCAGCCCACCAGTCTAGGCCCTCGGCTGCCCGCCGCCGACCCTCGCCTTGTCTGCTTTTGCCTTATCGGCTTTTGCCTTGTCCGCGGCCTTCGGCTGTCCCACCGGGCCGCGGCGCACCGCGCCCGGCGCATGCCACTCGGCCCGCTTGCGGGCGCGCTTGCGGGCCAGCTCGGAGGAGTCCAGCTGCCAGGGCACCGAGGTCACCATCACGCCCGGGGTGAACAGCAGCCGGCCCTTGAGCCGCAGCGCGCTCTGGTTGTGCAGCAGGTGCTCGTACCAGCGGCCGACCACGTACTCCGGGATGTAGACGGAGATCACGTCGCGCGGGCTCTCCCGGCGCAGGCTCTTGACGTACTCGATGGCCGGCCGGGTGATCTCGCGGTAGGGCGAGTCGAGGATCTTGAGGGGGACGTCGATGCCGCGCTCGGTCCACTCGGCCTGGAGCGCCTTGGTCTCGGCCGGGTCCACGCTGACGCTCAGCGCCTCCAGCTTGTGGGAGCGCATCAGCTTGGCGTAGGCCAGGGCGCGCAGCGTGGGCTTGTGGATCTTGGAGACGAGGACGATGGAGTGCACCCGGGAGGGGCGCACGGTCGTCTCGTCCTCGTCGTCCTCGTAGGCCGACAGCTCGCCGGAGACGCTGTCGTAGTGGCGGCGGATCGCGCTCATCAGCCCGTAGAAGACGACCATGCCGAGCAGGGCGACCCAGGCGCCGTGGGTGAACTTGGTCAGCAGCACCACGACCAGCACCAGGCCGGTGAAGAAGGCGCCGAAGGTGTTGATCGCGCGCGAGCGGAGCATCCGGCGGCGCGCGGCGGGGTCCTGCTCGGTCCGCAGATGGCGGTTCCAGTGCCGCACCATGCCGGTCTGGCTGAGCGTGAAGGAGACGAAGACGCCGACGATGTAGAGCTGGATCAGCCGGGTCGAGTCCGCGCCGTAGATGTAGACCAGGATGGCGGCTGCCCCGGCGAGCAGCACGATGCCGTTGGAGAAGGCGAGCCGGTCGCCGCGGGTGTGCAGCTGGCGCGGCAGATAGCGGTCCTGGGCGAGGATCGAGCCGAGCAGCGGGAAGCCGTTGTACGCGGTGTTGGCGGCCAGGAACAGCACCAGCGCGGTGGCCGCGGCCAGCACCACGAACAGCAGGGAGCCGTCGCCGAAGACGGCCGCCGCGACCTGGGTGATCACCGGGTCCTGGGTGTAGCCCTCGCCGAGTGCCACGCCCTGCTTCAGCAGGTCCCTGGCCGGGTCCTCGGCCATCTTCACATCGGTGGTCATCGCCAGGGCGATGATCCCGCAGAACATGGTGACGGCGAGGCCGCCCATCAGCGCCAGCGTGGTGGCGGCGTTCCGGCTCTTGGGCTTGCGGAAGGCGGGCACGCCGTTGCTGATCGCCTCGACGCCGGTGAGCGCGGCACAGCCGTCGGAGAAGGCCCGCAGCAGCAGGAAGACCAGCGCGAATCCGGCGAGCCCGGTGTGCTCGGCCTTGATCTCGTAGCCGGCGGTGGGAGCCTTCATGTCGTCGCCGAGGACGAGTCCGCGGTAGGCGCCCCAGGCGATCATGATGAAGACGCCCGCGACGAAGACATAGGTGGGGATCGCGAACAGCTTGCCGGACTCGCGCACTCCGCGCAGGTTCATCAGGGTCAGCAGCAGGATGATGGCGATCGCGAACGCCGCTTTGTGCTCGACGATGAAGGGGACCGCGGACCCCAGGTTCTCCACGCCGGAGGAGATCGACACCGCCACGGTGAGCACATAGTCGACCAGCAGGGCGCTGGCCACGGTGAGCCCCGCCCGGGGGCCGAGGTTCGTGTTGGCGACCTCGTAGTCCCCGCCGCCGCTGGGGTAGGCGTGCACGTTCTGGCGGTACGAGGCGACCACCGTGAACATCAGCACGATGATCGCGACGGTGATCCATGGGCTGTAGTTGTAAGCCGACGCCCCCGCGACCGAGAGAACGATCATCACCTGCCCTGGCGCGTATGCGACGGAGGACAGCGGGTCGGAGGCGAAGACGGGGAGCGCGATGCGCTTGGGGAGGAGTGTCTCTCCCAGCTTGTCGCTGCGCAGCGCCCGCCCGATCAGGATCCGTTTAGGAACGTCGGTCAGTTTGGACACGGAGAGGATCGTAAGCGGTCGCCCGTCCCGCCGCCCACCCCACGTCGGGGGTGGGCGGCGGAGTCGCTGCTCACTGCCCGCGCCACCAGGCCGCGAAGGCGCCCCAGCGGCGCCGCTGGGCCCCGTGCTCGGACGGGGTCCGGCTCGGCTCGGCGGGCGGAGCCGACGGCGAGGAGACGGGCTCGGCGGGTGTCCGCCGGCCGTTCTCCTGGGGCCCGCGGGGCTGCTGGGGGATCCCTGCCGGGGCGGCCGTCTGGGCGGGCGCGGAGACAGCCGCCGGGACGAGCCCGGTCGTGACAGGGAAGCGGACGGGCAGCTCCGCCAGCGCGCGGTGGAAGGGGCCGGGACGCCAGGCCAGCTGGTGGGCCGGCACGGCCAGTTCCACGTCCGGGAGCCGGTCCAGGAGCTTCTCGATGGCGACCGAGGCGATCACCCGGGCCGGGCTCTCGGCGGGGCAGCGGTGGGCGCCGATACTCCAGGCGAGGTGGGCGCGGTTGCCGAGGCGGCCGTCGGAGGTCAGCTCGGGGTCCGTGTTGGCCGCGGCGTAGCTGGTGAGGATCGGCTCGCCCTGGCGGATCCGCACCCCCGCGAGGTCCAGGTCGCGGCGGGCGAACCGGGTCCCGAAGTTGGCCAGCGGAGGGTCGGTCCACAGGACCTCGTCGATGGCGTCCTGGACGGGCATGCTGCCCCCGGAGAGCTCACCCGCGAACCGGTCGTCGGAGAGCAGCAGCAGCAGCGCATTGGCGATCAGGTTCAGCTGGGGCTCGGTCCCGGCGGCCATGATCAGCGAGAGCTGCTGGAGCAGCTCGTCGTCCCCCAGCCGGGAGGGGTGGGCCAGCATCCACGAGGTGATGTCGGCTCCGGGCCGGTCGCGCTTGGTGGCGATCAGGCCCGCCATGTAGTCCATCAGCTCCTGGTTGGCCTCCACCGCGTCCTCGCCGCTGTCGAAGAGCTTCGCCATGATCCCGACCAGGCGCAGCCCGTGTTCGGCGGGGTAACCGAAGAGCTGGTTGAACACGAGCAGCGGGATGGCCGCGGCGTACTCACTGAGCAGATCCGCCTCGCCCTTGTCGGCGAAGTGGTTGATCAGCGTGTCGGCGCTGCGCTCGACGTACTCGCTCAGCGCGTACGGGTCCAGCCGGGTGAGGCTGTCGGTGATCGCGCCGCGCAGCCGGGCATGGGCCTCGCCGTCGTTGAACAGGGCGTTGTTGCGGTACATCATCATCGGGCCCACCGGGCTGTCCGGCGGGATCCGTCCCTCGTTCAGCGCGCGCCAGCCGCGGGGGTCCTTGGCGAACCGCTCGGTGTCGCGCAGCACCTCCAGCGCGAGGGAGTAGCTGGTGATCAGGTACGCCTCGACCCCGGGAGACAGCTCGACCGGGGCGATGGGCCCGTATCGGCGGAGCCGCTCGTAGTGAGCGTGCGGGTCGGCGGCGAAGTCGGGTCCGTACAGGGGCAGGCCCTGGGCGGCGGGGCGGCCGGGGCTGCCGGCTCCGGGGTGGCCCGCGTGCGCGGGACAGCCCGGTGGCGGCATGGCTCCGGCGACGGCCTCGACGTCGGGGCGGTGGGTCACGCATGCTCCTGGGAAGTCTGGGCCTGGCGGTTCTGCAGGTACTGCACAAGAGCGATCAGGGCGTGGGTCGAGGAGACCCGGTCCCGGGCGTCACAGGTGACGAGCGGGGTCTCGGGGAGCAGATCGAGTGCTTCCCGGACCTCCGCCTCGGCGAAGCGCGGCGCCCCCTCGAAGTGGTTGACGGCGACCGCGTACGGGAGGGAGTGCTCCTCCAGGATGGCCATCACCGGGAAGGACTGGTCGAGCCGCCGGGTGTCGGCGAGGACCAGGGCGCCCAGGGCGCCGCGCGTCATGTCCTGCCACAGCCGGGTGAAGCGCCGCTGTCCGGGGGCGCCGAACAGGTACAGGACCAGGGTGTCGCTCAGGGTGAGGCGGCCGAAGTCCATGGCGACGGTGGTGGTCGTCTTGTCCTCGATCCCGGCGAGGTCGTCGACGAGCGCCCCGGCCTGGGTCATCGTCTCCTCGGTGCGCAGCGGCTTGATCTCCGACAGCGAGCCGACGTAGGTGGTCTTGCCGACGGCGAAGTGCCCGACGACCAGCAGCTTCACCGCCGTTCGCACCGTCTGCGGCAGATAGACCGCCTTCTCAGAGGCGAGCGCGGAGTCCATCGAGCACCTCCTGCAGAAGCTGGATGTCGGGCAGGTCGGCCGTGGGGATGGGCGACCGCGTGGTGATGTGGCCACTGTCCACGAGGTCGCCGAGCAGGACCTTGGTGACGCTGACCGGCAGTTGCAGATACCCGGCGACCTCGGCGACCGAGAGGGCGCCGCCGAGGCACAGTTCCATCAGCCGGCGCTTCTCGGGACTGAGGCCGGCGAGCGGCCGGTCGGTGTGCGCCATGACCAGCGTCACCAGGTCGAAGGTGTTGCGGGTCGGATAGGCACGGCCGTCGGTCACGACATACGGCCGTACCAGTCCTCGTTCGCGCCGGGCCGGGGTCATGCCGGGCTGCCGATGCCCTGTCGGGTGGCGCCCTGGCGCGGCGGGCTGGTCAGCTCCTTACCGAGCCGGTCGACCAGCTTCTGCATCCGGTAGCTGACCGCCTCCATGTCCACGGACTCGGTGGCGGAGACGGCGAGGTACGCGCCGGGGCCGGCGGCGATGAGGAAGACATAGCCGCCGGCGAACTCGACGAGCGTCTGCTGCCAGGGCGTCTCCTCCCGCTCGCAGAACTCGGCGGTGGAGCGGCTGATCGACTGGAGGCCGGAGAGCGCCGCGGCCTGGCGCTCCGCCTCGTCCCGTGCGATGCCCTCGGAGTAGGCCCGCAGCATCCCGTCTGCCGAGAGCAGGATCGCGTGCCGTGCCTCCGGCATCTTCACGACCTCGTCGAGCATCCAGCCCAGCTCGTTGTTTATGTGGTCGTTCATGCCTGGCGATTCCCTTCTTCGGTTTGGGGGTCGGCGCCCTGGTTGTCGGAGCGGCCGGTGCGGGTGCCGCGTGCGAAGGCCCCCATGCGCTGGGCCGTCTCCTCGGCCGAACGGACGCGGTGCGAGCCGGTCTCGGGCTCCGGGGTGCTCGTGGGCCAGTCGTCCGCCGACTGGGCGATGGGCTGCCGGCGGCGGCGCTTGGGCAGCCCGCCGGCCGTCGAGCCGTAGGTACGTGACGCTTCGTCGATCTCGGACGGGTGGTCCAGCCCGGACGGGGGCTGGGCCTCCGGGGCGGGCGCGGACGGCTGCGGCGCGGACGGCTGCGGCGCGGGCCGCTGGGGCGTCCGCTGCGGCGGCACCCCCGGCTGGGGCACCTGCTGCTGGGGCACCTGCTCCGCGGGCGGCTCGGTCCGGCGGGCGGCGCGGGTCTTGCGGGTGGGCAGGGAGGGGATGGTGTGCAGGGACGACTGCTGGGGCTCCTGCGGCACGGCCTGCTGCCCGCTGCCCTGGTCCTCGGCGTCGACGTGGGTGAGCAGCGCGGTGGGGAGGAAGAGCACGGCGCGCACACCGCCGTACGGGGACCTGGTGTCGACGGAGACGCTGAAGCCGTACCGCGCGGCGAGCAGGCCGATGACGGCGAAGCCGAACTGGGGCGGGTCGCCGAGCCGGGCGACGTCGACGGCGCGCTCGCCGGACAGCAGCCCGGCGGCGCGCTGCACCTCCAGGCCGTCCATGCCGACGCCGGCGTCGTCGATCACGATGACCGCGCCGTTGTGCACCGGCTGGAGGCTGACCTCGACGTTGGTGTTGGGCTGCGAGTGGCGGGCGGCGTTGTCCAGCAGCTCGGCGACGGCGAGCACGACCGGCTCCACCGCCCGGCTCACCACGGCGACGTCGACCAGGGCGTGCACCTGGACCCGGCGGTAGTCACGGATCCGGGACTTGGCGCCCCGTACGACATCGGTCACCGGGGAGGAGATCCGCTGACGGCCGGGCCAGGACCCGCACAGCACGGCGATGGCCTGGGCGCGGCGGCCGAACTGGGAGTTGGAGTGGTCGATCTCCAGGAGGTCCCGGAGCACATCGGGGTTGTCGTGCCGGTCCTGCATCTGGGAGATCGACAGCTGCTGCTCATTGGCCAGACCCTGGAGGGCGCGCATCGACGCCTTGAGCGCCGCCTTCGCCGAGGCGTCGGCCCTCGCCTGTGCCTTGTCCACCGCGCGGGTGAACAGCTCCACGACCCCGTGCAGACTCTGCGCGAAGGCGGTGCCGGCCAGCCTTTCGTCCCTCAGCCCGGGCAGCGGCGAGGGTTGGCTGAGCGTGTCCGCGATGACCGGGAGGCGCATCTCGAGGAGATGCTGAAGCTCCTCGTCGCGCGCCCTCAGGTTGTCCTCGAGTGTGGCGTTACGCCTGCGCACGCCGGCGTTGATCGTTCGCTGGCGTATCAGCAGGACGAAGACGACGAGCACGACGACGGCCAGGCACCAGCTCACCGCCTCCGATATGTGATCTGTCATCAGAATCCTCGTGCAGGAGAACGCGGGCGCGGAAGGAACGGTTCAGTGCCCTGATGTCCCGTCCGGAAACGGAATACGGCGATCATCTTAGCCACGCCGGTGACCAGACGTCCGATGCGCGCATCAACATTCGAACTGCGGGGCCATGATTGCCGTTTCTGGTGAAGATCCCATGAAGATCGGGAAGGCGGCGGGGAGATGGTGATGCCTCAGCCCGGGACAAATACGACCACCCCGCCGTCGAGCCGCGATGCCACCCCGCCCCGCGTCCCGGCACCCGGCGACACGCCGACCACGGAGGCCGCGGACGCGCGGCGCGACGCCTCGCGCACCCCCCGGAACGTTCGCAAGCGGCAGTGCGCGTTCCGGGACGGTTCCGGCAGGGCCCCGGCGCGGCGGGGACTCCTGTACGCCGTATAGGTCACGGCCTCGACCAGGACCTGAGCAGGGGACTCGGGGCCGTCACACAAGTGCGGATACGGTGGTGACAGACGTTGCGGCGGCCGGCTTTCCGCTGCCGCGCGGCATCGACATCGCGGGCCTTTTGCCCCGCTGTCACCCCGTAGGCCTGGAAGGAAGATGTGAGCAGGGTGTTTGTGCAGTTCAGCACGGTAATGAGGAGTGCGGGGTAGTCGCATGCATATCGTGATCATGGGCTGCGGCCGGGTGGGTGCGGCGCTCGCCCAGACCCTGGAGCGACAGGGACATACCGTCGCCGTCGTCGACCAGGACCCGACCGCCTTCCGCCGCCTCGGTGCGGGCTTCGGCGGGCGCCGGGTGACCGGCGTCGGCTTCGACCAGGACACCCTGCGCGAGGCCGGCATCGAGGAGGCCGGGGCCTTCGCCGCGGTCAGCAGCGGCGACAACTCCAACATCATCGCGGCGCGGGTCGCGCGCGAGATGTTCGGCGTGGAGAACGTGGCGGCCCGTATCTACGACCCCCGCCGCGCCGAGGTCTACCAGCGGCTCGGCATCCCGACCGTGGCCACCGTGCGCTGGACCGCGGACCAGATGCTGCGGCGGCTGCTGCCGTCCGGCGCGGAGCCGCTGTGGCGGGACCCGAGCGGCGGGGTGCAGCTCGCCGAGGTGCACACCTCCCCCGCCTGGGTGGGCCACAAGGTCAGCAGGCTTCAGGAGGAGACCGGCGTGCGCGTCGCGTTCCTCACCCGGCTCGGCGAGGCGATGCTGCCGACCTCGGAGACGGTGTTGCAGGAGGGCGACCTGGTGCACGTGATGATGCGCACCGACGAGGTCGAGAAGGTCGAGGCGGCCTTTGACGAGGGACCTGAGGAGGCCGGACGGTGAGCAGGGGGCACCTCCCAGCGGTAGCTGGGGGAGCACGCACGGCAGCCGGGCCGCAGACGAAAGCGAAAGCCGCGCCTCTGCGCCGTGCGGGCGGCAGTGACATCAGCCGCTGGCGCGGCGGGGCGAACGAGGAGGCGCTGTGAGAGTCGCGATTGCCGGGGCGGGCGCCGTGGGGCGCTCCATCGCGGGCGAACTGCTGGAGAACGGGCACGAGGTGCTGCTCATCGACAAGGCGCCGACCGCCATCTCGGTGGAGCGGGTGCCGCAGGCCGAGTGGCTGCTGGCCGACGCCTGCGAGATCACCTCACTGGACGAGGCCGCGCTGCAGCGCTGCAACGTGGTGATCGCGGCGACCGGTGACGACAAGGTCAACCTGGTCGTCTCGCTGCTCGCGAAGACCGAGTACGGGGTGCCGCGGGTGGTCGCCCGGGTCAACAACCCCAAGAACGAGTGGCTGTTCAACGAGGCGTGGGGCGTCGATGTCGCGGTTTCCACGCCGCGGCTGATGTCGGCGCTGGTCGAGGAGGCGGTGAGCGTCGGCGACCTGGTCCGGCTGCTGCGCTTCAGCCACGGCGACGCCAACCTGGTGGAGCTGACGCTGCCGCCGGAGGCGGCGCTGGCCGGCACCCGGGTCGGGGACGTGGAGTGGCCGGAGGACACCTCGCTGGTCACCATCATCCGGGGCACGCGCGTGCTGACCCCGAGCAAGGACGACGTCCTGGAGGCGGGCGACGAGCTTCTCTTCGTCGCGGCCCAGGCCCGCGAGGAGCAGTTGGAGGAGCTCCTGTCCGTCCAGCGCGCGGACGCGTCCTAGCCACCACCGCACCCCCGTACACAACGAAAGCGCCGGGCGGCCGATTACGGGCCGCCCGGCGCTTTCGTGTGACGTGTCGGGGCGCTCAGGCGCGCGGCGGGTGGCGCCGGTCCGCGGATTCCTGCCGGGCCTCGTCGACGATCTGGTCGGCCCACTCCGCCAGCAGCGGGTCGGCGGCCTTCTCCGCCTCGGCCTTCACCCGCTCCCGCTCCTGCTCGGCCTTCTCCTCCGCCTCCATCTCCGCGATGACGTCGATCGGCGGCGGGGCCTTGGCCAGGAATATCCACGTCAGATAGACGGCCAGCAGGAACGGCGGAATGCCGAGCGCGACCTTGACCCAGCCGAGCTGGGTGGCGTCGCCCCACCAGTACAGCGGGAAGAGGATCGCCGACTTGGCGAGCAGGATGAGACCCCAGGCCCAGGTGGACTTGGTGTACGCGCGGAACCGGCCGGGGTTGCGGGTGCGCCAGGAGAGGTTCTCCCGGAGCATCGGCCCGAGCAGCACGCCGATCAGCGGATAGCGGAAGATCGCCGAGAGGACGTAGGCGACCGCCAGCCCCAGGGTGTAGAGCATGCCCGGCAGATAGAAGTTCTTCGCGTCGCCGGACATCATCGCGAAGATCGCGCCGAAGGCGACCCCGAAGACCCCGCTGAAGGCGTGCTTGAGGGTCTCCTTGCGGATCAGCCGGGCGAGCGCGAGAAGCACCGTGAGCCCCAGCGACGCCAGGGCCGCCAGGTGGATGTCGCGCTTGATCGTGTAGAGCAGTACGAAGACCAGTCCGGGAACGGTGGTGTCCACCATGCCCCGCACCCCGCCGAACGCTTCCAGAAGCGCGGTGTCCGCCGCCGCTCTGCTCTGCGCGGCGGACCGCTTTTCGGCCTCGGTCGGCTCGTCGTCTCTCGTCACCGGCTACTCCTGTCCGAGCGGTCGGAGTTCGTACTTGGGGTTGAACAGCACCCGGCGGCCGTGGCTCATGGAGATCCGGCCGGTGGCGATCAGTCTGCGGCCGGGCTCGATCCCGAGGATGGAGCGGCGGCCCAGCCACACCACGTCCAGGGCGGCGGTCCCGTCGAAGAGCTCCGCCTCCAGCGCGGGCACCCCGGCCCGCGGCCGCAGTGTGACGGTGCGCAGTGTACCGGCCACCTTGACTATCTGCCGGTCACCGCAATCGCCGATCTTGGTGCATCCGGCGGCCTCCGCGTCCTGCTGAAGCTCCGCGGAGTGAAGCTCCTCCTGGGAAGTCGAAAGCCGGTCCAGCATCCGCCGGAAGCGGCCGACCGGCTTGTCTGACTTGCCGGGTGGCTGGTCTGGGACACTCATACGGCCAGCGTACCGGGGCGCTCTCACAGGGTCGCCGCCCAACCGGCGCGCACGGCCCGAACCGGCGCTCACGGCGCGGACGGGCGCTCACGGCGCGGGACGGGCGCTCATGGCTCGAAGCGGTAGCCCATGCCCGGCTCGGTGACGAAGTGGCGCGGGTGCGAGGGGTCGGCCTCCAGCTTGCGGCGCAGCTGGGCCATATAGACCCGCAGATAGTTGGTCTCGGTGCCGTACGACGGGCCCCAGACCTCCTGAAGCAGCTGCTTCTGACTGACCAGCCGGCCCGTGTTGCGGATCAGGACCTCCAGCAGATGCCATTCGGTGGGCGTCAGCCGGACGTCCGCGCCGCCGCGGTTGACCTTCTTGGCGGCCAGGTCGACCGTGAACCCCTCGGTCGCCACCACCGCGGCGTCCCCGCCCGCCCCGGCGGGCTCGGCGCGGCGCACGGCGGCGCGCAGCCGGGCCAGGAGCTCGTCCATGCCGAAGGGCTTGGTGACATAGTCGTCGGCCCCGGCGTCGAGCGCCTCGACCTTCTCGTCCGAGGTCTGGCGGGCCGAGAGGACGAGGATCGGCACCCGGGTCCAGCCGCGCAGCCCCTTGATCACCTCGACGCCGTCCATGTCGGGCAGGCCCAGGTCGAGCACGATCACGTCGGGGTGGCGGGTGGCGGCGAGCCGGAGGGCGGTGGCGCCGTCCGAGGCGGAGTCGACCTCGTACTTGCGCGCCTTCAGGTTGATCACGAGGGCGCGCACGATCTGCGGCTCGTCGTCCACCACGAGCACCCGGTTCATCTGACGGCCTGCCTTTCGCTCCGCTGTGGTCGATTGTGGCTGATCACGAGGTGACCTGGGCGGGCAGCCCGGAGCCGACCGGCGCCCGGCCGGCGGCGGCCAGGGTGAGCACCATCGTCATCCCGCCGCCCGGGGTGTCCTCGGCGGCCAGCCGGCCGCCCATCGCCTCCACGAAGCCGCGGGCGACCGCGAGCCCGAGGCCGACCCCCGCGCCGCGCGGGGCGTCGCCGTACCGCTGGAAGGGCTCGAAGATCCGGTCCTTGGCGCTGTCGGGGACGCCGGGGCCGCGGTCGGCGACGCGCAGCTCGACGCGGTCGCCGAGGGCGCTCGCGGACACCAGGACGGGCCGGCCGGCCGGGCTGTACTTCACGGCGTTCTCCACGATGTTGGCGACGCTGCGCTCCAGCAGGCCGGGGTCGACCGCGACCATCGGCAGCTCCTCGGGGATGTCGAGGCTGACGCCGCTCTCCGGGACGCCGACCAGGGCCATCGGCACCACCTCGTCGAGGTCGATCTCGCGGATCAGCGGTGTGACGGTGCCGGTCTGGAGCCGGGACATGTCGAGGAGGTTCCCGACCAGGTGGTCGAGGCGGTCGGCGCCCTCCTCGATGCCCTCCAGCAGCTCGGCCTCGTCCTCGGGCGACCAGGCGACGTCGTCGGAGCGCAGCGAGGACACGGCCGCCTTGATGGCCGCCAGGGGGGTGCGCAGATCGTGGCTGACGGCGGCCAGCAGCGCGGTGCGTATGCGGTTGCCCTCGGCGAGCTCCCGGGCCCGCTCGGCCTCGAGGGCCAGCCGCTGCCGGTCCAGGACCACGGCGGCCTGGGCGGCGAAGGCGGCGAGCACCCGGCGGTCGGCGGCGGGCAGCACCCGGCCGGAGAGCGCGAGCGCCATGTGGTCGCCGACCGGCATGTCGACGTCCGCGTCCTCGGGCCGCTCGGGCGGCGGCGCTCCCCCGCCGCCGCCGACGCTGCCCGCGCAGGTCCAGGGGTCGACGTCGCTCTCCCGCTCCAGCAGCGCCACGGAGTCCATGGAGAAGGTCTCGCGGACCCGCTCCAGCAGCGCCGTAAGGCTCGTCTCGCCGCGCAGCACGCTTCCCGCGAGGAAGGACAGCACCTCGGATTCGGCGCGCAGCCGGGCGGCCTGGTGGGTGCGGCGCGCGGCGAGGTCGACGACGGAGGCCACACAGACGGCCACGGCGACGAAGACCGCGATGGCGAAGATGTTCTGGGGGTCGGCGATGGTCAGGGTGTGGGTGGGCGGGGTGAAGTAGTAGTTGAGCAGCAGCGAGCCCACGGCCGCCGAGCCGAGGGCGGGCAGCAGCCCGCCGAGCAGCGCCGCCACCACGGTGAGGAACAGGAACAGCAGCACCTCGTTGGCGAAGCCCGGTCCGCTGTCGGAGGCGAGCGCGCCGCCCACGTGGGTGAGCAGCACGGTGAGCAGGACCGGCCCGGCCACCGCCACCAGCCAGCCCGCGATCAGCCGGGTGCGGCTGAGCCGGGCGCCGCGCGCGACCGGCAGGCCGCGGCCCTTGGCGACCTCCTCGTGGGTGACGATGTGCACGTCGAGGTCGGGCCCGGAGTCACGGGCGACGGTGGCGCCCACGCCCGGCCCGAAGATGTACTGCCAGGTCTTGCGGCGGCTGGAGCCGAGGACTATCTGGGTGGCGTTGACCCCGCGCGCGAAGTCCAGCAGCGCGCTGGGGATGTCCTCCCCGATGACATGGTGGAAGGTGCCGCCCAGGTCCTCCACGAGGGTGCGCTGGATCGCGAGCTCCTTGGGCGAGACGGAAGTCAGGCCGAGGCCGTCGCTGCGGGCGACGTAGACGGCCAGCACCTCGCTGCCCGAGCCCTTGGCCGCCATCCGGGCGGCGCGGCGGATGAGGGTGCGCCCCTCGGGGCCGCCGGTGAGGCCGACGACGATGCGCTCGCGGGCCTGCCAGGTGGAGCGGATGCTGTGCTCGGAGCGGTACTGCTGGAGGTACTCGTCGACCCGGTCCGCCGTCCACAGCAGGGCCAGCTCGCGCAGCGCGGTGAGGTTGCCGGGCCGGAAGTAGTTGGACAGCGCAGCGTCGACCTTGTCGGGCTGGTAGATGTTGCCGTGCGCCATCCGGCGGCGCAGCGCCTGGGGCGACATGTCGACCAGCTCGATCTGGTCGGCGCGGCGGACGACCTCGTCGGGCACGGTCTCCCGCTGCCGCACGCCCGTGATCGACTCCACCACGTCGCCCAGCGACTCCAGGTGCTGGATGTTGAGGTTGGAAACAACATCAATGCCTGCCCGCAGCAGCTCCTCGACGTCCTGCCAGCGCTTGGCGTTCCGGGAGCCGGGGACGTTGGTGTGGGCGAGTTCGTCGACGAGGGCGACGGCGGGGCGGCGGGCCAGGACCGCGTCCACGTCCATCTCGGTGAACAGGGCCTCGCGGTACTCCATCTTCCGGCGGGACACTTCTTCGAGACCGCGCAGCATCACCTGGGTGCGGGGGCGGCCGTGATGCTCGACGAAGCCGACGACGAGGTCGGTGCCGCGCTCGGCCCGCCGGTGCCCCTCGGACAGCATGGCGTACGTCTTGCCGACGCCCGGCGCCGCGCCGAGATAGATCCGAAGCTTGCCGCGTCTCATGGCCCCATTTTCCCCGTCGGGCGTTACCCCTGGTTGCGCGGGTTTCCCGTGGTGCGGGTACTCCCGGTCGTACGAGCGTCAGCGCTTGACGACTCTTGGGGATTCTCAACGATAACGAACCTCCCTTCCGACCACTTTTGATCGCTATTGATGCCTCCCTGACGACCATGACCGCACTATTGACGCCTTCTTTACGCACGTTCTTTACGCACGCATGAAAAGGCCGGTGGGCCGCACTCCGAGGGAGGGAGTGCGGCCCACCGGCGCCCGCTGGCGTCAGGCTCTGCCGACGACCTGGAATCAGCCGGAGGCCAGCGAGCAGCCCGCCAGGGCGTCGAGACCAGAGGGGGCGGTCGCGCCCTGGCGGGAGATCGAGATGCGGATGCGGTCGATGGTCGAGGCTCGCTTGTCCTTCAGCGGGCCGAGGATCGCGTTCTGGACGAAGTTCGGGCCGCCCTGGCCCACCGTCGAGGCCAGCCGCTTGTTGGCCTCGTCGATCTGCGTCTGGAGCAGCGTCAGGTTGCGGTCCACCTCCGCCTGCGAGGCCGCGGGCACCGCGCCGACCTTCGACGCGACGTCCGGGCAGCTGATCGCCTGCCCGGTCCCCGAGCCGGCCCCGGCGTCCGAGCCCGCGCCGTCCTCCGCCCCGGAGCCCGGATCCGTGGGCTCGGCCGTGGCCGGGGCGGACGCCGGCGGCTCCGCCGCGCCGGAGCCCGCGTCGCCGCCGGCGCCCGCGTCGCCGCCCGCGCCCGCGTCGCCGCCCGCGCCCGCGTCGCCGCCCGCGCCCAGGGCGCACTCGGAGAGCGCGTCCAGCCCCTGGGGCTTCTCGGCATGGCGGCCGATGGAGATCGCGATGCGGTCCAGGGTGGACTTCCGCTTGTCCGCCAGCGGGCCGAGGATCGCGTTCTGGACGAAGTTCGGGCCGCCCTGCCCCACCGTTGAGGCCAGCCGCTTGTTGGCCTCGTCGATCTGCGTCTGCAACAGCGCCAGGTTGCGGTCCACCTCCGCCTGGGCCTGGGCGGGGATCTCGGGAAGGGAGCCCGTCACGTCGGGGCAGCTGATGGAGGACGCCGCTTTGGTGCTCGCGTTGTTGCTCGCTCCCGAGCCGTCCTGCCCGGCCATGGCGGCTCCCACGGCGACAGCCGCGCAGGTAACACCGCCGATGGCACCGACAACTATGACGCGCCGACGGTGCAGTAACGGAAGGCCACGGGACATCTGATCACCTCGTGAGGTCACAAACAGCAACGGTCTACTGGTCGCGCCCCGTCCTGCCCCTGCTCCGGGTCGCGCAAGGTCTCGCGCCCATCAGTACGGGCGGGGTGACGGCTGTGTTCAATGTGTCCCGAGAGAAACCCGAGAAAAAATCCGAGAAAAACCCCGAGAAAAAACCGCTGCGAGGAAAAGCGCAGGTCACCCGGGCAAGCCGAGGGGCCCGGGAGCCTGGCTCCCGGGCCCCTCGGGCTCGGACTGACTGGCGACGGCCGCGCGCGGCGGGCGCTCAGCGCACCTCGCTGATCTCCGGACCGCGCTGGAGCCGGTCGGCGCCGCCCGCGAACCGCGAGCCCTGCGCCTCCTCCTGCTGCACCCCGTCCGGCACCATCTGCGCGTCGTCCGGCAGCTTGAGGACGATCGGATCGCGCGGGGCCATCGGGCCCTCGCCGCGCACCACGACCGTGTCCCGGAAGATCGCCTCCAGCAGGCTGCCGGTCTCGGGCTGCACCGCGCCCTGCCCGGAGATCACCCCGCGCAGGAACCAGCGCGGCCCGTCCACCCCGACGAAGCGGACGACCTGCACGCCGTTCTTGCCGTCGGGCAGCTGCACCGGCACCTGGGCGCGCAGCTCCCAGCCCAGCGGACCCTCGACCTCGTCGACGACCCCGCCCTGCTGGGTGATGCCGGTGGCGATCTCGTCGCGCACCTCGCCCCAGATGCCTTCCTTCTTGGGCGCTGCGAACCCCTGGAGCTGGACGGCGCTGTCCCGCAGCACCACCGTCGCGGCGACGATCGCGTCGCCCGCGACCTCCACCCGCAGCTCCATGCCCTCGACCCCGGGCACGAACAGGCCGCCCAGATCCACCCGGCCCTCACCGGGCTCACGTACCTCGGATACGTCCCACGGCCCTTCGGGGCGCGGCGCCGGGGGCAGGCTCACCCTCTCGGCGACGGCGTCCTCTCCGGGATCCGCGGCGTCCTCCGCATCCTCGGCCAACTCCTCGGAGGCCACGTCGAGCGACTCGACGTCCTCGTCCTTGCTGCGCTTGCGGCGACGTCCGAACACGTCATCGTCCTTCCCGGTCGGAACCGACCGAAGCGTACCTATTCCCACCCGATGCCCTACCCGTTGAACCGTCCACGGCGGCATGACCGCCGGTGGACCCGAAGCCCCCGTCGGCCCGCGCCGAACCGGGAAGCTCCGCCACCTCGTGGAAGCGCACCTTCTCGACCTGCTGGACGATCAGTTGGGCGACCCGGTCGAGGCGCTCGAACCGCACGCTCTCGCGGGGGTCCAGGTTGACCACGATCACCTTGATTTCTCCACGGTACCCGGCATCGATGGTCCCGGGCGCATTCACCATGGCGACCCCACAGCGGGCGGCGAGTCCGGACCTCGGATGCACGAAGGCGGCATACCCGTCCGGGAGCGCGATAGACACTCCGGTCGGCAGTACGGCGCGCTCACCGGGGGCGAGCTCGACCGCCTCCGTGGTGACGAGGTCGGCACCGGCATCGCCGGGGTGGGCATACGCGGGGATCGGCACCTCGGGGTCCACCCTGCGGATCAACACGTCTACGGGCGTCACACTCATGCCTTCACCTTCGCCTTTGTTCCCTTCGCCGGCAGCTTCTCCGACCACGGCGCGCTCATGGATTCACCTCGAACGCGCGCGCGAGCTTCACCTGGTCCGGATCGGCGAGCGCCGCGTCGATCTCAGCCGGCCGGCCGTTCTTGAGGAAGTGGTCGACCTTGACCTCTATGAAGACCGCGGCGGCGCGCACCGCGACCGGGCCGTCCGGGCCGCCGATCCGGCCCGTGGCCTCGGAGTAGATCTTGCGTCCGTGCACCGCGGTCACCCGCGCTTCCAGATGCAGCACGGTGCCCACGGGCACCGGCCGGAGGAAGTCCGTCTCCAGCCGCCCGGTCACCGCGATCACCCGCTGGAGCCAGCTGAGCGAGCCGAGCGTCTCGTCCAGCGCCGAGGTCAGCACCCCGCCGTGGGCGAGGCCCGGCGCTCCCTGGTGGATGGGGTCCACGGTGAACTCGGCCGTGACGCTCACTCCGTCCCCCGCCCGGATCTCAAGGCGCAGACCGTGCTCCTGGCCGCAGCCGAAACACCCCTCGTAGTGCCCGCCGAGCACGTCTCCGGGCGCCGGGGCGTCGGGGTGCCTGACGGGTGCCCTGGAGCCGTCAGGCGGGTTCAGCGCGGTCCTTGTTCCACTCACAACGGCTGACCTTACCCGCGCGGGAAGCGCCGGTCGGCGGCCATGCCAAGCTTGAGCCCATGCAGCCTTACGAAGAACGCCTGACCGCACCCCGTTCATGGTGGTTCATCGCATTTCTGATCGGGGTGGCGACGGCACTGATCATGCTCCCCTTCGGGACGCTGCCCATGCTCGGCGGACTGATCGGCGGGGCGGCGGCCTCCGCCGTCGTGGTGAGTTCCTACGGTTCGGTGCGGGTCCGGGTGGTGGCGGGCTCGCTGGTCGCGGGCGACGCCAAGATCCCGGTGTCGGCGCTGGGCACGGCCGAGACGCTGGACCGCGACGAGGCGGTCGCCTGGCGCACCTACAAGGCCGATCCGCGGGCGTTCATGCTGCTGCGCAGCTACATCCCGACCGCGCTGCGGGTGGAGGTCACCGACCCGCAGGACCCGACGCCGTACGTCTACGTCTCGACCCGCGACCCCGAGGGCCTGTCCGCCGCGCTCTCGGCCGTACGGGCCCAGTAGCCGCGCGGGCTACGCCTCCAGCGGCGGGAGCGCGATCCAGGGCACCTGCCGACCGCGCAGATCCTTGCGGATCTTCCGGGCGAGCTTCTTGGTGTCGCGCCGGTTCATCGCGGCGCCCACGGTGGCGCCGATCATGAAGGGCGCGAGGTTCGGCAGATTGCGGAAGCTGCGCTTGAGGACCTGCTGGCGCAGCTCACGCTTCATCTGAACGCCGAGCGCGGCGTTCACACTGGCCGGGACGGCGGCGTCGACGCCGCGCTCCTCGGCCCAGGACCCGAGGTACGCGATAGCGCGCTGCCGGACGGTGCCGGGCGCGCGCACCCCGTAGACCTCATGGAGCTCGGCGATGAGCTTGATCTCTATCGAGGCGACGCCGATGATCTCGGCGGCCAGCTCGGTGGGCATGGCGGGCGGGGCCGGCAGCATCGCCGCGGCGCCGACGCCCGCGCCCACGGTGGAGGTGCCGTTAGCCGCACCGGCCACCAGTTTGTCCGCGATCTCCTCCGGGCCGAGCCCGGGGAACTGCTTGCGCAGCGCGGCCAGGTCGCGGACCGGGATGCGTGGAGCGTTCGCGACGATCCGGTCGGCGACCGCGTAGACCCCCGCTCTTGCGCGCTCGCCTCCCTTCCGGGCACCTTGGCCGATGGCGGCCGCGAGCGAGGCCAGCCGGCCTCGCTCGACGTGCGCTCCGGTCACGTCACCATGCTCCGCGTCCACGCCTGACCCGCGGCTACGCCGCGCAGTCGCGGCAGATCGGCTGGCCGTTCTTGGTCTCGGCGGCCAGCTGGCTGCGGTGGTGCACAAGGAAGCAGCTCATGCAGGTGAACTCGTCGGCCTGGCGGGGCAGCACCCGCACGGACAGCTCCTCATTGGAGAGGTCCGCGCCGGGCAGCTCCAAGCCCTCGGCCTGCTCGAACTCATCCACGTCGACAGTCGACGCGGACTTGTCGTTACGCCGGGCCTTCAGCTCCTCAATGCTGTCCTCGTTGACGTCGTCGTCGGTCTTGCGTGGGGTGTCGTAATCCGTTGCCATGTCGCTCTCCCCCTCTGGGTGTCTGCGGTGTCTCCAGCGCACGTAACGCGTGAGAGGCCGGACTTGTGCCCGACCCGAGGCGGAGATTTTGCCTCACATCAAGGTCTGTTACTCAATCGACACCCAACCGCACCCCTGAAGAGGTGATCGGCTTGGATGGCGATCGGGACCGTACACGGTCCGAAAGTCGCATCCACATGCGCCCTCACGTGTACTTCCCGTGATCACGACCTCGGGAAACCCGGACTTTCCCGGCTTTCCACCGGTCGCGACGATCACACAGAGTATATGGCTTGAAATTCGCCCATGTGATCGATCACACAGGATACAGGCGGGGGTCGGATCGCCAAAATTCCTCCCAAAGCGAACGCGCTCACGGCGATGTCCAGGACCTTCTCCGGCGCGGGCTCCGCTGCGGGATCCGCCGCCTCAGAGCGGGAGCACCACGCGCATGACCAAGCCTCCGCCGTCCCGCGGCTCGGCGGTGATCCGCCCGCCGTGGGCCCGGGCCACCGAGCGGGCGATCGACAGACCGAGCCCGACGCCCTTGTCGCTGCCCGTGCGCTCGGTGCGCAGCCTGCGGAACGGCTCGAAGATGTTGTCCAGCTCGTAGGCCGGGACCACCGGCCCGGTGTTCGCCACGACCAGCACCGCCTGCCCCGTCCCCTCCTGGACCTCGGTGGTCACCTCCACCCAGCCGTCCTCGGGGACGTTGTACCGCACCGCGTTCTGGATGAGGTTCAGCGCGATCCGCTCCAGCAGCACGCCGTTGCCCTGGACGACGGCGGGGTCGCGCACCCCCCGTACCTCCACGCCCTTGTCCTGCGCCTCCGTACGGACCTGCTCCAGCGCCTGGGAGGCGACCTCGGCGAGGTCCACGCGCTTGCGGTCGACGATCTCGTTGTCGCTGCGGGCGAGCAGCAGCAACCCCTCCACCAGCTGCTCGCTGCGCTCGTTGGTGGCCAGCAGCGTCTTGCCGAGCTGGGACAGATCGGGGGACGCCTGCGGGTCGGAGAGCTGCACCTCCAGCAGGGTGCGGTTGATCGCCAGCGGGGTGCGCAACTCATGCGAGGCGTTGGCCACGAACCGCTGCTGGGCGGTGAACGCGCGGTCCAGGCGCTCCAGCATCTCGTCGAAGGTGTCGGCCAGCTCCTTCAGCTCGTCGTCCGGGCCGTCCAGCTTGATCCGCCGGGACAGGTCCGAGCCCGCCACCTGGCGCGCGGTGCGGGTGATCCGGCCCAGCGGCGAGAGCACCCGGCCGGCCATGGCGTAGCCGAAGGCGAAGGCCAGCACGGCCAGGCCCAGCAGCACCAGCAGCGACCGGCGCAGCAGGGCGTCGAGGGCGAGGGCGCGCTGGTGGTTCATGCACTGGGCCACCGCCTGGTTGAACAGCGTGGTGCTGCTGTTGCTCGGCAGCTCACAGCTGGGGTCGGTGAGGCTGTAGTCCATCTTGACGATCTGGAAGGGAAGCTTGCTGCTCCCCTGGAGAACGTCCGCCGCCAGCAGATAGATGATCGTCAGCAGCACCACGCCGGCGATCAGGAACATCCCGCCGTACAGCAGGGTGAGACGTATCCGGATCGTGGGGCGCAGCCAGGGCCGCGGGCTCGACGGCCGCGGGTCCCAGCTGGGCTTGGGTGGTGCGGTGGGCGGAAGCGGGGTCGTGGCCATGCCCGGTCAGATCCGGTAGCCGGAGCCGGGCACGGTGACGATCACCGCGGGCTCGCCGAGCTTGCGGCGCAGCGTCATGACGGTGACCCGGACCACGTTGGTGAACGGGTCGGTGTTCTCGTCCCACGCCTTCTCCAGCAGCTGCTCGGCGGAGACGACGGCGCCCTCGCTGCGCATCAGCACCTCGAGCACCGCGAACTCCTTGGGGGCCAGCTGGACCTCCCGGCCGTCCCGGAAGACCTCGCGACGGTTGGGGTCCAGCTTGATCCCGGCGCGCTCCAGGACGGGCGGCAGGGCGACGGTGGTGCGGCGGCCGAGCGCCCGCACCCGGGCGATCAGCTCGCTGAAGGCGAAGGGCTTGGGCAGATAGTCGTCGGCGCCGATCTCCAGGCCCTCGACGCGGTCGCTGACATCGCCGGAGGCGGTGAGCATCAGCACGCGGGTGGGCATGCCGAGCTCGACGAGCTTGCGGCACACATCGTCGCCGTGGACCAGCGGCAGGTCCCGGTCAAGGACGACCACGTCGTAGTCGTTGACCGAAATCCGTTCCAGGGCGGCGGCCCCGTCGTACACGACGTCGACGGCCATGGCCTCCCGGCGCAGTCCGGTGGCCACCGCATCGGCGAGCAGCTGCTCGTCCTCGACGACGAGTACACGCACGGTCGTCAGTCCTTCCCTTGGGCCCCATGGGCGCGATCCGGCCGGACTCGATCGGCGCCCGGCGCCTCCATCCTGCCTCGAAGGCTCATAAACCGGCGGTAAGGGGGATCCGGAAGGGACTGCTCAAGATTCTTTTTCGGCAGAGGTTTCCGCTCGCGGAGCGATGGGGAGGACGACTGCACACCCGCGATCACGCCCTGTATGTGGCATCCCACAAGCATCTGTGCCATCAGCAGGGACCACGCACGTGATCGTCCCGCCGTCGGCACACCCCCGTGCCACCGACCCACGACGAGGGGGCGCACATGGACGCGTTCACCGCAGGGATTCTGCAGCGTATAGAGACCACCAAGTCCGACCTCACCCGCGCCCGTGAGACGGGCGACGACTTCCTCGCCGACGTCGAGCTGTCGGAGCTTGAAGACCTCCGCCGACTCGCCGCCGAACATGGCGTGGAGGTCGGTGCGATCGCCTGACGGCGGTCCTCCGGCACCCACGTCACCGACCCCGCGGCGCCCCGGCTGCCCTTGTGGCACCGGGGCGCCGTGCTGTCCCTCGACGGGGCCCTCAAGCGGTCGGCGCCCGGTCGGGGCGCTCGTCAGTCGTGCCAGGCGCCCAGGTCCTCCAGGAGCCGCTGGAGCGGCTCGAAGAGGCCGGGGGGTGCGGCGATGGTGAGCTCGCCGGACGCCAGGACGCCCGGGCGGCCTCCGGTCAGCGCGCCCGCCTCGCGGGCTATCAGCTCGCCGGCCCCGTAGTCCCAGGGGTTCAGCCCGCGCTCGTAGTACGCGTCGAGCCGGCCGCAGGCCACATCGCACAGGTCGATCGCGGCCGATCCGCCGCGCCGGATGTCGCGCACCTTCGGCACCAGCGCGCGGACGACCTCGGCCTGGCCGACGCGCCGCTCGGTGAGGTAGCCGAAGCCGGTGCCCACGAGCGCCTGGTCGAGCACGGGCGCGGGGCGGCAGTGGATCCGCTCCCGGCTCCCCTGTCCCTCGTGCGCCACGACGTACGCGCCGCCGCCGAGGACCGCCTGGTACGTCTCGCGGCGCATCGGCGCCGTCACCACGCCCACGACCGTCTCGCCGCCCCACTCGGCGGCGATGCTCACCGCCCAGGCCGGCAGGCCGTAGAGGTAGTTGACCGTGCCGTCGAGCGGGTCGATCACCCAGCGCACCCCGCTGCTGCCCTCGGTGCTCGCGCCCTCCTCCCCCAGCAGGCCGTCGTCGGGGCGGCGCTCGGCGAGGAAGTCCGTGATCAGCTTCTCGGCGGCCAGGTCCATCTCGGTGACCACGTCGATGGGGCTGCTCTTCGTGGCGGCCACGCCGAGGTCGGCCGGGCGGCCGTCGCGCAGCAGCTCTCCCGCCCGGTGGGCGGCCTCCAGGGCGACGTCGAGCAGTTCGGTCGTGAGGGAGTCGGTCATCGTGCTCCTAGTGCTCCTTGAGGCGTGCAGGCAGGCGTGCGGGCGGGCGTGGTGGCCGGGCTTCCCGGGCCGGGGCGGTGGCGCGCGCTCAGTCCGTGCCCGCGGCGGCGGGCCGCGGCGCCCGGGCCGGGCAGCAGCCCGCCGGGCAGAGGTCGTGGCTCGGGCCGAGCGCGCCCAGCGCGCAGCGCTGCGGCGCGGCGGCCTCCCGGCCGGCGGCGAAGCGCTCGGTGGCCGCGCGCTCCAGCACCAGCTCGCGCACCGCGGCCGCGAAGCGCGGGTCCGCGCCCACGGTCGAGGCGCGCGCGACCGGCAGCCCCAGCTCCTCGGCCTTGGCCGCCGCCTCCGTGTCGAGGTCGTACTTGACCTCCATGTGGTCCGAGACGAAGCCGATCGGGACCATCACGGCGGCGGGGGCGCCCGCGCCGTGCACCTCCTCCAGGTGGTCGCAGATGTCCGGCTCCAGCCAGGGGATGTGCGGGGCGCCGCTGCGCGACTGGTAGACCAGGCGCCAGGGGTGCTCCACGCCGGTCTCCTCGCGCACCGCGTCCGCGATCAGCCGGGCCACGTCGAGGTGCTGGGCGACATACGCGCCACCGTCCCCGTGGTCCCGCGGCGGGCCGGAGGTGTCGGCGGCGGCGGTCGGGATGGAGTGTGTGGTGAAGGCGAGGTGGGCTCCGGCGCGCACCGCCTCGGGCAGCCCGGCGAGCGCGGCGAGCGTCGCGTCGATCATGGGACGGACGAAGCCGGGGTGGTTGAAGTAGTGCCGCAGCTTGTCGACGCGCGGCGGCTCGAGGCCCTCCGCCTCCAGCGCGGCGAGCGCGTCGGCGAGGTTCTCGCGGTACTGGCGGCAGCCGGAGTACGAGGCGTACGCGCTGGTGGCCAGCACGAGGACGCGGCGGTGGCCGTCGGCGACCACCTCGCGCAGGGTGTCGGTCAGATAGGGCGCCCAGTTGCGATTGCCCCAGTAGACGGGCAGCTCGAGGCCGTGCTCCGCGAAGTCCTTGCGCAGCGCCTGGAGCAGCTCGCGGTTCTGCGCGTTGATCGGGCTGACCCCGCCGAAGAGGAAGTAGTGCCGGCCCACTTCCTTCAGTCGCTCGCGGGGGATGCCGCGCCCGCGCGTCACGTTCTCCAGGAACGGCACCACGTCTTCCGGACCCTCGGGACCGCCGAAGGAGAGCAACAACAGGGCGTCGTACGGGGCGGAGGACCGAGCGTGGGATGGCTGGGCTGACTGATCCGGCATGTTCCCGATCCTGCCACCCGGCACTGACGGGCGGGAAATGCACCTGCGCCGCCCTGTGGATGCCCGTAACCTGTGTCGGCGTCTACGTTCCTTACCGCTCAGCCGCATACCTGCTCATCGCCGTGCCCACGACCTGCCCACCCGCGGAGCCACCCCTTGCCCAGTCCCGGCCCTTATCGCGCGATCTTCGCCGCCCCCGGCACCAAGGGGTTCGCCGCCGCAGGGTTCCCCGGCCGGCTGATGATCTCGATGGAATCCATCGGCGTGGTCACCATGATCTCCGAGCTCACCGGCCGGTACGGCCTGGCGGGCGCGGTGGCGGCCACGCTCGCGATCTCCTCGGCGTTGCTGGGCCCCCAGGTCTCCCGGCTGGTGGACCGGCACGGCCAGCGCCGGGTGCTGCGGCCGGCCGCACTCGTCGCGCTCACCGCCCTCGCCGGGCTGCTGCTGAGCGCGCATCTGCGCTGGCCGGACTGGACGCTGTTCGCGTTCGCCGCGGCGGCCGGGTGCGTGCCGAGCCTCGGGGCGATGGTGCGGGCCCGCTGGGCGGCGCTCTACCGAGACGTGCCGCGGAAGCTGCACGCCGCGTACGCCTTCGAGTCCGTCGTCGACGAGGTCTGCTTCATCGTCGGCCCGATCCTGTCCGTCGGGCTGTCCACCGCCTGGTTCCCGGAGGCGGGCCCCCTGCTGGCCGGCTGCTTCCTGGCGATCGGGGTGGTGGCGCTGACCGCACAGCGCGCCACCGAGCCGGTGCCGCATCCCCGCGAGCACCACACCGGCGGCGCGGCGCTGCGCTCGGCCGGGCTGCTCGTGCTGGTGACCACCTTCGCGGCCGTCGGCGCGCTCTTCGGGGCGATCGACGTGGTGACGGTGGCCTTCGCCGAGGAGCAGGGCCACAAGGCCGCGGCGAGCGTGGTGCTCGCCATCTACGCGGCGGGGTCCTGCCTGGCGGGCGCGGTCTTCGGGCTGCTGCGCCTCACCGGCTCGGCGCCCCGTAGGTGGCTGCTGGGTGTCTGTGCGATCGCCGTGAGTATGATCCCCCTCCAACTGGTCGGGAACCTTTCGTTTCTGGCCGTGGCGCTCTTCGTCGCGGGCCTGGCCGTCGCACCGACGATGGTCACCACCATGGCCCTGGTCGAACAGCACGTGCCACGCGCACGACTGACCGAGGGCATGACCTGGGTGAGCACCGGGCTCTCGGTCGGAGTGGCGCTCGGCTCGTCGACCGCCGGCTGGGTGGTCGACGCCTCCGGGGCGCGCGCGGGGTACGCGGTGTCGGCCGTGGCCGGGGCGTTCGCGGCGGCGGTGGCGTTCCTCGGGTACCGCCGGCTGCGGTCGGCGCCACAGCGGGAGGGGTCGGGTGCGGATGGCCGTAAGAACCGTAAGGACCATGAGGGCCAGCCGGAACGGCGTGTGGCGTAACTGGGCGGGGAATGTGATCGCCCGGCCCGCGCGCAGCATCGCCCCCTCGTCCACCGCGGAGCTGGCCGAGGTGGTGCGCCGGGCGGCCGAGGAGGGCCTGCGGGTGAAGCCGGTGGGCACCGGGCACTCCTTCACGGCCGTGGCCGCCACGGACGGGCTGCTGATACGTCCCGAGCGGCTGGCCGGGGTCCGGGAGATCGACCGGGAGGCGGGGACGGTGACCGTCGCGGCCGGCACCCCGCTGTGGCAGCTCAACCAGACCCTGTCGGCGCACGGCCTGTCGCTGACCAATATGGGCGACATCATGGAGCAGACGGTGTCGGGGGCCACCGCCACCGGCACGCATGGCACCGGCCGGTCAAGCGCGTCGATCGCCGCCCAGATCAGGGGCCTGGAGCTGGTGACGGCGGACGGCTCGGTGCTGCGCTGCTCGGACCGGGAGAACCCGGAGATCTTCTCCGCCGCCCGGATCGGGCTCGGGGCGCTGGGCGTGGTCAGCGCGATCACCTTCGCGGTGGAGCCGGAGTTCCTGCTCACCGCACGCGAGGAACCCATGCCCTTCGACCGGGTCATGGCGGATTTCGACCAACTTGTCGCCGAGAACGAGCACTTCGAGTTCTACTGGTTTCCGCACACCGGAAACTGCAACACCAAGCGCAACAACCGCGCCGATGGGCCCGCCGCTCCGCTGGGCCGGGTGAGCGGCTGGGTCGACGACGAACTGCTCTCCAACGGCATCTTCCAGGTGGCCTGTTCCGTGGGGCGGGCGGTGCCCGCCACCATCCCCGGCATCGCCAAGATCTCCAGCCGGGCGCTGTCGGCCCGCACGTACACGGACATCCCTTACAAAGTCTTCACCAGTCCGCGCCGGGTCCGCTTCGTGGAGATGGAGTACGCGGTGGAGCGCGAGGCCGCGGTCACGGCGCTGCGCGAGCTCAAGGCGACCGTGGAGCGCTCGGGCCTCAGGGTCGGCTTCCCGGTGGAGGTGCGCACCGCGCCCGCCGACGACATCCCGCTGTCCACCGCCTCCGGCCGGGAGACCGCCTACATCGCGGTGCATCTGTACCGGGGCACCCCGCACCGGGAGTACTTCACCGCCGCCGAGCAGATCATGACCGCGCACGGCGGGCGCCCGCACTGGGGCAAGCTGCACAGCCGCGATGCCGCGTATCTGGCCGAGGTCTACCCGCGCTTCGGAGAGTTCACGGCCGTCCGCGACCGGCTCGATCCGGAGCGGCGGTTCGGCAACGACTATCTGCGGCGGGTGCTGGGCGACTGACGCATCCGCACATTCGTTCCCGCACATGAAGGGAAGCGAGCAAAAACGAAGTAGATCGTTCCGTTTCTGTCGATCATGTGAAACTTGCCACCCACTTCACGGGCGACACCGCCCGATTCCCGGTCCGCGGGCCCCGCGCGGCGAGAACTCGGCTGGCGCGCCGCTCCACCTGAGCGGCCCGAATGGAGTACTGTGACGATCCTTGGCCCCGCTTTCCCGTCCGGCCGCCCGGACCCAACGGGAGGGGTCGGACGGCGGCAACTCAACCGGCGGCGCCGCGACATGACATGGGGATCGCTGCCCCGAGCGACGGCGCCGTCGCTTTGGGCTGCAAACAGGTCACCGTGCCATAACGGCGGATCGGGGTGCAGGCCCGACACGCCGGGCAACTCGGCAAAGTTGTGGCAGGCTGCACCCGGGCAGGCCACACTCGTCTAGCGGGAGAGCAGCGACGCAACCGTGACGTCGGCAGGCACCACCCGGGAGGTCCCCATGCCCGAACTGCGTGTCGTGGCCGTCAGCAACGACGGCACACGGCTGGTGCTCAAGGCTGCGGACAGCACGGAGTACACACTTCCCATCGACGAGCGACTGCGCGCTGCCGTGCGCAACGACCGCGCTCGGCTCGGCCAGATCGAGATCGAGGTCGAGAGCCATCTGCGGCCGCGTGACATCCAGGCCCGTATACGCGCCGGCGCCTCGGCCGAAGAGGTCGCGCAGATGGCGGGCATCCCCGTCGACCGCGTGCGCCGCTTCGAGGGACCGGTGCTCGCGGAGCGCGCCTTCATGGCCGAGCGCGCCCGCAAGACCCCCGTGCGCCGCCCCGGCGAGAACGCCGGGCCCCAGCTCGGCGAGGCGGTCGCGGAGCGGCTGCTGCTGCGCGGCGCCGAGAAGGACACCGCGCAGTGGGACTCCTGGCGGCGTGACGACGGCACCTGGGAGGTGCTGCTGGTCTACCGCGTGGCCGGGGAGCCGCACTCGGCCAGCTGGACCTACGACCCGCCCCGGCGGCTGGTGCAGGCCGTCGACGACGAGGCCCGGGCGCTGATCGGCGAGGCCGACGACACCCCGGAGCCGAGCTTCCCCTTCGTGCCGCGGATCGCCCGGCTGCCGCGTGACCGCGACCGGGACCGGGACCGGCTGGGCGCGCCCGAGCGCGGTGACGGCGATGCCGAGTCCGCGTCGGCGTCCGCCTCGGTGGACGACGGGCTCGGCGGGGAGCGGGACTCGCTCACCAGCCTGCTGGAAGCCGTGCCCAACTTCCGCGGCGACATGATCGTGCCGGAGCCGCCGGGCGTCTCCTCCCCGCCGGACGAGCCGGCCGAGGAGCCGGAGGCCGTCGAGCCGCCGGCCCCGGCGGCGAGCGCCGGCTCGGCGTACGCGGACGTCCTGATGCCGCGTTCGGTCGCCGGGCACCGCGACCGGCTGACCGGCACCACGGACCGTCAGGCGGAGGCGGACGGCGTGCGTCCGGGCCGCCGGGCGGCGGTGCCGAGCTGGGACGAGATCGTCTTCGGCACCCGCCGCAAGAAGCAGGACTAGCGGCAACAGCAGCCGCACCGGGCCCCGCCGTCGCTCCGACGGCGGGGCCCGGTCGCGTTGGCCCGGTGTGGGACCTCAGCCGCGGTCGGGGCCGGTGGCCACCGGGCGGGCCGGGTCGGCCGACCATTCGCTCCAGGAGCCGACGTACAGGGCGGCCGGGACGCCCGCGACCGCCAGGGCCAGCACCTGGTGCGCGGCCGAGACGCCCGAGCCGCAGTAGACCCCCACCTCGGTGCCCTCGGCGGCGCCGAGTTCGCCGAAGCGCTCGGCCAGCCGCTCGGCCGGCAGGAACCGGCCCTCGGGGGTGACGTTCTCCATCGTCGGCGCCGAGACCGCCCCGGGGATGTGCCCGGCCACGGGGTCGATCGGCTCCACCTCGCCCCGGTACCGCTCGCCCGCCCGCGCGTCCAGCAGCACCCCGCGCCGGGCCAGCGCCGCCGCGCCGTCCGCGTCCAGCAGCGGCAGGGCGCCGGGGCGCGGCTCGAAGTCGCCCTCGGGCGGGGCGGTCACCTCGGTGCTCAGCGGGCCGCCCTGCTCGGTCCAGGCCGCCAGGCCGCCGTCGAGGACGCGTACGGACGGGTGGCCCGCCCAGCGCAGCAGCCACCAGGCGCGCGCCGCGGCCCACCCCTGTCCGCCGTCGTACGCCACCACGCGCCGGTCCGCGCGGACTCCGGCCCGGCGCATCGCGGCGGCGAAGACGGACAGATCGGGCAGCGGGTGGCGGCCGGCCGCGCCCGCGGGGCCCGCGAGTTCGGCCTCGAGGTCGACGTAGACCGCGCCGGGGAGGTGCCCGGCCTCGTACGCCGGGCGGCCGGGCGGGCCGCCCAGCTGGTAGCGGACGTCCAGGAGGAGCGGCGGCTGCTCTCCCGCCAACTCATCCATGAGATCGGATGCGGTGATGATGGCATTCATGGGAACCATCCTTGCGTAGATGTGACTGCGACTATTGGCCCACTCGATCACCCGCCGTACAGCTGACGGACCCCCCGCGACCATGGCTCGGAAACGGATGCCCGGCCCGAAAGCGGGCATTGTCCTGGCGGGAGCCGCGAATTGCGGCGCGGCCAGGGCCCGTGTCACGACAGGTGGTGCAAATATCTGTCGGGCGCGACCACCCCCACCACCGCCCCGCACACCAGCGGGCGGGCCGAAGCCGTACGGACACCACAATGGTCCGAGGAGAGAGTGAAGATGACCGAGGCAGCGACCCGGCGCACACCGGGCACGCCCTGTTGGACGAGCCTGATGGTGCACAGCCTGGCCGCGACGCAGGACTTCTACCACGCCTTGTTCGGTTGGGAGTTCACCCCGGGGCCACGGCACCTGGGCCCGTATGTACGCGCGCGGATCGGCGACCGGCTGGTCGCCGGGCTGGGCGAGCTGCCTCCGGAGCGCCACCTCCCGGTCGCCTGGACGACGTATCTGGCCTCCGACGACGTCGACGAGACGGCGGAGCTGATCCGCGCGTGCGGCGGCACCGTGGCGGTGGGCCCGCTGGACGCGGACGACGCGGGCCGGATGGCTCTCGCGGCCGATCCGGAGGGCGCGGCCTTCGGCGTGTGGCAGGAGCGCGAGGGCCTGGGCACCGAGGAGATCGGGGTGCCGGGCTCCCCGGTCTGGCATGAGCTGATGACCCGTGAGTCCTCGGCCGTCGGCAAGTTCTACGACATGGTCTTCGGCTGCGACAGCGAGCCCTCTCCCCGTCGGTCCGACGGCCCCGGCACGGCCCCCGGATCCGAATCCGGATCCGATGTGCGGACCCTGCGGGTGGCGGGGCGGCCGGTGGCCGCGATCCACGGCCTGGGCGGCGCGCTCCCGCGCGACCGGGGCCCGCACTGGCGGACCCACTTCGCGGTGACGGACGTGGACAAGGCGGTGCGCCAGGTGGCCGAGCTGGGCGGCTATGTGGTCCTCCCGCCACAGGACGGCGCGAGGGGCCGTACGGCCACCGTCACGGACCCGGAGGGGGCGGCCTTCACCCTGGTCGGAACGGACGGCTGACGGACGGCTAGGAGGCGGTCCAGGGCGTTTCGCCGGTGTCGCCGGACGCGGGGGCGGGGATCGGGGCCGGGGACGTCGGGTCGACGGGGAGGACGTCGGGCGACAGCGCGGCGGCGCGGGCGGCGGCGGCCGTCATGCGGCGGCTGTGGTGGCGCCGGCACAGCACCTCGTAACCCACCTCGGTCCCGGGCTGGTTGACGTCGCCGACGACCACCTGGGCGCCCTCGACGACCATCTCGCCGCCGACGGTCCGGGCGTTGTGCGTGGCGCGGGCCCCGCACCAGCACAACGCCTCGACCTGGAGCACCTCGATCCGGTCCGCGAGTTCGACCAGGCGCTGCGAGCCGGGGAAGAGCTTGCTGCGGAAATCGGTGGTGATGCCGAAGGCGAAGACGTCGAGCCCGAGGTCGTCCACGACCCGGGCGAGCTGGTCGATCTGGGGCGGGGCGAGGAACTGCGCCTCGTCCACGATCACATAGTCGGCGCGGCCCCCGGCCGTGAGCGTCCCGACGACATGGGCGTAGAAGTCCAGGTCGTCACCCGCCTCGACGGCCTCGGTGACCAGCCCGAGCCGCGAGGAGAGCTTGCCCCGGCCCGCCCGGTCGTCCCGGGTGTAGATCATGCCCTGGAGCCCGCGCGTCGAGCGGTTGTGCTCGATCTGGAGAGCGAGGGTGCTCTTTCCGCAGTCCATGGTTCCGGAGAAGAACACCAGCTCGGGCATGGGAGTGGTGAGGCCTTTCGTACGGGAGGGGCGGGCAGGCGAGCGGGGCGGGCGGAGGAACGGCTCAGGAGCGTACTTCGAGGAGCGGGACGAGCTGCTCGACGGGGGTCATCGAGCCGTGCAGCCCCACCATCGCCGACTCCTTCGGCTCGGTCCGCGAGGCGACGATCGCGACGTCCGCGCTGGCCGCGGCCACCACATCGCCGATCCGCCGGTACACCCGCTCGTCCACGCCGCCGCCGACGCCAGCGTCGTCAGGCCGCCCGAACCAGCCCGCCTCGATGGCCTCGTCGCGGCTCGCCACCCACATCCGGTCGCCGAGCACCTCGCGCCACACGGCCAGCACATCGCCCGCGGCGCCGGGGACCGCGTACACATGGCGGGCGCGGCCCTCGCCGCCCAGCAGGGCGACGCCGGCCCGCAGCTCCCAGTCCTCGTCGAAGTCGATCCGGGACTCCGGGTCGAAGGGGATGTCGATCATGCCGTGGTCGGCGGTGACATAGAGGGCGGCGCGGGGCGGCAGCTGCTCGGCGAGGCGCTGGACGAGCCCGTCCACATAGCGCAGCTGGGCGCGCCACTCGTCGGAGTCGACGCCGAAGCGGTGCCCCTTGCCGTCGACTTCGCTGTAGTACGTGTACACCAGCGAGCGGTCGCCCGCGGCCAGCTGCTCGGCCGCGAGATCCATGCGCTCCTCGCCGGTCAGCCGGCCGTGGAAGGTGCCGCCGCTCAGCGCGACCTTGGTGAGCGGGGTCTCGGCGAAGGTCGGCGCGGACACCTGGCAGGTGTGCACGCCTGCGGCGTCGGCCAGTTGGAAGACGGTGGGGTACGGCTGCCAGGCGTGCGGGTCCGTCCACGGCTGCCAGCGCAGCTGGTTCATCAGCCCGCCGGTGGCGGGGTCGGCCACCGTGTAGCCGGGCAGGCCGTGGGCGCCGGGCGGCAGGCCCGTGCCGACGGAGGCCAGCGAGGTCGCGGTGGTGGAGGGGAAGCCCGCCGTGATGGGCTCGCCGGTGCCGCCCAGCGAGCCGGCCAGCAGCGAGGTCAGAAACGGCGCCTCGGCGGGGTGGGCGCGCAGCAGCTCCCAGCCGAGGCCGTCGACCAGGAAGACGCAGACGCGGTCGGCGGGCGCGAGGGCGAGGCCCGAGGCAAGGCCCGGGACCCCCTGGCCCGCGGCGACGGCGGGCAGCAGATCGGCGAGCGAGCCCGTGCCGTAGCGGGGCGCGGGGGCGGAGCGCGGGTCGAGCGGCTCGGGCTCATGCCATGGGGAGGCAGTGGTGGAGCCCGCGGTGAAGTCGGACATCAGCGGCCGGCGTCCGGCGTGTCCACGGTGGCTTCGGAGAGCGACTGGGCAAAAGCGAGGGTCTGACGGACGCTGTCGGGGCCGTCGCCCGCCTCGCTGACCCGCAGGCTGAGGTCGTCGGCGGTGGAGGAGCCGGTGTAGCCGTGGTCGGCCTCGCAGTTGGGGTCGCCGCAGGCGGCGGGCTCGAGGTCGAGACGGTTGACGGCGCCCCAGCCGATGGTGAGGACCACCTCGCGGGGCAGCGTGCCGGGGGTGTACGACTCGGGGTTGGCCACGACCCGGCTGAGCACCACCGAGGAGATCCGCTGGAGCTTCACCGACTCGGTGGAGGTGGTCGCGTACGGCGACGGGGAGGTGCCGTCGGCGGCCTGCTCGTCGGTGTGGCTGACGATGAAGCGGGTGCCGGTCAGGACGAGGACCGTGACATGGCGGCGGACCTCGTTGGAGTCGAAGGTGGTCTCCTGGTGGACCAGATACGAGACGACGGGCTCACCGCCCACAGCGGCCTCCACCGCCTCGGCAACGAGTGCCGGGTAATAGCCACTGCGCTCGATCGCCGCGCGCAGCCCCTTGGTCGTCGTACCGGTCTTCGCCATGTGCCCATCCTACGGGCCCGCGCCGACACCGGCGCCCATGCCGGCCATGCCCACGGCGGGGTCAATAGCTGGGGAGGTGGCGGGGGCCGAGGTCGGTGCGCGGGGGTGGCGGGGCCAGCCGGACGGCCGCGCCGAGCACGGACAGGCCGTGCGGGGCGACGACGACCGGTTCCAGGTCGACGCCGACCACCTCGGGATGGTCGTCCACCAGTCGGGACACCCGCAGCAGAAGCTCCTCCAGCGCCGCGGTGTCGACGGGTCTTGAGCCGCGCCAGCCGAACAGGAGCGGCGCGGTCCGGATGGATCTGATCAGCTCCGCGGCGTCCCGGTCGGTGGCCGGGACGAGCCGGTGCGCGGTGTCGCCGAGCAGCTCGGAGGGGGCTCCGGCGAGCCCGAAGGAGAGCACCGCCCCGGCGGCGGGGTCGATGGCGGCCCGTACGACGGTGTCGACGCCGCGCGGGGCCATCCGCTGCACGACGAGCCGCAGCTCCTCGGGGGCGCCGAGGTACCCGGTCAACTCGGCGTAGGACCGGCGCAGTTCCGCCTCCCCGCCGAGGTCGAGCCGCACACCCCCGAGGTCGGCGCGGTGGCGCAGCTGGGGCGCGGTGGTCTTGAGGGCGACGGGGAAGCCGAGCCGGGCCGCGGCCCGTACGGCGGCGTCCGGGTCGGGGGCGGGGAACGCGGGCAGCACGCTGACGCCGTAGCGGGCGAGGAGGCGCTGGGCGTCGGGGGCGGACAGGCTGACGGGGGGCGGGGCCGGGACCTCGGGGCGGGGGCCGCCGGGCGGGGCCGCCTCGGTCGAGTCCGACGGGGCGAGCAGCACGTCGATGTCGGCCGCGGCCCCCGCCTCGTCGATGTCCTCGTACTGGGGCACCCGCCCCGGCTCTTCTTCGGCCTGCCGGCGCCACCGCGCGTACCCCACGGCCTCGGCGAGGGCCCGTACGGCGCGCTCCGCGGCCGGGTACGCGGGGATCCGCGGGGCCGGGAAGGGTTCACCGCCCTCCTGTCCCCCGTGTGCTCCGGGGGCGCCCCAGGGCGCGGCCAGGGCCTCGACGAGCCCCGGGATCTCCAGGTGGACCACCGCCACCGGCTTGGCCGCGCCGCCCGCCGCCGCCTCGGCGGCCGCGCCCCGCATCGCCCCGGCGAGGTCGGCCGCGTCTGCGTCGCCGACCCAGGGGATGGCGGTGACGACGACCGCGTCGCACGCGTCGTCGGCGAGGGCCGCTGCCAGGGCCCGCCGGAAGTCGTCGCGGGCGGCGGCCGTGGTCAGGTCGCGGGGCGGCAGCGGGCGCAGCCCCTCGGCGAGGCAGGCGTCGTAGGTGAGCAGCCCCAAGGACTCGGAGTTGCCGAGGATGGCGATGCGCGGGCCGGCGGGGAGCGGCTGGGAGCCGAGCAGCAGCCCGGCGTCGACGAGCTCGGTGACGGTGTCGACCCGGATGACGCCCGCCTGCCGCAGCAGGGCGGAGACGGTGGCGTCCGGGATGCCGGTGGCGGGCACGGCGTGGCCGGTGGGGGCGCTGCCGCTGTGCCGGGCGCCCTTGACGACCACGACCGGCTTGACCGCGGCCGTGCGCCTGGCGAGCCGGGTGAACTTGCGGGGGTTGCCGATGGACTCGAGGTACATCAGGGCGACGTCCGTCCGCGGGTCGTCGTACCAGTACTGGAGGAGGTCGTTGCCGGACACGTCGGCGCGGTTGCCCGCGGAGATGAAGGTGGAGACCCCCGCGGTCCCCGCGCCGCGCCGGTCGAGACCGGAGAGCAGCGCGATGCCTATCGCCCCGGACTGGGTGAACAGGCCGAGCCGGCCGGGGGCGGGCAGCCGAGGCGAGAGGGAGGCGTTCAGCCGCACGCCGTCGGCGGTGTTGATGATGCCGAAGGCGTTGGGGCCGATGATCCGCATGCCGTAGGTGCGCGCCTGGCGGACCAGCTCGCGCTGGCGGTCGCGGCCCTCGGGCCCGCTCTCCGCGTAGCCGGCGGAGACCACGACGAGGCCCTGGACGCCGTGTTCGCCGCAGTCCGCGACCACGGACGGCACCTGGTCGGCGGGGACGGCGACGACGGCGAGGTCGACCGGCCCGTCGATCTCGCGGATCGAGCGGTGGGCCGGGACGCCCTCGGGGTCCAGCCGCTTCCACTCCCCGGGGAAGCGGCGGTTGACGGCGTGGACGTGCCCGGTGAACCCGCCGTCCAGGAGGCCGCGCAGCACGGTGCGGCCGACGCCGCCCGGGGCCCGCCCGGCGCCGATGACGGCGACGGAGCCCGGGGCGAGCAGCCGCTGTACGGAGCGGGCCTCGGCGCGCTGCTCGCGGGCGCGCATGACGGCCAGGGAGCGGTCGGTGGGTTCGAGGTCGAGCTCCAGCCGGACGACGCCGTCCTCGAAGCTGCGCTTCTGGGTGAAGCCCGCATCCGTGAACACCTTGATCATCTTGGTGTTGGCGGGCAGCACCTCGGCGGCGAAACGGCGGATGCCGCGCTCGCGGGCGACGGCGGCGATGTGCTCGAGCAGGGCGGAGGCCACCCCGCGGCCCTGGTGGGCGTCCTGGACGAGGAAGGCGACCTCGGCCTCGTCGGCCGGGCCCGTCGCGGCCAGGCCCTGGCCGTCGATCCGGTCGTAGCGGACGGTGGCGATGAACTCGTCCCCGACCGTGGCGGCCAGGCCCACCCGGTCGACGTAGTCGTGGTGCGTGAAGCGGTGGACGTCGCGATCGGAGAGCCGGGGGTAGGGCGCGAAGAAGCGGTAGTACTTGGACTCGTCCGAGACCCGTTCGTAGAAGCTGACCAGGCGCTGTGCGTCGTCGGCGGTGATCGGGCGGATCTGGGCGGTACCGCCGTCGCGGAGCACCACGTCGGCCTCCCAGTGGGCCGGATAGGCGTGGGTGTCGGACGGGGGCCGCATGGGGCCCAGCCTACGGCGCGGGTGGAGAGGGGTCCGGACATCCGAATGGCGGACCCCTCTTGCGTGAAGAGGAGGTGTCGAGGGAAGGTCCGTATCGGACCCGTACGGGCACGCTCGGGCCCACTCGGACACCTTCCGGGCAGACCCAGACACCGACACCGTATGATTTGGTCTAGACAACAACCACACCGCTTCTGAAGGGCAACACCATGGCTGAGCGCCGCGTCAACATCGGCTGGGCCGAGGGCCTGCACGCCCGCCCCGCGTCGATCTTCGTCCGGGCGGCCACCGCCTCCGGCGTCCCCATCACGATCGCCAAGGCGGACGGCACCCCGGTCAACGCCGCGTCCATGCTCGCGGTGCTCGGCCTCGGCGCCCAGGGCGGCGAGGAGGTCGTCCTCGCCTCGGAGGCGGATGACGCCGAGGTCGCGCTCGACCGTCTGGCCAAGCTGGTCGGCGAGGGGCTCGAGGAGCTGCCGGAGACCGTCTGACTGGCTCCGGCTCCGCCGTCGGCGGATCGATTCGGCACGGCCGCGCAGCGCGGCCGCGGTGCCCCATTCCGGGCGACCGCGGCCGCGTTGTTTTATGTTTTCCGCCCGCGCTCCGCACACACCACCTGAATACGGGGACACGAAATCAGCGGCCACGGAAATCCACGGCCGCGACACATCGGCGATAATTCCAAGAAGTTGTATACGGGGCCGCTGTTAATTCCGCGCGCCCGCATTGTTTACGGAATGTTTCGAAGTCCTCACGCGGGGGGGACGGCGCAGCCGGTATTCCGACATCGAGCGCTCGGCGTGAGCCGCGGCGAGCGTCCGGGCGCGGTCGGCGTCGCCCCGCGCCACCGCGTCGACCAGCGCCCCGTGCTCGCTCCAGGACTCGACGGCCCTGAGCGAGAAGTCGGGGCGTCCGGGGCCGCCCGGGACGGGCGGCGCGGACCGGCGGGGCTCCACCGCGTACACCCAGGCGATCTTGCGCCGCAGCTGCACCAGCAGCCCGGCCAGGCTCGGGCTGCCGGACGCCTGGGCCAGCGTCTCGTGGAACCAGTCGCTCAGCGACCGCAGTTCGCCCAGCTGACCGCGCTGGGCCCGCTCCTGGCCCAGCCGGACCAGGCCGCGCAACACCTTCAGATGCGCCTCGGTGCGGCGCTGGGCGGCCCGGGCGGCGCCCAGCGGCTCCAGCAGCGCGCGGATGTCCAGCAGGTCGGCGGCCTCCCGGTCGGACGGCTGGGCCACGCATGCGCCCGCGTGCCGGCGGGTGGTCACGAAGCCCTCCGACTCCAGGGTGCGCAGGGCCTCGCGCACGGGCACACGCGAGACGCCGTACCGCCGGGCGAGGACTTCCTCGGTCAGCCGGCTGCCCGGCGCGAAGGTGCCGGAGACGATGTCGTCGCGGATCGCCGTACACACCGCGTGCGCCGAAATCCGGCGGCTGCCGTGGACCGCGGTCGTATCGCCGTTCACTTACGGTCCCGCATTGTCGAACCTCCGCCTTAATCTCCGCGAAACGCAGCCGATTGACGCGTGTTCAGCGACTCTATTCTAAGCGGCTGGAATTTCCGATGGGCGGGGGGATTTCATGGATATTTTTTGGCCAGGGCGAGCGGACGGACAGCGGGCGGACGGACAGACAGACAGACCGAAGGCCCCGGGTCCGTGGGACCGGGGCCTTCGGGCGGCGTGCGGTTGATCAGATGTTGACGCCGTGCGAGCGCAGATAGGCGACGGGGTCGATGTCCGAGCCGTAGTCCGGGCTCGTGCGGGCCTCGAAGTGCAGATGCGGCCCGGTGACGTTGCCCGTGGCGCCGGACAGGCCGATCTGCTGACCGGGGGTGACCGCCTGGCCGACGGAGACGCTGAGGGACGACAGATGCGCGTACTGGGTGTAGGTGCCGTCGTTCATCTTGATCACGATGTTGTTGCCGTACGCGCCGCCCCAGCCGGCCTCGACGACGGTGCCGGAGCCCACGGAGTGCACCGAGGTCCCGGACGCGGCGTGGAAGTCCACCCCGGTGTGGCTGCCGGAGGACCACAGGCCGCTGGAGGCCTGGTAGCTGGTGGAGAGGTACGAGCCGGAGACCGGCAGCACGAACATGTTCAGCCGCTTGCGCTCCGCCTCGCGCGCCGCGCGCTCCTTGGCCTCACGCTCCTGCTTGGCCTTCTTCGCGGCCGCCTCCGCCTTGCGCTTCGCCTCCGCGGCCAGCCGCGCGGCCTCCTTGCGGGCGTCGGCCTCGGCCTGCGCCTTGGCGGCGGCCTCCGCGGCGAAGGACTGCTGGGTCTCCGCCTGGGCGGCGACCTGGTCGGCGAGCTCGTCGCCCATGGCGACCGCCTGGCGCAGCCCGGTGTCCTCGGCGCCGCGCCCGTCGTCCGAGGCCGCGAGCGCCGGGGCGGCGAAGCCGGCGACCACGCCGGAGGCGGCCAGTGTGGCTATGCCCGCCAGGTTGGCGCCGGAGCGGGCGGTACGGGGGGCGCGTCCGGGGCGGCGGTGCTTCCCGGTGGTACGGGTGATCGCCATGAAGCGGCGCACTCCTTTCCTTCCCTCTCGCCTACCGGGTTAGCTGACGGGTTCGGAGCAGGAAGGTCTCCTACGGGCCCCTCGCCCCTCGCGGGGAAGGCGTCCGATTCACCCCTGGGAATCGCCCCTCCGGCGCCGCGGGCGGCAACGGGCGAGGCTGGTTCCCCGGTTCCCCTGGCTCGCGCCGTACGGGGATTCGGCGATGGTTGTCCGTGCCGCGGGCGCGGCGTGTCTCGGGCGGGCAACCGGACTGACGCTAAGCGGGACCGCTTTCGATCACCAAACGGTTCCGCTCTTTTGTTGGTTTCCCCACAGACACGCCCATCCAGATGGGCAACCTCTGCTATAAAGCGGGCGAAACGACCGGTGAAACGGCAACAAAAGGAAACCCCGGCGCCTGAAACGGCGCCAGGGTCCTTGTCCCGGCGGCCCGTTCGCCCAGCTCGCGAGGGCGGCCGGGCGCGTCGGCCTCACGTCAACCTGGGGTAAACCCCCGGGTCATCTCCAGGTCAGCCCTGGATGACGCTCACCTCGCCGATGCCGAGCTCCTTGACCGGCTCCTCGATCTTCGAGGCGTCGCCCACGAGCACCGTGACCAGCCTGTCGGGCGGGAAGGCGCTCACCACCGCGGCCGTCGCCTCCACCGTGCCGGTCTCCGCGAGGCGCGCGTACAGGTGCGCCTGGAAGTCGTCCGGCAGGTGCTGCTCGACCTGGTCGGCCAGCGTACCCGCGACCGCGGCCGCCGTCTCGTACTTCAGCGGGGCCACCCCGACGAGGTTCTGCACGGCGACATCGCGCTCGGCGTCCGTCAGGCCCTCCTCCTTGAGCGTGCCCAGCACCTTCCACAGGTCCTCCAGGGCGGGACCGGTGACCTCGGTGGCCACCGAGCCGCTGATGGCCAGCATCGCGGCGCCCGTGGCCCCTCCAGAGGCGTCCGGGGCCGCCGAGCGGAGCACCTGGCCGAAGGCGCGCACGCCGTAGGTGTAGCCCTTCTCCTCGCGCAGCACCCGGTCCAGCCGGGAGGTGAGGGTGCCGCCCAGGCAGTAGGTGCCCAGCACCTGGGCGGGCCAGATGCGGTCGTGGCGGTCGGCGCCGATCCGCCCGATGAGCAGCTGGGTCTGCACCGCGCCCGGCCGGTCGACGATGATCACCCGGCCGGTGTCATCGGCGGTGATCGGCGGCATGGAGCGGGGCTCGGCGGCGCCGCCCGTCCAGGCGCCGAGGGTGTCGGCCAGCGCCTTGTCGAGGTCGACGCCGGTCAGGTCGCCGACGACCACGGCGGTCGTGGTGGAGGGGCGGACATGCGTCTCGTAGAAGGCCCGCACGGCCGCGGCGTCGATGCCCTCGACGGTCTCCTGGGTGCCCTGGCGCGGGCGGGACATCCGGGACTCCGCCGGGAACAGCGTCTTGGACAGTGCCATCGAGGCGCGCCGGGCCGGATTGGCCAGCTCGTGCGGGATCTCGTCCAGGCGGTTGCGCACCAGCCGCTCGACCTCGCCCTCGGGGAAGGCGGGCGCGCGCAGCGCGTCGGCCAGCAGGCCGAGCGCCTTGGGCAGCCGGGAGACGGGGACCTCCAGGGACACGCGGAGGCCGGGGTGGTCGGCGTGTGCGTCCAGGGTGGCGCCGCAGCGCTCCAGCTCGGCGGCGAACTCCTCGGCGGTGTGCTTGTCGGTGCCCTCGGACAGCGCGCGGGCCATGATCGTGGCGATGCCGTCGAGCCCGGCCGGCTCGGCGTCCAGCGGGGCCGCGAGGTTGACCTCCACGGCCACGACCTGCTGGCCGGGGCGGTGGCAGCGCAGCACGGCCAGCCCGTTGGACAGCTCGGCGCGCTCGGGGGCCGGGAAGGCCCAGGGCTTGGCGGCGCCGCCCAGCGGCTGCGGGTGGAAGGTCATCGTGGTGGTGACGGCGTCGCTCACTGGGCCGACTCTCCTTCTGCGTCGTTGTCGTCGGCTGCCGCGTCGTTGTCCGTGTCCGTGACGGCGTCGGCCTCGGCCTGCTCGGCGCCCTGGAGCGGTTCGTACACCAGCACCGCGCGGTTGTCGGGGCGCAGCCTGGCCTGGGCCACGGCCCGCACCTCCTCGGCCGTCACCTGGAGCACGCGCTCCACGGCGGTCAGCGCCAGCTGCGGGTCGCCGAACAGCACCGCGAACCGGCACAGCTCGTCGGCGCGGCCGCCGACCGTGGCCAGCCGGTCCAGCCACTCGCGCTCCAGCTGGGCCTGGGCGCGCTCCATCTCCTCCGGGGTCGGCCCCTCCTCGGCGAACCGGGCCAGCTCCTCGTCGACCGCGGCCTCGATGTCGGGCACCTCCACGCCGCCCGAGGTCTTCACGTCCAGCCAGCCGAGTGAGGGGGCGCCGGACAGCCGCAGCAGGCCGAAGCCCGCGGCCACCGCCGTACGGTCGCGGCGCACCAGGCGGTTGTGCAGGCGGGAGGACTCCCCGCCGCCCAGGACGGTCAGCGCCAGGTCGGCTGCGTCGGCCTCGCGGGTGCCGTCGTGGGGCAGCCGGTAGGCGGCCATCAGGGCGCGGGCCGGGACCTCCTCCTCGACGACCTCGCGCAGCTGTCCGCCGATCACCTCCGGCAGGGTGCCGTCGCGGGGCGGGCGCTTGCCGTCGTGGGAGGGGATGGTGCCGAAGTACTTCTCGATCCAGGCAAGAGTCTGCTCGGGGTCGATGTCGCCCACGATCGCCAGCACCGCGTTGTTCGGCGCGTAGTACGTGCGGAAGAACTCGCGCGCGTCCTCCAGGGAGGCCGCGTCCAGGTCGGCCATCGAGCCGATCGGGGTGTGGTGGTACGGGTGGCCCTCGGGGTAGGCCATGCCGACCAGGCGCTCGAACGCGGTGCCGTACGGCACGTTGTCGTAGCGCTGGCGGCGCTCGTTCTTGACGACGTCGCGCTGGTTCTCCAGGCTCTCCTCGTCCAGCGCGGTCAGCAGCGAGCCCATGCGGTCCGCCTCGAGCCACAGCGCCAGCTCCACCTGGTGGGTCGGCATCGTCTCGAAGTAGTTGGTCCGCTCGAAGCTGGTCGTCCCGTTGAGCGAGCCGCCGGCGCCCTGCACCAGCTCGAAGTGGCCGTTCCCCTTCACCTGCGCCGAGCCCTGGAACATCAAGTGCTCGAAAAGGTGAGCCAGCCCGGTACGCCCCTTGACTTCGTGGCGCGAGCCGACGTCGTACCACAGGCAGACCGCCGCGACCGGGGTCAGGTGGTCTTCGGAGAGCACCACCCGCAGGCCGTTGGCCAGCCGGTGCTCGGTCGCTGTCAGGCCGCCGGAGCCGGCTTGTTCCGTGGCCGTGTGACCCATGGGCATGTACGTCCCTTCGATCGCGTGATGGAGCGCGTGCGAGCCGCGTGAAGTGCGGTCCTGTCACTGTATGCAAGCGCACGGACATCTGGCGAAGTTCCCGCCGGGCGAATCTCGCCGGCGGGCCGCCGGAACACCGCGCGAGCGGCTCCCGGCGCGCCCCCGGCGTGCCCCTGGGGCACCGCCCAGCGGTAGTCGGGGGAGCTCCCAAGACGGCTCCGCGGGGGCCCTGGGAACGGTCGGCGAGGGGGCGTTGACCATGGCCCGTTCCACACTTGTCTGCGGTCCGGTCCACAATGGTCGGCGTCAGATCCCGCCTCGGCAGTTGAAGGAGCCGCAAGCGCGATGGCCCGCCGCAGCACAAAGACCCCTCCGCCGGACGACTTCGAGGAGCGCATTCTCGACATCGACGTCGTCGACGAGATGCAGGGCTCCTTCCTTGAGTACGCGTACTCGGTCATCTACTCGCGCGCCCTTCCCGACGCCCGGGACGGGCTCAAGCCGGTGCACCGGCGCATCCTCTACCAGATGAACGAGATGGGCCTGCGGCCCGAGCGCGGCTTCGTGAAGTGCGCCCGGGTCGTCGGCGAGGTCATGGGCAAGCTGCACCCCCATGGCGACGCGTCGATCTACGACGCGCTGGTGCGTATGGCCCAGCCCTTCTCGATGCGCGTCCCGCTGGTCGACGGCCACGGGAACTTCGGCTCCCTGGGCAACGACGACCCGCCCGCCGCGATGCGCTACACCGAGTGCCGCATGGCCTCGGCGACCTCGCTGATGACGGAGTCGATCGACGAGGACACCGTCGATTTCACCCCCAACTACGACGGCAGCGAGCAGGAGCCGGTGGCGCTCCCCGCCGCCTATCCCAACCTGCTGGTCAACGGCGCCTCCGGGATCGCCGTCGGCATGGCGACGAACATGCCCCCGCACAACCTGGGCGAGGTGATCGCCGCCGCCCGCCATCTGATCAGGCACCCGGGCGCGGACCTGGACGCCCTGATGCGGTTCGTGCCCGGCCCCGACCTGCCGACCGGCGGCCGGGTCGTGGGCCTGGGCGGCGTCCGGGACGCGTACGAGAAGGGGCGCGGCACCTTCAAGATCCGCGCCACGGTCGCGGTGGAGGACGTGACGGCACGCCGCAAGGGCCTGGTCGTCACCGAACTGCCCTTCGCGGTCGGCCCCGAGAAGGTCATCTCGAAGATCAAGGACCTGGTCGGCGCCAAGAAGCTCCAGGGCATCGCGGACGTCAAGGACCTGACCGACCGCGAGCACGGACTGCGCCTGGTCATCGAGGTCAAGAACGGCTTCAACCCCGAGGCCGTGCTGGAGCAGCTCTACAAGCTGACGCCGATGGAGGAGTCCTTCGGCATCAACAATGTCGCGCTGGTGGACGGCCAGCCGCTCACGCTCGGGCTCAAGGAGCTGCTGGAGGTCTATCTCGACCACCGCTTCACCGTGGTGCGGCGGCGCAGCGAGTTCCGGCGCGGCAAGCGGCGGGACCGGCTGCACCTGGTCGAGGGGCTGCTGGTCGCCCTGCTCGACATCGACGAGGTCATCCGCATCATCCGCTCCAGCGACAACGCGGCGCAGGCCAAGGAGTCCCTGATCGCCCGCTTCGGGCTCTCCGAGGTCCAGACGCAGTACATCCTGGACACCCCGCTGCGCCGGCTGACCAGGTTCGACCGGATCGAGCTGGAGTCGGAGCGCGACCGCCTCAAGGCGGAGATCGAGGAGCTGACCCGGATCCTGGATTCGGACGCCGAGCTGCGCAAGCTGGTGTCGGCGGAACTGGCCCAGGTGGCCAAGAAGTTCGCCACGCCGCGCCGCACGGTGCTTCAGGAGTCGGCGAACGCCCCGGTGACCGCGGTGCCGCTGGAGGTCGCCGACGACCCGTGCCGGGTGCTGCTGTCCTCCACCGGCCTGCTGGCCCGCACGGCCAACGGTGAGCCGTTCCCGGGCGAGGGGCAGGCCAAGCGCGTCAAGCACGATGTGATCGTCTCGGCGGTCCCGGCCACGGCCCGCGGGGACCTGGGGGCGGTGACCTCGTCCGGGCGGCTGCTGCGGCTCGCCGTGGTCGATCTGCCGATACTCCCGGAGACGCCCGGGGCCCCGAACCTGGCGGGCGGGGCGCCCATCGCGGAGTTCCTGACCCTGGAGGACGGCGAGGAGCTCGTCTGCCTCACCACGCTCGACGAGTCCTCACCCGGGCTCGCGATCGGCACGGAGCAGGGCGTCGTCAAGCGCGTGGTCCCCGACTACCCCGCCAACAAGGACGAGTTGGAGGTCATCGGCCTCAAGGAGGGCGACCGGATCGTCGGCGCGGTGGAGCTGCGCACGGGCGAGGAGGACCTGGTCTTCATCACCGATGACGCACAGTTGCTGCGCTATCCGGCCGCCCAGGTGCGGCCGCAGGGCCGCCCCGCGGGGGGCATGGCCGGCATCAAGCTGGGCTCGGGCGCGAAGGTGATCTCGTTCACGGCCGTCGACCCGGCGTCCGACGCGGTGGTGTTCACGGTCGCCGGCGCGCACGGCACGCTCGACGACTCGGTGCAGCAGTCGGCCAAGCTCACGCCGTTCGACCAGTACCCGCGCAAGGGCCGGGCGACCGGCGGGGTGCGCTGCCAGCGGTTCCTGAAGGGCGAGGACTGCCTGGTCCTGGCCTGGGCGGGCGCGACACCGGCCCGCGCGGCCACGCCTACCGGAACCCCGGTGCCGCTGCCGGAGCCCGATCCGCGCCGCGACGGCTCGGGAGTGCCGCTTGCGAAGGCGGTGTCGGTGCTGGCCGGCCCGGTGTAGGGGCCGGTGCGGACGGGGCGGGCTCGTCGTAGCGCGCCGTCGTCGTGACCGTCATGGCCGCGTCGGCCGGGCCGTCGTCGTACGGCCCCGCCGCCGCGGCCGTTCAGGGGCGCCCCTGTCGCTCGAGCGACTCGGGGGCGCCTCGGCTGTCCGGGCGACGCCGCCCCGGCCTTCAGCGGGCGAGCAGGGCCCGCAGGGCCTTCACGATGTCCGCGGGGGCCTCCTCGGCCATGAAGTGGCCGCAGGTGACGGTGGTGTGCCGCAGATCCGGCGCCCACGCGCCCCACAGCGCGGCCGCGTCGTAGCCCAGAGCGGCACCCCAGTCCTGCTGGAGCACGGTGACCGGCATCCGCAGCCGGCTGCCGGCGGCGCGGTCGGCCCGGTCGTGGTCGGTGTCGATCCCGGCGGAGGCGCGGTAGTCGGCGACGATCGAGGGCACCGCCTCGCGGCAGGCGTCCAGGTACGCGGCGCGGACGTCGGCCGGGACGGCACGCGGGTCGCCCGCCCACAGGTCGAGGAAGTGGCCGAAGAAGGCCTCCGGGGCGGCCGAGATCAGCCGCTCGGGCAGCCCGGGCGGCTGGGCCATCAGGTAGAGGTGGAAGCCGACGGCCGCGGTGGTGCCGTGCAGCGCCTCCCACATGTCCAGGGTCGGCAGCACATCGAGGCAGGCCAGGTGGGTGATCGCCGCCGGGTGGTCGAGGCCGGCGCGGAAGGCGACCAGCGCGCCGCGGTCGTGCCCGGCCAGCGCGAACCGCTCGTGGCCCAGCTCTCGGGCCAGGGCGACGATGTCGGCGGCCATGGTGCGCTTGGCGTAGGCGGTGCCGTCGGGGTCGGCGGGCTTGTCGCTGGCGCCGTAGCCGCGCAGGTCGGGGCAGATGACGGTGTGGTCGGCCGCGAGGTCGGCGGCGACGTGCCGCCACATCAGGTGGGTCTGCGGAAAGCCGTGCAGCAGCACGATCGGAGGGCCCGAACCGCCGACGGCCGCGTGGAGGGACACTCCGTCGGCGACGGGGACTCGCTGATGGTCGAAGCCGGTGATGACAGGCGCCATGGTTCCGCCTCTTTCGTGGGGCTGGGAGTTTGGTGCGGCTGGGAGTTTCGTGGGGGCTGGGAGTTTCGTGGGGGCTGGGAGTGAGGATCCGCCGTTGTCGTCAGCGTGCCGGGCGCGGATGAGCGGCGGATGAGCGAGCTACCGTGGCCAGGGCGCTGCCCCGGGTCCGGAAAGGGTGGTCAGGCGTGCGGTTCCTGTTCGGCGTGCTGGGTCCGGTGGCGGCCTGGGACGGGGCCGGGGGCGCGATCGCCTTGAAGGGGCCACGGCATCGCGCGGTGCTGGCCCGGCTGATCGTCGCCCGCCGCCGTGTCGTCCCGGTCCGCCGCCTGGCCGAGGACCTGTGGACGGAGCCGCCCGCCGACGCGGTGGGCGCGATACGCACCTTCGTGGCCGCGCTGCGGCGCAGCCTGGAACCGGAGCGCCCGCCCCGCGCTCCGGCCCGGCTGCTGGTCACCGAGGGGCCGGGATACGCGCTGCGCGCCGACCCCGGCGCGGTGGACGCCTGGGGCTTCGAGCGGGCGGTGGCCGCCGCCGCGGCGCTGCCTCCCGAGGACGCGTTCGTACGGCTGGACGAGGCGCTGGAGTGGTGGCGCGGGCCCGCCTACGCGGAGTGCGCCGACGAGCCCTGGGCCCGCGCGGAGCGCTCCCGCCTGACGGAGCTGCGGCTGCACGCCGTCGAGCGGCGGGCCGAGGCCCGGGTCGCGCTGGGCCTGGCCGCCGAGGCGGCGGCCGACCTGGACGCGCACGTGGCCGAGCACCCCTGGCGCGAGGGCGCCTGGCGGCTGCTGGCCCTGGCGCTGTACCGCTCCGGCCGCCAGGGCGACGCGCTGGCGGTGCTGCGCCGCGCCCGCGCGCTCCTGGCCGAGCAGCTGGGGGTGGACCCCGGCCCGCGGCTGCGCGGCCTGGAGGCGGACATCCTCGGCCACGCCGCCCACCTCGACCCCGGCCCGGCCGGGGCGGCGGGGCGGGTGTGGGCGCGTACGGCCGCCGCCTACGACCGCACCGTGCCCTCCGGCGCCCGGGCCCGTCTGGAGTCGACGGTGGGGCTGCTGCGCAGCCTCGCGGTGACCGGCGGCAGCGGCCTCCAGACCGCCCGGCGACACCGCGTGGCGGCCATCACGGCGGCCGAGGAGCTGGCCGACGCGGAGCTGACGGCCCGCGTGATCGGCGCGTACGACGTCCCGGCAGTCTGGACGCGGGTCGACGACCCCGAGCAGGCCGCGCAGGTCGTCGCGGCGGCGGAGCGCGCCCTGGCCACCCTGTCGCCCGGCGGGCACGAGGCGGCCCGGGCCCGGCTGCTGGCCACGATCGCCCTGGAGTCGCGGGGGACCCGCGCCGCGCGCGGGCCCCAGGCCGCCCGGCAGGCGGAGGAGCTCGCCCGCCGCCTGGACGACCCCGCGCTGCTCGCGTTCGCCCTCAACGCCACGTTCATGCAGACCTTCCACCACGCCGGTCTGGCGCCGCGCCGGGACGCGATCGGCGCCGAGCTGATCGCCCTGTCCGCCCGGCACGGCCTGACCACCTTCGAGGTCCTCGGCCACCTCGTCCGGCTCCAGGCTCGCAGCGCGCTGGCGGACTTCGCCGGGGCCGACCGCCACGCGGCCGCCGCGGACCGCCTGGCCGAGCGCCATGAGCTGCCGCTGGTCGGCGTGTTCACGCGGTGGTACGCCGCGCTGCGGCTCGACGCGACGGGCGACGCGACGGAAGCAGCGGCGGAGGCCGCCTACCGGAGCGCCGCCGCGCGGCTGGACGGCGCCGGCATGCCCGGGCTGGAGCGCGGTCTGCTGCCGCTCGCGCTGCTGTGCCTGCGCACCCGGCGCACGCTGCCCGTCCGGTCCAGCCCGCACAACGACCCGCACACCGACCCGCACACCGACCGGCACACCGACTGGGGGCCCTACGCGCCCTGGGTCCGCCCCCTGGCGCTGCTGGCCCAGGACCGCCGCGACGAGGCCGCGGCGGCGCTGCGCGAGGCCCCGGACCCACCGCGCGACCTGCTGTTCGAGGCGCTGTGGTGCCTGACAGCCCGGGCGGCCGTCGCCGTCGGCGACCGGGAGACGATGGAGCGCGCCCACCGCGAGCTCACCCCCGCGGCGGCGGAGCTGGCCGGGGCGGGCAGCGGCCTGCTGACCCTCGGGCCGATCTCGGCGTATCTGAGCGATCTCGCCACGGCCCTGCGGCACCCGGGCCCCGGCCGGCGCTGAGGCCTCCGGGCGGCCCCGGCGCAGGCCCGCCCCGGCCCGCGGCCGCCCCCCTCGGAACCCGCCCGCACCCAGCACAAACGCGCCTCGCACCCCCAGAGGCGCGCCTTCGGAAGCCGACGGCCGCAAGAGAGGTTAGGCTTACCTTCGTGAGCACGTGCGCGACCGCCTCCCGTGATCTGTCCGAGCCGCTCGCCGGGACGGCGACCACCGCCACCACCTGGCTTCTGCTCGAACAGCCCGGCCCCTGGGGGGCCGAGGCCCTGACCGCCAGCCATCTGGCCCCGGCCGTCGGCCGCGCGCTGGAGCGCGCCGTCAAGGACACCGGAGTCCGGGTCGCGCTGATCCGGCGCCCCGGCCGGCACCCCGACTGCCACACCCACCCGCGGCAGCGGGTCTTCATCGCGCACACCCGCCCGGGCCGCTCCTGGATCCGTACCACCACGCTCACCGAGCCCGAGCGGCTGCTCGCCCTCGACTTCGGCGCGCTGGGCGCGGGCGACCCGGGCGGTCTGCGCCCCGTGGCCACGGGCCCCGGCCAGGCGTGGGAGCAGTACACCGGCGACCCCCTGGTGTTCGTGTGCACCAACGGGAAGCGCGACCGCTGCTGCGCCATCCTCGGCCGGCCGCTGGCCGCCGAGCTCATCGCCTCCGGCGCGCGCGGCACCTGGGAGATCACCCACATCGGCGGCCACCGCTTCTCCCCCACGCTCATGGTGCTGCCGCACGGCTACGCGTACGGCCGGGCCACCGCGCAGTCCGTCCAGGAGGTGCTGGACGCGCTGCGCGAGGGCACGGTCGTCACCGAGGGCTGCCGCGGCCGGTCCACCTGGGAGCGCCCCGGCCAGGCCGCCGAGCTGGCGATCCGCGAGCTGACCGGCGAGGCGGGGGCCGACGCGCTGACCGTGCTGCGGACCGAGGGCGCCGCCCCGGCCTGGACCGTGACCGTCGAGCACACCGACGGCCGGCTGTGGCGGGTCGGCGTCGTCCAGGTCGCCGCCGCGCCGCCGCGCCCGGAGAGCTGCGGGTCCGTCCTGGGCTCCCCGGCGCGGATGGACGTCGTCGGAGTGCGGGCGGTGCGCGCCTCGCGGCCGGTGCCGCCCGTCGCCGCCACGGCTGTGACGCAGCCATCAATTGAGGAACCCCCACGGCGAGCAACCACCTCCGCGAGAGTGGCGCCGGTTTAGACACAAAGGCGCCGGTTTAGGCACAAAGAGGGTGTCCTGGCGCAGTGCCGGGGCCCGCTCTTGGTTACCCTTCCGTGGCATGAGCGCCGCGATACCCCGGGGGCCGCGCGCCGAGGCCCCAAGGTGGCGCATCGGCTGGCCCCGACGTGTCTTCTCCCAGGTCCTGCTGATGCAGCTGACCATCGCCACGGGTGTCACGGTGCTCGCGACCGGCCTCTTCCTCGCCCGGCTCGGCTCCCAGCTGGACGACCAGGCCATGCGCCGTGCCCTCGCCATCGCCCAGACCACGGCCTCCGCCCCGAATCTCACCGACGCCATCGAGCACACCCGCCCCGCCCCCGACGGCCCGGTCCAGGTCCAGGCGGAGCGGATCCGCCGGGCCACCGGTGCCGAGTATGTCGTGATCATGGACAAGCGTGGCGTGCGCTGGTCCCACACCTCTTCCGAGGAGATCGGCCGGCATGTCTCCACCGACCCCAGCGACGCCCTCGCCGGCGAGGAGGTCATGGAGATCGACAACGGCACGCTCGGCCGCTCGGCCCGCGGCAAGGTCCCGCTGCGCGACGAGCACGGCCGGATCGTCGGCGCCGTGTCGGTCGGCATCTCGTACAACAGCGTGCGCGACCGGCTCATCGGGGCGGTGCCGGGGCTGCTCGCCTACGCGGGCGGCGCGCTCGCGGTGGGTGCGGTCGCGGCGTACGTGGTGGCCCGCAGGCTCCGGCGCCGCACCCACGACCTGGCCTTCTCCGATATCTCCGCGCTGCTCGCCGAGCGCGAGGCCATGCTGCACGGCATCCGCGAGGGGGTCGTCGCCCTCGACGCGCGCGGCCGCATCCGGCTGGTCAACGACGAGGCACAGCGGCTCCTGGACCTGCGCGCCGAGGACACCGGGCGGCCGCTGGACGAGTTGCTGCCGCCGGGCCGTACCACCGATGTCCTCGCCGGGCGGGTCACCGGATCCGATCTGCTGACCGTCAGCGGCGGCCGGGTGCTGGTCGCGAACCGGATGCCGACGGACGACGGCGGGGCCGTGGCCACCCTGCGCGACCGCACCGAGCTGGAGCGGCTGGGCCGTGAGCTGGACGGCACCCGGGGGCTGATCGACGCGCTGCGCGCCCAGGACCATGAGCACGCCAACCACCTGCACACCCTCCTCGGGCTGCTGGAGCTCGAGCTGTACGAGGAGGCGGTGGAGTTCGTCACCGAGACGGTCGGGGTGCACCGCGCCACCGCCGAGCAGGTCACCGAGCGGGTCCACGACCCGCTGCTGGCCGCATTGCTGGTCGGCAAGGCCACGGTCGCCGCGGAGCGCGGCGTCTCGCTGCGCATCGCCGAGGGGACGCTGCTGCCGGACCGGCTGGTGGACCCGCCGGGCCTGGTGACGATCGTCGGCAACCTCATCGACAACGCGCTGGACGCGGCGGCCGGGACGGCCGACCCGCTGGTCGAGGTGGAGCTGGCCGCCGACGACACGGCGGTGGTGCTGCGGGTCTCCGACAGCGGGCCCGGTATCCCGGCCGACCGGCGCGATGTGGTCTTCGCCGAGGGCTGGTCGACCAAGGAGCCGCCCGCGCACCGCAAGCGCGGCATCGGCCTGCCGATGGTGCGCCGGCTCGCCGAGCGGCAGGGCGGCAGCGTGCGGGTGACCGACCGGGACGGCGGGGGCGCGGAGTTCACGGTGGTGCTGCCCGAGGCGCTGGCCGAGGAGCCGAGCGGGGCACAGCTGAGCACGACAGGAGAGCCGCGATGACGGAGGTACGGAGGTGACGGCCGTGAACGGCAGGGGCGGCGTGGGTGGGCCGGGCGGCACGGGTGGCGCGAGCAGCGCCATCAATGTGTTGGTCGTGGACGACGACGTGCGCGTGGCCCGGGTCAACGCGGCGTATGTGGAGAAGGTGCCCGGCTTCCGCGTCGTGGGGCAGGCGCACACGGCCGGTGAGGCGCTGGCCTTCCTGGACCGCGCCGCGGTCGACCTGGTGCTGCTGGACCACTATCTGCCGGACGGGACGGGCCTCGCGCTGGTGCGGCGGCTTCGCGAGCGCGGCCACCACACCGACATCATCATGGTGACCGCCGCCCGCGACATCGCCACCGTCCAGGCCGCGATGCGCCATGGCGCGCTCCAGTACCTGGTCAAGCCCTTCACCTTCGCCGGGCTGCGCGCCAAGCTCCAGGGCTACGCGGCGCTGCGCCGCGCGCTGGAGGGCGGCGGCGAGGCCGGGCAGGACCAGGTCGACCGGATCTTCGGCGCCGTGGGCGGCGCCTCGGCGGGCCCGGCGGAGCTGCCCAAGGGCCACTCCGCGCTCACCGCCGACCTGGTGCGGGAGGTGCTGCGGGGCGCCGAGGGCCCGCTGTCGGCGCAGGAGGTCGCCGAGCGGTCCTCGCTCAGCCGCCAGACCGCCCAGCGCTATCTCAAGCTCCTGGAGCGCACGGGCCGGGTCCGGCTCAGTCTGAAGTACGGCGAGACGGGGCGCCCGGAGCACCGCTACGCATGGGTGTGACCCGGCGCGTCAGGCCGCTCCCGCCCCGGTGAGGGCCCTTACCTCCGTCTCGGCGTACTTGGCGGCGTGCCTGGAGTGGGCGCCCCGCGGTGAGGTGACCGTGCCGAACCAGCCGGCGAGGAAGCCGAGGGGGACGGAGACAAGGCCCGGATTCTCCAGCGGGAAGACATGGAAGTCCACGCCCGGGAAGATCGCCTCCGGGCCGCCGGACACCACCGGGGAGAGCACCACCAGCACCAGCGCCGGAAGCAGCCCGCCGTAGACGGCCCACACCGCGCCGCGCGTGGTGAACCGCCGCCAGAAGAGCGAGTACAGCAGCACCGGGAGGTTCGCCGAGGCGGCGACCGCGAACGCCAGCCCGACCAGGAAGGCCACATTGAGGTCCTGGGCCAGCAGCCCCAGCCCGATGGCGGCCGCCCCGATCCCGACGGCCGCGATCCGCGCGACCGCGACCTCGCTGCGCGGCGTACGGTGCGCGCGGCGGCCCAGCGAGGCGTACAGGTCATGGGCGACCGAGGCGGAGGAGGCCAGGGTGATCCCGGCGACCACGGCGAGGATGGTGGCGAACGCGACGGCGGCGACCGTGGCGAACAGCACCGTGCCGCCGGTCGACCCGGCGCCCCCGCCGAGATCCAGCGCGAGCAGCGGGACGGCGGTGTTCCCGGCCGGGTTGGAGCTCCGTACGGCGCCGCCGCCCAGCACGGCGGCGGCGCCGAAGCCGAGCACGATGGTCATCAGATAGAAACCGCCGATCAGCCCGATGGACCAGATGACCGAGCGGCGGGCGGCCCGGGCGGTGGGCACGGTGTAGAAGCGGGACAGGATGTGCGGCAGCCCGGCGGTGCCGAGGACGAGGGCGAGTCCGAGGCTGATGAAGTCCAGCCGCGCGGTCCATCCGCCGCCGTACTTCAGGCCCGGGGCGAGGAAGTCCCGGCCATGCCCGCTGTGCCGCGCCGCCGCGCTGAGCAGGGCGTCCACATCGCCGTGGAAGCGGACCAGGACCAGGGCGGTGAGCGTGGCCGCCCCGGCCATCAGCAGCACCGCCTTGACGATCTGGATCCAGGTCGTGGCGCGCATCCCGCCGAGCGCCACGAAGATCACCATCAGGGTGCCCACCCCGATGACCGTCCAGGCGCGGGCGCGCGGCCCGGTCTCACCGAGCAGCAGGGCGATCAGGCTGCCCGCCCCGACCATCTGGGCCACGAGGTAGAGCACGCACACGGTGACGGAGGAGACGCCCGCGGCGATCCGGACCGAGGGCTCGCCCATCCGGGCGGCCAGCACATCGGCGAGGGTGAACCGGCCGCAGTTGCGGACCAGTTCGGCGACCAGGAGCAGCACGATCAGCCAGGCCACGAGGAAGCCGACGCAGTACAGCACGCCGTCGTAGCCGTAGAGCGCGATGAGGCCGGAGATGCCGAGGAACGAGGCGGCCGACATGTAGTCGCCCGCGATGGCGAAGCCGTTCTCCATGGGCGAGAACAGCCGCCCGCCCGCGTAGAACTCCTCCGGAGAGCCTTGCCGACGACGCCCCGCCCAGGTGGTGATGGCGAGCGTGGCCGCGACGAACACGCCGAAGAGCAGCAGCGCCAGGCTCTGCTGATTGCCCGTCACCGGCCGCGCCCCCGCATCATCTCCTGCGTCACCCAGCGGAGCTCCAGCGCGACCTGGTCCCGGCGCAGCCGGGCGTGGCGGGCGTACGCCCAGGTCAGCAGGAAGGTGGTGGCGAACTGGGCCAGCCCGGCGACCATCGCGACATTGAGCGCGCCGACGACGGGGCGGGCCATCAGACCGGGCGCGGTGGTCGCCGCGACGACGTACCCCAGATACCACAGGAGGAAGGCGGCGGCCGCGGGGAAGACGAAGCGGCGATAGCGTCTGCGCACCTCCTGGAAGGCGGCGCTGCCGTGCACCTCGGTGTAGATGTCCGCCGCGGCGGGCGGGCGCGCGCGACGGGCTCCGCGGTCCTCCCTCTCCCCCTCGCCCGCACCCCAGCCGGAGGCGACCGTGTCGTACCAGGGGTCGCCCAGCCCGACCGCCCCGGCGTCGCGCGCGTTGTGCTGCATGTCCACCCGAACACTCCTTGCTCCACTGCCGCATTGGCCGCGTGCCAAGGATGGAGGGGGCGCGAGACCCCGGACCCCGCAATAACGGACGTTCACCCCATCAGGTGACTCAGGTGACGAACATCCTGGAACCGGGACCGGAGCCGGAGCTGAGATCGGGGCCGGAATCGGGGCCGGAACGGGTCAGGAGGCCGGGTCGAAGCCGGGTGGCCGGGCGATCCCGCTGCGGTAGGCGTAGCGCACGGCCTGGGCGCGGTCGCGGACCCGCGCCTTGGTGAAGAGGTTGTTGATGTGGGTCTTCACGGTCGCCGGGCCGATACGGAGCCGACGGGCGATCTCCGCGTTGGACAGCCCCTCGGCGACCAGGGCGAGCACCTCCGCCTCGCGGGGCGTCAGCCCGTCGGGCAGCGGGCCGGGGGCGCCCACGGCCGCCGCGGGCGCACCGCCCGGCGCCCCCGTGGCACCCTCCTGCACCAGCCGCTCCAGCAGCCTCCTCTGCACCTGCGGCGACAGCGCGGCCTGCCCGGACATCACGTCCTCGACGGCGCGGGCGATCTCCTCCGCGTCCGCGTCCTTGGTCACATAGCCGCGGGCGCCCGCCTTCAGGGCCGGGAAGAGCCACTCGTCGTCGGCGTAGGTCGTCACCACCACGACCTGGGTCGCGGGGTGCTCGGCGCGGATGCGCCGGGTCGCCTCGACGCCGTCGCAGCGCGGCATCCGCAGATCCATCAGCACCACGTCCGGGGAGACCTCGGCGACCAGCCGCAGCGCCTCCTCGCCGTCGCCCGCCGAGCCGACGACCTCGATGCCGGGCAGCAGCCCCAGCAGCAGCACGATGCCCTCGCGCACCATGATCTGGTCGTCGACGACCAGCACCCGCACCACGCGCGGGCCCGTGGCGCCGTGCCCTTCGCTCATGGCCCTGTCCCCCATGCCGTCCCCGCTCCTGCCGTTCCCGCTCCTGATGGCGACGCTCCTGATGGCGACGCGGCGTCACACCCGTACGCCGTCATACCAGTACGCCGGTGGACCGTCACGCCGGGACCCGCAGGCGTACGACGAAGCCTCCCTCGGCGGGTCCCGCCTCGAGCGTGCCGCCGAGGAGTTCGGCGCGCTCCCGCATCCCCCGCAGGCCGTATCCGGCCCCGGTCGCCGCCGGGCCGCCGGAGGGCGCCTGGCGCGCCCCGCCGTCGCGTATCTCCAGGAGCACCTCGTCCTCCTGGTAGGCGAACCGCACTTCCACCGGGGCGCCCGGCGCGTGCTTGCGGACGTTGGTCAGCGCCTCCTGCGCGACCCTCCGCACCGCGAGCCCCGTCTCGGCGGCCAGTTCGCGCGGCTCGCCCTCCGTCTCGAAACGCGCCCCCTCGGTCGCGGCGGACTCCCGCAGGAAGTCCTCGACCGGCGCCGTCTCGCCGCGCAGCGCGTGCAGCGCCTGGCGGGTCTCGGCCAGGCCGTGGCGCGCCATCCGGCGGGCCGCCACCACCCGCTCCAGCACCATCTCCTGGTCCCGCCCGCGCTCGATCAGCAGCCTGGCCGCCTCCAGATGCACCAACTGGGCGGACAGGCTGTGCGCCAGCACATCGTGGATCTCCCGGGCGATCCGGGCCCGCTCGGCGAGCGCCGCGCTCTGCGCCTCGGCGCTGCGCGCCGCCCGCTCCTGCTCCAGCAGCAAGTAGGCGGTGCCGCGCGCCTCCTCGTCCACCCGCAGCGAATAGCCGATGAGCACGAGGCCGGCGCCGATGGCCGGGCCGGTCAGCGGGCCGTGGTCGACGGTGAGCACGAAGGAACCGGCGGCCACGGTCGAGGCAGGCAGCGCGGCCATCAGCGGCAGCCGCTCCATCGCATGGATCGCGCCGACGATCCACGCCACGACCGCCGGGGTATCGGCGCCCACGGCCCACAGCGCCGCGCCCGCGGCGAGCAGCAGGGCGAGCAGGCCGAGGGCGGGGCCCAGCCGGCGGTCGACGGTGACGCGGCGGAACGCGTGCACCGTGGCCCCGCAGCCGGCGACGGCCGCGAGCAGGGCGATCCGCTGCCACACCTCGAAGGAGCCGTCACGGGCCACGTTCCAGATCAGCAGGCCCGACCCGACGATCGACATCCCGCAATTGATCACCAGCCGGACCTTGGGCAGGCCCTGGCCCGTGAGCGCCTGCCGCGAGGGCCACTGCGTCCATCCGCTCATCGGCCCTCCCCGGCTCCGGACGCTCACGACGCTACGCAATGCCCTCCGCCGAGCGAATCGGCCTCCGGTCGGGCGCGGGTGGAGAACGCCCCTCCACCCTGGGGTGGAGAGGCGCCTCGCGTTTCCGCGCCCGTCAGGGTCCTCCGTCAGGCGTCGATACGCGAACGGTCCAGGGTCGCCGCCGAGTTGGTGATGAACTCCTTGCGCGGCGCGACCTCATTGCCCATGAGCAGGTCGAAAACCTGCTCGGCCGCCTCCAGGTCGCTGATGTTGATCCGCCGCAGGGTGCGGTGGCGCGGATCCATCGTGGTCTCCGCGAGCTGGTCGGCGTCCATCTCGCCCAGACCCTTGTAGCGCTGGATGCCGTCCTTGTAGCGCACGCCCCGGCGCTGGAAGTCCAGCAGCGTCTCCTGGAGCTCCTTGTCCGAGTAGGTGTAGACGTACTTCTCCTGCCCCCGCTTGGGGTTGACCAGCTCGAGCCGGTGCAGGGGCGGCACGGCCGAGAAGACCCGCCCCTCCTCGACCATCGGCCGCATATAGCGCTGGAAGAGGGTGAGCAGCAGGATGCGGATGTGGGCGCCGTCGACATCGGCGTCGGCGAGGAAGATCACCTTGCCGTAGCGCGCCTGGTCGATGTCGAAGGTACGGCCCGAGCCCGCCCCTATGACCTGGATGATCGAGCCGCACTCGGCGTTCTTCAGCATGTCGGAGACCGACGCCTTCTGAACGTTGAGAATCTTGCCCCGGATCGGCAGCAGCGCCTGGAACTCGGAGTTCCGGGCGAGCTTGGCCGTGCCGAGCGCCGAGTCGCCCTCGACGATGAACAGCTCGCTGCGGTCCACGTCGTCGCTGCGGCAGTCGGCCAGCTTCGCGGGCAGCGAGGAGGACTCCAGCGCAGTCTTGCGGCGCTGTGCCTCCTTGTGCTGGCGGGCCGCGATACGGGTGCGGGCGGCCGCCACGATCTTGTCCAGCACGGCGCGGGCCTGCTGCTTGGCGTCCCGCTTGGTGGAGGTGAGGAACGCCTTGAGCTCCTTGGCCACCACATTCGCCACGATCCGGGAGGCCGCGGAGGTGCCCAGCACCTCCTTGGTCTGCCCCTCGAACTGCGGCTCCGCCAGCCGCACGGTCACGACCGCGGTGAGGCCCTCCATCGCGTCGTCCTTGACGACGTCGTCCTCGGCGACGCGCAGCAGCTTGGCGCCGCGCAGCGCCTCGTTCACCGTCTTGGTCACCGAGCGCTCGAAGCCGGCGACGTGGGTGCCGCCCTTCGGGGTGGCGATGATGTTGACGAAGGACTTCATGGTGCTGTCGTAGCCGGTGCCCCAGCGCAGCGCGATATCGACACCGAGCTCGCGCGTGACCTCGGTGGGTGTCATATGGCCGCGCTCGTCCAGGACCGGCACGGTCTCCTTGAAGGTGCCCTGCCCGGACAGCCGCAGCACGTCGCAGACGGCCTTGTCCTGCGCCAGGTACTCGCAGAACTCGCTGATGCCGCCGTCGAACCGGAAGATCTCCTCCGAGTGGCCTGCGCCGTCCCCGCCCTCGGGGGTCCGCTCGTCCCGGACGATCAGCGTCAGGCCCGGCACCAGGAAGGCCGTCTGGCGGGCGCGCGCGTACAGCGTCTCCAGGGAGAGCTTGGCGTCCTTGAGGAAGATCTGCCGGTCCGCCCAGTAGCGGATGCGCGTGCCGGTGCGGCTCTTGGGAACCCGCTTGCCCTTGAGGAGGCCGCTCGACGGGTCGAAGGGCGCCTCGGGGCCGCCTTCGGTGAAGATGCCCGGGACACCTCGCCGGAAGCTGATGGAGTGCGTCTTGCCGTCCCGGTCCACCTCCACGTCGAGCCGGGAGGACAGCGCGTTCACCACGGAGGCGCCGACGCCGTGCAGACCGCCGGAGGCCGCGTACGAGCCGCCCCCGAACTTGCCGCCGGCGTGCAGCTTGGTCATCACGACCTCGACGCCCGACAGACCGGTCTTGGGCTCGACGTCGACCGGGATACCGCGGCCGTTGTCCCGCACCTCCACGGAGCTGTCGTCGTGCAGGATCACCTCGATGCGGTCGCAGTAACCCCCGAGCGCCTCGTCGACGGAGTTGTCGATGATCTCCCAGAGGCAGTGCATGAGGCCACGGCTGTCCGTGGAGCCGATGTACATGCCGGGGCGCTTGCGTACCGCTTCGAGCCCCTCCAGGACGAGCAGGTGCCGCGCGGTGTAGTTGGAGCCGCCCCGGTCTGCTCCGGTCAGCAGCGCAGTGGACGGCACGGACGTGTCGGCGGTCACGCGGTTCGCTCCTCGCTGAATTTCTTTGTTGGCCCGGCTGGGGGCCGCTTGGTGGCAGGGTCGCCCGTCAGAGCGTACCGAGGCCTGATAGAGCCGTTGTGCCACCACCCATGAGAACGTCCATGCTAGTCCAGACTCCTTGACTTTCGCTCGTACGTTCGATCGCTCGTTGGAGTGACGCACACATCACGTTCCCTTTCAGGCATGAACCATTTAGGCTCCGGGCACGTCCTCAGCAACAACCGGCAACCCAGCCGGGAGGACAAATCCGACAAGCGACGTGAAACCGTAAACCAACGCAATACGGCTCATTCGCCGCCAACCGTCACCATCTGGTCTACTCAGAAGCAATTTTTGAGAAAAAGCCACGAGCGGGAACGTTTTCGGCTTGGTTGGATGTTGACCCTGGTACGACAGCTCGTCGAGCTAGAGAAGAGGCGACGTGACTACTGTTCTGACCCCCGCGAGCCCCCTGACGGCCGCTGACCGCTGCGACCGCTGCGGCGCCCAGGCGTACCTGCGTGTCGTCCTGGTAAGTGGCGGTGAACTGCTCTTCTGCGCCCACCACGGACGTAAGTTCGAGCCGGAACTCAAGAAGATCGCCGCGGAGATACAGGACGAGACCGAGCGGCTGACGACCGTCCCGGCGTCCGCGTCCAACGACGAACGCTGACACCTCGCATCCGACGACGACGAGCGACACCGGCCCAGGGCCGGGACCTCGGGCGGCCGTCCCCGCATGGGGCCGGCCGCCCGCCCGCATGCCCTCCCTTGCTCTCCCCCGCCATCCCGGCATCCCGTCATCCGGCGGCGGTCACCTGCGACAGCACCGCTGAGATCCGCGTGTAGACGCCGGGCCTGCCCGGCTCCGCGCAGCCGCTCCCCCAGGACACCAGGCCGACCAGCTTTCCGCGGGCGATCAGCGGCCCGCCGCTGTCCCCCTGGCAGGCGTCCCGGCCACCGTCCGGCAGCCCCGCGCACATCATGGATTCGGAGATGTACTCCCCCTCCGCACCACCCGGATAGGCCTCCTCACACGTCGCGTCCGGCATCACCCGCAGCCGGGTGGCCCGCAGCGTCGAGGCATAGCTGCCGTTGCCCCGGGTGTCGCCCCAGCCGTACACCGCCGCTCGCGCGCCCGGCTGGTACGCCGGATCCCCCACGGCCGCCATGGCGACGCCGTAGATCCGGGGCAGCGGCTGGGAGAGGGTCAGCACCGCGACGTCCCCGGCCCGGCCCCCCTGGTCGTAGGCCGGATTGACCCAGACCCAGCGGGGCGCCATCTCCACCCCTCCGCTGCCGCGCAGATCGTCGCGGCCGATGATCACGCGGAGGTCCCCGACCTCCCACCAGTTCACGCCGAGCACACCACGGCTCATGCAGTGCGCGGCCGTGAGCACCGTGGTGGGGCCCACCACCACACCGCCGCAGAACTGGCCCGAGCGCGCATCGCCGAACCGCTCACGGCTCGCCAGAGCCACCGCCCAGGGCGCCAGGGCGGTGTGCGCGGGGTGGCCCCCGACCACCGTGCGGTCTGCCGTCGCCGGGGGAGGCAGGATCACCAGCATGGCCAGTGCGGTGACCAGCGGTGCCGCGAGAGGGGCGAACAGGGCGGACAGCGACCTACGCATTCAGCCTCCTGACCGTACGGAGCGCGTCGCACACCCAGCGTCACCCGGCCTCGGCCATCCCGCATCCCGAGAGGGGCCGAACGGGTCGGGGGGGGGAAGCGCGGACAGCGCGAAGGCCGGGCCCTGGAAAAGGGCCCGGCCTTCGCGCTGTGCCGTGGAGCTGCTCTGTCGATCAGCCCAGCTCCGTCATCAGTCCAGGTAGTCGCGCAGGACCTGGGACCGGGACGGGTGGCGCAGCTTCGACATCGTCTTCGACTCGATCTGCCGGATGCGCTCACGCGTCACCCCGTAGACCTTGCCGATCTCGTCGAGCGTCTTCGGCTGGCCGTCGGTCAGGCCGAAGCGCATGGAGACCACGCCCGCCTCGCGCTCGCTGAGCGTGTCGAGGACGGAGTGCAGCTGCTCCTGGAGCAGCGTGAAGCTCACCGCGTCGGCCGGAACGACCGCCTCGGAGTCCTCGATCAGATCGCCGAACTCGCTGTCGCCGTCCTCACCGAGCGGGGTGTGGAGGGAGATCGGCTCGCGGCCGTACTTCTGGACCTCGATGACCTTCTCGGGGGTCATGTCGAGCTCCTTGGCCAGCTCCTCCGGGGTGGGCTCGCGGCCCAGGTCCTGGAGCATCTGGCGCTGCACACGCGCGAGCTTGTTGATGACCTCGACCATGTGCACCGGGATACGGATGGTGCGGGCCTGGTCGGCCATCGCGCGGGTGATCGCCTGACGGATCCACCAGGTGGCGTACGTGGAGAACTTGTAGCCCTTGGTGTAGTCGAACTTCTCGACGGCGCGGATCAGACCCAGGTTGCCCTCCTGGATGAGGTCCAGGAAGAGCATGCCGCGGCCGGTGTAGCGCTTGGCCAGGGAGACCACCAGACGGAGGTTGGCCTCCAGGAGGTGGTTCTTGGCCCGGCGGCCGTCCTCGGCGATGATCTCCAGCTCGCGCTTGAGCTTGGGGGCGAGCTTGTCGGAGTTGGCGAGCTTGTCCTCGGCGAACAGGCCGGCCTCGATGCGCTTGGCGAGCTCGACCTCCTGCTCGGCGTTGAGCAGCGGGACCTTGCCGATCTGCTTCAGGTAGTCCTTGACCGGGTCGGCGGTCGCGCCCGCCGCGGCAACCTGCTGCGCCGGGGCGTCGTCCTCGTCCTCGTCCGAGAGCACGAAACCCTGGTTCTCGGGCTCGCCCTCGGCACCCTCGGCCCCGGGCTTGCCACCGGGAGCTTCCTCGATGACGTCCTCGCCCTCGAGGATCTCGTCCGAGTCCTTCTTGGCGGTGGTCTTCTTCGCCGCCGTCTTCTTGGCGGCGGTCTTCTTGGCCACCGCCTTCTTGGCCGTGGTCTTCTTGGCCGCGGCCTTCTTCGCGGGCGCCGCCGCGGCCTCTCCGGCCGCGCCGTCTGCCGCCTCGGCCGCCGGGGCGGTCGGAGCGGCGGCAGGGGTCTTCTTCGCGGGGACCGTCCTGGCCGTGACGGTCTTGGTGGCGGTGCGCTTTGCCGGACTCTTCGCTGCGACGCTCTTACGGGTGCGCTTGGGCGCCTCTGCGGCACTGACCATCAGCGTCACACCCTCCTCGTCGAGGACCTGGTTGAGGCTGCGCAGAACGTTCTTCCACTGGGTTGGCGGAATCTGGTCAGCCTCGAAGGCCCGACGCACGTCATCGCCGGCGATCTGCCCCTCAGCCTTTCCCCGCTCGATGAGCGCCATGACAGACTCGGACTCGGCGATCTCCGGCGGGAGCGTACGGGATGTGCTGGCCGACACGAACAACCTCTCGGAACGATGGAAACGGCTTCCGGCCCCGTCCGCTGGGGACTGGAGCCGACGACCGCCGGCAGGATGAACCGACGGCGCGGGCGGAGTGCGGGTGAACTGGAACGTCGCGAGCGACGTCCGTATTCCCTCCGCGGCTGCCACCTCTTTAATCATCGCGCTGCCCCAAAGAGCGTTACGCCCATTCCTCGTGTCCCGAGTCACACCCCATAACGGCCGTAATGCCTACTCGGCGGACAGATCGGCACTGGTTGATCATGATCAGCGCCCGGACCGGCACCTCCGCGCCGAGGGCGTTGCGCCGCCGAACCCGCCTGGCGGGTTCCGGCGACGCCGCTCTCGTACGCCGCACGCCGCGGTCGCCGTACGCCGCGGTCCGGGGTCCGGAGTCCGCGGTCCGGGGTCTGCGGCCCGGGGTCCGGAGTCCGCGGTCCGGAGTCCGCGGTCCGGAGTCCGCGGGTCAGTGCTCGCGCGGCGCGGGCACCCCCACCTCGGCGTGGTCGCGATCGGGGTGAACGGTCAGCAGCTGGCGCATAGCGGCCTCCGCCGCCACGGCGTCACCGGCGCCGATGGCCTCGACGATCCGGCGGTGGTGGCCCACCCCGGCCTCGCTCAGCCGGTCGCAGCCGGTGATCGGGGCGCCCGAGACGTGCAGGGCGGCGGCGACGATGCCGGCCAGGTGCTCCAGCATCCGGTTGCCCGCGACCTGGAGCAGCAGGGCGTGGAACTCGGCGTCGGCCCGCGAGAAGGTCAGGGCGTCGCCCTGACCCAGCGCATGGCCCATGATCTCCGCCATGTCGGCGAGCCGCTGCTGCACGTCCTCGCGGCCGGAGCCGGCCGCGAGGCGGGCGGCGAGCGGCTCGATGGTCCAGCGCAGCTCGCACAGCTCGCGGCGCTGGTCGTCGCGCTGTGGGCCGAAGGCCCGCCACTCGATGATGTCCGGGTCCAGGAGGTTCCAGTCGCTGACGGGGCGGACCCGGGTGCCCACGTTGGGCCGGGCGCTGACCAGGCCCTTGGCCTCCAGGACACGCAGCGATTCCCGCACCACCGTGCGGGAGACCTCGAAGCGCTGGCCGATCTCCTCGGGGACGAGCGGGCGGTCGGCCCCCAGATCGCCGGAGACGATCATCTGGCCCAGCTGCTGGACGAGTTGGCCGTGCAGCCCGCGGCCCCGGTTGCCGGCCGTGCGCCGGCCCACTCGGCCGATCTCGGCGTCGGCGCCGTCCCATGAGGGGGCGCCGCCGCGGTCACCGCCGGGGGCGTCGGCGTAGGGGTAGCGGTCCAGCTCGCCCGGGCCGGCGAGGCCGGAATCGGCGGGGCGAGCCGCGGTCATCGTGGTGTGCGCAAGGGTACTCACGCATCCTTTGTCGGCGACGCTCCGGAAGCCCTTGAGGTCTTTGGTGAAAAGCACACGAAAGGGTGATCGCCCATTACCTCACAATTGACGCCGAATCGGACAGAAAACAGCACCCTTCGCGGAGTTGCGACCACTTCATGCGATGGGCCTGCGGAAGTGCTCCCGGCCTGGTCCACCGCCGCAGCGGGCCGCACCGGCGCCGAGCCGGTGCGGGATGGGAGGTGAGCCCGCGCCAGGTCGGCACTGGGCCGGACGGAGTCCATCGGCGCGCCGGGCGGCACTCCTCCGGAACGCCGGGGGCGTATTACTGACGCGCCCGGCCGCGCAGGCCGGTGAGGGCATACGCGCACAGCAGGACGGCCAGCGACAGCACCAGGGCCTGCCCCACGGGCTGGGACGCCAGCCTCAGGGCGAGCGCCAGGATCCGGTCCACCATGGAGTGCGGACGGTCCAGCGCCTCCGCGCGCAGCCGGTGCGGCAGCCCGACGAGCGAGCGCACCGACGGCTCGGCCATCAGCCGCTGGACGACCGGCACCGCCAGGATGGGCACCGCCAGCAGCGTCGCCAGGCCGAGCGCGGTGGACCGGAAGACGGCCGCCGCCATCAGCCCGGCCCAGCCGGAGCCGATCGCCAGGGCGCACACGCTCGCCGTCAGCAGCGGCCAGTCGCCCGGGAGCGGCACCGCGTCACCACCGACGAGCATCAGGAGCGCCGCCCCGTCCAGGGCCAGGACGGCGAAGGAGAGCAGCACCGCGCCGACGGCACACACGAGCAATTTGGCGACCAGCAGGCTGAGTCGGCGCGGCACCGTGTCCCGCGCCGGGGCCAGCGCCGGATATCGGAACTCCTCCCCGAAGGCCAGCGCGCCCAGCAGCCCGGACGCGACCGCCACGGGCGGCAGGGGAACGTCAGCGGGCCAGGCGGTGATCCGGTGCAGTTCCCCAGCCCCGCCCGCCCGGGCGAGCAGCACGGAACCGACGAGCGAGGCCACGAGGGCCGTGACGGCGATCAGCCAGCCGGTCCGTACGCCGGTGGCGCGGCGCAGCTCGTAGCGCAGCGGCCACGCCGGGCCGGGCAGCGGCAGCCTCGGGAGCACCCGGGGCGGGGTGACCCGGGGATCGCGGGCGGCGGTGTCCCCGCGCGCGGTCTCCGGACCCATGTCGGCGGTCTCCTCGACCAGGCGGTGCACGACGATGCCATGGCGGTACGCGGCCTCGCCGACGGCGGCGCAGGGCAGCCCGTAGACGGAGATGCGGGTCTCGTCCTCCTTCACCACCGAGAGCCGGCCGTCGATCGGGCGCTCCGCGGCCTCCGCGGATCCGGCGCCGCCCTCCTCCGCGCCCTCCGCACCCTCCGTTCCGTCAGCGGCGGCCGCACCGGCCTCCGCGGCCTCCGCGGCCTCCGCGGCCTCCGCGGCCTCTGCGGCCTCTGCCTTGGCCTCTGCCTCGTTTTCCGCCTCGGTTCCCGCCTCGGTTCCCGCCTCGGCCTCCGTCGCACCCCCTGCCTCTGCCTCTGCCTGCGTCTTGGCCTCTGGTTCGGCCTCCGCCCCGTCCACGCTCGCCTCAACCTCGGGCTCGGCCTCGGGCGGAGACGGCGGCCCGGCGGCCGGCTCGGCGGCGCGCGCCTCCTCCTCCAGCACGGCGGCCAGCCGCCCGGCCAGCGGCGAGAGCACGGCAACGCGAGGGCGCAGCCGGGTGCGCGCGAACTCCTCAACCGGCTGATCCGCGACCAGTCGGCCGCCCTCCAGGGTGAGGACCTGGTCGGCGAGGCGGGTGATGCTCTCCGAGTTCCGGTCGGTGACGAGGACGGCACCGCCCTGCCCGGCGAACTGTCGCAGCAGCCCGTGCATCCAAACGGCTTCCCGGGCGGACAGACCGCGCGTCGGGGCGTCGAGGACGAGCGTATGCGGGTCTCCGAGGAGCGCTGTGGCGAGGCCGAGCCGGCGCTCCATACCGGCCGCCAGATTGCCGATGCGCTCATCGGCCAGCTCGGTGAGACCGACCACGTCCAGCACCACGTCCGCTCGGGTGGCGGGCACCCCGACGGCGGCTCCGAGCATCTTGAGGTGGGCCCGTGCCGTGCGACCGGGGTGGCCGGGGACATCGTCCAGAAGGACGCCGATCTCCCTGGCCGGGCGCCGGATGCGATGGAGCGGGCGGCCCCGGAAGAAGGCCGCGCCATGGCCTCGGTCGAGCTGTAGCAGCAGCCTCAGCGCGCTGGTCTTGCCCGCGCCGGGGGCGCCGGCCAGGGCGGTCACACGGCCCGGTGGCGCCTCGAAGGTGAGATCGTCGATGACAGGCCGGTGGTTGCGGCGGGGGGTGCTGGTCAGTCCGGTGGCCTGGATCATGGCTTCTCCCGCGGGGCGTGGAACCGCTCGTGGCACGTGGGGACTGGTGACGTACCGGAGCACGGTAACCCGCTATGTCCTATTTCTTCAGTACCTACACTCCCTGTCGAGTCGTCGTGTCATAGGTCGTCACACCTCGGGGCGAAGCATGGGCGGGTTGAGCACCGTCGCACCCCCGGCCCGGAACAGCTGTGCGGGACGGCCGCCCTGACGGGTCGTGGTGCCACCCGTGGGCACCAGGAATCCGGGCGTTCCGGTGACCTTGCGGTGGAAGTTGCGCGGGTCCAGGGCCACCCCCCACACCGCCTCGTACACCCGGCGCAGCTCGCCGACCGTGAACTCCTGGGGGCAGAAGGCGGTGGCCAGCGAGGAGTACTCGATCTTGGAGCGGGCCCGCTCCACTCCGTCCGCGAGGATGCGGGCGTGGTCGAAGGCGAGCGGGGCGGCCAGGTCGGCGTCGCGGCCGAAGGACCCGTCCTGGTCGAGCAGGGACTCGACCGGTGCCCAGCGCACGCTGTGCGCGTCGCCCCCGGCCCGGGGCGCGGGGAGGTCCGGGGCGAGGGCGAGGTGCGCGACGCTCACCACCCGCATCCTGGGGTCGCGCTTCGGGTCGCCATAGGTGGCGAGTTGTTCGAGGTGGGCCGCGTTGGGAGGAGCCGGAACCGCGGGATCGTGGGCGAGCAGCCCGGTTTCCTCCACCAACTCCCTGGCGGCCGCCGCCGCGAGGTCCTCGTCGGGCCGCACGAACCCGCCTGGCAGAGCCCAGCGCCCCTGGAAGGGCGGTTCGCCACGGCGGACGGCCAGCGCGCACAGCGCATGCCCCCGGACGGTCAGCACGACCAGATCGACGGAGACGGCGAAGGGCGGGAAGGCCGATGGGTCGTAGGGCATGTGGCGATCATAGTCGTCTTCCTGACGATAATCAGTGCCTTCTGCATGATCGTCGATGTTGATGGAACCGCTCCCGCCGCCGCGGCCCCACCCCGGGCCCGGCGTGGCTCAGTGACGGCTGCGGGCACCTCGATGCCCGGGCCTGCGCCGCATCCGGGTCCGGCCGGGCGGCCGCCGCCTGGCCCCCTGCGCACCCGAGCTCTTGGCCCGGCCGCCGCGCTGCCGGTCGGACCCGCCGGAGCCACCGGATCCCCCTGACGCGGCGGCGGCAGCGGCGCCGAGGCGCTCCAACTCCCCGCGCACCGCGGTCTGGAGGGCCCGGTCGGCGCGCTCCTGGCGCAGGCTGCGGCGCAGCAGCTCCGGGTCGAGCCCCTCGTTGCAGGCCTGGTGCAGCAGCCTGGCGAAGAGGTACTCGGGATCGGCGCACAGCGCACGGCCGAGCGCGACGCGTGCCGCGGGCTCGTCCCCGACCGACCAGGCGACCCAGCCCGCGAGGGTGAGCGGCGCCGCGGCGTGCTCGGCGTACGAGCCGACACAGCGGCGCGCGAGGGCGCGCCACAGCCGCAGCGCCGCCTCCGCGTCGGGCCCCTCCATCCACTGCGCGGCCCGGTCGCGCGCCAGCCGGTCCTGGAGCCCGATGATGACCGCGGCCGCCTCCTCGTCGCCGATCATCCCGTCGTCACGGACATCGGTCGCGACCGGGTCGGCGATCGGCGGCGCGGAGCGGAAGCGGGCCAGCATGCCGCCGAGGAGGACGAGGGTCTCCTCGCGCACTGTCGCGCAGTCCGCACCGCCCAGGATCCTGGGCACGAGCTCGCCACCCGCCGCGTCCAGCGCCCGCTCCTGCTCCTCGGCCCGGGGCGGGGCGAGCGGCGCGAGCCTGGCCTCCATCTCGCGCAGTGAACCCCGCACATGGATGCCCGCGTAGGTCGCGGCCGCCGCCATCACGGAGGTGCCGGGCAGGGTGAGCGGGACGCCTTCCGGCGGGCAGCAGCGCCGGTCCGGGCACACATACGACCAGAACCGGCCGTCGGAGATGCACAGCGCCTCGAAGACGGGCACCTCCAACCTGCCGCAGGCGGTACGCAGCCGCTGGGCAAGCGGCCGCAGGCGCTCCATCACATCCTGCCCCGACTCCCCCTCGGCCGGCTCCTGGCACAGGAACAGCACCGTGCCGTCGGGCCGGCCCGCCCGCCGCTCACTGCCCGCCACGAGGCACTGGGCGAGCTGGTCACAGACCTCCGGCCACTCCTCGCTCGCCCGGGGAATGCCGAGCCTGAGCCTGCCTCCGAAGCGGCCGCGGGGCCCGTGCAGCGCGATCATCACGATGCTGTCGTCCGGGTGGAACCCGAGGACGTAGGGCAGGGCGTCGGCCAACTCGGCCGGGCTGCGGAGCGTGATCTGGTCATTGCCGGACAGGCCGGCTTGGTCGTGTCGCGTCATGACCCGACGGTCTCCCAGCCCGGCCCGGACCGCCAGGCCTGTGGATAACGTTATCCACAGGCCGGGGGCCTGGTTCGCGCGATGTCGGTGGGATCGGGTTGCATGGGGGCATGAGCGACGAAGACCTGCGCACCGCGGCCGACCGCGTCCTGGCCCGCCTCGTCGGGGACCCCACCGGCTCCGCCCGCCTGCGGGAGGACCAGTGGCGGGCGATCGAGGCGCTGGTCGCCGACCGCCGCCGGGCGCTGGTCGTGCAGCGCACGGGATGGGGCAAGTCGGCCGTCTATTTCGTCGCCACCGCTCTGCTCCGCGAGCGCGGCAGTGGCCCGACGGTGATCGTCTCCCCGTTGCTCGCGCTGATGCGCAACCAGGTCGAGGCCGCCGCTCGGGCCGGTATCCGCGCGCGCACGATCAATTCCGCCAATACCGAGGAGTGGGACACCGTCCAGGCCGAGGTGGCCGCCGGCGAGGTGGATGTGCTGCTGGTCAGCCCCGAGCGGCTGAACAACCCCGACTTCCGCGACCAGGTCCTGCCCAAGCTCGCCGCGGCCACCGGCCTGCTGGTCGTCGACGAGGCACACTGCATCTCCGACTGGGGCCACGACTTCCGCCCCGACTACCGCAGGCTGCGCACCATGCTGGCCGACCTGCCGCCGGGCGTGCCCGTGCTGGCCACCACCGCGACGGCCAACGCCCGGGTGACCGCGGACGTCGCCGAGCAGCTGGGCACGGGCGGGGCCGGGCCGGGCGGCGCAGGCGCGGAGGGCTCGCCGGCCCTGGTGCTGCGCGGGCCGCTGGACCGGGAGAGCCTGAGCCTGGGCGTGCTGCGGCTGCCGGACGCGGCACACCGGCTGGCCTGGCTCGCCGACCACCTCCCCGAGCTCCCCGGCTCGGGGATCATCTACACCCTCACGGTCGCCGCCGCCGAGGAGGTGGCGGCCTTCCTGCGGCAGCGCGGCCACACCGTGGCCTCCTACACCGGCAAGACGGAGAACGCGGACCGCCAGCAGGCCGAGGAGGACCTGCTGGGCAACCGGGTCAAGGCTTTGGTGGCCACCTCCGCGCTGGGCATGGGCTTCGACAAGCCGGATCTGGGCTTCGTGGTGCACCTGGGCTCACCCTCCTCCCCCATCGCCTACTACCAGCAGGTGGGGCGGGCCGGGCGCGGTGTGGAGCACGCGGAGGTGCTGCTGCTGCCGGGCCGTGAGGACGAGGCCATCTGGCGGTATTTCGCCTCGCTCGCCTTCCCTGCCGAGGAGCAGGTGCGCCGCACGCTCGATGTGCTGGCCGCGGCGGGCCGGCCGGTGTCCCTGCCCGCGCTCGAGCCACAGGTCGACCTGCGCCGCTCGCGCCTGGAGACCATGCTCAAGGTGCTCGATGTGGACGGCGCGGTGCGGCGGGTGCGCGGCGGCTGGACCGCGACAGGGCAGCCGTGGACGTACGACGCGGAGCGGTACGCGTGGGTGGCGCGGCAGCGGGAGGCGGAGCAGCAGGCCATGCGGGACTACGCCGCGGCGGCCGGCTGCCGGATGGAGTTTCTGCGGCGGCAGCTGGACGACGAGGCGGCGAAGCCCTGCGGGCGCTGCGACAACTGCGCGGGGGCTCGGTTCGCCGCCGAGGTGTCCGCCGCGTCGCTGGATGCGGCGCGCGGGGAGCTCGGGCGCCCGGGTGTCGAGGTGGAGCCGCGCCGGATGTGGCCGACGGGCCTGCCCGCGGTGGGCGTCGAGCTCAAGGGCCGGATCCCGGCCGGTGAGCAGGCGGCCCCCGGGCGGGCGCTCGGCCGTCTCTCCGACATCGGCTGGGGAAACCGGCTGCGGCCGCTGTTCACCCCGCAGAGCCCGGACGGACCGGTTCCGGACGATGTTGCCGCCGCCGTTGTGACGGTGCTGGCCGACTGGGCCAAGGGGCCCGGCGGCTGGGCGTCGGGGGCGCCGGACGCCCCGGCCCGCCCGGTCGGGGTGGTCACGGTGGCCTCGCACACCCGGCCGCGGCTGATCCAGACGCTGGGCGAGCGGATCGCCTCCGTCGGCCGGATGCCCCTGCTCGGCGCCGTCTCCTACCTCGACGCCGGGGCCGACACCCGGGTGCCGCGGACCAACAGCGCCCAGCGGCTGCGGGCGCTGCACGGGGCGCTGACCGTGTCGGCCGAGCTGGCCGCGGCGCTCGAGCGGGCCTCGGGGCCGGTGCTCCTCGTCGACGACATGGCGGACACCGGCTGGACGCTGGCCGTGGCCGCCCGGCTGCTCCGCAGGGCCGGGGCGGAAGCGGTCTTCCCGCTGGTTCTCGCGGTGCAGGGATGACCGCCGCCGCAGGTAAGGGCGGCTCCCGGAATATTGACGGCGCACCGGCCCAAACCGGTCAGTCGCGCCAATTGCTCGTTGCCGCGCGCCTGTACGACCGCAAGAATTGAAGAGTTCCCCACTCCTGGCCCGCCCGTGGTGCGCCGGAGCTGTGTCGTGGCGTGCGCCCGTGCCCGACCCTTCGCACGGACCGTGGGCGCGCAGACGAAGGGAGGACCGTGACCTTCGGCTTCGCTCCGCCGCCGGCCGCCGACCCCGTTTCCCGCCTGAGCCGGATACTCGAGCCCGCCGAGTGGGCCGCCGCCGGCATCCCGTTGCTGCGCAACCCGCGCGAGGTCGTCACCGGCCTGCACAGCCGTCATCGGCCCAGGCCCTCGACGGCTGTCATCGCGGTCCTGGACCCGGAGGAACGGCTGGCGGCCAGTGCCTCGTTCATCCGGCGCGGCTCCTCGGCCGCCGACGGCTGGGAGTTCCGGAACGCGCTGCTGGCCCAGCTGCGCCGGGTCATCCCACACGACCTGCGGCGCCGCACGCCCGTCCGCACCGCCGTGCTGCTCTACTGCCGGGAGGGCGAGAGCCAGTGGACGGAGGAGGACGGCGCCTGGATGTGGGGCCTGCGCGATGCCTGCACCCTGCACGGCCTGCGCTGTGGCGCCTACATCACGCTGACCCGCGCCGGCTGGCAGGTGCTGGGTGAGGGGCGGGGCGGCCGTCGGCCGCACTCCGCCTCCCTCCACAGCCGCCTCGACACCGCCACCGCCACCGGTGACGGTGTCACGACGGCCGTGCCGTACCCGCGCGGCGAAGCGCACGAGGCGCTGCGCCGCTCCGCGGCCGTGTGAGCGACCGCGCGATCAGACGCCCGCGGCGAGCAGGGCGTTGATCCGCTGCGCGTCACCGCAGACGATCAGCAGCGTTCCGGCGCGCCGCATCGCCTCGGGCAGCGCACGGGCGACGGTGTCGTCGGCTCCTCCGTCGACCGCGACGACCACGACCGGGCGGGCCGTGGCGCGGCTGGCGGCGGCGGAGGCGTAGAAGACGTCGTCACCGGCTTCCTGCTGCGCCCAGTACGACGCCTCTCCGAAGGAGAGCTCATGCGTCGCCCACGGATGCTGTTCCCCGGTGGTCAGCACCAGGATCTCGCCGGGTGCCCGGCCGGAGTCCAGCAGCAGGTCGACGGCCTCGTCCGCCGCGTCCAGAGCCCCCTCCGGCGAGGCGGGGATCAGCTGGATCTGCGGGCCGGTCGGCGCGGAGGCGGCGGGCGGCCCGGGCTTGGCCGCCGCGGTGGGCGGTCCGGGCTTCGCCACGTCACCCGCGGTGCGCTGGGACGGGGCCGAGGGGGTCGCGGTGGAACCGCGGTTGGGACCGGGGCTGCCGGGCCGCCGAGGGGCGGGCCGGGGGCCGGGGCCAGGAACAGGACGAGGGGTCGGCGCGGTGCGGCCTGCGGCCGGTGTCGCGCGAGGACCCGGGACACTCTCGTGAATCTGAGGCTCCTCGGGGATGAGAGGCATGGGGTGATGTCTATCAAACGCCGGTGCGAGTCGCATCGGCGGGTGGGTGGAAAAATGCGTTCAGAAGTCGAAGCCGAGTTGCCCGTGATCCTCCGCGTCGGCCGGTCCGGGCACACTGCGGACCCGCTTGAGATGCCGCCAGCGGGGCAGCCCGTCCAGGTAGGACCAGGACAGCCGGTGGTAGGGGGTGGGACCCAACTCCACCAGAGCGGCGCGGTGCGCGGGCGACGGATACCCCGCGTTGTCACCGAAACGGAAGTCCGCGTGGGCGGCTCCCAGTTCGGTCATCAGCGCGTCCCGCCGGACCTTGGCGATCACCGAGGCCGCGGCGACGGCCACGCAGGACTGGTCGCCCTTGATGACCGTACGGACCTTCCAGGGCTCGCCCAGGTAGTCGTGCTTCCCGTCGAGTATCACAGCGTCGGGGCGCACGGACAGCCCCTCGAGCGCACGGGTGGCGGCGAGCCGGAGGGCCGCCGTCATCCCCAGGGCGTCGATCTCCTCGGACGAGGCGTGGCCAAGGGCATACGAGGTCACCCACGTCTCCAACTCCTGAGCCAGCGCCGTGCGCTTCTTGGGGCTCAGCAGCTTGGAGTCGGTGAGTCCGGCCGGCGGTCGCCGCAGGCCGGTGACCGCCGCGCAGACCGTCACGGGACCGGCCCAGGCCCCGCGCCCGACCTCGTCGACTCCGACGACGATCTTGGCGCCTGTGGTGGCGCGGAGCGAGCGCTCGACGCGGTGAGTGGGCGGTTCGTAGGCCATGGCGAGGACAAGATTACGCCGCCCGGGCGGCAGCCGTGCACCGGGTTCCGCCCGGCGGCCCGCGACCGGGCCCCGCGGGCGGCGCCGCTCAACCCGACACCGATGGCGGGCGGTTCGCCGGCGCGGGTCGCTCGCCGGGCGCAGGCCCCGGTGGCACCCCGTGTCATCCCACGTCAGCGCCTGTCAGCCCGACGTCGGGACCCAGTCCGGAAGCGGCTCGGTGCGGCCCTGCCACTCGCCGGGCGGCGCACCGGCCTCCGCGGCCGCGAGGACACCCCCGACGATGGCGCAGTTGGTGTCCACGTCCCCGCCCACCTGAGCGGTCGTCCAGAACGCCTCCTCGAAGGCGCCGAGGTGGCGGGCCGCCGCCCACAGGGCGAACGGCACGGTGTCGTGCGCGCTGGTCCGGCGGCCGCAGCCGAGCACCGCGGCGACGGTCCCGGCGTCCGCGTAGTCGAGCATGTCGCGGGCGCGGCGCAGCCCGGCCTGGACGGCGCTGCGCGGCACCAGCGAGATCACCCGGTCCAGCAGGGCCTCCGGCCCACCCGCGCCCGCCGGGTCGCCGGCCAGCGACGCCGCCGCTGCCACCGCCATCGCTCCCGCCACGGCCTCCCGGTGCTGGTGCGTGGTGTACGCGGAGATCTCCGCCTGGTGCGTGGCCTGCTCCGGGTCGCCCGCGTACCAGGCGCCCAGCGGCGCGATCCGCATCGCGGCGCCGTTGCCCCAGGAGCCCTGTCCCTGGAAGAGGCCCGCGGCCAGCTCCCGCCAGTCCCCGCCCTGTCTGATCAGGCGGAGCATCCGGTTCACGGCGGGGCCGTAGCCTCGGTCGAAGTCATGGTGCTCGGCGAAGGACCGGGCGAGCGCGTCCTGGTCGATGCGGCCGTGGGCGACCAGGACGGCCAGCACGGAGCCGGCCATCTCGGTGTCGTCCGTCCACTGCCAGGAGCCGGGCGGCAGCTCGCGCCGACCCAGCAGCGGATAGTTGACGGGCACGAAGAACTGGGAGCCGAGCGCGTCGCCCACGGCCAGCCCACGCAGGCTCCGCAGAGCCCGCTGGAATCGGTCGTCGGTCATGCCCACGCACTCCAACTGGTCAGGCCGTAGGGTTCGGGGGCGCACCAGCGCTGGAAGGGCCGATCGATGTGGTAGCGCCCGTCGGAGCCGAGCAGCAGGGTCCGGGTCTCGCCATTGTCCGGGTTGGACAGCGACTCGAACTCCGCGACGGTCCAGTGCAGCCAGCGCATACAGAACAGCCGCATGGTCAGCCCGTGGGTCACCAGCAGGACGTTCGGCGGGTGGCCGGGGTCCTCGAAGCTGCGCCACAGGCTCTCCAGGAAGGCGCCCACCCGGTCGTAGACATCGGCGCCCGACTCGCCCTGGGCGAAGCGGTAGAAGAAATGCCCGTAGGCGTCCCGGTAGGCCTTCTGCTTGCGGACGTCCTCCCGGTCCTGCCAGTTTCCCCAGTCCTGCTCACGCAGCCGGGGCTCCTCCCTGACGCGGGTGCGCGCCGGGTCGAGGCCGAAAAGGTCCAGGGTCTGGTGGGTGCGTCGATACGGCGACACATAGACCGAGACCCGCTCGTCGGAGAAGGTCGCGCGCAGCCGCTTGCCCGCCTCGACCGCCTGCCGCCGCCCGGTCTCCGTCAGCCTGAGGGCATGGTCGGGCACCCGTTCGTACACGGTGTCATCGACGTTCCCCTCCGATTCGCCATGCCGTACGAGAACGATGCGCCGGGGTCGTGCCATGCGGCCACCCTAGGCCACCGGTCTGTCGTCGCCCATCTCGCACTGGCGGCCGGTGACCGGCGGCGCCGGCAGCCGGTCTCGCGTTCACACCGTCCAGGAGGACTCGACGCCGACGACATCGCCCGCGATCGCGGCCACATCCGCCTCGGTCTGCGCGCGCAGCCCGAGGCGTTCCACCCGCTCGGTGCGGTACTTGCCGTGCTCGGCGGCCGAGTCCCACATCGACAGCACGAGGAACTCATTGCCGGGAGCCTCTCCGAACACCCCGCGCAGCATCCCCGGCGACCCGGCCATCGCCGGATTCCACACCTTCTCCTGCACCAGCGTGAAGTGCTCCACCCGGTCCGCGTGCACCCGGCTGTGCGCCACCCGCACCACGTCCGCGTCGGTGAACCGCGGCTGGAAGCCCACCTTCACATCGAAGCGGTGCTCGAACAGCCGCACCTGCATGTCTCTGTACGTACCCGACTGCGCCGCCGCCAGCCGGTCGTGCGAGCGCGCCATGAAGGAGTCGTAGAACGCCCTGCTCTCCCAGAACGCGAAGACATGCGCCACGTTCGGCCGCCCCCGGCTCCAGCCACCGCCCTGTCCCCGGAATCCCGGTTCACCGAGCAACCCCGCCCATTTCCGCTGCCCCCGCTCGAAACCGCGGCGGTCCACCACGGTGCAGCGAATCCACTTGACCAGCACCGCGCCATCGTACGGCCCCATAGGTGGCCCGCATCACGGACTGAAGGAGTGGACTACGCGTGGGGGTCGCCCGGCGGCAGCACGTTCGAGTCTCCGCGCGGCCGTGCGCCCCGCGCACGCCCCGAAGAGCCCCGAAGAGCCCCGAAGAGCGCCAAAGAGCGCCAAAGGCGGGGCACGGGCCAAGGCCCGCACCCCGCCTCAGCGGTTCGTCCCCGAAGGGCCGGTGATCAGCTACAGCCGCTGGTCGAACCGCAGCCCTCGCACAGGTAGCAGCTGCCCGCCCGGCGCATCTTCGTCCCGCAGGAGAAGCACAGCGGCGCGTCGGCGTTCAGCCCGAACTGGATCTCGGCGAGCTCGGTGGAGCTGTGCGCCTGCTTCGGCGCCGGGGCGACGGCGCGCGGCTTGGAGGTGGCGGCCTGCGGGGCGTCCACGTGGCGCGGGGCCGACTGTGCCAGGCCCTCGACGTCCACCTCGGCGTCGTCGATGGACTGCTCGTACGAACCGGTCTCCAGGTGGCGCTGGCGCTCCTCCGCGGAGTGGATGCCGAGCGCCGACCGGGTCTCGAAGGGCAGGAAGTCCAGCGCCAGCCGGCGGAAGATGTAGTCGACGATCGACTGCGCCATCCGCACATCCGGGTCGTCCGTCATCCCGGCCGGCTCGAAGCGCATGTTGGTGAACTTCGAGACGTAGGTCTCCAGCGGCACGCCGTACTGGAGGCCGACCGAGACGGCGATCGAGAAGGCGTCCATCATGCCCGCGAGGGTCGAGCCCTGCTTGGACATCTTCAGGAAGACCTCGCCGAGGCCGTCGTCCGGGTAGGAGTTCGCCGTCATGTAGCCCTCGGCGCCGCCCACCGTGAAGGAGGTCGTGATGCCGGGGCGGCCCTTGGGGAGGCGCTTGCGGACCGGGCGGTACTCGACGACCTTCTCGGCCTCGGGCGCGGCCTGCTCGGCGGGCTTCTCCTCCTTCTTCTTGGCGGAGAGCGGCTGGCCGACCTTGCAGTTGTCGCGGTAGATCGCCAGAGCCTTCAGGCCCAGCTTCCAGCCCTCGAAGTAGATCTCCTCGATCTCCTCGACGGTGGCCGACTCCGGCATGTTGACCGTCTTGGAGATCGCGCCCGACAGGAAGGGCTGGGCCGCGGCCATCATCCGCACATGGCCCATCGGCGAGATGGAGCGCTCGCCCATCGCGCAGTCGAACACCTCGTAGTGCTCGGGCTTCAGCCCCGGCGCGTCGATGACGTTGCCGCTCTCGGCGATGTGGGCGACGATCGCCTCCACCTGCTCCGGCTGGTAGCCGAGCCGCTTCAGCGCCTTGGGGACCGTGTTGTTCACGATCTGCATGGAGCCGCCGCCGACGAGCTTCTTGAACTTGACCAGGGCCAGGTCCGGCTCGATGCCCGTGGTGTCGCAGTCCATCATCAGGCCGATGGTGCCGGTCGGCGCGAGCACCGACGCCTGGGCGTTGCGGAAGCCGTTCTTCTCGCCGAGGCGGATCACGTCCTGCCAGGCCTCGGTGGCCGCGGCCCACACCGGCGTGTCCAGGTCGTCCATGCGCTTGGCGGCGCCGTTGGCGTCCGAGTGCTGCTTCATGACGCGCTTGTGGGCGTCGGCGTTGCGGGCGTAGCCGTCGTACGCGCCGACGACCGCCGCCAGCTCGGCGGAGCGCCGGTAGGACGTGCCGGTCATCAGCGAGGTGATGGCCCCGGCCAGGGCCCGGCCGCCGTCGCTGTCGTAGGCGTGGCCGGTGGCCATCAGGAGAGCGCCGAGGTTGGCGTAGCCGATGCCCAGCTGACGGAAGGCGCGGGTGGTCTCGCCGATCTTCTCGGTCGGGAAGTCCGCGAAGCAGATGGAGATGTCCATCGCGGTGATGACGAGCTCGACGACCTTGGCGAAGCGCTCGGCGTCGAAGCGCTGGCGGCCCGCGTCATCGTCGTCGAGGAACTTCATCAGGTTGAGCGAGGCGAGGTTGCACGAGGAGTTGTCCAGGTGCATGTACTCGCTACAGGGGTTGGAGGCGGTGATCCGGCCCGTCTCCGGCGAGGTGTGCCAGTGGTTGATCGTGTCGTCGTACTGGATGCCAGGGTCGGCGCAGGCCCAGGCCGCCTCGGCCATCTTGCGGAAGAGCGCCTTGGCGTCGACCTCTTCGAGGGTCTCGCCGGTCATCCGGGCGCGCAGTCCGAACTTCGAGCCGGACTCCACGGCCTTCATGAACGTGTCGTTCACCCGAACCGAGTTGTTGGCGTTCTGGTACTGGACGGACGTGATGTCGTCCCCGCCCAGGTCCATGTCGAAGCCCGCGTCGCGCAGCGCGCGGATCTTCTCCTCCTCCTTCACCTTGGTCTCGATGAAGGCCTCGACGTCCGGGTGGTCGACGTCGAGGACGACCATCTTGGCGGCCCGGCGGGTCGCGCCGCCCGACTTGATCGTCCCGGCGGAGGCGTCGGCGCCGCGCATGAAGGAGACCGGCCCGGAGGCGTTGCCGCCGGAGGAGAGCAGCTCCTTGGAGGAGCGGATACGGGAGAGGTTCAGGCCGGCTCCGGAGCCGCCCTTGAAGATCATCCCCTCTTCCTTGTACCAGTCGAGGATCGACTCCATGGAGTCGTCGACGGAGAGGATGAAGCAGGCGCTGACCTGCTGCGGCTGCTTGGTGCCGACGTTGAACCAGACCGGCGAGTTGAAGCTGAAGACCTGGTGCAGCAGGGCGTAGGTGAGCTCGTGGTCGAAGATCTCGGCGTCCGCGGGGGAGGCGAAGTAGCCGTGCTCCTCGCCGGCCCGGCGGTAGGTGCGCACCACCCGGTCGATGAGCTGCTTCAGGCTCGACTCGCGGTCCGGAGAACCGACCGCGCCGCGGAAGTACTTGCTTGTGACGATGTTGACCGCGTTCACCGACCAGGAGTCGGGGAACTCGACGCCACGCTGCTCGAAGTTGATCGAGCCGTCGCGCCAGTTGGTCATGACGACGTCACGGCGCTCCCAGACCACCTCGTCGTACGGATGCACGCCGGGAGTGGTGTGGATGCGCTCGATACGCAGACCCTTGGCCGCCTTGCTTCCCTTGGAGCGGGAACCTCGTGCCGGGCCGCTCGTCGTCTCTGTCATTCCGCCTCCCTGTACGGGCAAAAACGCCCTGATGTGCCGCTTTCTTCCCGCGGCACGGTGTATGTCGTTCATCCGAGGGCACTACGGCCCCCGGCAGGCCTTGGCCGCCGCGACTCAGTCGGTGGCGGTGGCGGGCGCGGGGACCTCCGCGGCCCCGTCGGCGCCGGGCCCGCGGTCGTTCGCGGGAGGCCGTTGCTGGTTGCGCAGCTCCGTGACCGCGGCTTCGAAGTCCTCGAGGGAGTCGAAGGCGCGGTAGACGGAGGCGAAGCGGAGGTACGCGACGAGGTCGAGCTCCTGGAGCGGGCCGAGTATGGCGAGCCCCACGTCATGGGTGGACAGCTCCGCGCTGCCGGTGGCCCGCACGGCCTCTTCCACCTGCTGACCGAGTTTGGCGAGGGCGTCCTCGGTGACCGGGCGGCCCTGGCATGCCTTGCGCACCCCGGAGATGACCTTGTCGCGACTGAAGGGCTCGGTGACCCCACTCCGCTTGATCACCATCAGTGACGCGGTCTCCACGGTCGTGAAGCGACGCGAGCAGTCGGGGCACTGGCGGCGCCTGCGAATCGAACAACCGTCGTCGGTGGTCCGGCTGTCGACGACTCGACTGTCGGGGTGCCTACAGAAGGGGCAGTGCATGACTCCGTACCCTCCTCACCCTCAAGAACGGCGTATAGCTGACGTGCTTCGGCATGCTTCGACCGGCCCTCACAGGCCTTTCGAAGCGGCCACAAGCATAGGCGAAGCGCTCGGTTGTGAATAACCGGGGACCACAACCTGTGGGCGGCTGACTCCATCTAACCACTAGATGTGGTGCCTGACATCCAGCCGCAGCGGCGGCGTGTCCCGACTCGCGAGCAGGCACGAGACTACGCGAAGCCCACCGGCCGCCACGCCACCGGGGGTGAGGATGTCAGACTGGGCACCCCTTCACCGACCACCAGATCAATCGCCCTATACACCCAATCCTGTGATCACGTCAGCTCATCTGCGAAATTTCACTCGAACGTGTGTTTGGCGCAACCTTTCGAAAGCAACTACCGTTGCCCTACTAGGGAGAACATCTCGAGAGGGGCCGTCGTGACCACCACCACAGAGAGCGCCACCATCACCGCCCAGGAGCGTTCCCAGAGCCGACTCGAACACACGCACGCGATGAACCAGGGCCACCCGATGAATGACGCAGCCACGAACCCGGAGGGGCAGAAGCCCACGCGCTCCCTACCCGGCCGACCTCCAGGCATCCGGGCGGACAGCTCCGGGCTGACCGACCGACAGCGCCGGGTCATCGAGGTCATTCGCGACTCTGTGCAGCGGCGCGGCTACCCGCCGTCCATGCGTGAGATCGGGCAGGCGGTGGGCCTCTCCAGCACCTCCTCCGTCGCCCATCAGCTCATGGCTCTGGAGCGCAAGGGCTTTCTGAGGCGCGACCCGCACCGGCCCCGGGCGTACGAGGTGCGCGGCTCCGACCAGCCCAGCGCCCAGCCCGCCGACACCACCGGCAAGCCTGCCGCCTCGTACGTGCCCCTGGTCGGCCGGATCGCGGCCGGTGGCCCGATCCTCGCCGAGGAGTCCGTCGAGGACGTCTTCCCGCTCCCCCGGCAGCTCGTCGGTGACGGTGAGCTCTTCGTCCTGAAGGTCGTGGGCGACTCCATGATCGAGGCCGCCATCTGCGACGGTGACTGGGTGACGGTGCGCCGCCAGCCCGTCGCCGAGAACGGCGACATCGTCGCCGCGATGCTCGACGGAGAGGCGACGGTCAAGCGCTTCAAGCGGGAGGACGGCCATGTGTGGCTCCTCCCGCACAACGCCGCGTACCAGCCGATCCCTGGCGACGAGGCGACCATCCTGGGCAAGGTGGTCGCGGTGCTGCGCCGGGTCTGAGCTCGGCGGGTCCAGGCGCGTCGACCCTCCGCGCCCAGTGACCGGGCCCCGGAACCTCTGCGCCGGTTCCGGGGCCCTGCTGTGTCCGCGCCGTGCTACGCCTGGGCCTTCTTGGCCGCGGCGTCAATGGCGGCCAGCGAGCGGCGCACCTGATTGCGGTCGGTCGTGTACCAGAAGTCCGGCATGGACTTGCGCAGAAAGGAGCCGTAGCGGGCCCGCTCGACACGCGGGTCCAGCACGGCGACGACCCCGCGGTCCCCGGAGGCGCGCACGAGCCGGCCCGCCCCCTGAGCCATCAGCAAGGCGGCATGCGTGGCCGCGACCGCCATGAAACCATTGCCACCGGCCTCCTCCACGGCCTTCTGGCGAGCGCTCATCAGCGGGTCGTCGGGGCGCGGGAACGGCACCCGGTCCATCACCACCAGCTGACAGTTCGGGCCGGGCACATCGACGCCCTGCCAGAGCGAGAGCGTGCCGAACAGGCACGTACGGGCATCGGCGGCGAAGGTGCGGATCAGCTCTCCGAGCGTCTCCTCGCCCTGAAGCAGGATCGGCATGTCGAGCCTGCCGCGCAGTTCCTCCGCGGCCGCCTGGGCGGCACGCATCGAGGAGAAGAGGCCGAGCGTCCGGCCGCCCGCGGCCTCCACCAGCTCGGCGAGCTCTTCGAGCATGTCAGAGCGGCTGCCCTCGCGGCCGGGCTGGGCCAGATGCTTGGCGACGTAGAGGATCCCCTGCTTGGAGTAGTCGAAGGGCGAACCGACATCGAGCCCCTTCCACGGGGGCGGGGCGCCCTCCTCGCCGTCGGCGCCCTGGACACCCTCGGGAGAGAGTCCGAGCGAGGCGGCCACGCCGTTGAAATCCCCGCCCAGCTTGAGGGTCGCGGAGGTGAGGACCACCGACCGGTCCTCGAAGAGCTTCTCGCGCAGCAGACCCGACACCGAGAGCGGGGCGACGCGCAGCGAGGCGCCGAAGCGGTCATGCCGCTCGTACCAGACCACGTCGTACTCGGAGCCGTCCACGATGCGCTCGGCCACCTGGTGGATGTTCTCCACGGAGGCGAGGGCCTGCTTGCGCACGGCGTCCTCGTCCTGGACCGAGGCGTCACGCGTGGCGCCGAGCGCCGAAATGACCGTACGCGACGCGTCGCGCAGCGCCATCAGGGCATAGCCGAGGTCCTCGGGGATCTCCTCGAGGCGACCGGGCAGCGCCAGCTCCATGAGCCGCTCGAAGGTCTCGGCGGCGGTCTGGAGGGCGTCCGCCGCCTTCTCGTTGACGAGCTTGGCGGCGCGGCGCACGGCGCGGTTGACCTGGCCCGGGGTGAGCTCGCCGCTGGCGACTCCGGTGACCCGGGAGACCAGCTCATGGGCCTCGTCGACGATCAGCACCTCATGGCTTGGCAGGACGGGCGCGCCCTCGATGGCGTCGATGGCGAGCAGCGCGTGGTTGGTGACCACGACCTCGGCCAGCTTCGCCCGCTCGCGGGCGGCCTCGGCGAAGCATTCGGCACCGTAGGCGCACTTCGACGCGCCGAGGCATTCCCGCGAGGAGACGGAGACCTGGGACCAAGCGCGGTCGGAGACGCCGGGGGTCAGATCGTCGCGGTCGCCCGTCTCGGTCTCATCGGCCCAGTCCCGCATCCGCAGCAGGTCCTTGCCCAGCTTGCTGGTGGGCTCGGCGGCCTCGAACGGGTCGAACAGCCCGGCTTCCCCCGACTCGGCGTCCTCCTGTGGCACGCCCTCGTGGAGGCGGTGCAGACACAGGTAGTTGGAGCGGCCCTTGAGCATGGCGAACTCGGGGCGGCGGCGCAGCAGCGGGTGCAGGGCGTCGACGGTGCGCGGCAGGTCGCGCTCGACGAGCTGACGCTGAAGGGCGAGGGTGGCCGTGGCGATCACGACACGCTCTCCGTGCGCGAGGGCGGGCACGAGATAGCCGAGGGACTTTCCGGTGCCGGTGCCGGCCTGGGCCAGCAGATGGGAATTGTCGCCGATCGCCTCGGCTACGGCTTCGGCCATGGCGACCTGGCCCGGGCGCTCGGTGCCGCCGACGGCGGTGACGGCGGCATGCAGCAGGTCAGCGAGTGGCGGCGGGGACGATGCAGTCATAGGCCTGTCAGCCTACGCGGCGGCACTGACATCACGGGGCGGATCTCCTGGCGCGGAACCGGAACGGGGCGGGCGGTGTATGGAAGGCAGAGGCGCGAAGTGGCGCCGGCGGATCACAGGAGGTGGCGCAGGGTGCGATCCCGCAGCATGAGGGCAGCGTGTTTGTCGGGCAGTTCCATCTCGGCGGCGAGACGGAAGCCGGCGCCGAGGAAGGCGGCCACGCAGGGGCTGTTCCGCAGATCGGGTTCGGCGACCACCCGGCCGCAGGAGGGTCGCCGGTCGAGGACGAGGTCGGCCACGGCGCGCAGCAGGGCCGTGCCGATGCCGCGGCCCCGATCGCGCACGCTGCCGATGAGCAGATGGAGACCCGTGTCATGCGGCCGGGCCGGGTAGTACCGGGCCAGGGGGGTGAGGTCCGCGCGGTACACCTCCCAGTAGCTCATCGGCACCCCGTCCAGGACCCCCAGGCAGGGCACGCTGCGGCCGTCGCCGTCGAGCTGGGCGCGCAGATGCCGCGCGGTGGTCTCGTCGGGGCCGGACAGTTCCCAGAAGGCGGCGACGGCCGGGTCGTTCATCCATCGGGCGATGAGCTCGACATCGCGCTCGAGGTGGACCGGTACGAGCTGGAAGGCGCCCACCGCCGTGCCGGCGGCCCCCCACTGGGCGACCCCGTCGAGCAGGTCCGGCCGGTCGAGGGCCTCCGCCCCGGCGAGGTGCTCTTCGGCAAGGCGTGCGGCGCGCTCCTCGGACGGCCGCATGTCGAGGGTGTCCTCGGTGCTGGAGCCGGTGCCGGAGTCGGTGGGCGGCATGGCGGCGCTCTCCTCTTGTCGTTACCGGGGCGTCGTGGGGCGCCGGGCCGTGGAAGTCATGCGTGGGAAGTCACCGATCGGAACAGGGGGTTGGGGATGGCGACATAGACGGACTGGGTATCCACCGGGCCCACAAGCTCGTCCAGGCCGCGCAGCCGGGTGAGCAGATTGGCCTTGCAGCGCAGGGTGGGCGCCTCCAGGAGCCTGGCGGGCAGTGTCGAGCGGATCTTCGCGGGGCCGGACGCGGCCTCGGCGAGGAAGCGGCGGAGCGCGGCCAGCAGAAGGCGCTCGTCCGCGAGCCGCTGGGAGCCGAACGCACCGATCAGGCCCAGGATGTTGTTGACGCCGAGGTAGTAGGCGAACCGTTCGTCGGCGACCTCGTCGGAGACGAACGTGTCGCTGTGGGCCCCGAGGTCGGACAGTCGCCGCTGGAGTTCGGGGCGCCGGGACTCACGGAAGTAGTAGCCCTGGTTGTCGCGGTAGCGGCCGCCGATCGGCCAGCCGTCGAGGTCCAGCAGCACCAGGGTGTTCTGCTGGTGCGCCTCCAGGGCGATGCCGGCCTCCCCGTCCAGCCAGAGCACGGGCCGTACGACGGTGTGCAGATACCGCAGGAACCACTCGGCACTGACGGTCGCGGGGCGGCGGCCGGTTCGGGCGGCGAGCCGGGCGACGATCCGTTCGAGCCGTGAGCACATCGCGCTGCGGTCCGGCCAGGGGCGGAGCGAGGTGAGGCCTGCCAGACACACGGCCTCGTCACCTGGGCCGAACGGGTTGTGCCGGATGACGACATCGACTCCGGTCAGCGGAGTGCCGTCGGGCTTGTCGACCGCGAGCCAGGCGGGGTCGCGGACGATGTCGAAACCGGGGCGCCCGGGGCAGGCCGCACGCCACTGCCCGGAGAGGCCGCTGCGCAGCAGCCGGTGCACCTCGACGCCACGGCACAGCTCCTTGCGGAGGTTCTCGCGGCGGGAGTTGGTGATCCGCAGGCCGAGGGACAGCTTGAGCATCGCGGGTGCGCCGGTCCGGTACACGGTGCGGAGGGAGGAGGTGGGATGCCAGTGTTCGCCGGCCGGTCCCAGGTCGCGCAACAGCCCCGTGTCGAAGAGCGCGGCGGCGTCCGGGCGGTACCGGATCTCCCGGGCCTGCCAGGGGTGCAGCGGCAAGGGGACGGTGCCGGACGGAAGTTCCGGGTCGGGGCCCGCGAGCGAGAGGGCCAGCCGTTCGGCGGGCACGGTCCGGCCGCGTTCGGTCCAGGCCGAGTCACAGGCCAGCACGGACCGGTCGACGGCGATCCAGTGCAGGGGGAAGGAGCCACGCGGCTCCGGTGAGAAGACGGGCGATTCGGCGTCGGAGAGCCCCTCGCGGCTGTTGGGCGTGGGATGGAGGGGGTGTCCGAAGAGAAGGGACTGTTCGGCGGTCAGAAAGGGGGTGTCCGTGGCGGGATCGGCGGGGGCGCCCCGCCGGCGGGACAGAAACCGGGCGGTGTGCTCCACGGAGTTCGCGACGCGGCCGACGAGTTCGGTGGTCCCGGCCCGGGCACCGAGCCGCTCGGTGCCGTGGTCCGCCTCCCGGCCGAGGAGGGAGGCGAGGGTGACCGCGTCGAGGGCGGGCGCGTCCTGGGCGCCGCCGTCGAACACGGGTGGGCCGAAGCGGTGCCATCCGGTGGCTGACCAGTGGCGCACTGGCACGAGCAGCGCGGTGTCGGTGGCGGGGAGCGGGATGCGCAGGGTGTCCGTGTCGGGGGGAGCGGCGCCGCTCTCGCGCACCCAGCAGCGCAGCAGGTTCTCGGTGGCGCAGGCGTCCGCCGCGGCCCAGGGGTCGGGGTGGTCCAGCGGATCGTCCGGGGCGTCGTACGGGTCGAGCTCTGGGACGTCGCACGGGGAGCCGCCCAGCGGGGCCGGGCGGGTCGCCGGGGTCTGGCCGCGGGGCGCGCTGTCGGCGCGGCGGCCCTGCCGTGGGACGACCGCCGCCTCGGCGCCTGCCCCGTCCTGGCACCGCTCGGCGGCGGTCCGCGGTGCCGACGGAAGGTGTGGGCGGTGTTCCCCGGGGGAGTGCGGCATGTCGGGTGCGGGCACGGCTTCGGTCCTCCTGCTGCTGAGCGCCTTTCGGCTGTCCCCCGCACGTACCAACGACGCGTGGGGCGTGGGATCACGGGCAACCGGAAGATCCGTGCGACCGGGAACCAAGGACCCGGCTCCGGCCGTCGTAGGCGGCACCGGCATAGTGGGGGCCGCCCCATCCTCGGGGGCGGTGCATGACAAATTCACAGCAGCACTCAGAGCAGCCCAGAACATCAGGGGGAGTTCCGCCCATGCCATCCAATCGCCAGCAAGCCTCGCGCTCACGGTCCAGGTGGAGGGCGCTGCGCACCCGCAGCAACTCCCCCGTGCTGGCCGCCGCGGCCATCGCCTCGGTGCTGGCGCTGACCGCCACGGCGTGCGGCCCCTCGGACGACAACGCGGAGTCCGAGCCGACCGCTTCCTCCTCTCAGAACGCCGGCGACGTCACCCTTCCCGACAACCTCGACGACAAGTTGAAGGACCTCGGGATCGACCTGGACAAGTGGAAGAACGGCGCCTGGAACAAGTGGGACAAGGACGACTGGCTGCGTGAGGCGGGCGACTTCATCAACCCGATCATCAAGGACCTCTGGAAGCCGGACCGGATGAAGGAGGCCCAGGAGCCCGACACTCCGGTCGACGACAACGACATCTCGGGCGACCAGGGCATAACCGACCCTGACCCGCAGCCGGTCACGGCCAAACAGGTCGCGAGCCCCTACAGCGCCAACGTCCCCGAGGCGGGCAAGGTCTTCTTCGACGGCCCCCAGGGCTCGATGGTCTGCTCCGCCACCGTGGTGCAGGACCCGGCGCACCCGGGCAAGTCCAACCTGGTGTGGACGGCGGGCCACTGCGTCCACGCGGGCAAGGGCGGCGGCTGGTACAAGAACCTGATGTTCGTCCCCTCGTACAACGACGCCGGCAAGTCGGCCGCCGAGCTGGAGAACGCCACCAAGGAACAGCTGGCGCCCAAGGGTGTCTGGTGGGCCGACTGGGCGCAGACCTCCTCGCAGTGGATCGACAACGGCGCGTCCATCGGCGGCAAGGGCGCCCCGTACGACTTCGCGGTGCTGCATGTGAAGCCGGAGAACAGCGGCGGCAAGTCGCTCGAGGAGACGGTCGGCGGCGCGCTGCCGGTCGACTTCAACGCCCCGGCGGTGAAGTCCATCAGCGCGATCACGGCCACGGGCTACCCGGCCGCGCCCCCCTTCGACGGCCAGAAGATGAACCAGTGCACGGACAAGCCCGGCCGGCTCTCGCTCGACGCCAAGCAGCCGACGATGTACCGCATCGGCTGCACCATGACCGCGGGTTCGTCCGGCGGCGGCTGGGTCGCGACCGGCTCCAACGGCAAGCCGGCGCTGGTGTCGAACACGTCGATCGGCCCGTCCAACGCCACCTGGCTGGCCGGCCCGCACCTCGGCCCCGAGGCGAAGGCCCTCTACAACGCGGTCAGCAAGAAGTTCGCCAACCAGTAGGACGCCAGTAGAACCATCCGGCCGTGCCGGAACGAAGGGCGCGGCGGTCGGCCCCGGCCGGCCGCCGCGCCCCGCACACCCCGCGAGGGCCCGCGCGCCCTCGGCGCGTACGACGAAGGCCCGCCCCCGGTCTCCCGGAGGCGGGCCTTCGCCGTGGAAGGGGTGTGGCTAGCCCTGCGAGGGGGTGGCTGCGGGTACGTACCGCCGCAGCTCGGCGGCCAGTTCCTCGTGCACCAGAGCCTTGAGCAGCGTGCCCTCCGCGGTGTGCTCCTCGGAGAGCACCTCGCCATCGGCATGCGTACGCGAGACCAGCTTGCCCTGGGTGTACGGCACCAGCGCCTCGATCTCGACCTGAGGTCGCGGCAGCTCGGCGTCGATCAGCCCGAGCAGCTCGTCAATGCCCTGCCCCGTACGGGCCGACACCGCGATGGCGCGCTTCTCGAGGCGCAGCAGCCGCTGGAGCACCAGCGGATCCGCCATGTCCGCCTTGTTGACCACCACGATCTCGGGCACGTCGACCGCGCCCACATCGCGGATCACCTCGCGCACGGCGGCCAGCTGCTCCTCCGGCATCGGGTGCGAGCCGTCCACCACATGGACGATCAGATCGGCGTCGCCGACCTCCTCCATGGTGGAGCGGAACGCCTCGACCAGGTGGTGCGGCAGATGCCGCACGAAGCCGACGGTGTCCGCGAGGGTGTACAGCCGCCCGCTGGGCGTCTCGGCCCGGCGCACGGTCGGGTCCAGGGTGGCGAACAGTGCGTTCTCCACCAGAACACCCGCGCCGGTGAGCCGGTTGAGCAGCGAGGACTTCCCCGCGTTGGTGTATCCGGCGATGGCGACCGAGGGCACCCGGTGGCGCTTGCGCTCCTGCCGCTTGATGTCGCGGCCGGTCTTCATCTCCGCGATCTCCCGGCGCATCTTCGCCATCTTCTCGCGGATACGGCGCCGGTCGGTCTCGATCTTGGTCTCACCGGGGCCTCGGGTGGCCATACCGCCGCCAGCCGCTCCGGAGCCACCGCCACCCATCTGCCGGGACAGCGACTGACCCCAGCCGCGCAGCCGCGGCAGCATGTACTGCATCTGGGCCAGCGAGACCTGCGCCTTGCCCTCTCGGGACTTGGCGTGCTGGGCGAAGATGTCGAGGATCAGGGCGGTGCGGTCCACCACCTTGACCTTGACGATGTCCTCCAGGTGGATCAGCTGGCCGGGGCTCAGCTCACCGTCGCACACCACCGTGTCGGCGCCGGTCTCGACCACGATGTCGCGCAGTTCCTGGGCCTTGCCCGAGCCGATGTAGGTGGCCGGATCCGGCTTGTCACGCCGCTGGACGACCCCGTCGAGCACGAGGGCGCCCGCGGTCTCCGCGAGCGCGGCCAGCTCCGCCAGGGAGTTCTCCGTGTCCTGCACCGTGCCGGACGTCCAGACGCCGACCAGCACCACGCGTTCCAGGCGCAGCTGCCGGTACTCGACCTCGGTGACGTCTTCCAGCTCGGTGGACAGGCCCACGACGCGGCGCAGCGCGGCCCGCTCGGATCGGTCGTACTGGTCGCCGTCACGCTCCTCGTCGATCTCGTGACTCCAGGCGACGTCCTCTTCCATCAGGGCGTCCGCCCGAAGGCTCTCGGCGAAGGCGAAGCGCTGCCGGTCCTGCGGAAGGGAAGAGGAGTGGGTCAAATCGATCCTTACGTCGTTGGGTGCTGTCACCGTCGACAACGCGTGGCGGACCCGGAGGATTCCCGGCCGCCGGCCGCTGCGCCGACCCGTCGATGGTCGCACGCGGCGGCCGGGCCGTCACCCGGGTTTCCGCCGGCTTTCGCCATGGTTTCCCCGTGGGCCGCGGCGTCGGACTTCCAGTCGGGGTGCCCGGGCATCTTCGGCGTCGTCCTCCCGTACAGCCAGGGCCACAGGAAGCCGGACAGGTCGCGGCCCGCCACCTCCGACGCCAGCCGGATGAAATCCCCGGTCGAGGCCACCCCGTCGCGGTACCGGTGTGTCCAGCGCCGCTCCAGCCGCTCGAACGCCGCCCGCCCGATCCGCTGCCGCAGCGCGTACAGGACCAGGGCGCTGCCGTCGTAGACGACCGGGCGGAAGATGCCGATCTGGTGGTCGGCGTCGGACGGCAGGGGGGCGGCGGGTGGGCCGCCGGAGGCGCGCCAGGCGTCGGACTGCCGGTAGGCGAGGCGCATCCGCTTCTCGAGCGGCAGCTTTCCGCGCTCGTCTCCGTACAGCGCCTCGTACCAGGTGGCATGGCCCTCGTTGAGCCACAGGTCGGACCAGCGGCGCGGGCTGACGCTGTCGCCGAACCACTGGTGCGCCAGCTCGTGCACCATGATCGACTCGATGTACCAGGAGGGCAGTCCGGAGGTGGTGAACAGGCCGCTCTCGAAGAGGGAGAGGGTCTGGGTCTCCAGCTCGAAGCCGGTCGTGGCCCTGGCGATGAGCAACCCGTACGTCTCGAAGGGGTAGGGGCCGACTTTCTTCTCCATCCACTCCAGCTGTGCCGGTGTGCGCGCGAGCCACTTGGCCAGGCGCTCGCGGTCCGCCGCGGGCACGACGTCGCGCACCGGCATCCCGCCGGGGCCGGTGCGGTGCAGGACGGCCGAACGGCCGATGGAGATCTGCGCCAGCTCGGTGGCCATGGGGTGGGCGAGGCCGTACCGCCAGGTGATGTCGTCGCCCTTCTGGGTGCGCCCGAGCGGCAGCCCGTTCGCGACGACCGTGAGTCGCTTGGGGGCGGTGACGCGGAAGGTGAAGCGCGCCTTGTCGGAGGGGTGGTCGTTGCAGGGGAAGACGCGGTGCGCGGCGTCGGCCTGGTTGGCCATCGCCAGGCCGTCGTGGGTGCGGACCCAGCCGCCGCCGCTGCCGCCCGGGTCGCTGGTGTGCCTGACGGTGACCCGGAACCGGGCGCCGCGGTGGACCGGCCGGCCCGGGGTGATGACGAGGTCCTCCCCCGCGCCGGTGAACAGGGCGGGCCTGCCGTCGACCCGCACCGAGCGCACATCGCCATGGGCGAAGTCGAGGTTGAAGGTGGGCAGCGGCGCGGTGGCGCGGGCCGTGAGGGTGGTGATGGCATCAAGCGGCCGGTCGTTGCCGTGGTAGCGCAGCGCGATGTCGTATGACGCGACGTCGTAGCCGGGGTTGCCGAGATACGGGAAGAGCCGGTCGCCGATGCCCCGGGGGACCGGGGGCGGCGCGGGCGCCGAGGACACCGGCCCCGCGGCCGAGGACGGGCAGATCGCGACGAGGGCGGCGGTCAGCGCGGCGGCCGCGGCGGCGGTCCTGCGACGTCGCGCGCGCCGGGCCGGCGAGGGGCGTCCCCTCGGGGAAGACAGCATGATCTACGGCTATCAACGCCCGGACGACCGCGCCGGGCGGCGCGGCCCAACTCCACCCGAATGGGGGTTCGGGCCTTGGCTCCGGCCGGTTCAGGACCGCGCCGCCGCCATCCGCCGGCCAGCCCGCGTCACGTCGTAGACCCCGGGCACATCGCGCATGGCGCGCATCAGCGTCGGCAGCCGGCCGGGGTCGGGCAGCTGGAGCGTGTACGTATGGCGGACGCGCTGCTCGCGGGGCGGCTCGACGGCGGCCGAGACCACGGCCGCGCCCTCGGCGGCGATGGCCTCGGTGAGGTCGGCCAGCAGACGGGGTCTGCTGAACGCCTCGGCCAGGAGGGTCACGCGGTAGTCGCCCCCGTCGCTCTCCTCCCCCTCCAGCCAGCGCACCCCGACCGTGCTCCGCCCGGCCGCCGTCATACGGGCCACCGCGGGGCACTGCTCGCGGTGCACGGTGACGGCCCCGCCGCGCACCGCGAAGCCGATGACCACGTCCGGGGGCACGGGGGTGCAGCAGCCGGCCAGTCGCACGGCCGCGCCGGGCAGGTCCGCGGCGATGCCGGTGGCGACCGCCTCCCGCACCGCGGCCCCACCGGACGCGCCGCCTCCGCCGGCCGTGCCGCTCCCGGCGGCCCCGGCGGGGTCCTCGGCCGGTGCGGGGCCCGGGCCGGTGGCCGGCTGGGGCTGCTGCCGCTCCGGGTTGGCCGCGAGCCAGCGGCTGATGGCGATGCGCGCGGCCGGCGTGCGGGCGTGGTCGAGCCACTCGGGCGAGGGCCCCGAGGAGGCGGCGTCCCGGGTGTCGCGCGCCATGAGCAGCTGAAGCATGTCGCCGTCGCGCAGCACGGTGCTCAGCGTCGCGATACGGCCGTTGACCCTGGCGCCGATGCAGTCGTGGGCGGCCTCGCCGTACTGGGCGTACGCGGCGTCCACACAGCTGGCCCCCGCGGGCAGGCCCAGCGTGCCGCCGTCGGCCCGGAAGACGGTGATCTCCCGGTCCTGGGCGAGCTCGGCGCGCAGCGAGGACCAGAACGTGTCGGGGTCGGGGGTGGCGCTCTGCCAGGCCAGCAGCCGCGACAGCCAGCCGGGGCGGGTGGGGTCGGCGCGCTCGCCGTCGGGCGCGTCGGCGGCCTCCGACGGCGCGTTCGGCGCGTAGGGATTGCCGAGGGCGATCACCCCGGCCTCGGCGACCTGGTGCATCTGGTGGGTGCGGATGAGGACTTCGGCGACCTCGCCGTCGCGCCCGGCCACCGCCGTGTGCAGCGACTGGTACAGGTTGAACTTGGGGACCGCGATGAAGTCCTTGAACTCCGAGATGACCGGGGTGAAGCAGGTGTGCAGCTCGCCGAGGACCGCGTAGCAGTCCGCGTCCTCCGAGACGAGGACGAGCAGCCGGCCGAGGTCGGAGCCGGTCAGCTCGCCGCGCTTGAGGCCCACTCGGTAGACGGATACGAAGTGCCGGGGCCGGACGAGGACTTCGGCGGCGATGCCCGCCTCGTGCAGCACGGCGCGTACGTCCTCGGCGGCGCGGGCGAGCGGGTCCGGACGGCCCGCGTGCTCCAGCAGCAGCTCGCGGGTGCGGGCGTACTCCGCGGGGTGGAGGATGGCGAAGACCAGGTCCTCCAGCTCGGTCTTGAGCGCCTGTACGCCCAGCCGCTCGGCGAGCGGAATCAGCACATCGCGGGTGACCTTGGCGATGCGCGCCTGTTTCTCGGGGCGCATCACACCGAGGGTGCGCATGTTGTGCAGGCGGTCGGCGAGCTTGATGGACATCACGCGCACGTCGTTGCCGGTGGCGACCAGCATCTTGCGGAACGTCTCGGGCTCGGCCGCCGCGCCGTAGTCGACCTTCTCCAACTTGGTGACGCCGTCGACGAGATAGCGGACCTCCTCACCGAACTGCTCGCCCACCTGATCCAGCGTCACATCGGTGTCCTCGACCGTGTCGTGGAGGAGTGACGCCGTCAAGGTCGTGGTCTCGGCGCCCAGTTCGGCGAGGATGAGGGTGACCGCGAGCGGATGGGTGATGTACGGCTCGCCGCTCTTGCGCATCTGGCCGCGGTGCGAGGACTCGGCGAGCACATACGCCTGGCGCAGTACGTCGAGATCGGCCCCGGGGTGGTGGGCCCGGTGCACCTTGGCCACATGCTCGATCGCGTCCGGCAGGCGGCCGCGGGCGGGCGAGCCCGACAGCGCGGCCCTGCTGAACCTGCGGAGATTGCGCAGGTCGATGCGCGGGAGGCCGCGCCTGCGGCCGAGAGCGGCGTGGTCGGTGGCCTCTGCGCTCATGGGCACCTCCGGCGGCGTCGAGCGTCAACCGGCGTGGGCACTCCCCCTGGGCCGGTGCTTGATGCTACCGAGCCCATCACGCACGGCCGACCGGCTCTCGCCCAGAGTGAAATGGATCACCCATTGGGGTGAACTCTCAGGCGACGGCCGTGTCCAGCCAGGCAGGGTCGATCTCGCCCTCGGCGACGATCACGGCCGGGCCGGTCATCTCCACCGTACCGTCCGGGAGTTCGCTGATCACCAGGCGTCCGCCGGGGACGTCCACGGTGTAGGTGACGGGGTGGCCCTCGGCCGCGGGGTCGGCTCCGTCCCTGCGGGCGGCGGCAACCATCACGGCGCAGGCGCCGGTGCCGCAGGATCGGGTCTCGCCGGAGCCGCGCTCATGCACCCGCATCGCCACATGGCGCGGGCCGCGGTCGACCACGAACTCGACGTTGGTGCCGTGCGGATACGCGGAGCCGGGGGTCACCCCGGGGGCGTCGAGCAGGCGCCCCGCCTGGCCGAGGTCGTCGACGAACGCGACCGCGTGCGGGTTGCCCATGTCCACGTGGCGGGCGGGCCAGCTGTGCTCGCCGACGGTGACCGTGATCGGGCCGTCGGGGCCGGGCTCGGGCAGCAGGGCCTTGCCCATCCGGACGGTGATCGCCCCGCCGTGGCCTTCGGCGCCGCCGGGGCCGTCCTTGGCGATATGGACGCGGCGCACTCCGGCGCGGGTGGCGACCGCGAGATCGCCGGGCTCGACGAGCCCGGCCCGCTCCAGATAGCGGGCGAAGACGCGGACTCCGTTGCCGCACATCTCGGCGACGCTGCCGTCGCTGTTGCGGTAGTCCATGAACCACTCGGCCTCGTCGGCCATGGCCCGGGCCTCGGGGTGCGCCGAGGACCGTACGACGCGGATCAGCCCGTCACCGCCGATGCCGGCCCGGCGGTCGCAGATGCGGGCGACGGCGGCCGGGGACAGCTCGAGCCGGCCGTCCGGGTCGGGGACGATGACGAAGTCGTTCTCGGTGCCGTGGCCCTTGAGGAAGGTCGGCCGGGGCGCGTCGTTCATCCCTCGATCCTACGGGGCGCCCGGGACGAGTGCTCCGAGAGGGCTCGCCACCAGCGGTGACCACGAGCGGGGCGCCACCGGCGGTGACCGGCGGAGGCGCTACCGGCGGGGATCAGCGCAGGCGGGCCACGCGCCAGATGGTGAGGGTGGCCAGCACCGCCACAACCGCCACGTACAGCAGGATGAACCGCCAGTCGGGGCGGCGCCCGGAGCCCCGGGGCGGCAGCCCCGGCCAGGTGTAGCCCACGCGACGGGCGGCCATCAGGCCCCATCCGGCGGCGCAGCAGCTCAACAGCAGCCCGAGCATGGCGACCACCGCCCCGCCGTCGCCGAACTCGAAGGCGAGCGGGAAGGCGAACATCAGCGAGCCCAGGATGGCGAGGCCGACGATCGGCGCGATCTGCCAGATCCGGAACCGGCGCGGCGGACGCAGCTCGCTGAAGGACTCACCGGGGGCGGGGAGCCCCTCGATGCCGTCGTCGATGGCCGGGGCGCCGGGCTCAGCCGAGACCGCGTCGCCGCCAGGACCGTCGGAAGTGAGGTCCGGACCGTCGGAGGCGAGGTCAGGGCCGTCGGAGGTGAGCGGACCCGGGTCGCCGTGGGGCGACTGCTGCGATACGTCGCGAGGGCCGGCCTCCATCGCCACCCGCCCTCCCAACTCCTGAACAACAGCACGATCGGAGCTCGATGATGGCATGCCCGCACGGGCCGGTATGGCACACGGAGCGTCCCGATGCCATCACGTGATCAGGCTGTGACCGCCCGGTCCACCAACGCCAGCGCGTCGTGCAAAAGCTCCCCGCGGCGGGCGACCGCGCCGCTGAGCCAGTGGACGCGCGGGTCGCGCCGGAACCAGGAGTCCTGGCGTCGCGCAAACCGTTTGGTGGCCCGCACGGTCTCGGCCCGGGCCTGGTCCTCGCCGTACTCCCCGGCCAGCGCGGAAAGCACTTGCTGATAGCCCAGGGCGCGGGACGCGGTGCGGCCGTCGCGCAGCCCGGCGCCCTCCAGCCGGCGCACCTCGTCCACGAGCCCGGCCTCCCACATCCGGTCCACGCGCACCGCGATCCGCTCGTCCAGCTCGGGGCGCTCGACGTCGACGCCGATCTGAAGGGTGTCGTAGACGGCCTCGTGGCCCGGCAGATTCGCGGTGAAGGGGCGGCCGGTGATCTCGATCACCTCGAGCGCCCGCACCACCCGCCGGCCATTGCTGGGCAGGATCGCGCGAGCCGCCTCGGGGTCGGCGGCGGCGAGCCGGGCGTGCAGCGCACCCGAGCCGAGCTCCGCCAGCTCGGCCTCGAGCCGGGCCCGGACGGCCGGGTCCGTGCCGGGGAACTCGAGGGCGTCGATCGCACCGCGGATGTAGAGCCCCGAGCCGCCGACCAGGACGGGGGTGCGGCCCTCCGAGAGCAGCCGGTCGATCTCGGCGCGGGCCAGCCGCTGGTACTCGGCGACGCTGGCGGTCCGGGTGACGTCCCAGATGTCCAGCAGCCGGTGCGGCACCCCTTGCCGCTCCTCCTCGGTCAGCTTGGCGGTGCCGATGTCCATGCCCCGGTAGAGCTGCATGGAGTCGGCGTTGACCACCTCGCCGCCGAGGTGGCGGGCGAGGGCGACGCCCAGGTCGGACTTTCCGGCCGCGGTGGGGCCGACGACGGCGATGACGCTGGGTGGGGGGCCTGGGGTATTCACCGGACCAGTCTCGCAAACCCTGGACCGCCTACTCGAACGAGCTACGTGACGGGACACCTCCGGGGTCGTTGCCTGAGCGGCACGCGATATCGCCCGCACGAGTAGGGTATGGAGATAGTTATGGGTGTTTTTGATTGGTTTCGCCGAGGTCCCAAGGAGGCGAGCCGATCGCCCGAGGCGTCAACCGAGCAGCCCGAGGCCCACACCTCGGTGGACGGAGTGACGGCCGGCGCCGCTGACGAGGCGGGGCCGGAGCACGCCGGGGCGGCTGCCCCGGCGGGCGAGGCCATCGGTATTCCGAAGCAGCAGTCCAAGCAGGAGGCCGATGCCGCGCGGGAGCCCGTGCGGGAGACTGAACAGGAGCCCACGCGGGAAGCCGAGCAGGAGGCCGTACAGGAATCGCTCGGCGCCGCGGACAGCGAGACCGACGAGAGTGCCCGCAGATAGTCATTGACCGAGGGAAGGTGGCCCATGAGCGTGCTGGACAACCTCAAGGCCAAGGCCGGAGTCATGAAGGACAAGGCCGCCGGCTTCACACGGCAGCACGAGGAGAAGATCGAGCGCGGCTTGGACAAGGCCGTCAAGACGGTCGACACCAAGACCAAGGGCAAGTACCGCGACAAGCTCGAGAACAGTGCGGACAAGGCCAAGGGCGCCCTCGGCCGCTTCTCCCACGGGCAAGAGGGCGGGGGCAAGGCCAAGGGCGACGAGCGGCCCAGCGCCTGAGCCCCTCCGGCGAACGGCCGCGGAGCGCCCGCTCCGCGGCCGCGCCCATGCCCGCTCTCGTACCCGCTCCCGCGAGGGCCGCTACGACCACATCGCGACGAAATACCCCACGCCGTACGGCGCTCCCTCATACCGCAACTCCCCCTTCAGCGCGGCCCCCTCGCCCGCGCCCGCGAGCACCTGCAACGGCGCCCGGCCCGCCGCCTTCAGCTCGGCCGCCAGCTCCTCGTCCAGCTCGGCGAGCGCGGCGATGTCCGCCGCGCCCAGCGCCCGCGCCACCTCCGCGTCGAAGGCGGCCGCCCGGTCGTCGAGATAGCCCGGAGCCTTCAGCGTCCGGCACGCGCTGCCGTCGCCCATCACCAGCAGCGCGACCCGCTCGGCCTGTGCCGCCAGTTCCCTTCCGACTTCTCTACACCGCTCGGCCGCCAGAGGTTCCCCCACGCCCAGCCCCTCGACCGGCGCGGCCTGCCACCGCGCGCGCTCCAGCAGCCACGCGGCCACGGCCAGCGAGGGCGGCAGCGTCCGCTCGGAGGCCTCGGCCCCGGCTCCGGCCTCGCCCCAGCCGCCGAGCCGTACGTCCAGGTCCACCCCGAAGCCGCCGAACGACCCGGGCGTGCCCTGCGGGTGCGGGCCGCGCCCGTCGCACTCCGCGGGCCCCACGACGATCAGCCGCTCCGGCCGCGCCGCGGCCAGCACCCCGACCGCGTCCAGGCACGCCGCGCGCAGCGCGGCCAGCTCACCGGCCGCCCCGGCGGCGACCTCGGGCACCAGCAGCGGTGGACAGGGGCAGACAGCGGCGGCGATCAGCATGATCGCCAGCCTATCCGGCAGGCTCGGGCCGGGGCTCCGAGTCCCACAGCAGCTCGGCCACCCGGAACCGCCGGCAGTAGTTGCCCGTCGCGGCCTCCGGCACCATCAGGAAGACGTCGCCGTCCCGCTCAGTCGCAGCCGCAGCCCGCGGCGGGCGCGGGGACCGGCGGCGGGGCGCCGACCGTCGGCAGGCCCAGCATCACGCCCGCGGGCTTCTTCTCCTCGGCCGCGTTGCGCCGCTCCCACGCGTCGCCCGCACGGGTGCGCCGCACGCCCTTGGCCGGGCCCTCGGCGAGCAGGTGGTGCGGTGCCGCGTAGGTGAGGTCCACGGTGACGACATCCCCCGGACGGACGCTCTCCTCGGGCCGCGCGAAGTGGACGAGGCGGTTGTCGGGGGCGCGGCCGGACAGCCGCCGGGTGGCGCCGTCCTTACGGCCCTCGCCCTCCGCGACCAGCACCTCCACGGTCCGGCCGATCTGCTTCTTGTTCTCCTCCCAGGAGATCTCCTCCTGGAGGGCGACCAGCCGCTCGTAGCGCTCCTGGACGACGGCCTTCGGCACCTGCCCGTCCATCTCGGCGGCCGGCGTGCCGGGCCGCTTGGAGTACTGGAAGGTGAACGCCTGGGCGAAGCGCGCCTCGCGCACGACGTGCAGGGTCTGCTCGAAGTCGGCATCGGTCTCGCCGGGGAAGCCGACGATGATGTCGGTCGAGATCGCGGCGTCCGGCATGGCGGCGCGCACCTTCTCGATGATCCCGAGGTAGCGCTCCTGCCGGTAGGAGCGGCGCATCGCCTTCAGCACGGTGTCCGAGCCGGACTGGAGCGGCATGTGCAGCTGGGGCATCACGTTGTCCGTCTCGGCCATGGCGGCGATGACGTCGTCCGTGAAGTCGCGCGGGTGCGGCGAGGTGAAGCGGACCCGCTCCAGGCCCGCCACCTTCCCGCAGGCGCGCAGCAGCTTGCTGAACGCCTCGCGGTCGCCGATGTCGGACCCGTACGCGTTCACGTTCTGGCCCAGCAGGGTGATCTCGCTGACGCCCTCGGCGACCAGCGCCTCCACCTCGGCGAGGATGTCGCCCGGACGGCGGTCCTTCTCCTTGCCGCGCAGCGCCGGGACGATGCAGAACGTGCAGGTGTTGTTGCAGCCGACGGAGATCGAGACCCACGCCGCGTACGCCGACTCACGCCGCGTCGGAAGGGTGGAGGGGAATGCCTCCAGGGACTCGGCGATCTCGACCTGGGCCTCTTCCTGGATCCGGGCGCGCTCCAGCAGCACCGGCAGGCTGCCGATGTTGTGCGTGCCGAAGACCACGTCGACCCAAGGAGCCTTCTTGACGATGGTGTCGCGGTCCTTCTGGGCCAGGCACCCGCCGACGGCGATCTGCATGCCGGGCCGCCCGGCCTTGATGGGCGCCAGCCGGCCGAGGTTGCCGTACAGCCTGTTGTCGGCGTTCTCCCGCACCGCGCAGGTGTTGAACACGACGACATCGGCGAAGGCCTCGTCGCCCTCACCCACGCCCTCGGGCGCGCGGACATAGCCGGCCTCCTCCAAGAGGCCGGAAAGCCGCTCGGAGTCGTGGACGTTCATCTGGCACCCGTAGGTGCGCACCTCGTAGGTCTTCAAACCGGCTACCTCGCTGCTGCTCACCCATCCAGGGTAAGGGGCGGCGATCAGGCCACCGTGCCGAATCGGGAAGGCCGCGTTTGAGGCCGCATACGGCCACCGACGGCCCCCGCCTCCCCACAGGGCCGGGGGGACTGTCATGATCCTGCGCATGGCCGTCCGTCTTCCGCGCCTCGGCCGGCGCCGCGCGCTTCAGTCCGCCGCCGCCGGAGCCGTCGCGCTCGCCCTGCTCCTGTGGTGGCTGGTGCCGATCGGGGACGACGAGTCGCCCCACGGCCCGGTGACCTTCGCGACCGGAGTGCCCACCGGGGTCTACGAGACCTACGGCAAGATGCTGCGCCGCGACCTCGCCCGGGACCTCCCCGGCCTGGACGTGACGCTCCAGCGCAGCAAGGGGTCCCCGGACAACGTCCGGCGGCTCGCCGAGGGCCGGGCCACGTTCGCCATCGCCGCCACCGACGCGGTGGCCGCCTACCGTGAGCAGGGCGGCAAGGGCTCCGAGCGGCTGCGCGCCTGCGCGCGGCTGTACGACGACTACATGCAGCTGGTGGTGCCCAGGGGCTCCCGGGTGCGGTCCACCCGGGACCTCAAGAACCTGCGGGTCGGCGTCGGCGAGGACGACTCGGGTGTACAGCTGATCGCCAAGTCGCTGCTCAAGGCCGCCGGGCTCGACATGGACAAGAACGTCACGGCCGTGCGCGAGGGCATCGACCGGATGCCTGCCCTCCTGAAGGAGGACAAGCTGGATGCCTTCTTCTGGTCCGGCGGACTGCCGACGACCGCCGTGCGCACCCTGGCCGAGGACTTCCCGATCCGGCTGGTCCAGCTCGGCGACCTCATCGGCCCGCTGCACAGCCAGGGCGGCGTGACCCGCTACTACAGGGCGGCGGCCGTGCCCGCCGACGCGTACGCGGACATGCGCCAGAAGGACGCCATCAAGACCATCGCGGTGCCGAACCTCCTGGTCACCACGGACCGGGTGGACCCCGCGCTCGCGGAGGCCGTCACCCGGACCGTGATAGAGAACCGGGACCGCATCGGCTCCAAGGTGCACGCGGCGCAGAAGGTGGACCTTCGCACCGCGATCTTCACCGACCCGCTGGAACTCCACGCGGGCGCGGCGCGCTACTACCGCTCGGTCAAGCCGTAGGGCCCACCGCCCACACCCGGCCCGCCCCTACTGCGACCCTCTACTGCGACCCCCTACCGCGACGCCGTACCGGGGCCCGCCTAGTGCGGCCCGGTGCGCGGCACGGTGATCGTCACGCGCAGCCCGCACGGCTCGTTGGGGGCGTACTCGATGGAGGCGCCACCCGCGGCGAGCAGCGCCCGGGAGATCGACAGCCCCAGGCCGGAGCCGTTGATGTTCTGATGGCGGCCGCTGCGCCAGAAGCGGTCGCCGATGCGCGCGAGCTCGTCCTCGGTGAGGCCGGGGCCGCCGTCGGCGACGACTATGGCGACCGTGTCCCCGTCCGGCTGGGCGGAGACCCGCACGTCCGCGCCCGCCGGAGTGAACTTCAGCGCGTTGTCCACGACGGCGTCCAGCGCGCTGGACAGCGCCACCGGGTCGGCCCAGCCGGCCACGGCCGACGGGCCCTCGTAGGAGAGGCGGACGCCTTCCCGCTCGGCGAGCGGGAGCCAGGCGTCGACCCGGTCGGCGGCGAGCTCGGCGATGTCGGTGAGCTTGAGGTCGGTGGTGGAGTGCTCGGCCAGGGCCAGGTCCAGGAGGTCGTCCAGGACCTGGGCGAGGCGCTTGCCCTCGGTGCGCACCGAGGCGATCTCCTCGTGGCCGTCGGGCAGGTCGAGGGCCAGCAGCTCGATGCGCAGCAGCAGCGCGGACAGCGGGTTGCGCAGCTGGTGGGAGGCGTCGGCGACGAACGCACGCTGCTGTTCGAGGACTTCCTCGACGTTGTCGGCCATCTCGTTGAAGGAGCGGGCCAGGCGGCGCAGCTCGGGCGGCCCGGAGGCGGCCGCGACGCGCGACTGCATACGCCCGGTGGCGATGTCGTGGGTGGCGGTGTCGAGGATCCGTACGGGCCTCAGCACCCAGCCGGTGAGCCGGAAGGCCGCCCCGACCGCCAGGAGCATCGCGGCGGCCTCCCCCGCGGCGATCACCAGCCACCCGTGCAGGGTGCGCGACCGCATCTGCCCGGTGGGCGAGTCGGTGACCACGACGGCCACCACGTCGCCGTCGCGCACCACGGGGGAGGCGACGGTGAGCCGGCCCCGCTGCCAGGGCCAGACCTGGTCCGGGTCATGGCTGCGACGGCCCTGGAGGGCCTCCTCGAACGCCTCGGCGCCGTCCCCGGCCTTGGGGAGCCGCCAGCCGTCGGGCGCCTGGGCCATGGGCTTGCCGCTCCGGTAGAAGACGCCGGCCCGGATGCCGTACAGGGCGTGGTAGCGCCGGAGTTCAGCCTTCAGGGTGCTGAGCCGTTCGTCGTCCTCCGCGCTGGCGGCCGCGGCCGGCCCGGCCGTGACGAACTGCGCGAGCGCGGCGAACCGCGCGGTGTCGTCGATCCGGTCGACGACCACGCGCTGCTGCTCGCGGGCGGCCACGCTGCCCGCGAGCGGGAAGCCGAGCGCGAGCAGCACGCCGGCCATGAGGACGATGAGGAGCGGGAGAAGTCGGGTGCGCACGGGGAGAAGTCTCTCGGGTCCTCAGCTCGCCGGTGACACCAGGCGGTACCCGACGCCGCGAACCGTCTCGATCAGCGCGGGCATGCGCAGCTTGGAGCGGAGCGAGGCGACGTGCACCTCCAGGGTGCGCCCGGTCCCCTCCCAACTGGTCCGCCACACCTCGCTGATGATCTGCTCCCGCCGGAAGACGACGCCGGGGCGCTGGGCGAGCAGCGCCAGCAAGTCGAACTCCTTACGGGTGAGCGAGATGGTCGTACCCTCCACCGCGACCTGCCGGGTGGCCAGATCGAGGGTGACGGGGCCGATCCGCAGGGGTGCGTTGCGGCTCTCGGTGCCCTCCTCGGAGGCCGGGGCGGGGTCGGCCGGAAGCGTGCGCCGACTCACAGCGTGGATCCGGGCGAGCAGCTCCATGGTGTCGTAGGGTTTGACCACATAGTCGTCGGCACCGAGGTGGAGACCATGGATGCGGGATCTTACATCCGCCCGCGCGGTCACCATGATCACGGGAGTGGTGGTCCGCTTGCGGATTTTGCCGCACACCTGGAAGCCGTCCTGGTCCGGCAGCCCGAGGTCGAGGAGCACAACGCCGAACGGCGGCCCCGAGTCGGGCAGCAGCGCTCTGAGCGCCTCCTCACCGCTTCTGGCGTGCGTAACTTCGAAACCGTGCCTCGCGAGCACCGCGGAGAGAGCCGCGGCGACATGGTTGTCGTCCTCGACGAGCAGCAGCCTCACCGAGCCTTCCACCACCTTTCCACAGAGTGGCGCATGCGTTTCGCCAACATGGCCACAGGGCATCCACGCCCAGTAGACGCGTGCTCGTCAAGACGCATCTAGTCACACTTAGGTTTCCGTTATGTAGCCGGTACGGCAGCCTCGGACCGCGTTCACACAGAGTGCCGCTCCGCTGCCGGATCGTTATCCTCAATTTCCGCTCAGATGTAATGACGCTGGTCTCGGCGGCCCCCTAAGGTCCTCCCAACCGAGGAGGACGGAGCGAAACGCCGAATGAGCGAAGTACCGGTGACCAAGGACGCAACTCCCGTTGCGGACGCGTTGGTTGCGCTGTCAGGAGTCAACAAGCACTTCGGCGCGCTGCATGTGCTCCAGGACATCAACCTGAACATCGCACGGGGCGAAGTGGTCGTTGTGATCGGCCCTTCCGGGTCCGGCAAGTCGACCCTCTGCCGCACCATCAACCGCCTGGAGACAATCGACTCCGGCACCATCACGATCGACGGCAAGCCACTGCCTCAAGAGGGCAAGGAGCTCGCCCGGCTGCGCGCCGACGTCGGCATGGTCTTCCAGTCTTTCAACCTTTTCGCGCACAAGACGGTGCTCGAAAACGTGATGCTGGGCCAGCAGAAGGTGCGCAAGACAGACAAGAAGACCGCCGAGGAGAAGGCCCGCACGCTGCTCGACCGAGTGGGCGTGGGCAAGCAGGCGGACAAGTACCCCGCGCAGATGTCCGGTGGTCAGCAGCAGCGCGTGGCCATCGCCCGAGCGCTGGCCATGGACCCCAAGGCGATCCTGTTCGACGAGCCGACCTCCGCGCTCGACCCGGAGATGATCAACGAGGTGCTGGACGTCATGCAGCAGCTCGCCCGGGACGGTATGACGATGGTCGTCGTCACCCACGAGATGGGCTTCGCGCGCTCCGCCGCGAACCGGGTGGTCTTCATGGCCGACGGCCGGATCGTCGAAGAGGCCGAGCCCGAGGAGTTCTTCAACAACCCCCGCAGCGACCGGGCCAAGGACTTCCTGTCGAAGATCCTTCACCACTGAGGCACCACTGAGGCCCATACCCGGGTCCCCCGCACCTGGCTTCACCACTGAGCCCCGCACGGCTCACCTTCTGCACGCACGCACAACAAAACCTGAGGGATGCACGATGAGAATTCGTAAGACGGCCGCAGCGGCTTCGGTGGTTCTGGCTCTGGCGGCGACCGCTGCCTGCGGTGGCAAGGAAGGCACGGCCGGCGACAAGCCCAAGGGCGGCGAGGTCGTCAGCGGCGACTACACCGTCGCCAAGGACGTGAAGCTGGACTCGCCGACCCTCAAGGCGGCCCAGAAGCGCGGCAAGCTCATCATCGGCGCCAAGGCCGACCAGCCCTACCTCGGCTTCGAGGACACCACCGGCAAGCGCTCCGGCTTCGACATCGAGATCGCCAAGATGGTCGCCGCCGACCTGGGCTTCTCCGAGGACCAGATCGAGTTCAAGACGGTCGACTCCAACGTCCGCGAGACCTCCATCTCCAAGGGCCAGGTCGACTACTACGTCGGCACCTACACGATCAACGACGAGCGCAAGAAGCAGGTCGGCTTCGCAGGCCCGTACTACGTGGCCGGCGCGGACCTGCTGGTGCGCAAGGACGACAAGGACATCACCGGCCCGGACGCCGTCAAGGGCAAGAAGGTCTGTTCCATCGTCGGCTCCACTCCGCTCCAGGAGATCAAGAAGCCGAAGTACGGCGCCAAGACCACCGAGCTCGGCAAGTACTCGCTGTGCGTCAAGCAGCTGCTGGACGGCCAGGTGGACGCGGTCACCACCGATGACGCGATCCTCAAGGGCTACGCGGCCCAGCGTCCGAGCAAGCTCAAGGTCGTCGGCAAGCCGTTCACCGAGGAGCCCTACGGCGTCGGCATGAACAAGGACGACAAGGTGCTGCGCGACGCGATCTCCGACGCGCTCGAGAAGCACATCGGGAACGGCGACTACAAGAAGGCGTACGAGGGCACGCTCGGCAAGTCCGGCTCCGCCTACGTCGCCCCGAAGACCCCCCTGCCGCGCTACTGAGCCGGTTCTCCCCGTACGCCCTGAAGCCGGTGCGATCCGTCGTGCTGCCCTGACCGCTAGCGCGGAGAACAGATGAACCTACTCTTCGATTACTTCCCTGAGTTCCGCGACGGGTTCCTCGGCACCCTGTCGCTGACCGCGGCCAGCGCGGCGCTCGCCCTCATCCTCGGCATCATCATGGCCGGCTTCAGGGTGTCCCCCATACCGCCGCTGCGTGCCTTCGGCACCGCCTGGGTCACGCTGCTGCGGAACACCCCGCTGACCCTGCTGTTCCTGATCACGTTCTTCGTGATCCCCCAGATCCTCTTCCCCGGGACGAGCCCCTACAAGCTCGCGGTGGGGGCGCTGGGCTGCTACACCTCGACGTTCGTCTGCGAGGCGGTGCGCTCCGGCATCGGCACGGTGCCGATCGGGCAGGCCGAGGCGGCCCGAAGCCTGGGGATGACCTTCTTCCAGACCCTGCGGATGATCGTCCTGCCGCAGGCCACCCGGACCGTGATCCCGCCGCTGAGCAGCATATTCATCGCCCTCACCAAGAACTCCGCGATCGCGGGCGCCTTCAGCAACACCGAGCTGTTCAGCGTCTCGAAGCTGCTGAGTGACAAGGGGTACGCGATCGCCTGGATCTTCCTGTGGATCGCGCTCAGCTACCTGGTCATCACCTTCACCATCAGCGGGCTCTTCCGGCTGCTGGAGCGCCGCATGGAGGTGGCCCGATGAGCGCAAGCGTCCTGTACGACTCGCCCGGTCCCAAGGCCCGTATCCGCAACCGCGTGTACTCGGTCATCGGCACTCTCGCCGTGATCGGCCTGATCGCCTTCATCGCCATACGGCTGAACGACAAGGGTCAGTTCGCGCCGGAGATGTGGGACATCTTCAACTACGCGGGTGTCCAGAACGACATCATCGACGGCCTGCTGACCACCCTCCAGGTGTTCGCCGTGGCCGCGGTGCTGTCGGTGGCGCTCGGCGTGGTGCTCGCCGTCGGCCGGCTCTCGGACCACAAGTGGGTCCGAGTGTTCACGACCGGATTCATCGAGCTGTTCCGGGCCGTCCCGCTGCTGATCACCATCTACGCCCTGTGGGTGCTCTTCCTCACCTACAAGAACGATCTGGGGTTCACCGGCGACGGGACGGAGTTCTGGGCCCTGGTCGTCGGCCTGACGGTCTACAACGGCTCGGTGCAGGCCGAGGTGTTGCGGGCGGGCATCAACTCGGTGCCCAAGGGGCAGCGTGAGGCCGCCTACGCCCTGGGTATGCGCAAGACCCAGGTCATGATGACCATCCTGATTCCGCAGGGTGTCCGCGCGATGCTGCCGACCATCATCAGCCAGCTGGTGGTCACCTTGAAGGACACCTCGCTCGGCTATGTCATCACGTACCAGGAACTGCTGTACAAGATGCAGCACATCGCCGAGGTGACCGTCGTCAACGACGAGAGCCCCTACGTTCCGGTGATCATCGTCGGCGGTGTGATCTATGTGGCCCTGTGTCTGGCGCTGTCCGCCCTGGCCACCTGGATCGAGCGGCGCGGTCGGCGCGCCAAGAGCGGTATAGCGGTCGCACCGGCCGAGCAGCCGGTCGCGGCGGGAGACGCTCTGGACGTCGTCGACCAGGCCGAGGTGGCCGGACCGGCCGACACGGCGGCGAAGAACTGACCGTATACCCGGTCCGATATCCGGTCCGACGGGGGCGGTGGCGTACGCGCCACCGCCCCCGTCGCTTGACGCGGGGACCCGCAGTGGGTTGCATACTTTGTGTGATCGCGCACCGGGTTTCAACTGCCAGTTTCCTCAACTCACGTACGTCCCGCAGGGTCACCGGAACCGCGCCGTGGACCCGGTGATCGTCGCCGGGGCGGGCCCGGTCGGCCTCGCCCTGACCCTCGCGCTCGCGCGCGCCGAGGTGCCCGTCATCCTGCTCGACGAGAGCCAGGGCGGCGACGAGCGCCGCCCCGCCCGTACGGCCGTGCTGCGCCCCGACACCGCCGCCCTGCTGGAGCGGCTGGGCTGCCGGGCCGCCCACGCGGCCGAGCCGTGGACCGGCTGGCGCACCCTGCGGCGGCGGCAGCTGGTCCGGCATGTGTCCCTGGTGCCCGGTCGGCCGTTCCTGCCCGGCCGGAGGGACAGCCCCGGCGGTAACGGCTATGGCTATGACGTCGGCCCCGACGCCGGGACGGTGGGCGACGAGCCGGAGGCGGAGCTGCCCTCGCCGCTGCACCTGCCCCAGCACGAGCTCACCGGCGCCCTGCGCGCCGCGCTGGCCACCATCCCCGGCGAGGACCTGGTCCGGATCGTCCCGGGCACCCGCCTGGACACCCTGGAACAGGATCCCCGGGGCGTCAGCATCCGCACACGGGGCGCCCAGAGCACCTGGTGGCGGGGCAGTTATGTGATCGGCTGCGACGGGCCCCGGTCCACCATCCGCAAGCTCCTGGGCGTGCGCTTCCCGGGGCGCACCGCGGTGGAGCGGCACGCGGTCGCCGCGCTGCGCGCCGAACTCCCCTGGCCCGGCGAGGCCGTGCTGCACCGCTCCCCGCCGTGGCGCACCCTCGACGCGGAGGTGACCGCCCGCCCGCTGCCGCGCGGCGTCTGGCGGCTGGACTGGCTGCTGCCGCCGGGCCGCGACCTGGTCACGCCGGACGCGCTGGTCGCGCGGGTGCGCGACACCCTCACGGGGTGGTCCGGCGACCCCGCGCTCCCCTACGAGCTTCTGGACACCGGCGTGCACACCGTGCACCACCGGCTCGCGCTCCGCTGGCGCGCCGGCCGGGCCTTCCTCGCCGGGGACGCCGCCCATCTGCTCGGCGCGCTCGGCACCCAGGGGCTCGACGAGGGCATGCGGGACGTCGGCAACCTCTCCTGGAAGCTGGCCCTCGCCTGGCATCACGGGGCGTCGGACGCGCTGCTCGACAGCTATCAGGCCGAGCGGCGCGGCGCCGTGAGCGCCCGGCTGCGCGCCGCGGACCAGGCGCTGCCGCTGGTGCGGGCCTCCGGCGGCTGGCACGCGATGCGGCGCTCCGTGCTGCCCGGCGCGGTCCGTGCCCACGACGAGCTGCTCACCGACGGCCATCTGGGGCGCGGTCCCCTGGGCGAGCCACCGGTCCACCGCCGCTCGCCCCTCACGCCCGCGGCGGCCCCCGAGGGGTCGATCACAGTCGACACCGAGATCGGCGCGCTCGCCGCCGATGTGCCGGTGACCGCGTCGGACGGATCGCTCACCCGGCTGTGGGCGCGGCTGGGGCGGGAGCTGCTGGTCGTCCTCGTCGCCCCCGGCACGGGCGTGTGGGACCGCCGTCACTGGCTGCGCGCGGGGCTGATGCCCCGGCTGGCGGCGGCCGTCGCGGCGCTGCCGATGCGGGCCGAGCTGCTGGTCGCCGAGGAGTACCCGGGTGCCCCGGCCCACACCGTGCTGCTGGTGCGGCCCGACGGGCACCTGGTCGCGGCGCTGTCCGGGGTGCGCCCGGCCGAGCTGTACGCGTGCGCGGACGCGGCGCTGGGCGGGAGGGCCGCGAGGGGCGGCGGCGCAGAGGAGGCGTCGGCGGAGGCGGAGGCGGGAACGACGGCGCACCGGTAGGGCGGCGCGCGGCAGTGTGCGCGCCGGGGTGCGTGGCAGGGGGCGTCCGCGGAGTGGACAGCAGTAGTTGACCTTGCTTTCCGCCCCGTGGTTGAGTACGCCTCGTGACCGACACTCAGCTGCCGCGCTTCTGGCGGAGAGTCCATGTGGACCTCGTCCGCTACGCGGGCTGCGTCTGTCGCCCCTCCTGTTGATCGGCTTTTTCCCGCGCGGCCAGGGCCGCGCCCCTTTCGCGATCACTCAGGACGGTCTCAGTGCCCGACGTAAGCACATCCTCCCCCGCCCGGCCCTCGGCACCCGCCGGGTCCCCCGCCGACGCCTCGCCCGGCCCGGCCGAGCTCCTCGAGTTCGCCCGCCGTACCGCCGCCGACGCCGCGCTCGTCGACTCCCTCCCCCTCGACCCGGAGGGCCGCACCTGGCTGCGGCTCGAGGGGCCGGGCGGCAGCGAGGCGTGGCTGATCGGCTGGCCTCCCGGCACCGGCACCGGCTGGCACGACCACGGCGGCTCGCACGGCGCGTTCGTCACGGCGGCCGGTCAGCTGCGCGAGCAGTCGCTCGCCGCGCGCCTGCCCACCGAGGGCTGGAAGACCCTTGAGCTGGCCGACGACGTCGACCGTGAGCGGTCGCTTCCCGCCGGACAGGGGCGGGCCTTCGGACCGCACCACGTCCACGAGGTGCTCAACACCTCCACGGAGCGGCACGCGGTCTCGGTACACGCCTATTACCCGCCGCTGCCGCTGATGCGCCGCTACAGCCGCACCGGACAGGTGCTGCGGCTGGAACAGGTCGAGCTGCCGGGTGAGTGGGAGTGATCCGATGAGCGCGAAGCGGAGCATCGACGAACTGCTGGCCGAGGCCCGTACGGGCCTGGACCGCCTCGGGCCCGCGGAGGCCGCGGCGGCACAGGCCGAGGGCGGGCTGCTCGTGGACATACGGTACGCCGCCCTGCGGGAGCGCGACGGGACCATCCCGGGCGCGCTGATCGTCGAGCGGAACGAACTGGAGTGGCGGCTCGACCCGCTGTGCGACCACCGGCTGCCCGAGGCCACGGACCACGATCTGCGGATCGTGGTCGTGTGCAACGAGGGGTACGCGTCCAGCCTCGCGGCGGTCTCGCTGCGGCAGCTCGGGCTGTCGCGCGCCACAGACCTGGTGGGCGGCTTCCAGGCGTGGCGCGCGGCGGGCCTGCCGGTGAGTCCTCACCCGTGAAACCTGTGAACCCCGTGAAACCTGCGCTCCAGGCCCGTCGGCCGCCCGCTCACTCCTTGGCCGAGGCCAGGTCCACCGGACGGGCCGTCAGCGCCAGCCGCCCGGGCAGCACCGTCGCCGCGAAGGCCAGCAGGGCCGCGAGGCCCAGCACGAGCCCGTAGGCGAGCGGGACGACGGTGGGCGCCGCGCCGCCCGTCATGCCGACGCTGAACGCGGTCAGGACGGCCAGCGCCGTGCCGGTCCCCAGGACGGCCGCGATCAGCAGCAGGCCCGCCGTCTCGATCCGCAGCATCCGCAGCACCTGGCGCCGGGTGGCCCCGGCCAGCCTGAGCATCGCGAACTCCCGGCCGCGCTCGGCGGTGGACATGGCCAGGGTGTTGACGACGGCGATGGCGGTGAAGGCCACGATGAGGCCCATCGCGATGTAGTCGACCTCCGCGTTCGACCGCGCGGTCGCGGCCCGCAGCTCCTCGACCCGGTCCGGGGCCAGGACCCGTACCCCCGGAAAGTCCCGCACGGCCTTCGCCAGGCCGGCCCGCGTGGCGTGGTCCGCGGCCACGAGTACCGACGAGGCCAGCGGATTGTCGACATGCCGCGCCACCAGGTCATGGGGCATGGTCAGATCGCCGAAGCCCAGTCCGCGGGCGTAGACGGCGACGACCGTGAGGGCGGCGCGGGTGCCGTCCCCGAGCGTGAGCTTCAACGTGTCGCCGGGAGCCAGGCCCAGGCCGTCGGCCGCGACCTCGCTGACGGCCACCGTGCCGTCGCCGAAGCGGGCCAGGGAGCCGCGGGTCACGTCCGGGTCCCAGGTCCGGGTCAGCCCCTCGGGGGTGACGCCCTGAGCCGGGTACTTGTCGAGGCCGACGCGCACGGTAGTCCGCACCACCTCGGTCGCCGCCGTGACGCCCGGCGTCCCGCGGACCGCGGTGGCCGCCGCCCCGGGCACGCCCGGCCCCTGGGAGGCGAGCGTCCAGTCGGCGCGGTTGCCGTCCCTGGCCTGGCGGCGGGCGGCGTCGTCGAGCGTGGGGTGGAGGAAGAGGACCGTGGCGGCCATGCCGATCAGCAGCACGAGCGGGGTGACGGCGGTGGCCATCCGGGTGGCGTTGCCGCGCAGGTTGGCGGCGGCCAGCCGGCCCCAGGGCCGGGCCATGCGCAGCGGCAGCGCCAGGATGGCCACCGCCATGCGGACGATCAGCGGGCCGAGCAGCGCGACGGCCCCGGCGAGGACGACGACGGCGAGGTAGGTGACGGGCGTCGAGGCGGGCTCGGTGTGCAGATGGCCGAGGAGTACGACCAGGACCACGCCCCCGGCCAGCAGCGCCAGCCCGGCCAGCACCCGCCCCAGGGCCGGGCGGGGGCGCTCGACCGCGGCCTCGGAGAGGGCCTCGGCGGGCCGGATGCGGACGATCCGGCGGGCGGAGATGCGGGCCGCCGCCCAGGCGCCGAACAGCGTGGTGCCCACGGCTGCGGCCATCGGGAAGAGGCCGACCGCGAGGTGCAGGGTGGCGGGGACGGCGCCGGTCGCCACGAACCGGCCGTACAGCCAGTGGGCGAGCGGCAGTCCGGCGAGCGAGCCCAGGATGCCCGCCACCAGGCCGACGACGAGGGCCTCCCGGCCGAGGAGGCGGCGGATCTGGCCCGGGGTGGCGGCGATGGCGCGGAGCAGGGCGATCTCACGGTGGCGCTGCTGGATGGAGAGGGCGAAGGTGCCGACCACGACCAGGATCGCGACCAGCAGCGAGGTGCCGCCCATGGCGCCGCCCATGCTGACCAGGCGGGTACGGGCGGCCGCCGCGTCGGGGAACTCGGCGGGTCCGCGGTCGCCGCCGGTGTGGACCCGGGCCTTGGTGCCGCTCAGGGCCGCGGCGAGGTCCTGCTTCAGCCGGGCCGGGTCCGTGCCCGGTTCGGCCAGCACGCCGATGGCGGCGATCCGGCCGGGGCGGGCGGCGAGCCGGTCGGCCTCGGCGTCGGTGAAGAACAGGCTGGTCTGCCGGCGCAGATCGCCGTCGGCGGGCGCGGCGATACCGGTGACGCGGTAGGCGCGGGGGCGGCGGTGGACTGGACGGTGAGCCGGTCGCCGGGCTCGAGACCGGCGCGGGCCGCGAGTTCGCGGTCGACGACGACATCCCCGGCTGAGCGCGGGGCGCTGCCGCGGGTGAGGGCGAACGGGGTGAGCGGCGCGGAGCTCCAGGCGTGGCCGTACGAGGGAGTGTCGCCGGGACCGGTCAGAACGCGGTCGTCGGGCGTCACCGCGTAGGCGGGGAAGGTGAGTTCGGGGACGGCCCGGCGCACGCCGGGGACGCGCTGGACGGTGCGCACCGTGTCATACGGCAGCCAGACATGCTCGGCCAGCGGCTTGGCCTTGTGCTTGACCTTCGTCTTGCCCTTCTTGTGCTTGACGGTGGTCTTGTGCACGTTCTGGTCGGCCGAGACGACGACAGGGGTCGCGGCATAGCGCTCGGTGGCAATGGAGCCGCGCAGGCCCGTCTCCAGCAGCACACCACAGGCGGTGATCAGAGCCGAGGCGCAGACCAACGCGAGCAGCGCGCCGATGAATCCGCCCTTGCGGGCGCGCAGGGTTCGTATCGCGTAGCGCAGCATCATGGCCCGCTGCGTGGGGTGCTCTGTCATGAGCGCACCATTCCACGGGGCCGGGGTCGGGGGCGCTCCTGCCGACCGGCCTCTTGATCGTCGGGTTAACCCCCCTTCCCCACGACCGGCGGCCACCCGGTACAGGCCCTCGCCCGGGATCACCGCGACCGCCCCGGCTACGCGTCGGGCAGATGCCGCTCAAGCAGTTCCGGGTCCTCCCCCTCCTCCTCCAGCGCGCGCCGCACCACCCGCAGCGCCACCCCCTCCGCATAGCCCTTGCGGGCGAGCATCCCCGCCAGGCGGCGCAGCCGCTTCTCCCGGTCGAGGCCGCGGGTGGCCCTCAGCTTGCGCTCGACCAGCTCACGCGCGGTGCGCTCCTCCTGCTCGGCGTCGAGCTGCCCCACAGCCTCGTCGATCAGGGCCGAGTCCACGCCCTTGGTGCGCAGCTCACGGGCGAGCGCGCGGCGGGCGAGGCCCCGGCTGTGGTGGCGGGACTCCACCCAGGCGTCCGCGAACGCCGCGTCGTCGATCAGCCCGACGTCCTCGAACCGGGACAGCACCTCCTGCGCCACCTCGTCGGGGATGCCGCGGGTGCGCAGCGCGTCCGCGAGCTGTCTGCGCGTGCGCGGGGTCCCGGTGAGCAGGCGCAGACAGATCGCCCGCGCCTGCTCCTCCGGGCTGCGCGGCGGCCCCTGCTCGGCCCTCGACGAGGAGGGGGCGCCGCTGTCCGGGCCGGCCGGACGGCCTTGGCCGTCCGGCCAGTCGGTCCGCCGCGTCACGGTCAGCTCTTGGCCGCGGCAGTCTTGGCCGCCTTCGTTCCGGCCTTGGCCGCCGCAGCGGGCGCCGCCTTGGCGGGCGCGGCGGCGGGCGCGACAGCTCCGGCCGCCTCGGCGCCGGACTCGGCGGCCGGCTCCTCCCGCTTGACGCCGATGCCCAGCTTTTCCTTGATTTTCCGCTCGATCTCGTTGGCGAGATCGGGGTTGTCCTTCAGGAAGTTCCGGGCGTTCTCCTTGCCCTGGCCGAGCTGGTCGCCCTCGTAGGTGTACCAAGCGCCGGACTTGCGGACGAAGCCGTGCTCCACGCCCATGTCGATCAGGCCGCCCTCGCGGCTGATGCCCTGGCCGTAGAGGATGTCGAACTCGGCCTGCTTGAAGGGCGGCGCGACCTTGTTCTTGACGACCTTGACACGGGTGCGGTTGCCGACCGCGTCGGTGCCGTCCTTGAGGGTTTCGATGCGGCGGATGTCCAGGCGCACCGAGGCGTAGAACTTCAGCGCCCGGCCACCGGTCGTCGTCTCGGGGGAGCCGAACATGACGCCGATCTTCTCGCGAAGCTGGTTGATGAAGATCGCGGTGGTCTTGGACTGGTTGAGCGCGCTGGTGATCTTACGGAGCGCCTGGCTCATCAGCCGGGCCTGCAGACCGACGTGGGAGTCGCCCATCTCGCCCTCGATCTCCGCCCGCGGCACCAGGGCGGCGACGGAGTCGATGACGATGAGGTCGAGCGCGCCGGAGCGGACCAGCATGTCGACAATCTCGAGCGCCTGCTCGCCGTTGTCCGGCTGGGACAGGATGAGGGAGTCGGTGTCCACGCCCAGCTTCTGCGCGTAGTCCGGGTCGAGGGCGTGCTCCGCGTCCACGAACGCGACCGCGCCGCCGGCTCGCTGGGCGTTCGCCACCGCGTGGAGGGTCAGGGTGGTCTTACCGGAGGACTCGGGGCCGAAGACCTCCACCACACGGCCGCGCGGCAGGCCGCCGACGCCGAGGGCCACGTCGAGCGCGGTCGATCCGGTGGGAATCACCTCGATCGGCTCGTTCGGCCGCTCGCCCATCCGCATCACGGCGCCTTTGCCGAATTGCCGTTCAATCTGTGCGAGCGCGGCGTCGAGCGCCTTCTCGCGGTCGGTTCCTGCCATGGGTTCCACCCGGTTTGCTTGAGTCGATCGCTTCACGTCCACGACGCTAACGCCTGCCACTGACAAGCGGCCCGGACGTCCTCCGCCTGTGGATAACTCAGGCGAGATCCACCATGAGAATGGATGTTCGATTTTTGTGTCAACCACGCCGCTTCAGCATGTCCCGCGCCCGTGCCAGGGCCGACATCCCGCGCTGCCGCCGCGTCCGGCCCTTGACCCGCAGGTCGTCTGTGACGTCATACCGCTTGATGTACGCGCCGAGGAACGCCTGGAGCGTCGCGGTCGCCGGGATCGCGATCAGCGCGCCCACCGCACCGAGCAGCGCGGTGCCCGCGATCACCGAGCCGAAGGAGACCGCCGGGTGGATGTCCACCGTCCTGGCGGTGATGCGCGGCTGAAGCAGATAGTTCTCGAACTGCTGGTAGACCACGACGAAGACCAGCACCCACAGCGCGTACCAGGGCTCGACGGTGAACGCGATCAGCATCGGCAGGGCGCCTGCCATGTAGGTGCCGATGGTCGGGATGAACTGCGAGATCAGCCCCACCCAGACGGCCAGCGCCGGGGCATAGGGCACGCCCAGCCACTCCAGCAGGACGTAGTGCGCTATGCCGGAGATCAGCGCCATCAGGCCGCGCGAGTAGATGTAGCCGCCGGTCTTGGCGACCGCGATCTCCCAGGCGCGCAACACCTCGGTCTGCCGGGTCGGCGGCAGGACCGAGCACAGGGCGCGGCGCAGCCGGGGGCCGTCGGCGGCGAAGTAGAAGGCGAAGAGGGCCACCGTCAGGACCTTGAAGAGCCCCCCGAGGACCTGCGTGGAGACGTCCAGCACGTTGTCCGCGCTGTTCTTGACGTAGTTCTGAAGCCAGTCCGAGTGGAGCAGGCTGTCCTGGACCTCGACCCGCGAGAGCTCGGTGTGGAACGTCTCGTTGATCCAGCTGACCAGCTGGTCGAGGTACTTCGGGAAGTCCTCGACCATGGTCATGATCTGGTCGGCGAGCATCGAGCCGAGCAGGGTGAAGAACCCGGCGACACCGATCAGGATGCCGAGGAAGACCAGCCCGGTGGCCGCCCCGCGGCGCATGCCGCGCGCCGCCATCCGGTCCACGGCCGGTTCGACGGCGAGCGCGAGGAAGAACGCGATCAGGATGTTGAGGAGCAGTCCGGTCAGCTGGTCGAAGGCCCAGGTGGCCAGTCGATAACAGGCCACCAGGGCGAGCGCGAGCACCATGGCGCGCGGCAGCCAGCGCGGCATGCGCGCGTCGGGCCGCGCCCCGGGGGCGGCGGCAGCCTCGGGGCTGGCGGGGACGCCGTCGGCGTCGGGCGGGAGGGTCTCTTCTGCTGGGGCCACTGGGCAAGTGTGGCGTACATCCGTGGAAGAATTCCGGCCACCCCGCAACTCCGGGGCCGCGGGCCCGGCGGCCGATCAGCGCTTGTCGGCCGGAATCTCCAGGGCGACGCACACCCCGCGCCAGACGGCCTTGGCCTCCCAGCCGGCGTCCAGCGCCTGGTGCACGGTACGACCACCGAGCTCGGACATCACATGATCACGTGCGAAGGAGTCCGCGTACCCCTCTCCGAAGTAGTCCGCCATCCGCTGCCAGAAGTCCGTCAACCGCATGCGATCAGTATCGCGCTCCTGGGAGTGCAGTCGGACGCGAGCCGCCGTGCGACAGCGCTTTGCGGCCTACGGTCGGCCCATGGACCGATCCGCAGCAGTCCCCTCCTCCCCGCTCGCCCGCGCCGAGCAGTTCGTGTGGCTGACCGCCCGGGTGCTCGAGCAGCGCAGATTCGCGTACCACTTCCTGGGCGGCGGCGCCGATCCGGTCGAGACCGCGCTGGCCGCGTACCTGGGCGACGACGGGGGCTACGGCCACGCCCTGGAGCCGGATCTGCGCGGCCCGCACAGCAGGCCGCAGCACGCCGCGCACGCGCTGCGCGTCCTGGACGGGATCGGCCGCTGCGCGGGGCGGCGCGTGGAGCTCCTGTGCCGCTATCTGACGGAGATCACCACCCCGGACGGCGCGCTCCCGGCACACCGCCCCGCCCCGCCCGGCGCCGCGGTGGCCTCCTGGAATCCCGCGGCGGACGGCTCGGCCGGCGATCTGCGCGCCACCGGTCCGGTGGTGGGCCTGCTGCACCGCAACGACGTGTGGCACGCCTGGCTGTTCCGGGCGACGGACTTCTGCTGGGCGGCCGTCGCGGCCCTGGCGGAGGGCGCCGCGCCCCGTCCGCGCGAGGTGCTGGCGGCCGCCGCCTTCCTCGACGGGGCGCCGGACCGCCCCCGAGCGCTGGCGGCGGCGGAGCGGCTCGGGCGGCGGGTGCGCAAACTGGGGCTGGTGACGCTGGACCCCGAGCCCGCCGAGGACCGTCCGCCCGCCGAGGGCCGCGCCCCGGGCGAGCGGATCTTCGTACACGAGATGGCGCGCACCCCGGACTCGTCGGCCCGTCCGTGGTTCACCGACGCCGAGGTGGAGCGGTCGCTGGACTTCCTCGCCGCCTCCCAGGGCGAGGACGGCGGCTGGCCCCTCCCCCACCTGCGCCCGGGCCCGCCCGGTGCGGCCCTGGAACGGCGGCCGATCGTAACCATCGAGGCCCTGCTGACGCTGCGCGCGTACGGCCGCGCTCTGGACTAGAGCGCCCGTACACCCGCGGTGACGATCACCGCGACGGCGACCACCACCAGAAAGGGGGCGCGCAGCACCAGGGCGAGCGCCGCCGCGCCGAGCCCGGCCGCGCGCGCGTCGAGGACCAGGTGCTGCCCGTCGCCGAAGGTCTGCTGAGCGGTGAGCGCGGCCAGCAGCGCGACGGGGAGCAACGCGGCCAGGCGCCGGACGGCCGGGCGCTCGAGGGCCCCGGCGGGCACCGAAAGGCCCAGCAGTTTGGCCAGGTAGCACCCGGCCGCGGTGACGCCGATGGCGATCCAGGTGCTCAACGGACCCCGCCCTCCCCGGTGGCGCGCCGGGCACGCAGGCCTTGGGCGGCGAGGACGGCGGGTGCGGCGAGCGCCGCCACCAGGACCGGCACCCCGGCGGGCAGCAGCGGCAGACAGCCGAGGACGAGCAGCACCCCGAGGCCGGCCGCGGCCCGCTCGACCGTGCCGCGGAGCATGGGCGCCAGCAGGGCGAGGAAGACCGCGGGCCCGGCGGCGTCCAGGCCCCAGGCGGCGGTGTCGCCGAGGGCGTTCGCCCCGACGGCGCCGGCCAGCGTGGTCAGGTTCCACAGGACGTACAGGCTCAGGCCGGTGACGGTGAAGCCGAGCCGCGCGGTGCGCCGGTCGGGCTGCGCGAGGGCGACGGCGGAGGTCTCGTCGATGACCCAGTGCGCGGCCAGCGGACGCACGGGCCGGGGCAGTCCGAGGAGGCCGGACAGCCGCAGCCCGTAGAACGCGTTGCGCACGCCCAGGAAGAACGCCCCCGCGGCGGCGGTGAGCGGGTTGCCGCCCGCCGCCAGCGCACCGACGAGGGCGAACTGCGAGGCGCCGGTGAAGACGAGGAGGCTGAGCGCGCAGCTCTGCGCGATGCTGAGGCCGGCGCCCGCCGATGTCACGCCGAAGGCGAAGCCGGAGAGCCCGACCGCGACCCCGACGCCCAGCGCGTCACGGACCACGGCCGCGCTCGCCTTGGGCTCGGAGCCGATACGTATGTCGATCTGTTCTGCCACGCCCCGCACGTTAGGAGACCGGATGGCGCCCGGTCTTGTACGTTCTTGCACCTGCTCACGCCGGGGCCTACTGCCTACGGCCTGGCGGCGCGCTCGCGCCGGTAGGCGCCCGGCGGCACTCCGACGATCCGGGTGAAGTGCCGGTTCAGATGGGGCTGGTCGGTGAAGCCGACGGCGATGGCGGCCTCGGCGGGGGCGGCCCCGCCGTCCAGCAGGCGGCGGGCCCGGCGCACCCGGGCGTCGGTGAGCCAGGTGTGCGGCGGCATCCCGTAGGCGGCGCGGAACGCGCGCAGCAGGGCGAAGGGGCCCGTGCCGAGCTCTGCCGCCAGCCGCTCCAGGGTGGGCGGGTCGGCCATCCGCTCCTCGAGGAGCTCGCGGGCGCGCGCCGCCGAGCACGCTCCCGCGCTGCGCGCCGTGCGCGCGGGGAGCGGGCCGCCGTGGTGACGCAGCAGATGGGCGACAGTGACGCGCAGCAGGCTGTCGGCGGCGAGCGCTTCGCCCTCCTCGGCCGCCCGGTGCACCTCGCCGATGAGCCGCGCGGCGTGCGCGTCCTCGACCATGGCCTCGGCGAACCAGACCGTGCCGCGGACCGTGGTGGTCTCGGCCGCGATGTCGGCGATCACCGACGCGGAGGGATAGAGCGTGGCGTAGGCCCAGCCCTCCGGCACCCCGGCGCGCGCGGTGTGCGGCACCTCCGGGTTGATCATGACGACGGTGCCGGGGCCGGCCCGCTCGATGCCGCCCGGCAGCCCGACCTCCTCCACCCCGCGGGTGACCGCGCCGAACACATATCCGTCGTGGGAGTGCAGGGGGAAGGTGTGGCGCACATAGCGGGCCCGCAGCAGGTCCAGACCCGGCAGCGCGGTCCAGCGCCAGTGCCGTGCCCACTCCCCTGCCCGCCGCCTGGTGTCCATAGGGTCATTGTGCGCCGCGAACCGAGCCGCGGAACCACCAGCCCGGGGCCGTGACCTGCGGGTCCGCCCGTTGTCAGTGGTGCGGTGCACGATGGAGGGCATGGCAGGCCCAGCGCTCGACGGATTCTCCCCCGCCACCCGCGGATGGTTCGCGGGTGCCTTCATCGCGCCCACAGCGGCGCAGGAGGGCGCCTGGCGGGCGATCGGCGAGGGCTCGGACGTGCTGGTCGTGGCCCCCACCGGCTCCGGCAAGACCCTGGCCGCGTTCCTCGCCGCGCTCGACCGGCTGGCGAGCACGCCCCCGCCGGCCGAGGCCCGGCAGCGCTGCCGGGTGTTGTACATCTCGCCGCTCAAGGCCCTGGCGGTGGACGTCGAGCGCAACCTCCGCAGCCCGCTCACCGGCATCCGCCAGGAGTCCGTGCGGCTCGGGCTGCCCGAGCCGGAGATCCGGGTGGGCGTCCGCTCCGGCGACACCCCGGCCGCCGAGCGCCGCGCGCTGGTCAACCGCCCGCCGGACATCCTGATCACCACCCCCGAGTCGCTGTTCCTGATGCTCACCTCGTCCGCGCGGGAGGCGCTGCGCGGTGTGGAGACGGTGATCCTCGACGAGGTGCACGCCGTCGCCGGGACCAAGCGCGGCGCGCATCTCGCGCTCTCCCTGGAGCGGCTCGACGAGCTGCTGACCCGCCCGGCCCGGCGGATCGGCCTCTCGGCGACCGTGCGGCCGGTGGACGAGGTGGCGCGCTTTCTGTCGCCGCGACGCAAGGTGGAGATCGTCCAGCCGCGGTCGGACAAGGAGTTCGACCTGACGGTGGTGGTCCCGGTCGAGGACCTGGGCGAGCTGGGCGGCTCGCCCGTGCGGGACGGCGACACCGACACGGGCGAGAAGCCGTCGATCTGGCCCCATGTGGAGGAGCGGATCGCCGATCTGGTGCAGGCCCACCGCTCGACGATCGTCTTCGCCAACTCCCGCCGCCTCGCCGAGCGGCTGTGCAACCGGCTCAACGAGATCGCCTACGAGCGGGCCACGGGGGCGGCCCTGCCCGAGGACCACTCCCCCGCCGAGCTGATGGCCGAGTCGGGCGCGGCCAAGGGGGCGCCCGCGCTGCTGGCCCGCGCGCACCACGGCTCGGTGTCCAAGGAGCAGCGGGCGCTGGTGGAGGAGGACCTCAAGGCGGGCCGGCTGCCCGCCGTGGTGGCCACCTCCAGCCTGGAGCTGGGCATCGACATGGGCGCGGTCGACCTCGTCGTCCAGGTCGAGTCGCCGCCGTCGGTGGCCTCCGGGCTCCAACGCGTGGGCCGCGCCGGCCATCAGGTGGGCGCGGTCTCCACCGGCGTGGTCTTCCCCAAGTACCGCGGCGACCTGGTGCAGGCCGCGGTGGTCACCGAGCGGATGCGCGAGGGGGCCATCGAGTCGCTGCGCGTGCCCGCCAACCCGCTGGACGTGCTGGCCCAGCAGCTCGTCGCCATGACGGCCGTGGACACCTGGGACGTGGACGAGCTGCTGGCCCTGGTCCGCCGCGCCGCCCCCTTCGCCGCGCTCCCCGAGTCCGCCTTCGTCTCGGTCCTCGACATGCTCGCGGGCCGCTATCCGTCCGACGCCTTCGCGGAGCTGCGGCCGCGCCTGGTGTGGGACCGCGTGGCCAATACGGTCACCGGCCGCCCGGGGGCGCAGCGGCTGGCGGTCACCTCGGGCGGCACGATCCCCGACCGGGGCCTGTTCGGGGTCTTCCTGGCGGGTGCCGACCCGAAGAAGGGCGGGGGCAGGGTAGGCGAGCTCGACGAGGAGATGGTCTACGAGTCGCGGGTGGGCGATGTGTTCACCCTCGGCACCACCTCATGGCGGATCGAGGACATCACCCGCGACCGGGTCGTGGTCACCCCCGCCCCCGGTGTCCCCGGCCGCCTCCCGTTCTGGAAGGGCGACCAGCTGGGCCGTCCGCTGGAGCTCGGCCGCGCGCTGGGCGCCTTCCTCCGGGAGATCGTCGGCATGACCCCCGAGGCGGCCCGGGAGCGGCTGCTGGCCGCCGGGCTCGACGACTGGGCCGCCGACAACGTCCTGGCGTATCTGGACGAGCAGCGCCGCGCCTGCGGCCATGTGCCGGACGACCGCACCATCGTCGTGGAGCGCTTCCGGGACGAGCTGGGCGACTGGCGCGTCGTCATCCACTCCCCCTTCGGCGCGCAGGTCCACGCCCCCTGGGCGCTGGCGCTGGGGGCGCGGCTGTCCGAGCGGTTCGGGCTGGACGCGCAGGCGATGCACGCGGACGACGGCATCGTGCTGCGGCTGCCCGACGCGGACCTGATGGGTCTGGACCTGCTGGACGCCGACCCGGCCGCCCAGGGCCGGGAGTACGACTTCGAGCAGTCCCCCGTCGGGGCGGCCGATGTCGCCTTCGACAAGGACGAGGTCGGCCAGATCGTCACCGACCAGGTCGGCGGCTCGGCGCTGTTCGCCTCGCGCTTCCGCGAGTGCGCGGCCCGCGCCCTGCTGCTGCCCCGCCGCAACCCCGGCAAGCGCACCCCGCTGTGGCAGCAGCGCCAGCGGGCCTCGCAGCTGCTCCAGGTGGCGAGCGAGTTCGGGTCGTTCCCGATCGTTCTCGAGGCCGTCCGCGAATGCCTCCAGGACGTGTTCGACGTCCCCGGGCTCACCGAGCTCATGGGCGACCTCGAGTCCCGCCGGGTCCGGCTGGTGGAGGTGACCACCCCGGAGCCGTCCCCGTTCGCCCGCTCGCTGCTCTTCGGCTATGTGGCGCAGTTCCTGTACGAGGGCGACTCCCCCCTGGCCGAGCGCCGGGCCGCCGCGCTCTCCCTCGACTCCCGGCTCCTGGCCGAGCTCCTCGGCCAGGCCGAGCTGCGCGAGCTGCTCGACCCCGACGTCCTGGCCGAGCTGGAGCGCGAGCTCCAGTGGCTCACCGAAGACCGCCGGGTCAAGGACGCCGAGGGCGTCGCCGACCTGCTGCGCCTCCTGGGGCCGCTCACCGACGCCGAGCTGTCCGAGCGCGGCGCCGACCCCCAGTGGGCGCGGGAGCTGTCGGGGGCCCGCCGGGCCATCCGCGTCCGTATCGCCGGGCAGGACCACTGGGCGGCCGTCGAGGACGCGGGGCGGCTGCGGGACGCGCTGGGCACGGCGCTGCCCGTCGGGGTCCCCGAGGCGTTCACCGAGCCGGTCAAGGATCCGCTCGGCGATCTCCTGGCCCGCTTCGCCCGCACCCACGGCCCCTTCACCTCCGCCCAGGCCGCGGCCCGCTTCGGCCTGGGCACCGCCGTCACCGACGGGGCGCTGCACAGCCTCGCGGCGGGCGGCCGCATCGTCCAGGGCGAGTTCGCCCCTGCCGGGGTCAGCCAGGAGTGGTGCGACGCCACCGTGCTGCGCCGGCTGCGCCGCCGCTCCCTGGCCGCGCTACGCCACGAGCTGGAGCCCGTCCCGCCGACCGCGCTCGCCTCCTTCCTCCCCCGCTGGCAGCACCTGGGCACCCACAGCCTGCGCGGGATCGACGGGCTGGTGCGCGCCGTCGAGCAGCTCCAGGGCGCCCCGGTGCCCGCCTCCGCGCTGGAGAAGCTGGTCCTGCCCTCCCGGGTCGGCGACTACACCGCCACCATGCTCGACGAGCTCACCGCGAGCGGGGAGGTGGTCTGGGCCGGGGCGGGCGCGCTGCCCGGCAAGGACGGCTGGGTCACCCTCCACCTCTCCGAGGCCGCTCCGCTGCTGCTGCACCCGCCGCACCCGCTGGAGATCGGCCCGCTCCACCAGGCCGTGCTGGACGCACTGGCCGGTGGCTACGGCCTGTTCTTCCGCCAGATCTCCGAGCAGGTCCGGGCCGCCGGACACGACGTCCAGGACCCTCAGCTCGCCGAGGCCGTCTGGGACCTGGCCTGGTCCGGCCGGCTCACCGGCGACACCCTCGCCCCGCTGCGCGCCCTGATGGGCTCGGGACGCACGGCCGGCTCCACCGCCCACCGGGCCAGGCGCGCGGTCCCCCGGGGCCGCTACGGCAGCCTCACCGGCCGCCCCACCGCCTCCCGTAACGGACCGCCCACCGTGGCGGGCCGCTGGTCCCTGCTGCCCGAGCGCGAGCCGGAGCCCACCCACCGCGCCCACGCTCTGGCCCGTACGCTCCTCGACCGCCATGGGGTGGTGACCCGCGGCGCGGTCGCCGCCGAGGGCGTCGAGGGCGGGTTCTCCGCCGCCTACCGGGTGCTGTCCGCCTTCGAGGACAGCGGCCAGGCCCGCCGCGGCTATGTGGTCGAGGGGCTCGGCGCCGCCCAGTTCGCCATGGACGGGGCGGTCGACCGGCTCCGCGCGGTCAACACGGCCCGTGACACCGGCGACCCCGCCCGCCGCGCCGTCCTCCTCGCCGCGGCCGACCCGGCCAACGCGTACGGCGCCGCCCTCCCCTGGCCCGACCCGCCCGCCGACGCGAACCACCGGCCGGGCCGGAAGGCGGGGTCCCTGGTCGTCCTCGTCGACGGAGAGCTGACCCTCTATATGGAGCGCGGCGGCAAGACGCTCCTCGCATGGCACGACGACACCCGGCTCGACGCGGCGGTCGAGGCGCTCGCCCAGGCCGCGCGCGCGGGCTCGCTGGGCACGGTGACCGTGGAGCGGGTCAACGGGGCGGCCGCGCTGTCCTCCCCTACGGGGCGCGCCCTGGAAGGAGCCGGATTCCATCCCACCCCCCGCGGCCTGCGGCTTCGCCCGTGACGGACAGGGCGCGCCCCGCACCGCCGCGCCGGAGGGCATCATGGATCCATGCCCGAGGGAGACACCGTCTGGCGGACGGCCCAGCGCCTGCACCAGGCCCTGGCGGACCGGCCGCTCACCGGCTGTGATCTACGCGTCCCCCGGCTGGCCACGGTCGACCTCGCCGGGCGCCGGGTGACGGATGTCACCGCGCGCGGAAAGCATCTGCTCACCCGTCTGGAGGGCGGCCTGACCCTCCACTCCCATCTGCGGATGGACGGCTCCTGGCAGATCTACGCCCCCGGCGAGCGGTGGCGCGGCGGCCCGCTCCACCAGGTCCGCGCCGTGCTCAGCACCGCCGACCACACGGCCGTCGGCTACCGCCTCCCCGTCCTCGAGCTGCTCCGCACCTCGGATGAGGACCGGGCCGTGGGACATCTGGGCCCCGATCTCCTCGGCCCCGGCTGGGACCCGCCCGAGGCCGTGCGCCGCCTGCTCGCCGACCCCGCCCGCCCCGTCGGCGAGGCCCTGCTCGACCAGCGCAGCCTCGCGGGGATCGGCAATGTGTACAAGTCGGAGCTGTGTTTCCTGCTGCGCGTCTCCCCATGGCTCCCCATCGGTCAAGTGCCGTCCCCCGAGCGGCTGGTGGCCCTCGCCAAGAGGCTGTTGGAGGCCAACAAGACCCGCCCCGCGCGCGTCACCACGGCCGAGCCGCGCGCCGACCGCCGGCTGTGGGTCTACGGCCGGGCGGGCAAGCCCTGTCTGCGCTGCGGCACACCCGTGCGTCTGGTGGATCAGGGCCGCGCCGGCCAGGAGCGCACCACGTACTGGTGCCCGGCCTGCCAGCCGGGCCCGACCGACTAATTGACGGTCCGTCAGATTCGGGCGTACGGTCACGCCATGACGGTCACCGCGTACGACCTCACCGGCCGCACCGCACTGGTCACCGGCGCGGCCAGCGGAATCGGCCGGGCCTGCGCCGCCCTGCTGGCCGAGGCCGGCGCCACCGTCCACATCGCGGACCTGGACGGCGATGGCGCGCGGCGGACGGCCGACGACATCACCGCATCGGGGGGCAGCGCCCACGCCCACACCCTGGACGTCGCCGACCGCGCCCAGGTCGCCGCCGCGGTGGCCGCCGCACGCGCGGACGGACGCCTCGACATCATGGCCAACATCGCCGGGATCATGCACAGCAGCCCCGTCCTGGAGACGGACGACGCCGATCTCGACCGTGTGCTGGCGGTCAACTTCAAAGGGGTGCTGTACGGCTGCCAGGAGGCCGCCCGCGCCATGGTCGAACAGGGCACCGGCGGCGCCATCGTCACCATGGCCTCCGGCGCCATCGACACCGGCGCGCCCGGCCTGCTCTGCTACGGCGTCGCGAAGGCCGCCGTCGTCCAGCTCACCAAGACCCTCGCCACCGAGGTGGGCCGCCACGGCATTCGCGTGAACGCCGTCGCCCCCGGGTGGATCCGCACGCCCATGACAGACCGCCACAGCGACGAGGAGCAGCGCCTCGCGGAGGAACCGATGGTGCGGCACAGCCCGCTGGGGCGGGTGGGCGAGCCGGCGGACGTCGCACACGCGGTGCTCCACCTGGCGTCCGACGCCTCATCCTTCACGACCGGCCAGATCCTGCGCCCGAACGGCGGCCTCGCCATGCCCTGGTGACCCCGGCCCCGGCCGCGGCCTCGACCAGAGCCGGCGCATCGACCGCCCCCGGGAGGGACAACAGTGCACCGGCAGCAGACTCAGCCCCCAGCCGCCCACCGTGAACGCCCCCTCGACCGGCCCCGTCTGCTCCGGCGCCGCGGCCATCCGCAGCACCGCCCACCACCACACCCCGCCGAGAGCAAGCGCGACCGCCCACCGGACCGGTCCGCGGCGCTGTTTGTCGGCCCCTCCCACGGCTGCCATCGACTGCCTCCTTCGGCCGACGCTAGACGCCCGCTCACTCACGACGGGAGGGCGCATCGGAGGCTCATGGGCGCGTCAGACATCCCGCGCCCCCTCCAGTCTGACCGGCCTCACCGCCGCCCGCACCCAGAGCCGGGGAGCCCCCGCGACACCGGGCGGCCGGGCCGCGGAGGGCGCTACCGGCCGTTGACGTTCTCCGCCTGGAACATCCAGTGGTGCTTCTCCAGATCGCGCGTGAGTCCGATGAGGATGTCCTGGGTCACCGGATCGGGGTCGGCCGTGGCCTCGATGCGGTCGCGCATGCGGGTGATCACGGCTCGGAGGCCGGCCACCAGGGCGCGCACGGCGTCCTTGTCCTCGGTCCAGCCGCTCTTGGCCGTGTCGATGCCGCTGGTCGCGGCCACGGTGGCGGCACGGCCGTCCGGGGGCACCCCGAGCGCGGAGGCCCGCTCCGCCACGGTGTCGGCGTGCTGCCTGGCGGTGGTGACGACGTCGTCGAGCTGTAGATGGACCGAGCGGAAACGCGGGCCGACGATGGTCCAGTGGACCTGCTTGCCCACGAGCGCAAGGTCGACGAGGTCGACGAGAGCACCCTGTAGCGCATCGCTGACGACCTTGAGGTTCTCCTCCGAGAGCGGGCTCTTCACCACAGACATCCATCTCCTCCTTTTCGACCCGTTGACTGACTCTTGAATAGGTTTTGAACTATTTGGGCTCTTTTGCTCCTTTTTCTACCTTCCCTACAGAGTGACCCGTGCGCGACCGGGCAAACGTCGAGCCCCGGTCGGTGTGTACCGACCGGGGCTCAAAAGCTCTTCGCTGTCAGGGTGCGGCGGTCAGGCCGCGACCACGTCCACAGCCTCCGTAGGCGCCTTGATGGTCACCCGCTCCTCCGGGACACCCGTCACGGACGTCACGGAAACCGAATTGAGCATGGGCCGCATCGGTGCGGGCACCTTCTCGCTCGCCGCCGTCGACTCCGCCAGCTCCGCGAGCGACAATTCGTCGCTCACCTCTCGCATGACCTGGGACATTCTGACGTCCAGTGCGTCGCAGATCGCGGACAGCAGCTCGGAGGACGCCTCCTTCTGGCCGCGCTCCACCTCTGAGAGATAGCCGAGGGACACCCGGGCGGAGGAGGACACCTCGCGCAGGGTACGGCCCTGGCGCTGGCGCTGCCGACGCAGCACGTCACCCAGCAGGCGACGGAGCAGAATCATCGCTGGCTCCCTCCTCGGACCTCGGATCCGGATCCTTCACGCCCCACCGTACCGCCTCTTGCTGCGCCCGTGCGGGGAGCGATGTCGTGTTCACTCAGGGCTGCAAACATCAAATCCCCCCGCGTTGTTCCGTATCCTGTGCCCTCGCCGTCGCGATCAATTCTCTCAACAGCAGCTTGACCGCCGCCTCCACGGTTTGTCGACGGATTCCGGCGCGGTCTCCGGACAGCCGCAGCGCCACCGCGGCGGCCGCGCCCGAAGGCCCCGCCACCGCCACATGGACCGTACCCACGGGCTGCCCGTCCTGCGGTGTGGGCCCCGCCACACCGGTGGTCGCCACGCCCCAGTCCGCACCCAGGGCCCGCCGTACACCCCCCGCCATCTGCCGGGCGACCTCCGCGTCCACCGCCCCCCGGGCATCGAGCAGGGGCCCGTCGACGCCCAGTACGTCCCGCTTGAGATCGGTGGCGTACGCGGTGACCGAGCCGCGGAAGGAGCGGGACGCACCCGGCACATCCGTCAGCTCGGCGGCCAGCAGCCCCCCGGTCAGCGATTCGGCGACGGCGACGGTCTGCCCGCGCTCCTCCAGCAGCCCCAGCGCCTCGGCCGCGCCTCCCCCGCTTCCCCCGTGCCCCCGGTTCACCCCACGGACTCCCGCCCCGCCCGCTCCGCGGCCAGCCCGGCCCGGCGCAGCACGACCGCCTGGCGGACGTAGTCGAGGCCGGTGAGCACGGTGAGCGCCACCGCCACGGCCATCATCCAGAACCTCAGGGTGGCCAGCGGCCCGGTCATCACCAGGATGTACATGCCCACCGCGGTGCCCTGCGCGAGCGTCTTCATCTTGCCGCCCCGGCTGGCCGGGATCACGCCGTGCTTGATCACCCAGAAGCGCATCAGTGTGATCCCGATCTCACGGAAGAGGATCACGCCGGTGACCCACCACGGGAGGTCGGACAGGGCCGACAGACAGATCAGCGCGGCGCCCATGATCGCCTTGTCCGCGATCGGATCGGCGATCTTGCCGAAGTCGGTGACCAGGTTGTACCGGCGGGCCAGGTGCCCGTCGAAGAGGTCGGTGATCATGGCGATGGCGAAGGCGGCCCAGGCGAAGGAGCGCCAGACCGGGTCGTACCCGCCGTTGTGCAGCATCAACAGCACGAACCCGGGCACGAGGACCAGCCGGACCATGGTGAGGATGTTGGCGATGTTCCACAGCCCGGCGGGCCGGACGGCCGCGGCCGTCCGGCTGTGCCCCCCCGCGGCGGAGGCCGGGACTCCGCTCATCTGCCAGCCTCCTCGGAACACGCGCCGCCCTCCAGCGCCTCCCCCTGTTCCAGCACCTCGGCGACCAGGTCCACACCCTCCGTCGCCACCACCTTCGCCGTGACCAGCTGCCCCACCGCGGGCCCGCGGCCGCCCCCGGGCAGGGTCAGCAGCGTCTGGCCGTCGGTCTCCGGCGCCTGGTGGGCGGCGCGCCCCACCAGGGCTCTCTCGCCGTCCACAGCATCATCCGCGTCCACGGCCTCACCGGGCTCTTCGGCGTCGACTGTGGTCGTCTCCTCGACCAGCACCTCGACCACCTCGCCCAGCCGCTCCTCCGCCCGCTGCGCGGTGAGCTCCTCGGCCAGCCGCGAGATGTGCGCCAGCCGCTCGGCGACCTCGTCGGGGTCGAGCTTGTCCTCGTAGGTCGCGGCCTCGGTGCCTTCCTCATCCGAGTAGCCGAACACGCCGATGGCATCCAGCCGGGCCGCGCCGAGGAACCGCTCCAGCTCGGCCAGGTCGTCCTCGGTCTCGCCGGGGAAGCCGACGATGAAGTTGGACCGGACGCCCGCCTGCGGCGCCCTGGCCCGGATCCGGTCGAGCAGCTCCAGGAAGCGGTCGGTGTCCCCGAAGCGGCGCATCGCGCGCAGCACCGAGGGGGCGGAGTGCTGGAAGGACAGGTCGAAGTACGGCGCGACCTTCTCGGTCGAGGTCAGCACGTCGATCAGCCCGGGCCGCATCTCGGCGGGCTGTAGATAGCTGACCCGGATCCGCTCGATGCCGTCCACCGCGGCCAGCTCGGGCAGCAGCGTCTCCAGCAGCCGGATGTCCCCGAGGTCCTTGCCGTAGGAGGTGTTGTTCTCGGAGACCAGCATGATCTCCTTCACGCCCTGTTCCGCCAGCCAGCGCGTCTCGCCGAGCACATCGGAGGGTCTGCGCGAGATGAAGGACCCGCGGAAGGACGGGATGGCGCAGAAGGAGCACCGCCGGTCGCAGCCGGAGGCCAGCTTGACGGAGGCCACCGGGCTGGTCCCGAGTCTGCGGCGCAGCGGGGCCCGGGGGCCGGACGCCGGAGCCACCCCCGCCGGCAGGTCCTCGGGGGCCTGCGCGGCCTCGGCCTCGGTCTGCGCGTGGCCCGGCAGGGCGACCTCGGCGGCCCCCTGCCGCTCGGCCGGGCTGATCGGCAGCAGCTTGCGCCGGTCGCGCGGCGTGTGCGAGGCATGGACCCCGCCGGACAGGATGGTCCGCAGCCGGTCGGAGATATGGGCGTAGTCGTCGAAGCCGAGTACCCCGTCGGCCTCGGGCAGCGCCTCCGCCAGCTCTTTTCCGTACCGCTCGGCCATGCAGCCGACGGCGACCACGGCCTGGGTGCGGCCGTGGTCCTTCAGGTCGTTGGCCTCCAGCAGGGCGTCGACCGAGTCCTTTTTGGCCGCCTCGACGAAACCACAGGTGTTGACGACGGCGACATCCGCGTCGGCGGCTTCCTCGACGAGCTCCCAGCCGTCCGCCGCCAAGCGGCCTGCGAGCTCCTCCGAGTCCACCTCGTTACGGGCGCAGCCAAGAGTGACAAGGGCGACGGTACGGCGTTCGGACATGGGCTCAGACTACTTCGTCGCGCTGACACCTCCCGCTGCCAGGGCTCCCGTCCGGCTTCCCGCTCAGCCCGCCACGGGATCTCCCTTGGTGTAGCTCAGCCGCTGGACCTGTCCGTTGGCCGCCAGGTCCTTGACTTCCTTGCCGTTCACGAACAGCTTGATGGCCTGGGCGTTGCCGAGCACCAGGTCGATCCGCTTGCTGTCGCTGAAGGTCTTGGAGTCGCCCTGGCGCAGCAGCCCCTCGTGGATCAGCCGCCCGTTGTGGTCCTGGGCGGAGATCCAGCTCTGCCCGGCCTGCGCGGTCAGCTTGACCGTGACCTTGTCCGCCGGGACCCCCGCGATGGCGCCGTCATCGCCGCCGACGCCTTCGGTGGGCTCCGGCTTCTGGTCGGCCGACTTGGAGGGGGCGGGCTTGGTGCTGGGCGGGGTGGTGGACGGCTTGGCCGTCGTGGTCTCCTCGGCGACCGTGGAGCCGTCCTTCCCGTCCTCGCCGCTGAAAAGCGTGAAGCCGACGAATCCGACGACCGCGACGATCGCCGCGACCATGGCGGCCGTCCAGTTGGGGCGCCGGGGCTCGGGACGGATCCGCTCGGCTTCGAACACCGGCGCCGTCAGGGTGGGCACGGGGCGGCCGCCGTGCTCGTCGTCGTACTGGGCGACCAGGGCGTCCGGGTCGAGGCCCACGGCGCGGGCGAGCACACGGATGTGCCCCCGGGCGTAGACGTCGCCGCCGCATCGCGAGTAGTCGTCCTGCTCGATGCCTTGCACTATGGGAACGCGCACCCGGGTGGTGGTACTGACCTCGTCGACGGTCAGCCCCGCGGCGATGCGGGCCTGCTGGAGAGCACGGCCGACGGAAGGCCGGTCGTCTTCGGGGGAGTTGCCAGGAGAGTTGCCGATGGACACGGGGGCGCCTTTCGAGCGTGTAGCCACCTGCTGGAGGTTCAGTCTAGGGGTGGGGCGAAAGGGTCGGGCAAGCGGGAGGACGGAGTTTGTCCGCCATCAGGATTGCCGTATGACCGCGATCGTGGGACATCGCTCCGCCACCTCCCTCAACTTGACGTATCGGCAGGGGAAACGGTTGCCCTCCGATTCCTTATGGGTGAGCCTCCCCGCGGATCACCGCGAGCACTCCATCCAATTCATCCGGTTTGACCAGCACATCGCGCGCCTTGGAACCCTCGCTCGGGCCGACGACCCCCCGCGACTCCATGAGGTCCATCAGCCGCCCCGCCTTGGCGAAACCCACCCGCAGCTTGCGCTGGAGCATCGACGTCGACCCGAACTGTGTGGAAACGACCAGCTCAGCGGCCTGGCACAGCAGATCCAGGTCATCGCCGATCTCCTCGTCGATCTCCTTCTTCTGCGCCGTCCCGACGGTGACGTCCTCGCGGAAGACGGGCGCCATCTGAGCCTTGCAGTGCTCGACGACGGCGGCGACCTCCTCCTCCGTGACGAAGGCGCCCTGCATCCGGACCGGCTTGCTCGCGCCCATCGGCAGGAACAGGCTGTCGCCCTTGCCGATCAGCTTCTCGGCCCCGGCCTGGTCCAGGATCACCCGGCTGTCGGCCAGCGAGGAGGTGGCGAAGGCGAGCCGTGAGGGCACGTTCGCCTTGATCAGGCCGGTGACGACGTCCACGGAGGGCCGCTGGGTGGCCAGCACCAGATGGATGCCCGCAGCGCGGGCCAGCTGGGTGATACGGACGATCGAGTCCTCGACGTCCCGGGGCGCCACCATCATCAGGTCAGCGAGCTCGTCGACGATCACCAGCAGATACGGGTAGGGCTTGAGCTCGCGCTCGCTCCCCTCGGGCAGCTTCACCTTGCCGGCGCGGACCGCCGCGTTGAAGTCGTCCAGGTGCCGGAAGCCGAACGCCGCGAGGTCGTCGTAGCGCAGGTCCATCTCCCGTACGACCCACTGGAGGGCCTCGGCGGCGCGCTTGGGGTTGGTGATGATCGGCGTGATCAGGTGCGGGATGCCCTCGTACGCGGTCAGCTCCACGCGCTTGGGGTCGACCAGCACCATCCGCACGTCGTCCGGGGTGGCGCGCGCCATGACCGAGGTGATCAGACAGTTGATGCAGGACGACTTTCCGGAGCCGGTGGCGCCGGCCACCAGCACATGGGGCATGGCCGCCAGGTTGTGCGAGACATAGCCGCCCTCGACGTCCTTGCCGAGCGCGACGATCATCGGGTGGTCGTCGCCGGAGGCCTCGGCCGAGCGCAGCACGTCCCCCAGCCGGACCATCTCGCGGTCGCTGTTGGGGATCTCGATGCCGACCGCGGACTTGCCGGGGATCGGGCTGATGATCCGCACGTCGGGGCTGGCGACCGCGTAGGCGATGTTCTTGGTCAGCGCCGTGATCCGCTCGACCTTCACGGCCGGGCCCAGCTCCACCTCGTAGCGGGTGACCGTCGGGCCGCGGGTGAAGCCGGTGACGGACGCGTCCACCTTGAACTCGGAGAAGACGTTCGACAGCGAGGCCACCACCGCGTCGTTGGCCGGGCTGCGGGTCTTGCCGGGGCCGCCGCGCTCCAGCAGCTCCAGCGAGGGCAGGGCATAGGTGATGTCGCCGGAGAGCTGGAGCTGCTCGGCGCGCGGCGGCAGCGGCTCGGAGTGCTCGGGCGCGGGCCGGGTCAGGTCGGGGACGACGGCCGCCCGCTCCTCACCGGCACCCTCCGCCCGACCGGACCGCTTCCGCTTCCCCGCCGGGGCGCCCGGTGCGCCGGGCTGCCCGGAGTCGCGCGCCCCCGGGACCCCGCCCGTGTCGGAGTCGGCGCCCCGGTCGGTGGAGATCCCGTTGCTGAGCCCGGCGACCAGCGGTGAGGGCTGGACGCCGTGCAGCACCGCCCCGTCCAGGGCCGCGGCCGCCGCGGCCGCGACATCCACGGCGTCCATCGGGCGGTCGAGCGGCGGCTGCGCGGACGGCGCGCGGCGCGGACGGCGGCGCTTGCGCAGCGCCTCCTCCTCGGCCCGCTCCGGGTCGCCCGCGCCCTGCGGGCCCCCCTTGTCCAGCGAGGCCCGCCGAGGCCGTCTGGCGGGCGTCTCGCGCCATTCCTCGGCGTACTCCCCGGCGTCGTCCCACTCGTAGGCCTCGTAGGCCGCGTAGCCGTCGTCGTCGGCCGGGTAGCCGGCGGGACGCTCCCGCACCAGGCCGAGTTTGGAGGCGAGCAGGCGCAGCCGCTGCGGGATGGCGGCGACGGGCGTCGCGGTCACCACCAGCAGCCCGAAGACGGTGAGCAGCACCAGCAGCGGTACGGCCAGCACCTCGCCCATCGCGACGATCAGCGGCCGGGACGCGGCCCACCCGATGAGGCCGCCCGCGTCCTGGATCGCCTGGGTGCCCTGGCCGCGCCCCGGCGCCCCGCAGGCGATGTGGACCTGGCCGAGGATGCCGATCACCAGAGCGGACAGCCCGATGACGATCCGTCCGTTCGCCTCCGGCTTCTCGGGGTGGAGGATCAGGCGGACCGCGATGGCGCCCAGCAGTATCGGCACGACCAGGTCGAGCCGCCCGAACGCGCCGGTGACCAGCACCTCGACCAGGTCACCGACCGGCCCCTGGAGATTGGACCAGGTGCCGACCGCGACGATCAGGGCCAGGGCGAACAACAGCAGCGCGCTGCCGTCCTTGCGGTGGGCCGGGTCCAGCCCCTTCGCGCCGCGCCGTATGCCACCGAACAGCGCCGCGAGGCCACGCGCCAGGCCCATCCAGACGGCGCGCGCCGCGCGGAACACCCCACTGGTGGGGTTCGGCGCCGGCTTGGGCGGCGCGGCCTTGGCGGCGGCCTTCTTCGGCGCGGCCTTCTTCGCGGGCGCGGCGGACTTCTTGGCGGGCGCCTTCTTGGCAGCCGCCTTCTTCGCGGGTGCCTTCTTGGCTGCGCCCCCGGACTGCCCGGCGCGCTTCTTCGAGGTGCCCGCCGTGCTCTGGGAACCCTTGCCGGACGTACGAGAGGCCATGGAGGCGAGATTACCCGCGTCCGCCGTACGGAGCACGCATACCGCGGGGCCAGGCGTCACCCAGGCCACACCGGTGACCGCCCCGGCGGCCGTGGCGGGCGGCGGGTGCGCGGTGACAGCGCGTCAGGGCGACGGGACGTCACAAACCCCGGGGCGCGGGACGGATGGGCCGCTCAGCCCTGCGGCGGCAGCTGGCCCGCCCCACCGCCCGCGCCGGGCTCCAGCGCGTCCAGCGCCCGCCGCAGCCCGGTCAGCTTGCGCTCCAGATGGGCGGCGGTGGCCACGGCGGCCGCGTCCGCGGACTCATCCAGCTGCTTCGACAGCGCCTCGGCCTGCTCCTCCACCGCGGCCAGCCGCGCGGACAGCTCGGCCAGCAGCCCCGCCGACTCCTTCGCGTCCTCGCCGCCGGACTGGCCGCCCTCCAACTGGAGCCGCAACAGCGAGGCCTGCTCCCTCAGCTGGCAGTTCTTCATGTAGAGGTCGACGAACACCGAGACCTTCGCGCGCAGCACCCACGGGTCGAACGGCTTGGAGATGTAGTCGACCGCGCCCGCGGCATAGCCGCGGAAGGTGTGGTGCGGACCGTGATTGATCGCCGTGAGAAAGATGATCGGGATGTCGCGGGTCCGCTCCCGCCGCTTGATGTGCGCGGCGGTCTCGAAGCCATCCATCCCCGGCATTTGGACGTCCAGCAGGATCACCGCGAAGTCGTCCGTCAGCAGCGCCTTGAGCGCTTCCTCCCCTGACGATGCCCGTACCAGTGTCTGATCGAGCGCGGAGAGAATGGCCTCCAGCGCCAGCAGATTCTCCGGCCGATCATCGACCAGGAGGATCTTGGCCTTCTGCACCATGGCCCGTCCTCCTCGCCCCGGCATGGGGCCTCCCCTGCTCAAAGAGCTCGGGGAGGCGCCGGGCGCCGCCCCGGGGGACGACTCCCTTGCGCCGCCCGTCCTTGTGCCGGTCATGGTAGCCGCACCCCGCTGTTCGCCACACCCTGTCACCGCGATGTCACTGTGCACGTAGCAGAAACGCGGCGAGAGACCAGAAGGTTCCCCGGACACCGAGTTCCCACACGTGTTCGGCGACACTCAGTCAGCAGCCCTGTGGCGGCGCCGTTCCCGCCGGTCACTCCGCGCCCATCCACTCTTCCATAACGGCGAGGAGATGATCCGTGTCGACAGGCTTGGTCACATAATCCGACGCACCGGCCTCGATGCTCTTCTCCCGGTCGCCCTTCATCGCCTTCGCGGTGAGGGCGATGATCGGCAGCCCGGCGAACTGGGGCATCCGGCGGATCGCGGCCGTCGTGGCGTAACCGTCCATCTCCGGCATCATGATGTCCATCAGGACGAGCACCACGTCGTCGTGCTGCTCCAACACCTCGATGCCCTCCCGGCCGTTCTCGGCGTAGAGCACCTGGAGCCCGTGCTGCTCCAGCACGCTGGTGAGCGCGAACACATTGCGGATGTCGTCGTCGACGATGAGCACCTTCTCGCCGTGGAACCCGCCCGACGGCTCCGGCGCGACCAGGTCCTGACCACCCAGCAGCCAGGGCTCGGGCGCCTCCGGCCGCCGCGCCACCGGACGGCGGCCCGGCCGACTCACCGGCACCCCGCCGCCCATCGCCTCCTGCTCGGCCCGCTGACGGCGCCGGAAGCTCCCCGTGCCGCCGCGCGCCCGGTGCTGCGCCGCATGAGCGGCATGGGCCGCGTGCGCCGCGTGGACCGCCGAGACGTCCCGCATGGCCTCCCGCGCCTCCGGGGCGCGCTCCTCCGCCCCCTCCGCGCCGGTGTCCAGCACGGCCTCCAGGGCGAGCGCGCCATCGCCGCCGGGGCCGAGCTGCGGGTAGCCCTGGGGCGGCAGCCCGCTCGGGTGGAGCGGCAGGTACAGCGTGAAGGTCGAGCCACGGCCCGGCTCGCTGGCGGCGTGGATCTCACCGCCGAGCAGCCGGGCGATCTCCCGGCTGATGGACAGTCCGAGGCCGGTGCCGCCGTACTTGCGGCTGGTGGTGCCGTCGGCCTGCTTGAACGCCTCGAAGATGACCCGCATCTTGCTGGCCGCGATGCCGATACCGGTGTCGGTGACCGAGAACGCGATCATCTCGGCGTCCGGGTCGCGCAGCGCGCCGTGCTCCAGGAGCTGCTCCCGGATGCCGTCGGGCACATCCGGGCCCGCCGTCCTGATGACCAGCTCCACGGCCCCGGTGTCGGTGAACTTCACCGCGTTGGACAGCAGGTTGCGCAGCACCTGCAACAGCCGCTGCTCGTCGGTGTGCAGCGTCGCCGGCAGCTCCGGGGAGACCCGTACGGAGAAGTCCAGGCCCTTCTCCGCGGTCAGCGGCCTGAACGTCGCCTCCACATAGTCGACGAGCTGGATCAGGGCGATACGCGTCGGGCTGACGTCCATCTTGCCCGCCTCGACCTTCGACAGGTCCAGGATGTCGTTGATCAGCTGAAGCAGGTCCGAGCCCGCGCCGTGGATGGTCTCGGCGAACTCCACCTGCTTGGGCGAGAGATTGCCGTCGGCGTTGTCGGCCAGCAGCTTGGCGAGGATCAGCAGGGAGTTGAGCGGGGTGCGCAGCTCGTGCGACATGTTTGCCAGGAACTCGCTCTTGTAGCGCATCGAGACGGCGAGCTGCTCGGCGCGCTCCTCCAGCACCTGCCGGGCCTCTTCGATCTCGGTGTTCTTGACCTCGATGTCGCGGTTCTGCCGGGCCAGCAGTGCGGCCTTGTCCTCCAGCTCCGCGTTGGAGGCCTGGAGCGCCTTCTGCCGGTTCTCCAGCTCGGCCGACCGCTCGCGCAGCTGCTCGGTGAGCTCCTGCGACTGCATGAGCAGCACCTCCGTCTTGGTGTTGACGGCGATGGTGTTGACGCTGGTGCCGATCATCTCGGCGATCTGGCTGAGGAAGTCCTTCTGGATCTGGGTGAAGGGCTGGAAGGACGCCAGCTCGATCACGCCGAGGAGCTGGCCCTCGAACAGCACCGGAAGCACGATCACATTCGCCGGGGCGGCCTCGCCGAGGCCCGAGGAGATCCTCAGATAGTTCGGCGGCACCCGCTCGATCAGCACGGTGCGCTTCTCGACCGCGACCGTGCCGATGAGCGAGTCGCCCGGCCGGAAGGTCGTCGGCATGGTGCCCTTGGAGTAGCCGTAACTGCCGATCAGCCGCAGCTCGTACGCGTCCCCGTCGCCGTCGGCGCCGACCTCCACGCCCTCGTCGGTCGGCACCGCCAGGAAGAACGCGCCGTGCTGCGCGGAGACCACCGGGGTCAGCTCGCTCATGATCAGCCGGGCGACGTCCGCCAGGTCGCGCCGCCCCTGCATCAGACCGGAGATACGGGCCAGGTTGCCCTTGAGCCAGTCCTGCTCCTCGTTGGCGAGCGTCGTCTCGCGCAGGTTGGCGATCATGGTGTTGATGTGGTCCTGGAGGACCTGGATCTCGCCCGCGGCATCCACATCGATCTTGAGGTTGAGGTCGCCGCGGGTCACCGCGGTCGCGACCTCGGCGATGGCGCGCACCTGACGGGTCAGGTTGCCCGCCATCTCGTTCACGGACTCGGTCAGGTCCTTCCAGGTGCCGGCCACGTCCCGCACCCGCGCCTGGCCGCCCAACTGCCCCTCGGTGCCCACCTCGCGGGCCACCCGGGTGACCTGGTCGGCGAACGACGACAGCTGGTCCACCATCGTGTTGATGGTCGTCTTGAGCTCGAGGATCTCGCCCCGCGCCTCGATGTCGATCTTCTTCGTCAGGTCACCCTGGGCGATCGCCGTGGTGACCATCGCGATGTTGCGGACCTGCCCGGTCAGGTTGGACGCCATCGAGTTCACGGACTCGGTGAGGTCCTTCCACGTCCCCGAGACGCCGGGCACCCGCGCCTGGCCGCCGAGGATGCCGTCGGTGCCCACCTCGCGCGCCACGCGGGTGACCTCGTCCGCGAAGGACGACAGCGTCGTCACCATCGTGTTGACGGTGTCGGCGAGCGCCGCGACCTCGCCGCGCGCCTCGACCGTCACCTTCTTCGTCAGATCGCCGTTGGCGACCGCGGCCGAGACCTGGGAGATGTTGCGCACCTGAATGGTGAGGTTGTTCGCCATCAGGTTGACGTTGTTGCTCAGGTCCTTCCAGATGCCGGTCACGCCCGGCACTCGCGCCTGCCCGCCCAGCTGGCCCTCCGTACCCACCTCACGGGCCACCCGCGTGACCTGCTCGGCGAACGACGACAGCTGGTCCACCATCGTGTTCACGGTCGTGACGAGCTCCAGGATCTCGCCCTTGGCGTCGACCGTGATCTTCTTCGACAGATCGCCCTTGGCGACCGCCGTGGTCACCTCGGCGATGCTGCGCACCTGGGAGGTCAGATTGTCGGCCATGCCGTTCACGGACTGGGTGAGGTCCTTCCAGGTGCCGGAGACCCCCTGCACCTCGGCCTGCCCGCCCAACTGGCCCTCCGTGCCCACCTCGCGGGCCACCCTGGTGACCTCCTCGGCGAAGGAGGACAGCTGGTCGACCATGGTGTTGAGGGTGTTCTTCAGCTCCAGGATCTCGCCGCGGGCGTCCACCTCGATCTTCTGCGACAGGTCACCGCGCGCCACCGCCGTGGCGACCTGCGCGATGCTGCGGACCTGAGCGGTCAGATTGCCCGCCATGCTGTTCACCGAGTCGGTCAGATCGCGCCAGACGCCCGCGACGCCGGGCACCCGCGCCTGCCCGCCCAGCCGGCCCTCCGTGCCCACCTCGCGGGCGACCCTGGTCACCTGCTCGGCGAAGTCGGAGAGCTGATCGACCATCGTGTTGATGGTGTTCTTCAGTTCGAGGATCTCACCCCGCGCGTCGACCTCGATCTTCTGCGACAGATCGCCGCGCGCGACCGCCGTCGTCACCTGCGCGATCCCGCGCACCTGCGATGTCAGGTTGCCCGCCATGGAGTTGACGGAGTCTGTCAGGTCCTTCCAGGTGCCGCTGACGCCGTCCACCCGGGCCTGCCCGCCCAGCCGGCCCTCGGTGCCCACGTCCCGGGCCATCCGCGTGACCTGGTCGGCGAAGGACGACAGCTGATCCACCATCGTGTTCACGGTGTTCTTCAACTGGAGCATCTCGCCGGAGACGTCCACGGTGACCTTCTGCGACAGGTCGCCGTTGGCGACCGCCGTCGTCACCTCTGCGATGTTGCGCACCTGTCCGGTGAGGTTACGGAACGCGGTGTTCACCGAATCGGTGAGATCCTTCCACGTACCCGCCACACCCGGCACCTGCGCCTGACCGCCCAGCTCACCCTCGACGCCGATCTCCCGCGCCACCCGCGTCACCTCGACGCCGAAGGACTGGAGCTGGTCCACCATCGTGTTGACGGTGTTCTTCAGCTCCAGCATCTCGCCGGCCACATCGACCGTGACCTTCTGCGACAGATCGCCGTTCGCCACCGCCGTCGTCACCTGCGCGATGTCCCGCACCTGCGCGGTGAGGTTACGGAACGCGGTGTTCACCGAATCGGTGAGATCCTTCCACGTGCCCGCCGCACCCGGCACCTGCGCCTGACCGCCCAGCAGGCCCTCGGCCCCGACCTCGCTGGCCACCCGCGTCACCTCGTCCGCGAAGGTGCGCAGCGTCTCGGTCATGGTGTTGATCGTCTCGGCGAGCTGGGCGACCTCGCCGCGCGCGCTCACCGTCACCTTCTGCGACAGATCGCCATTGGCGACCGCCGTGGTGACCTGGGCGATCCCGCGCACCTGGGCGGTGAGGTTCCCGGCCATCAGGTTGACCGAGTCCGTCAGGTCCTTCCACACCCCCGCCACGCCGGGGACCTTCGCCTGACCGCCCAGCTCGCCCTCGGTGCCCACCTCACGAGCGACCCGGGTCACCTCCGAGGCGAAGGACGAGAGCTGATCCACCATCGTGTTGACGGTGTTCTTCAGTTCGAGCATCTCCCCGGCCACATGAACCGTGACCTTCCGGGACAGATCACCCTTGGCCACCGCCGTGGTCACGAGAGCGATGTCACGTACCTGGGCGGTGAGCCGGGACGCCATCGTGTTGACGGACTCCGTGAGGTCCTTCCACGAGCCGGACATCCCGCGCACCCGGGCCTGGCCGCCGAGCTTGCCCTCCGTGCCCACCTCGCTGGCCACCCGCGTCACCTCGTCGGTGAACGCGGACAGCTGATCCACCAGGCCGTTGACCGTACGGCCCACCTTGAGGAACTCCCCGCGCAGCGGATGCGCCGATCCGTCCGCCCCCTGCGAGCGCAGATCCATCCGCTGCTCCAAGTCGCCCTCGGCGACCGCCGACAGCACCCGGCCGACCTCGGAGACGGGGCGCACGAGATCGTCCACCAGCGCATTGGAGGCATCGATAGCCGCGGCCCACGAGCCCTCGCACGCCCCCATCTCCAGCCGCTCCGTGAGCTTCCCCTCACGCCCGACCACCCGCCGCACCCGCGCCAGCTCGCCCGTGAGCTGGAGATTTCGGTCCGCGACCTCGTTGAAAACCGCCGCGATCTCGGACATCACACCATCGCCCGAGACCGTCAGACGCTTGCGGAAGTTCCCGTCCCGCATGGCCGTCATCGCCGTCAGCAGGCGGTGCAGGGCCGCCGTGTCCACTTCAGTCGTCCCATTGCTCCGGGACCGTCCGCCTTTCGCGCGCGTGCTCGTGCCTCGCGTCGCAGCGCCAGACTCCACCGTGTCCCTCCCGCAGGGTCGACCATCCTCGTCGGGTTCTTCTTCCAGCTTGCCCAGTGTTTCACCCCGTCCCAACCAGGCCATAACAGTTCGGCACCATCGCACACCCCCGAGAGCACACTCTGGGTGGAATCAACCCCCACCGGCGTTCGCGGAAGCGGTCGAGGTAAGTAACCTGGCATCCGGCCAGGCATCGGAGGGGCGCTGCGACATGGGTGAGCAGATCGCCGAGACAACACGCATGAGGAGACCTGTGATCACCGCGCGGGCAGCCGCCACCTTCGAGCCGGTGGGACGCTCGGTCGCCTCCGCCCGTACCTTTGTCCGCGACACCCTCCAGGGATGGGGCCTCACCGACATCGTCGATGACGCCGTCGTCCTGACCAGCGAGTTGGTCACCAACGCGGTCGTCCACTCCGGCACCACCGCCGACGTCGTGTGCATCCGCGCCGACGGCGGCGCCCGCATCGAGGTCACCGACCGCTACCCGGAGCGCGAACTCCCGCTCCAGACCACCAGCTCCCCCATCGGCAACCCCGACCGCGAGGGCGGCCGCGGCCTGCTCCTGTGCGCCGCGCTCGCCTCCCGCTGGGGCGTCGAGTACACGGCCACCCACAAGCAGGTCTGGTTCCACCTCGAGTTCCCGGACCGCCCGGCCGGCACCCGCTCGGCCGGCCCCGCCCTGCCCACCGACGCCCTGCCCGTCACCGAAACCCGGATCCGCGTCGCGGTCACCCAGATCGACCGCACCGGCGTCATCAGCGCCTGGAACGATGACGCGCAGGAACTGTTCGGCTACGCCCCGGAACAGATCGTCGGCAAGCCCCTCACCGACCTCGCGGCCTGGCCGCACACCCCCGGCACCGGCACCGGAGTCGCCGAGGCCCTTCAGCTCTCCCGCTGGGAGGGCTCGTACGGCATCAGGGGCGCCGACGGCCGCGTCATCCCCGTGTACGCCTCCCACCTCCGCGTCCGCGACGCCGACGGCGATCCGTCCACCGTCTGCCTGCTGGTGCGCGAGCGGGAGCGCGCGGTGCTCCAGAGCCCGCAGCGCGGCCCCGGGCCCGACGCCGCCGACATGGCCGAGCGCGGCACGGCCGCCGACGCCTTCGAGGTCTCCCTCGGCTCGCCCGCCCCCGACGACCTCGACGGGCTGCTCCAGCGCACCGTCGAGCGCGCCCGCGACATGCTCGACGGAGACGCCGCCTATCTGCTGCTCGCCACCGACGACGAGACCGAGCTGGAGGTCCGCGCCTCCACCGGGCTCACCTCGGCACGCCAGCGCTTCGCCCGCGTCCCCGTCGAGGCCGGCACCGGCCGCTACGGCTCCGCCCGGATGCCCGCCGTCCACGAGGATCTGTCCGTCGTGCCCGGCGCCGTCCCGCTCCTCGCCAACACCGGCCTGCGCTCGGTCGTCACCGTCCCGCTGAAGGTCGAGGGCCGGCTCACCGGCTCGCTCGGCGTCGCCGCCGAGGCCCCCGCCCGCTACAGCAACGAGGAGGCACTGCGGCTTCAGTTCGCCGCCGACCGCATCGCGCTCGCTGTCGAACGCGCCCGCCTCACCGAGCTGGAGCGGCTGCGCCGCAACTCCCTCTCCTTCCTCGTCGAGGCCTCCGATCTGCTCGCCGGAACCCTCGACCGCGACCAGACGCTCGCCCTCATGGCCCAGATGACCGTGCCCACGCTGGCCAACTGGTGCGCCGTCTACACCGTGGCCGACCCCGCCTCCGACCCCGAACTCTCCTACGTCCTGCACGAGGACGAAGAGCGCATCGACGGCCTCAAGGCCCTGCTGACGAAGATCGACCCGCCCGAGCAGGTCCGCACCGGCGGCGCCCGCCTGTGGACCGCCCCCTCCCAGGCCGCCCACGCCGCGGCGCTGCGGACCTCACTGCGCGGCCTCAGCCTCGGCGACGCCGCCCGCCCGTCCTCGGGCCCCAGCGCCTCGCTCGCCACCGCCTCGGCGGTCGGCGGCGAGACCGTGGTGCTGCCGCTGGTCGCCCGCAACCGCGTCATCGGCATGCTCACCCTCGGCAAGTCCACCGACGGCCACTTCCGCCAGGAGAACCTGGAGCTCGCCGAAGACCTCTCCCGCAGGGCGGCCCTCGCTCTCGACAACGCCCGGCTGTACTCCGAGCGCACCGCCATCAGCCAGTCCCTCCAGCGCAGCCTGCTGCCGCCCGAACTGCCCGATGTCTCCGGCGTGGAGGTCGAGGTCATCTACCGCGCGGCGGGCGAGGGCAACGAGGTCGGCGGAGACTTCTACGACCTCTTCCCGATCAGCGACGGCGCGTACGGCTTCGCCATCGGCGACGTCTGCGGCACCGGCCCGGAGGCCGCCGCGGTCACCGGCCTCGCCCGGCACGCCCTGCGCCTCCTCGCCCGCGAGGGCTTCGGCGGCCCGGCGGTGCTGGAGCGCCTCAACGCCGCCATCCTCGACGAGGGCGCCCGCAGCCGCTTTCTGACGCTCCTTTACGGGGAGCTGTGGCCCCAGGAGGACGGCAGCGCCCTGCTGAAGGTCGTCTGCGCGGGCCATCCGCTGCCGCTGCGGCTCCGCCAGGACGGCACCGTGGAGGCCGCGGCCGAGCCCCAGCCGCTGCTCGGCGTGATGGACGACCTCGAACTGTACGAGCAGACCGTCACCCTCGCGCCGGGCGATGTCCTGCTGTGCGTCACCGACGGCGTGACCGAGCGCCGCGAGGGCGGCCGGATGCTCGGCGACGACGGCCTCATCGACGTACTGACAACCTGCACGGGTCTTACGGCGGGCGCGGTGGCCTCCCGAGTGCTGCGCGCCGTCGAGCGCTTCGCGGCCCAGCCGCCGTCCGACGACATGGCGATCCTCGCCATGCGCGTCCCCGAGCCGCAGGACTCCTGAGCAACCCTCAGAAATCATCCGAGACATGACTAAGGCCCCCGCCGATCGGCGAGGGCCTTGTGCCGTGAAATGGAGAGCCCCAATACGGAATCGAACCGTAGACCTTCTCCTTACCATGGAGACGCTCTGCCGACTGAGCTATTGGGGCGCGTCGACGGAATAAATCATACCCCGAAGATCAGGGTGCTCCGTACCGCCGCCCCAACGGCCACGGTTAAGCCGCCACCTGGAGAACCCCGCCGAGCGCATTGCAGGCGGAGACCACACGCTGCAACTCCCGCCGGGACATTGTCGCGTCGACGGGCAGCGCCAGACATTCATCGGCGGCCCGCTCGGTCTCCGCGAGCCACAAGTCCCGCCGGAACCGCGCGGTGCGATGAGCCGGCGTCTGTACGGGGACATGGCACACCACACCGCGGGAACGCAGCGTACGGGCGAAGGCGTCACGGTCCGGCCTGCCATTGCCCGGCACACGCACCACGTACTGCTGATAGGTGTGCTGGGCCCCCGGAGCCACCCGCGGAATGACCACGCCGCGCAATTTCCCGTCCAGATAAGCCGCGTTCGCCTGCCGTCGCAGTATCTCCGAGGCCGGCTCGGGCCGCGCCCCGTACTCGATGACGGCCAGACCGTGCCGCCTGCCGAGTTCTCCGAGGCGAACCATGTCGGCGGGGTGGCCGAAGGTGTGCACCGCGATGACGGCGACGGTCTGGGGCGTGAGCGCCTCCGCGACCGCGGCCGGGTCTATGCAGAAGGTATTGGCCTCGATGTCCACGAACACCGGCCGGGCCCCGGCCAGCAGCACCGCTTCCGCGGCCTCGGCGGTGCCGTACGACGGCACCACCACCTCGTCACCCGGTCGTACGCCCGACCTGGTGAGCTCTTGCAACAGCTCGTCCGCAGGAGTCCCCATGACTGGCATCGTGCCCAGGCAACATGAACACCGAGTGGCCCGCAGCGCAACAAAAAGAGAGCTCTGTCGGGAAACAAAGTTCCTGACAGAGCTCTCTCTGTAAAAATTGTTCGGCGGCGTCCTACTCTCCCACAGGGTCCCCCCTGCAGTACCATCGGCGCTGAAAGGCTTAGCTTCCGGGTTCGGAATGTAACC